>DATCYW010000109.1:0-27120 GCA_036526255.1 Malonomonas sp. | reverse complement strand
GAAAAGCTTAAAAAAGGGTTGACGCTCAAAATCGATTCACGTATAAAGTGTCTCCGTTGCACGAGCCGGTAGCTCAGTTGGTAGAGCATCTGACTTTTAATCAGATGGTCGTGGGTTCGATCCCCCCCCGGCTCACCATTTTAAAGTAGCATCCTGCGGATTCAATTTCCGCAGGGACTTAGAAGTTATAAGTCCCTATCGTCTAGCCTGGCCCAGGACACCGCCCTTTCACGGCGGCGACGGGGGTTCGAATCCCCCTGGGGACGCCACACTGAAAAAGCCTCTTCCGAGAACTCGGGGGAGGCTTTTTCTATTTGTTCAACATGTTGAGGACAAATTTTAGGACATTCTTCTTCTCAGCCCAGTCCCACACAGTTTTTTTAGGTTAACTCCCTGTCGTCGTAAAGATTGAATTGAGATTGAGATTGGTGCCCACTTTTTCCAGCCTGCCTCAGTTTCTTTTAGGACCGATTTCATCGTCGTATAGCCCGATGCATAAAAAAAGGCCAAGCTGCAACTTCTGCAGCTTGGCCTCCCCCCCTCCAGGGGTTCCAGTTTTTATCACAGCCGATTCATGCCGGTCTGTGTGCTCACCGGATACTGTAGGAACAGACCTGCCAGAGTCCGGCGACCTGATGCAGCAGGATCACTTCTGCCGCTGCGGCTTTGTACTCTGTTAGTGCATCAAAAAGGATAATCCGATAATCATCATCCGGCAAGCCGGGTGGACTGCTGACGGCTTTTATCCGTTTGAGCTTGCGATCTAATACCTTGCCCAGCACCCGCTGACTGCGTGCGGTACTCTCTGTCCACAGTTGTTCGGCGTTGGCCAGGCGAAGTAGCGGCGCAGCGAACCAGTAAGCTGCCTGAAAATTTCCTTCGTCGACAATTTCGGTAAAACTGCGCGCCGCGGCAATGGCGCGATTATCGATATCGTTTGCCAGGCAGGGTACGACCGCTAAGAACAAACAGCAGATGCCCAACAGGACAGTTTTCATAAATCCCCCTATGGATATTCTGCGAAACTAGCAGCCAAATCTGACTGAAATCTGACAAATAACCGCTATCTTAAACTATTTTGCTGTTGTGCCTGAACTTTTGCAGGACAGGGCGCCGGTTTGTGGTCAATTCCCTGACACCAACCAAAAGCGGTGTCCTGCTGAATTAGCCACTGCGGTTATGGCGACCAACTCAATCTTTGCTATAGTTATATGTCCGCCGCGAACAGATGGAGGCTCGCCATGCCTTTTATCCAGATCAAATCGTTGCCGTTTGAAGAGCCGAAACCGATCAGCGACATTCTCTGCCGTATCAATCAGGATTTTTCGCTCCGGTTGGATGTGCCTCTGGAGCAGATTCATTCGACCTGGGAGTTTTTTCAGCCGGGACATTTCGCCAAGGGGGATCTTGCCCCCAGCTGTCAGCCGGACAGCTTTCACTCGTTACTGGTTACTCTGCTGACGGCAGATTTTAATCATCCCGAGGCGGGAGAAATGATGTTACAGGTGTTGGCGGAAAGCCTGGTAAAGCATGCCCGGGTGCCGTTGCGAAAGATTTTCATTCAGCATCACCAGGCCTGCTCCGGAATGGTTTTTGACGACGGCAAGATTGCCCGCTGGTAGGTCGTCTGTTCAGGCATCATGCGCTTCGTCTTTCCCCAACTTTATTTCTACCACCACGCGAGGAGTTCAGGGTTATGGTCGGTAAAAATCCGCAACATGAGAACAACCTTCAGGAGCTTGAAAACGCCGAGTGGCGCGAGTCGCTCGATTATGTGTTGAAAACAGCCGGTCCCGAGCGTGTGCGTCAGTTGCTGCGGCTGCTGCAGGTGCGCGCCCAGGAACATGGGGTGAGTATTCCCTTTACCGCCAACACCCCCTATATCAACAGCATCCCGCGCAACCAGCAGCCGGTTTACCCCGGTGACCGTGAAATCGAGCGGCGGATCAAGTCGATCATCCGCTGGAACGCCATGGCGATGGTGGTGCGCGCCAACGAAGAATCCCCCGGCATCGGCGGACATATCTCGACCTTCGCCTCGGCGGCGACCCTGTGGGAGATCGGTTTCAACCATTTCTGGCGCGGCCGCACCGACGATTTTCTCGGCGACATGGTTTATTTTCAGGGGCACGCTTCGCCGGGAGTTTATGCGCGGGCTTTTCTCGAGGGGCGCCTGACGGAGGATGACCTGGTCGGTTTCCGCCGCGAACTGCGTCCAGAAAAAGGCGGGCTGTCTTCTTATCCACACCCTTATCTGATGCCCGATTTCTGGGAGTTCCCGACCGTTTCCATGGGGCTGACGGCGATCAGCGCCATCTATCAGGCGCGCTTTAACCAGTATCTGGTCGACCGTGGTCTGCGCAAAAGCAGTGGTCGCAAGGTCTGGGCGATGCTCGGCGACGGCGAGATGGATGAGCCGGAATCACTCGGTGCGATTACCCTGGCGGCGCGGGAAAAGCTCGACAACCTGATTTTCGTCGTCAACTGCAACCTGCAGCGGCTCGACGGTCCGGTGCGTGGCAACGGTAAAATTATTCAGGAGCTCGAAGCGGCCTTCCGCGGCGCCGGTTGGAACGTCATCAAGGTGATCTGGGGGGATGAGTGGGACCGGCTGCTCGAAGCCGACAGCTCGGGGAAGCTGGTGCAACGGATGGACGAAGTGCTCGATGGTGAAATGCAGCGTTTCACCCGCGCCGCAGGCAGCTACGTGCGCCAGCACTTCTTCGGCAAGTATCCCGAACTTCTGGAGCTGGTCAAGGATTACAGCGACGAGCAGCTTGGCGGTTTGAGTCGCGGTGGCCATAACCCCGACAAGGTCTACGGTGCCTACAAAACGGCCGTTGAACACAAGGGCGGGCCGACGGTGATTCTGGCCCAGACCATCAAAGGCTACGGCCTGGGCGAGGCCGGCGAAGGCAAGAACATCACCCACGCGCAGAAAAAGCTCAACGAGGCCGAGCTCAAGGCGTTTCGCACCCGCTTCAATATCCCGATCAGCGACAGCGAGATTGCCGAGGCGCCTTTCTACAAGCCGGCCGACGACAGCCCGGAGATGATCTACCTGAAACAGCGCCGGGCCGAACTGGGTGGCAGCCTGCCGAAGCGCCAGAACGCCGGCTATCCGATGGCCTGCCAGACCGAGGAGATCATCCGCGAGTATTTCGAAGGTTCGGGCGACCGGCCTTTGGCGACCACCATGGCCTTCGTGCACCTGCTGACCAAACTGATCCGCGACCCCGAATTCGGCAAGCTGATCGTGCCGATCGTTCCCGACGAAGCACGGACCTTCGGCATGGAATCGTTGTTCCGTCAGGCCGGAATCTACAGTCACGCCGGGCAGCTCTATGAGCCGATCGACAAGGGGAGCCTGCTGTTTTACAACGAGAAGACCGACGGCGCGATCCTCGAAGAAGGCTTAAGCGAAGCCGGCTCGATGGCCAGCTTCATCGCCGCCGGCACCGCCCATTCGAACAACGGCGTGCAGACCATCCCCTTTTATACTTTCTACTCGATGTTCGGTTTTCAGCGGGTCGGTGATCAGATCTGGCAGGCTTGCGACAGCCGGGCGCGCGGCTTTCTGATCGGCGCCACCGCCGGCCGTACTACCCTGGCCGGTGAGGGGCTGCAGCATCAGGATGGCCATAGTCACGTGCTGGCGCTGACGCCACCCCGGGTTAAGGCCTACGACCCGGCTTTCGCCTACGAATTGGCGATTATTATCCATGAAGGCTTGACGCGGATGTACTGTCATCAGGAAGACCTGATCTATTACCTGACGGTGATGAACGAAACCTACCTGATGCCACCAATGCCGAAAACACCGAGTCGGGCGAAAATCCGCGAAGGCATTCTCAAAGGGATGTACCGCTACCACAAATCGACCCTGAAAGGGAGCAAGGGGAAGGTTCACCTGCTCGGCAGTGGTGCTATTCTCAATGAAGCACTCAAGGCGCAGCGCAAGCTCGAAGAGGAGTACGGCGTCGCCGCTGATGTCTGGAGCGTGACCAGCTATAAAGAGCTTTACAGCGACGCGGTCGAGTGCGAGCGCTGGAACCTGCTGCATCCGGATAAAAAGCCGCAGGTCCCCTACCTCAGCAGTCTGCTGGCAAAGGAGCAGGGCAGTTTCGTTGCTGCCAGTGATTACATGAAGGTGCTCCCCTCTGCCATCGCCCAGTGGTTCCCGGGGCCGCTGCATTGCCTCGGCACCGATGGCTTCGGGCGCAGTGACGACCGCGAAGCGCTGCGTAATTTCTTCGAAGTCGATGCGCGTTACATCGTGCTGGCCGCCCTGCGCCAACAGGTCGAGGCGGGCAGTTTGCCGAAGACGGTTTTGACTCAGGCGCTGAAAGATCTGCAGATTGAGGCCGAGAAGTTGAATCCGCATCAGGATTAGCCGCGCAGAGACTCGAAATGATAACTTTCACTTGAATATCTTAGATAAGGATTGTCATGGAACACGAAATCAAGGTGCCGGAAGTTTCGGAGGGGGTGACCGCAGGACTGGTGGTTTCTATCAACGTTGCGGTCGGCGATCAGGTCGAGGATGACCAGACGCTGCTTGAACTGGAAACCGACAAGGCCGTAGTGGCGATCCCGTCCCCCTTTGCCGGCACCATCAAGGAAATCCGGATTGCCGAAGGCGATAAGGTTGCGGTCGGCGCGACGATCATGTTGCTGGATGCGGCGGGTTCCGCTGCTGCCCCCGCAGCTTCGGCGCGGCCGCCCGAGCCGGTAGAGGCTAAGGTTGAACCCGAAGCAGTAGAGACGCCAACGTTCGAAGCTGCCGCCAAGGTTGAGGTTGCGCCGCCAGTTTTAGCGGAGTCTGAATCTGCGTCAGCACAGATCGACCTGACCAGCATCCGGCGCGATGACCTGGTCGCTCCGGCGGCCCCCTCGGTGCGGCGACGGGCGCGGGAACTTGGCGTTGATATTTACCAGGTGCAGGGGAGTGGTCCTGGCGGGCGGATCAGCGCCGAGGATGTGCGGCTGTTCGTGCGCGATACCATGCAGCGGATTACTGGCGGTGGCCCGGCACCAACGGCGGTGGGTCAGTTCCCCGGCCTGCATGCCCAGCGGCCGCTGCCCGATTTCAGCAAGTGGGGCGCGGTCACCGCAGAGCCGCTGTCGCGAATCCGTGAGTTGACCGCTGACGCCATGGGCTACGCCTGGTCGACCATTCCGATGGTGACCCAGTACGACAAGGTGCGGATTACCGAGTTGGAAGCCTTCCGCAAGCAACACAACCGCACCCTGTCTGAAGAGGCGAAAGTCACCATGACCGCCATCCTCGCCAAGGTCTGCGCCACTGCGCTGAAGGTTTTTCCGCAATTCAACAGCAGCCTCGATCTGGGGCGCAAACAGCTGATCCTGAAACAGTATGTGCATATCGGTGTTGCCGTCGATACGCCGAACGGTCTGCTGGTGCCGGTGCTGCGTGATGTTGCGCAGAAAGGGGTTGAGCAGGTTGCGCTAGAGCTGAATGAACTGGCAGCGAAAACCCGCGAGCGCAAGGTTGCTCCTGCCGAGTTGGAAGGGGGCTGTTTCACCATCAGCAATCTGGGCGGGATTGGCGGTAATGCTTTTACGCCGATTGTCTATGCGCCGCAGGTGGCAATTTTAGGAGTTTCCCGGGCTGAAATGCAGCCGGTCTGGAACGGGGCGGAGTTTGTTCCGCAGCTGGTGATGCCGTTGTCGCTGTCTTATGACCATCGGGTGATTGATGGGGCGGATGGCGCGCGCTTTCTGCGTTGGATCTGTGCGGCGATTGAGGCGCCGATGGAGTTGGTGATGAAAGGGTAGCGGGTGTTTTAAGTTTTAAGGCAGAACCGTCGGGTCTCGGCCCGACAGCCGACTTCATTTTCTTTGCAAAGCCACAAAGAAAACGAAGCAAAAGAAATGGCTTTTTATTTCTGTCTCGAAGGGTTACGGCGCTGTTGAAACGGCGGTGGTTTGATAACGCAAAATATATTTCATCGCTGTCGTATCGAAAAGCGACAGGCCCCGGACGAGCAAAAAGCCGCTCGAACGGGTTAAGCGGTAACTGCCGTGGGTGCAAGGGGAGATTCTGCAGGCATCTACGTTTTTGACCTGAAAAAATGCATGATCCCGGCTCCTCAGCCGGCTACGAAGAATTGTCGCTACCGTTTAACTCGTGTGAGCTTGCGAGCCGGGGCCTTTGGCTTTCAGTTTGATAGAGCTGAAATCGTCTTCGTTGCAACGGTTGCATAAAAGACCCACCGTCTCACCGTACCAGAAATAAAAAAGCCATTTTTTGCTTCCTTTTTGTTGGCTTGGACAAAAAGGAAGGCGCCTGGCGGGGCGCGACCCGCCGGTTTAGATTCTCGAAATACCAATCAAACGAAAGGCCAAATATAAGATGAACAGCATCCCCAAATCAGCCCAACTGGTCATCATCGGCGCCGGCCCCGGCGGCTACGCCGCCGCTTTCAAAGCCGTCGAGCTGGGTCTGAAAGTCACCCTGATCGACCCCGAAGCCAATCCCGGCGGTGTCTGCCTGCACCGTGGCTGCATCCCCTCCAAAGCGCTGTTGCATGTCGCCAAACTGGTCGCCGAAACCGAAGAATCCGCAGCGATCGGGGTCAGCTTTGCCAAACCGAAGATCGATCTCGAGCGCGTCCGTGAGTGGAAAAACGAGGTGATCGGAACACTGACCGGTGGTCTCGGGAAGAAGGTCGAAAAGCTGTCGCTGGGTTACATTCAGGGCACCGCCAGCTTTAAAGACAATAAAACCCTGCTGGTCAGAACCGTCGCTGGTGAAGAAGGCGAAATGAGCTTCGAGCAGGCGATCATCGCCACCGGTTCACGGCCGATCATGCTGCCCGGCGTGGCGGCCGGCAGCAGCCGGATTATCGATTCGACCGGGGCGCTGGAGCTGGCCGAGGTGCCGAAATCGCTGCTGGTGGTTGGTGGTGGTTACATCGGTCTGGAGCTAGGTTCGGTCTACGCGGCGCTGGGGAGCAAGGTGTCGGTGGTCGAGATGACCAATGGACTGTTGCCCGGTTGCGACCGTGATCTTGTTTCAGTCCTCAAACGCCGACTGGACACGAAGTTTACTGAAATCCTGCTTAATACCAAGGTTGTCGAACTCAAAGAGCAGAAGAACAGCGTCACGGTGACGCTGGAGGATAAAAAACAGCAGCAGGTCAGCAAGCCATTCGACCAGGTGCTGATCGCGATCGGTCGCCGGCCGAACAGCGAAAATCTGGGGCTGGAAAATACCGCCATCAAGCTGAATGAAAAGGGTTTTTTCGTCGTCGATGGTCAGCAGCGCACCGCCGAGGCGCAGATTTTTGCCATCGGTGATCTGGCCGGCGAGCCGATGCTGGCGCACAAGGCCTACGCCGAGGCCCATGTCGCTGCTGAGGCGGCCGCCGGGCGCAAGTCGCTGTTCGATCCGCGGGCGATCCCGGCTGTGGTGTTCACTGACCCAGAGATCGCCTGGTGCGGCCTGACTGAAACCGAGGCCCGCGAGCGCGGGATCAAGGTGAATACTGCCAAGCTACCCTGGCGCAGTAACGGTCGCACCCTGACCTTGGGGCGCGATGACGGCATCACCAAGCTGATCACCGATCCGGAAACTGATCGTCTGCTGGGGATGGCGGTGGCTGGCCCCGGCGCGGGGGAACTGATCGCCGAAGGGGTGCTGGCGCTGGAGATGGCCGCCACCAGCGAAGATCTGCGCAAGACTATTCATCCTCATCCGACCCTGTCGGAGACAATCTACGAAGCGGCGGAGATGTTGTTCAAAGCATAGGCGTCAGGGCCGGCAACGAAGACGATATTTTTTGCTTGAGGTCAGTTTTTTTGCTTGCGCTTTGTCAGGTTTTTGCGGTAGATAAAGCTGCCTGCACGCCCGCAAGGGCGCAGCTTCAGGTCCCTATCGTCTAGCCTGGCCCAGGACACCGCCCTTTCACGGCGGCGACGGGGGTTCGAATCCCCCTGGGGACGCCAGAAACAACAGCCCCGCTGATGAATATCAGCGGGGCTGCTTGCGTTTGGGGTGCGAGGTTAATCCTGATCTCTGGCGACGCTTGGCACAAAGGGAACCGGCGGCGGGGCCATCGGCAAGCCGAGAAGCTCTCTGGCGCGACCGAGCGCCGCGTCGATATTGCTGAAAATATTTTCTGCGCCGATCTGTTTCAGAAATCCGGAGCGCTCCAGAACCAGCAGCGGCTGGGCGTGGACGCCGGAGAGGATCAGCTGGGTTCCGCGCTTGCACGATTTTTCAAAGACGCTTTCCAGCGCCTGCAGAGCGGTGGCATCAAGCGTCAGCGCGTGGCGCATCCGCAGGATCAATACTTTCGGTGGATCGCCGATGGCACCGAGGGCGTTCTTGAATTTATCCGCTGCACCAAAGAAGAATGGACCGTTGATTTCAAATACTTCGACCCCGTCCGGCACCGCGCGGTAGAGCAGGCTGTTAGGGTCTGCCGGTTCATCGTCTTCATCGTCTTCATCGCCGCGCAGCTCGCGGGTGATAAAGCCGACCTGGGTTGCGTCGGCCATCCGCTGCATGAACAGAAACGCCGCCAATACCATGCCGATCTGGATGGCCACGGTCAGGTCGATCAGCACCGTCAGGCCGAACGTTGTCAGCAGCACCAGCACATCGCCGCGCGGACCACGCAGCAGTTTGGCAAACAGGTGCGCCTCGCTCATGTTCCAGGCGACGATGATCAGAATTCCGGCCAGGGTCGGCAGCGGGATCAGTTCTGCCCATTCGCCGAAAAACAGCAGGATCAGCAGCAGGGTCGCCGCGTGAACGATGCCGGCGATCGGCGTGCGGCCGCCATTCTTGACATTGGTTGCGGTGCGGGCGATCGCCCCGGTTGCGGGGATGCCGCCGAACAGCGGCGTGACCAGATTGGCGACCCCCTGGCCGATCAGTTCCATGTTCGAACGGTGACGCCCTTCGATCATTCCGTCGGCGACCACCGCGGAGAGCAGCGATTCAATCCCGGCCAGCAGCGCAATGGTCAGGGCTGGAGAGAACAGCTGGGTCAGTTGCTGCCAATCCGGGATCGCTGGCAACTGCGGCAGTGGCAGGCTGCTCGGGACGCTGCCGAAACGGCTGCCGATAGTTGCTACCGGCAGCTCGAACAGCGTGACGGCTGCCGTGGTGGCGATGATGGCGATCAACGAGCCAGGGATGCGGTGGGTGACGCGCGGCCAGAATTTAACGATGGCGATGGTCAGCAGGCCGATGGCCGCAGCCGCTGGCGAAATACTGCCGACCTGTTCGCCGTAAGCGGCCAGCTTTTCAATGAAGTCTGCCGGAACCCTGTCCATCTGCAGGCCGAACAGATCGCGCAGCTGTGCCGTGAAAATAATCAGGGCGATGCCGCTGGTGAAGCCGACGGTGAGCGGGTAGGGGATGAACTTGATGACCGAGCCGAGTTTGGCCATCCCCATGCAGATCAGCAATAGTCCGGCCAGCATGGTCGCGATGACCAGCCCGTCATAGCCGTGTTTCTGGACGATATCGTAGACGATGACGATAAAAGCGCCGGTCGGGCCGCCGATCTGAACCCGGCTGCCACTGAGGGCCGAGATCAGAAATCCGGCTATGATCGCCGTGTAGATCCCCTGTTCCGGCTTGACTCCCGAGGCGATAGCGAAGGCGATCGCCAAAGGCAGGGCGACGATGCCAACGATCACGCCGGCCAGCAGATCCTGGGTGAACTGGCCGCGGGTATATCCGGATTGCAGTGTGGTGATCAGTTTTGGAACGAACTGATGTTGGGACATCGGAATCTCCTGACGCAAGAGTTCACGGATGTCCGTCGGCAGCGAGGGCGTTGATGTCCAGGTGTCGGCGGAAAAGCCTGGCAGTTGGTCTGTCGGCAAGGGGTTCAATATACGCTTTGACAGTCTGAAATCAAGTTGAAATTGTTATTCTTCAGATGGTTAGGGCTGTCTCGTCGGGGGGCTGGTGGCTTTTTTACTTCGGTTGTCCGGCTGTGCTATCTTGCCGGACAACGAAAGGATTTTATTGTAATGACCCAACACTCAAGCCTGGTAGAAATCTTCTCCGACGGTGCCTGTTCCGGCAATCCCGGTCCCGGCGGTTTCGGCACTATTTTGCGCAGTGGCAGGCACGTCAAGGAACTCTCCGGCTACGCCGCTGAAACCACCAATAACCGGATGGAGATGCTGGGCGCGATCACTGGCCTTGAGTCGCTCAAGCGCCCCTGCCGGGTCCGGTTGACCACCGATTCGCAGTATCTGGTCAAGGGGATGACCGAATGGATCGACGGCTGGCAGCGCAAGGGATGGAAAAATTCGAAAAAAGAGGAGGTCGCCAATCGCGATCTCTGGGAGCGGTTGCTGGCGCTTTGCACGACTCACGATGTTGAGTGGGTCTGGGTCAAGGGGCACGCTGGTCACATCGAGAATGAACGCTGCGATGAACTGGCGCGCGCGGCGATTGAACAGGCGGCGGAGCTGATTTCCTGATCCGCTGCCTACCACAATTTTCACCGGAACTGTTCGACAAAAGAAAAATTGTGGTAGTCTTTACGGCGTTGTAGCAGGCTCCGACGCGGACTTTTCCCTGAAGCAAAATTAAACCTGAAGGCTCGGCCATGATACAGATTAAAAAAGGTTTCAACCTGCCAATCAGCGGCGCCCCCCGGATGCAGATCGAGGCTGGTCGGCAGGTTCGGCATGTCGCGTTGATCGGCAGCGACTATCAGGATATGAAGCCGACCCTGCTGGTCGCCGAGGGTGAGCAGGTCTGCCTTGGGCAGCCGCTGTTCGCCGACAAAAAATATCCGCAAATTCTCTACACTTCGCCTGGGGCGGGCAAGGTGGTTGCCATCAATCGTGGCGAGCGCCGGGTGTTTCTTTCCCTGGTAATTGAACTTGCCGGCAATGAAGAAAAGACCTTCGCCGCAACGGCGGCCGCGCAGCTTGACCAGCTTTCAGCAGAAAAGATCGAAAGCCAACTGCTCGACTCCGGTTTGTGGACGGCGCTCCGCACCCGCCCTTTCAGTAAAGTCCCGGAGCCGGGGACACGTCCCGCAGCGCTGTTTGTCACCGCCATCGACACCAATCCGCTGGCGGCTGATCCGCAGCTGGCGATTGCCGAAAGAGCGGCGGAGTTCGAAGCCGGGCTTAAAGTTATCCGCCAACTGACCAGTGGAAAAACCTATCTGTGCAAAACGCCGCAGGCGCAGATCGCCGCACCAGCTGGGATCACCGTCAGTGAATTCTCCGGCTGCCACCCGGCCGGGCTGGTCGGCACCCATATCCATTTTCTGGAAAAAGTGAATCAGCTGCGCAGCGTCTGGCATGTCGGTTATCAGGATGTGATCGCCATCGGCCACTTGTTTCTGACCGGTCGCATTCTCAGTGAGCGGATTGTTTCTCTCTGCGGCCCGCTGGTGAAAAATCCACGGCTGATCCGCACCCGGCTGGGGGCCTGTCTGGCCGAACTGGTCGAAGGCGAGTTAGCTGCCGGGCACCCCCGGCTGCTCTCCGGATCGGTGCTGGCCGGGCGTAGCGCAACCGAGGGTCTTGATTTTCTCGGCCGTTATCACAATCAGGTTTCGGTGCTCGCTGAGGATAATAAACGCGAATTTATGGGCTGGTGTCTGCCGGGCTTCAAGAAGTTCTCGGTCAAAAGGGTGTTTGCCTCGACCCTGTTGCCGCGTCGGTCGCTGGCACTGACCACCAGCACCCATGGCAGTTTGCGCGCCATGGTGCCGATCGGCGCCTTTGAAAAAGTAATGCCGCTTAACATTAAGGCCACTTGGTTGCTGCGCTCGCTGCTGACCGCCGATACCGATTTGGCGCAGGCACTGGGGTGTCTGGAGCTGGATGAAGAGGATCTGGCCCTGTGCAGCTTTGTCTGCTCGGGAAAAATGGACTATGGCCAGCATTTACGGCAGGCACTGCTGAAAATAGAAAAAGAGGGATAATGAAAGCACTGCGCACCCTTCTCGACAAGCTACACCCCCAGTTCACCAAAGGGGGGAAGTTTGAGCGGCTCTATCCGCTCTACGAAGCGGCTGACAGCTTTATCTACACCCCCGGCGAAGTGACCGATGGCGCGCCGCATGTGCGGGACGCCATCGATCTGAAGCGGGTGATGATCACCGTGGTGGTTGCCCTGTTGCCCTGTTTTTTTATGGCGATGTGGAACACCGGTTATCAGGCCAACAGCGCTCTGCAGCTGACCGGCGGCAGCGTTGAAGGCTGGCGGGGGGCACTGATCGGGATGCTCGGCTACGGCGGTGACCCGAACAGCCTGTTCGACAACCTGCTGCTCGGTGCGGCCTGGTTCGTGCCGATCTATCTGGTGGTTAATATTGTCGGCGGTTTCTGGGAAGCGCTGTTCTGTATGGTCCGTCGCCATGAACTGAACGAGGGGTTTCTGGTGACCGGCTCGTTGTTTCCGCTGATCTGTCCGCCGAATCTGCCGCTCTGGCAAGCAGCGCTGGGAATCAGTTTCGGGGTGGTGATCGGTAAGGAGATTTTCGGTGGCACCGGCAAGAATTTTCTCAATCCGGCGCTGACCGGTCGCGCCTTTCTATTTTTTGCTTATCCGGCGCAGATTTCCGGCAACAGCGTCTGGACTGCCGTCGATGGCTTCAGCGGGGCGACCGCGCTCAGCCGGGCCGCCGAAGGCGGAGAACAGGCGATCGCAGCGGTGAGCAGCTGGTTTGATGCTTTTATCGGCATGATCCCCGGCTCGATGGGGGAAACCTCGACCCTTGCCTGCCTGTTTGGCGCGGCGATTCTGATTATTACCGGTATCGGTTCCTGGCGGATCATGCTCTCTGGATTGCTGGGTGCGGTGGCGCTCTCATTGCTACTGGTGTTTATCGGCAGTGAGACCAACCCGATGTTTCAGGTCGGGCCGCTCTGGCACCTGGTGCTGGGCGGGTTTGCTTTCGGGCTGGTGTTTATGGCGACCGACCCGGTCTCCGGTGCCATGACCGAAGAGGGGCAGTGGCTGTACGGCCTGCTGATCGGGGTGATGTGCATCCTGATCCGGGTGGTCAATCCGGCCTTCCCCGAAGGGATGATGCTCGCCATCCTGTTCGCCAACGTTTTCGCGCCCCTGATCGATCAACTGGTGCTCAAGGTCCATATCAAGCGGAGGCTGCGCCATGTCGAGGGATAGCACCACCAGAGTTTTGAGCGTCGCTTTTCTGCTCTGCCTGGTCTGCTCGATTCTGGTTTCGGCCGCCGCGGTCGGGCTGAGCGAGCGGCAGGAGCGGAACAAGATCGAGGAGAAGCGCAAGAATATCCTGCAGGCGGCGGGCCTCTATGATGCCGGCCAATCGGTTGAGGCGCAGTTCAGTAAAATTCAGCCGCGCATCGTTGATCTGCAGACCGGCCTGTTCAGTGCCGAGATTGACCCGGCCAGCTTCGACAGCCGTGCTGCGGCGCGCGAGCCGGCGACCCGTTACCTGATCCCTGCTGAACGCGATCTTGCCGCCATCAAAAGTCGTTCCCGCTACATGGAGGCCTACCTGGTGATGGCCGATGGCCAATTGCAACAGCTGATCCTGCCGGTCTACGGCAAAGGACTGTGGTCGACGATGTATGGTTTTATCGCTTTGGCGGATGACTTCTCCACGGTTAACGGCTTCGCTTTTTACGAGCACGGCGAGACCCCCGGGTTGGGTGGCGAAATTGATAATTCCAGCTGGAAGAAACAGTGGCCCGGCAAAAAAATCTATGACGATTCCGGCACTCTCCGCATTGATGTCCTCAAGGGGATGGTCGACCGGGATTCCGCCGATGCGATTTATCAGGCCGATGGCTTGGCCGGGGCCACCCTGACCGCGCGCGGAGTCGGTAATCTGCTTAAATACTGGCTGGGGGAGGACGGCTATAAGCCCTTTCTCAGTCGGTTGAAAACCGAAGGGGTAAAACCATGAGCAGTGCTAAAGACGTTTTACTGGACCCCCTGTTCAACAAGAATCCGATCGGGCTGCAGATCCTCGGCATCTGTTCCGCCCTGGCAGTGACCTCCAAGCTGGAAACCGTGGTGGTCATGGCGCTGGCGGTGACCTTTGTTATTGCCGGTTCCAACGTCTCAGTCAGCCTGCTGCGCCAGCAGATCCCCGGCAGCATCCGGATTATTGTTGAGATCACCATTATCGCCACCCTGGTCATTATCGTCGACCAGTTCCTCAAGGCCTATGCCTTCGGCATCAGCAAACAGCTTTCGGTATTCGTCGGCTTGATTATCACCAACTGCATCGTGCTGGGGCGCGCTGAAGCCTTTGCTATGAAGAATCCACCGGGTTTGAGTTTTCTCGACGGCATCGGCAATGGCCTCGGTTACAGCCTGGTGCTGCTGATTGTTGCTTTTTTTCGCGAACTGTTCGGTGCCGGCAAGCTGCTCGGTTTCACCATTCTGTCGACCACAAACGAGGGTGGCTGGTATCTGCCGAACGGGTTGATGCTGCTGCCGCCCAGCGCCTTCTTTATTATCGGCCTGTTGATCTGGGCGTTGCGCACCTGGCGGACCGAGCAGGTCGAGGAGGAGGGCTAAGCGATGGAACATTACTTAAGCCTGCTGATCCGCTCGATCTTTATCGAGAATATGGCGCTGGCCTTTTTTCTCGGCATGTGTACCTTTCTCGCCGTTTCGAAAAAGGTCGATACCGCCATCGGCCTCGGTGTCGCCGTGGTCGTGGTGCAGACCATCACCGTGCCGGTCAATAATCTGATTTATCAGTATCTGCTCAAGCCGGGCGCGCTCTCCTGGCTGGGGATGGCCGATACCGACCTGACCTTTATCGGCCTGATCTGTTATATCGGCGTGATCGCCGCCATGGTGCAGATTCTCGAGATGGTGCTGGACCGCTACGTACCAGCCCTCTACAACGCGCTCGGCATCTTTCTGCCGTTGATTACCGTCAACTGCGCCATTTTAGGCGGCTCGCTGTTTATGGTCGAGCGCGACTACAACTTCGCTGAAAGCGTCGTCTTCGGTTTTGGCAGCGGCGCCGGCTGGGCGCTGGCGCTGGTGGCGCTGGCAGGTATCCGTGAGAAATTGAAGTATTCGGATGTGCCGCTCGGTCTGCGTGGACTGGGGATGACCTTCATGATCGCCGGCCTGATGGCGATGGCCTTCATGGCTTTTTCCGGGATTCAACTGTAACGGGACGAATGATGACTGAAATTGGTTTAGGTGTCCTGATATTTACTGGAATCGTGCTGCTGCTGGTCGGCCTGATTCTGCTGGCTCGGGCGGGACTGATCCCCTCCGGCGAGCTTTTCCTCAATATCAACGACGACGAAAGTAAAAAGCTGACCGTTGAACCCGGGGGGAAACTGCTCGGTGCGCTCGGCAACAAGGATATCTTTATCCCTTCCGCCTGCGGTGGCGGTGGCACCTGCGGCCAGTGCCGGGTAAAAATCAAAGCGGGCGGCGGTGAGATTCTACCGACCGAAACCGCCCACATCACCAAGCGCGATGCGAAAGAGGGCTATCGACTCTCCTGTCAGGTCAACGTCAAGCAGAACATGGATCTGGAGCTGCCGGCGGAAATTTTTTCGATCAGCAAATGGCAATGCCGGGTGCGCTCCAATGAGAGCCGCGCGACCTTCATCAAAGAGCTGGTGCTGGAGCTGCCGGAGGGAGCGGATCTGGATTTTCGCGCCGGCGGCTATATTCAGATCGAAGCCCCGCCGCATGTCGTCGAATACCGGGATATGCAGATCGCCGAGAGGTTCAAGCCGGACTGGGACAAATACAACCTCTGGCAGTATCGTTCCGAGGTCAAAGAGCCGATCATGCGCGCCTATTCGATGGCCAACGCGCCGCAGGAAAAAGGCATCATCATGCTCAATGTGCGCGTCTGTCCACCGCCTTTTTCCGTGCCAGATGCACCCCCCGGACAGATGTCTTCGTATATCTATAATTTGAAGCCGGGCGACATGGTTGAAGTCTCAGGCCCTTATGGCGAATTCTTCGCCCGTGAGACCGATGCCGAAATGGTTTTTATCGGCGGTGGTGCCGGGATGGCGCCGATGCGCTCGCATATTTTTGACCAGCTCAAGCGGCTCAACTCGCAACGGAAAATCTCCTTCTGGTACGGAGCGCGCAGTTTGCGCGAAGCCTTCTACGTTGAAGAGTTTACTGCCTTGGCGGAAAAATATGCCAATTTTACCTGGCATCTGGTGCTGTCCGAGCCGCTGCCGGAAGATAACTGGACCGGTGGCACGGGCTTTGTGCACAACTATCTGCATGATAATTATCTGGCCCAGCATCCGGCTCCGGAAGACTGCGAGTATTACATGTGCGGGCCGCCGATGATGAACAAGGCGGCGACCGACATGCTTTACAACCTGGGGGTGGAATATGAAAACATCATGTACGATGATTTCGGCATCTAAGCGGTACAAATTGCCGATGGGAGCAAATTATGCGCTTTGAACAGACGCGCAACATCCTGCGCAAGCTGGCTCCGGATTACCATCGCGCGGTCAGTCGCTACTACCAGCAACTGGCTGATGGCGAGGTGTCACCACGGGTGCGGTTGATGCTCGACTACCTGATCGACCATGAACAGCATCGCGCCCTGGCGCTGAAAGAGTTCTGTGAAGAAGCCTCCGCGCAGACCCTTGACCACTGGCTGAAGGGGTTGGAAGTCAACTTTCCAGAGGCCCGCAACGACCTGCTCGGCGAGTCTGCCCGAACCGACCTGGACCAGCTGCTGGGAGCGGCAATCGGCTATAAAAACAACCTCATCACCTACTTTACGTACCTGCTCGACCACTGCACCGACAAGAAGACCTTCGAGCTTTTTCAGACCTTGAAAAATCAGGAGGAAAAGGCGATGAAGCGGATGATCCGCCACGCACAGGGACTGGCCGATCTTTAAAATGCAGCGGCTTATGTTTCAGATTCTGCTCAGCGTATTCCTGTTGTCGTTGACCTTTGGCTGCGACCGGCTCAACCGGACAGAAACCATGCAGATCACCGGCGCGACCATGGGCACTACCTGGTCCGTCAGTCTGCTCCCCGCTGCCGGTGGCACCGACCCCGTCGCGCTGAAAACGCTGCTGCAGCAACGCCTCGACCGGATCAACGGTCTGATGTCGACCTACGATGCCGATTCAGAAATTTCCAGATTCAACCGGCAGACCAGCAGCGACTGGTTTGCCCTCTCGGCGGAGACCGCGCAGGTGATCGAGCTGTCCCTGCAGATCAGTCAACTTACCGCTGGCGCCTTTGACATCAGCGTCGGCCCGCTGGTCGAGCTCTGGGGCTTCGGAGCCTCGCAGCGCAGCGAAAAGATCCCTTCCGATGAGCAGGTTCAGGCGCAGCTGGCGCAGGTCGGCTACGAACATCTGCAACTGCGTCACAGCCCGGCCGCCATTAAAAAACAGCTGCCGCAGCTGCGTATCGATTTGTCAGCGATCGCCAAGGGTTACGCGGTGGATGCGCTCAAAGCGCTTCTCATCCAGCAGGGGATCGACAATTTTCTGCTTGAGGTCGGCGGCGAAATGCAGATCGGCGGCCAGCGCGGTGACGGCACCCCCTGGCGGATCGCCATCGAAAAACCGCTGGAGGGTTCGCGCGAAGTCGAAACGGTTTTTCCGCTGTCCGAAACCGCAGTGGCAACTTCAGGAAATTACCGCAACTTTTACCTCGAAGACGGACAGCGTTACGTCCACACCATCGACCCACAGAGTGGCCGGCCGATCCGCCACAAGCTGGCCTCGGTGACCGTGCTCGATTCCAACTGCGCGAGGGCCGACGCACTGGCAACGGCACTGATGGTGATGGGCGAAGAGCAGGCGCGCCGCTTCAGTGAAAAAAATCTGCTGGCCGTCTATTTACTTATTCATGACAAAGAGGCGACAGTGGACTATGTCAGCCCTGCTTTTCAGGATTTTGTGAAAAAGGTCGCACGATGAAACTTTTTATCGCTGCACTCGGCTTTTTCCTGCTCGCCTTTGCCGGACTGGCAACCGGCCTGCTGCTCAAGCGTAAAGGTTTGCGCGGCGGCTGCGGCGGTGGCGGCAACAGTGACAAAGGTTGCGAGTGTAAAAAAACCGCAAAGTCGCGCGGACGTGCTGCAAGCTGCTGATTTGCAGTTGTTTTCAACATTTCTTTGGCCGGCCTGGCCGCGTAAAAAATAAATGTGGTAGTATTTACAGCGTTGTAGCATTCCCGAAAACTCCTCTTTCCAGAGTTTGGGATTCCCATGTTGCCTGCGCAAACCAGATTCGCAACCGCCCCCTTAGGACCACCCGGCAGTGAGGACCTGCTCTCCCTCGGCCTCTATGCGCTGATCGCCACCGGCATGATCCTGCTGCTGCTGATTCTGGCGCGCGTGCTCGGCAACCGCACCCATTCGCACCAAAAAGATGAACCCTACGAATCAGCAGTTCTGCCAACTGGTGACGCGCGTCTGCGTGAGCCGGTACCCTTCTATCTGGTCGCGATCTTCTTTATCGTTTTTGATGTCGAAGCGGTTTTCGTTGTCTCCTGGGCGGTCGCTTATGACCGGCTCGGCTGGGCTGGCTTCTGGCAGATCTGCTTCTTTATCGTCATCCTGTTCCTTGGCCTGGTCTATCTGTGGAAGAAGGGCGGGTTGGATTGGGGCTCTGAGGCCACCCGCCTGCAGATGCTGGCCCGGAGGCGCAGATGAAAGCGCCGATCAACGAAAAACTGCCGCAGGGTGTGCTGCTGACCAGTCTGGATGACATGATCAACTGGGGGCGTAAGAACAGTCTCTGGCCGATGTTTTTTGGCCTGTCCTGCTGTTTTGTCGAAATGATGACCAGCATGACGCCGCGTTTTGATCTGGCCCGTTTTGGCGCCGAGGTTTTGCGTGGAACCCCACGCGAAGCAGATTTGATGATCATTTCTGGCACTCCGTTCAAAAAAATGGGAGCCTCGATATTACGCTTGTACGAACAGATGCCGAATCCGAAGTGGGTGATCGCCATGGGCAGTTGCGCCAACTCCGGCGGTATGTACGATGTCTACAGCGTGATGCAGGGGGTGAACCAGATTCTGCCGGTGGATGTGTATATTCCCGGCTGCCCGCCGCGCCCCGAGGCTTTTATCCACGGTTTGCTGGAGCTGCAGAAAAAGATCGCCGCCGAAGAGCAGCCGGCGCGCAAGGTGCTGGGGATGTCGGGGGGCAGCGAAGGGACTACGGTACCGGTGCTGGTGGACGGTATCAGCAAGAGCCGTGATCCGCGCGGGACCGGTTTCGGCAACAGCAGTATCCGCGGCACCGCCCAACACCCGCCCGGCTTCAAAACCAGCCGCAGCTTCTCCGGTTGGCGGCCGCCACAGGTCAAGCAGCTGTTCCCCGACAACACCGAACAGCTGTACCGGCAGGTGCAGCAGCGCTTTGCCGGCCGGGTGGTTATCGATCCTTTGGCGGCCGACACGCCGACGCTGCTCTCGCCGTCGGAGCTGGTCACTGAACTGCTTTATTTTCTCAAGCATGAGTCGCCGCAGAAGTACCGCCGGCTGGAAGACCTGACCGCGGTTGATGAACGCCAGCGTCGCAACCTGCCAGATCATCAATTTACCCTGGTTTACCAGTTGCTCAATTTCGAATTGCCGGGCTATCTGCGGGTCAAGGTGCCTTTGTTCGGTGAATATCCTGAACTCCCCTCGATCACTCGCATCTGGCCCTCGGCCGGTTGGTACGAACGCGAAGTCTACGACATGTTCGGCATCCGTTTCAGCGGCCATCCCGATCTGCGCAGAATCCTGATGCCGGATGACTGGCCGGGGCATCCGCTACGCAAAGAGCACCCGTCGCGGGCGACCGACATGCCCCCTTTTACGGTTGAAACCGCCAACCAGTACATTCCGTTGGAAGGTGAGAAACTGGTGCCTCTCGAAGGGGCGGATGATGGCAGCATGGTCCTCAATCTGGGGCCGCACCATCCCGGCACCCACGGCGTGCTGCGCTTCGTCGTGCGGCTGCATGGTGAAGAGATCAGCGCTCTGGATGTCGACCTCGGCTATCATCATCGCGGCGCCGAAAAGATCGGCGAACGCCAGCACTGGGCGCAGTTCATCCCCTACACCGATCGGATCGATTACCTCTCCGGCGTGCAGAACAATCTGGCCTACCTGAATTCGCTGGAAACCCTGCTCAACGTCAAGGTTCCGCCGCGCGCTCAGTATGCCCGGGTCATGCTCTGCGAACTGTTCCGCATCGCCAATCACCTGGTCTGGCTCGGCAGCTTCGCTCACGATGTCGGCGCCATGACGCCGGTTTTCTACTGCTTCGAGTCGCGCGAGAAAATTTTCGATATTATTGAAATGATCACCGGCGGCCGCATGCACCCCTCCTGGTTCCGTATCGGCGGGCTGCCGCTCGATCTGCCGGATGGCTGGAAACGCAAAGTTGACGCCTTTACCGGCGATTTCAACAAGCGGATCGATGAACTCGACAGTATGCTCACCGATGGTCCGATTTTCCGTGTTCGCACCGAAGGGATCGGCTGTGTTTCCTTCGATCAGGCGATCGACTGGGGATTCAGCGGGCCCAACCTGCGCGCCAGCGGCAGTGACTGGGATCTGCGCCGCAGCATGCCTTACAGTGGCTACGAGAATTTCGATTTCGACGTTGTCAGCGGCAAAGACGGCGACAGTTTCGCCCGCTATCTGGTCAGGCTTGAAGAACTGCGGCAGTCGTTGCGCATCGTCAAACAGGCCGCCAGTCAGATGCCGGGCGGCCGCTGGATGAGCGACGATTATCGCTACGCGTATCCGCAGCGTCAGGATGGTCTGCAGAATATCGAGAGCCTGATCCACCATTTCGTCAATGTCAGCAGCGGCCCGGCGGCGCCGCTCGGCGAATGCTATCGAGCCACTGAATCGAGCAAAGGGGAGTGCGGTTACTATCTGGTCAGCGATGGCGGCAGCAGTGCTTACCGCTGCCGGATCCGCACCCCTTCGTTCGCCCACATGCAGGCCTTGCCTGAAATGAGCAAGGGCTGGCTGATTGCCGACCTGATCACCATTGTCGGCTCAATCGATTTTGTTTTAGCCGACCTGGATCGTTAGTTTCATAAAGTGGAGATGTTGCAATTTATGAACAACTTGCTCTGTGTGAACATGTAACGTCAATATAAGGATGTTTGATGGCGACTGAAGAAGAAAAACAACAAGTCGGTTATCTCGACGAAGAACAGATCGTTGAATTCATCCGGCACGCGAATCAGCTGGAACATCCACGTGAAATGATCATTGACGTGCTGCGGGCCATCCAGAAGAACCATTGCTGGGTGCCGGATGAAGGGATCGAACTGACGGCGACCATCCTCGGACTGACCCCTCTGGAAGTTGAAGAGGTGGCGACCTTTTACGACAAAATTTACCGGCAGCCGGTCGGCCGTTATCCGATCCATATCTGTGATTCGGTCTGCTGCTGGAGCCGCGGCGGCGAACAGATCGCCAACCATCTGCAGCAACAGCTCGGCATCGAAATGGGGCAGACCAGCGCCGACGGTTTGTTCACCCTGCTGCCCTCCTGTTGTCTCGGCAGTTGCGGGTGCGCGCCGGGGTTGATGATCGACCAGTGTTTCCACGGCCACCTGACCGTTGAGTCGGTGGATGAAATGATTGAGAAACTGCGCCAGGAGGCCACAGCGTGACGGCAACCCAGCTGCTGTTTAAAAACCGTCGCCCCGGCGAGACGGTTTTTCTGTCAGGCTACCGGGCGACCGGCGGCTATCATGCCCTGGCGCGGGCACTGCGCGAGATGAGTCCGGACGAGATCCGGCAGCTGGTCAAGGCTTCGGGGCTGCGTGGCCGTGGCGGCGCCGGGTTCCCGACCGGTATCAAATGGACCTTTTTTCCGGCCGATAAGCCGAATCCCAAGTATCTGGTTTGCAACTGCGACGAGATGGAGCCGGGCACTTATAAGGATGGCGAGCTGCTGCGGGCTGATCCGCATCAGCTGGTCGAGGGGATGATCATCTCCGCTTTCGCCCTGCAGACCAACGTCGGCTATATTTTTATCCGTTACGCCTACGAACAGCAGGCGCAGAACCTGCGCCGGGCGATCGCCGAAGCCAAGGCGGCCGGCTATCTGGGCGACAACATTCTGGGCAGCGGCTTCGATTTTGAGCTGCATGTTCATGGCAGCGCCGGGCGTTACATCCTTGGCGAGGAGACCGCGCTGCTCAACGGCCTGGAGGGGCGGCGCCCCAACCCGCGGCTGAAGCCGCCGTTTCCTGCGGTCAAGGGGCTGTTCGGCCGGCCGACCACGGTCAACAATGTCGAGACGCTGGCCAATATCCCGCACATCGTCACCGGCGGCGCGCACTGGTTTAAAGACCTGGCCCTGACCGTCGATGGTTCCGGTACCAAACTATACGGTCTTTCCGGCCATCTGCAGGTCACTGAATGTTTTGAACTGCCGGTCGGGATACCGTTGCGGCAGCTGGTAGAGGAGTATGGCGGCGGCGTCTGGCGTGATCGAAAATTCAAGGCCTGCTTGCCGGGCGGGGCCTCGACCCCTTATCTGACTGCCGAACATCTGGATGTTGCGCTCGATTTCAACAGTCTGGAGCAGGTCGGCAGCCGTTTCGGCACCGCCGGGGTGACGGTCTTTGATGACCGAACCTGTATGGTCGCGGTCACCCTGAACTTGATCCGTTTTTTTGCCCGTGAAAGTTGCGGTTGGTGCACCCCCTGTCGCGACGGGCTGACCATGGTGCGCTGGTTGCTGGAGACGCTCGAAACCGGGCAGGGCTCTTTGGAACATCTGGCGCTGCTCAAGGAGCAGCTGCAGAATATCTCGGGCACCAGTTTCTGCGCTCTCGCCGAAGGGGCGATGGGACCGCTCGCCGGACTGCTGAACCATTTTGAACAGGAAATTATCGATCACATCAAAACCGGGCGCTGCCCCTTTGACTTTTAACTTCGGGTTTTTATGCCGACACTGACCATCGACAATCAGCAGGTCACCGTAACGCAAGGGACCACCGTTCTCGAAGCCGCCGAGAAGTTGGGGATTAGTGTGCCCCACTTCTGCTACCACAAGGCGCTCGGCGCGGTCGGAGCCTGCCGGATGTGCGCGGTGACCGTGGTCGAGGGCTCGCAGAAGGGGCTGAAGATGTCCTGCCTGATCCCAGCCGAGGAGGGGATGCAGGTGACCACCGGCGACGAGCGCTCGACCAGCTTCCGCGCCCGGGTCGGTGAGTGGCTGATGCTCAACCATCCGCACGATTGCCCGGTCTGTGACGAAGGGGGCGAATGCCAGCTGCAGGAGATGACCATCGCCAGCGGCCACGGCATCCGTCGTTACGGCGGCAAAAAGCGCACCTACACCAACCAGGACCTCGGCTCCTTTGTCGTGCAGGAGATGAACCGCTGCATCCAGTGTTACCGCTGCGTACGCACCTATCAGGATTATTGCGGCGGGCGGGATTTCGGCGTGATGGGTTCCCGCAACCGGGTCTTTTTCGGTCGTTTCCAGCCGGGGATGCTGCAGAGCGATTTCTCCGGCAACATCATCGACGCCTGCCCGACCGGCGTGCTGACCGACAAGACCTACCGTTTCAAGAGCCGCTTCTGGGACCTGCAGGAAGCGCCGTCGATCTGTCCACACTGCTCACTCGGCTGCGCGACCATCCCCGGCGGCCGTTTACGCGAGCTACAGCGGGTCCGCAGCGGCATCAATCCGAAAACCAATGGTTACTTTATCTGCGACCGGGGGCGTTTCGGCAGCGGTTATGTCAATCACCCCGAGCGACCGCGGCAGGCGCGCAGCGGGGACCAAAAGCTGGAGATTACCGCAGCCCTGCGTCAGCTGGAGCAGAAGGCGCGCGAGTTGACCGATACCTATGGCCCCGAAGCGGTGCTGCTGCTTGGTTCAAACCGGGCGTCGCTGGAGAGCAACTGGCTGCTGCAGCGTTGGGCTGCCGAGCTCGGCTGCCGGATGCCGCTGCTTTCGGCGCATGGCCCGCGGCATCAGGCCGCGCAGGTGGCGGCTTTTGACTGCTCCGACCGCCTGGCGACGCTAGAGCAGGTTCGCAGCAGCGATCTGGTGGTGCTGTTCGGCGCCGACCCACTCGCTGAAGCGCCGATGCTGGCGGTGGCGTTACGGCAGGTGGTGCGCGCCGGCGGCTCGGTCATCGCTTACGATCCACGGCCGCTGGAGCTGCCCTGCGAATTCGATCATCAAGCGCTGACCCCTTTGCAACTGCATGAACTGCTGACGGCGGAGAAGGGTCCCGAGGTCGGGCGGCTCAGCGAGTTGCTGCAGCAGGCGCAGCGGCCGGTGCTGGTCGGCGGCGGCGATCTACTTGGCGCGACCGGACTGCTGCAGCTGTTAAAGCTGGCGAAGCGGGTTTCCAGCCTGCAGCGCGCTTGTCTGCTGCATCCGCTGCTCGGTGGAGCCAACAGCTTTGGTGCCGCCCTGCTCAGCCCGGCGGAACAGGATGATCTGCTCACCCGACTGGAGAGCGGCCGGGTGAAGATGCTGGTCTGTCTGGAAACCGATCCGCTGCTCGAAGCGCCGGCGGGGGAGCGATTTGCCGGTGCGCTGGCCAGACTCGACGAACTGGTGGTGTTCGATTATCTGCCGACCCCGCTCAGCGTTCATGCCAGTCTGTTTCTGCCGACCTGCGCGCCGGTCGAGTCCGCTGGCACCTTTGTCAATAACGCCGGGCGCATGCAGCGCTTCGCGCCGGTCATCGAGCCGGGATTGCCGATTGCCGTGACCGGCGGTGGTGACCATCCGCCGCGGGAGTTCTCGCTGGCAACCCCCGGTGACCAGCCGCGCCCCGCCTGGCAGCTGCTGCAATGGCTGCGCGACGATAATCGCGAGCTGGCGCATGTACAGCAGCAGATGGTCGTCAAGCTGCCGCGACTGGATGGCCTGGCCGACCTCTGCGCCGGCGACAGTGGTCTGCGGGTGCGCAATGTCGCTGAGCGCTGCGTGGTCGTCGAAGATCTCCCCGAGCAACCGGCCGGAACCCTGCAGCTGGTGGTGAGCCCAGCGCGCTACGGCAGTGACCTGGGTAGCCGTTTTTCGGCCAAGCTGACCCCCCGCTTTGCGCCGGCGATTCTGCGCCTGCATCCGCAGGATGCCACGCTGCTTGAGTTGCAGGACGGCGAGCAGGTGGTACTGGATTGCGAGCTGGGCAGCTTCAAATTCCGTTTGCAGCTCAGTGATCAGTTGGCCGCCGGTTGCGCACTGGTCGAAAATAGCGCCGCATTTCCGCATCTGCTGCCGGGGGCTGTTTTGAGCTTCTGCAGCGTCGGTTCGGAGGTGCTGCATGTCTGAGTGGCTGATTACGCTCGGCCTGATCCTCGCCAAACTGGGGCTGGTTTTTCTGGTCATCCTCACCCTTGCGGCTTATCTGGTGCTGGCTGAACGGAAGATTCTCGGCCGGATGCAGCTGCGTCACGGTCCCAACCGGGTCGGTCCCTTCGGCATGATGCAGCCGCTCTCCGACCTGATCAAGCTGCTGACCAAAGAGGATTTTATCCCGGCGGCCGCTGACAAGTGGCTGTTTCTGATCGCGCCCGGTCTGTCGGCGCTGACCGCGCTGCTGACCTTTGCCGTCATCCCCTTCGGCCCGCCGCTGGAGATTTTTGGTCGCACGCTGCCGCTGGTGGTGATCGATCTGAATATCGGCCTGCTCTACTTTCTGGGGCTGTCGTCGCTGGCGGTCTACGGCATGGCGCTGGGGGGCTGGGCCTCCAACTCCAAGTATGCGCTGCTTGGCAGCATCCGCGGACTGGCGCAGCTGATCAGCTATGAACTGGCGATGGGGCTGGCGGTGGTGCCGGTGGTGATGATGGCGCGCTCCTTCTCGCTGACCGAGATCGTCATGGCGCAGCAGCAGATCCCCTACGCGCTGCTGAACCCGCCGGCGTTTCTGATTTTTCTGATCAGCATCATCGCCGAAAGCAAGCGGATCCCCTTCGATATGCCGGAGGCCGAAAATGAGCTGGTGGCCGGCTTTCATACCGAATACTCGGGGATGCGCTTCGGCCTGTTTTTCGTCGGCGAGTACATCAATCTGATCATCCTCGGTTCGATGCTGACGGTGCTGTTTCTTGGCGGCTGGCACGGGCCCTGGCTGCCGGGGGTGGTCTGGTTCTCGCTCAAGGTACTGGCGATCTGTTTCTTTTTTATCTGGGTGCGCGGCAGTCTGCCACGGCTGCGCTACGACCAGCTGATGCACTTCGGCTGGAAGGTGCTGCTGCCGCTGGCCTTGCTGAACGTGCTGGTGACCGGCGCCGTGCTGTTGTGGATAGGATAGCGGATGCATTTATATCGTGACATACGTGGCACCCTGCAACCCTTCTGGGTGACCCTGCGCAATATGTTCCGCCGGCCGGTGACAGTGCAGTATCCGGAGCAGCGCCAGCCGACCGCCGAGCGTTACCGGGCACGGCTGATTCTGACCTGCGACCCGGATGGCACAGAGCGCTGCGTGGCCTGCCACCTGTGCAGCGGCGCTTGCCCGGTCGACTGTATCTCAATGCAGGCCGCAGAAGCGGAGGATGGCCGCCGCTACGCCGCCTGGTTCCGCATCAATTTCAGCCGCTGCATCTTCTGCGGGCTCTGCACCGAAGCCTGCCCGACGCTGGCGATTCAGGTCACCGGCGATTTCGAGCTGGCCGGGCGCGACCCGCTGAAGCTGGTCTACGAAAAGGCCGATCTGCTGGTCGAGCATTGTGGCCAGCATCCAGAATATAATTTTTACCGCCGGGCCGGCATCGGTGTCGCTGCGCCGCGCGGGAGCAACCCGGGCGAGTCACCGCCGGTCGATGTCAAGGATCTGCTGCCATGATGGCCTCGCTGATGTTCTATCTGCTCGGCGCGATCGCGGTTATCGCGACGCTGCTGGCGATCACCCGCAACAACCCGGTGCATGCGGTCATCTACCTAGTCAACAGTTTCTTTGCCCTGGCGCTGCTGTTTTTTCTGCTCGGCGCGCCGCTGGTGGCGGCCTGGGAGGTGATCATTTACGCCGGCGCGATCATGGTGCTGTTTCTGTTTATCATCATGATGCTGGAGATCGCGCCCGGGCAGGAGGCCGGTCGCTTTGGACCGAACTGGCTGCAGTGGCTGCCGATTTTGCTGCTGGCCGTGGCGCTCGGGGCCTGCACCCTGCTGTTGACCG
>DATCYW010000108.1:0-10940 GCA_036526255.1 Malonomonas sp. | reverse complement strand
GAATGTTTTTCCAGTGTCTGCATTCATTTCAAGGCAGGACAAAGCCAGTCAGTCGATCGGTTATGGCAAAACAGCGCTGCTGTTTCATATGTTGCGAAAAAAACTTGGCGATCAGGTCTTCTGGGCGGGATTACGGCAGCTAGCTGACAAGCGCATGTTCGATCAAGTCGGCTGGAGCGATTTCATCGACGTTTATTCAACCATCACAGGCGAGAGCCTGCAGCTGTTCTTCCAACAATGGCTGAACGGCATCGATGGACCACGGCTGGCTTTGCAGGATGTAACACGGGTTGAAACCTTAGCAGGATGGAAGATCAGCGGCAAGCTAACTCAGCAGCCGACTTATCAGCTTGGCGTCGACCTGCAATTGACGACCGAGACTGAAATCTTGCGTAAAAGGGTGCTACTGGATTCTACAAGTCAGAGTTTTGAATTTGCAACCTCTGCCCGCCCAATAGAATTACAAGTCGACCCAGAGACTGATCTGTTCCGCATCCTTGCCGATGAAGAGATTCCGGCGACGATCAATTCAATCCGCGGCAGCAATCAGTTGCTGGCGCTCCTTGCAGAAAACCACGCACCCACCAGCGCGGCGAGAACAACGCTGTTAGGTGCCATGCGCAAAGCACAGCTGTCGATACGCCTTTTCTCAGAGGTCACCCAACAGGAATTATCCACGCACGACCTGCTGATTTTCGGACTGCCGGAACAGTTCTTCCCTGCACAAATATCCGGATCAACGGCCAAGAATTTTACTTTTGACAGCGAGATTGAAGACTCGACGAAAAGCTCTGCCTTTGTTGTTCAGCGAAACCCGACAAATGCAAACTTAAGTGCCGCGTGGTTTATCAGCAAAGGCCCGCTGGCAACTGTTGTCGCGAGAAAAATCCCCCACTATGGCAAGTACAGTTACCTGCTGTTCGATGGTGCGGACAATCGTTTGAAAGCGGTTATGCCGGCGTTGAACTCTCCGTTGAAAGTTGATTTTAATTAGTTGACTACCGGGTCAAGAAAGAGCATAAGAATGACTGTCGGCAACTCCCTTCCCAGCTCCTCCCTTGTCGCTCCTACCTATAAAATAAAGGTTTTTTTAAAAATGAATCAGCTTACACCCGAAGGTCAGAAAATCATCAATGACATTGCCCAACGCTATAACTTTAGTCCTGATGCTGTGTTTTGCATGTTGCAGGCAGTCATCAATGGAAACGGCTCCATGGCACAGTTTAATCACCGTGAATTTGGCGGTTCCGGTCAATGGATGCGGGGCGGCATGATTATGTTGGGCGATATGTTCAATAATGCCCTAAAAAACAGCGTTGGTGGACTTTGCCAGGAGCTTGCCAATCTGATCGCCAATCAACCGGGCCTTATACAAACTGGCAGCTTTCAATCACAGACTCAAGGCAATCAGCAGCAAAACAACTACAGCGGCAATCAGCAGCAACAGAAGGGTTCCGGGCCGACCGGGGCAGTCAGCTTGTTTGTCCCGCCGCCTGCCGGCAGTTCAGGCAACTGGTGGCCGGCAGGGCTGCAATTTCCCAACAGCACTGGCGCGCAAAATAACGTGCGTTATGCCTACTTTGCCACCATTCGTCGGTTGGCGATCGAAGCCAATGGACATGTCACCCTGTACGATACCCTGGATCATCAGATCGGCGGATTTTCTCAGCAGCAGTCCGTCGGTGGCTCTATCACTTTTACCAGTCAGTACGGATTGGTGGATGTCAGTAGCTTACCTGTGATCTCAATCGACAATGAGCCCGTGGAAAACCCGATACAAAGTCAACCTGCTCCCAGCGTAAACCAATCAAATCAGGTAAATACGCAAAATCTGGCTCAGGAAGCAGATATCTTTGCTGCTATTGAAAAGTTGGCCGCGTTAAAAGAAAAAGGGATTTTGACGGATTCTGAATACAGTACAAAGAAAGCGGAGTTGTTAGCGAGACTCTAGTCGCGACAGCGCCGGATTAATTTTTCAGACAACAGGGAGCGATCAACGAAGCAGATGGTTCACCGTTGCCCGAAATGCCGGCAAAACATCCCGATCGAACCAGGGGTTATTTTTCAACCACAACCGGTTACGCGGTGACGGATGTGGCAGCGGAAAGAAATCCGGCAGGTAATCTGTGTGGCGTTTTACGGTTTCCGCCAGGCTTTTCTGACGCAGTTTGCCCAGATAGTATGCTTGCGAATATTGCCCAATTAACACGATCAGCTTTCTTTCGGGCATCTGTTCGAGCAGCTCGGCATGCCAGCGCGGCGCACATTCTGGCCGCGGTGGCATATCTCCTGACTTTCCTTTGCCGGGGTAACAGAACCCCATCGGCATCAGAGCAATCATTTCCGTGTTGTAAAAAGTCTCTTTACCAATCCCCATCCAGCTGCGCAGCAGGTCGCCGCTGGGGTCGTTCCAGGGGATGCCGGTGTCGTGCACCCTACGCCCAGGCGCCTGCCCGATGATTATGATTTTGCTGGTTTCGCTGGCAGTGACAACCGGACGAGGCGGGTGCGGAAGCTGGGGTTTGCAGATGGTGCAGGATTTGATTGCGGCGAGCGACAGGTTTATGGCCATGGCAGCCTCTTAAAGTGACGGGTCTGGAACGTCTGCGCGTTCCAGGCCCGTCAGCAACTGGCGTCAGCTGAGAAAAGAGCAGCAGTAGTCGGCCAGGGTTTTGACCTTCAGGCTGAACTTTTCATTGGCCGGGATTTCGAAACTCTCGCCCCCTGCGACCTTGCGCCACTTATCAGTGCCGGGCAGCAGAACCTCAAGTTCGCCGCTGGTGATTTCCATGATTTCTTTCATGTCAGTGTTAAATTCATAGTCGCCTGGCAACATGACGCCAAGTGTTTTTACTGATCCGTCAGCGAAACTCAATGTACGACTGGTGACTTTGCCGTTAAAGTAGATATTTGCTGTTTTGTTCACGGTGACGTTTTTAAATTCTGCCATATTCTCACTCCTCAATAATCCAGCTGTCTGGTTGTCCTGATGAAAAAGCAGCAAGCTACCGACTAAGTTTCCATTCGTCAATACTTTCAATCAATCGGCAGATACTCAACCCGCACGATCTCAAGCTCCTCAACGCCTCCTGGGGTTCTGAAAGTGATCGAATCCCCTTCTGAGGATCCGAGCAGCGCTTTGCCGATTGGGGACACCCAGCTGATGCGGCAGCGCTGCAGATCGATCTCGTCAACTCCGACAATGCTATACTTTTTCTCCACACCGGCTTCATTTTCGATGGTCACGGTGCAGCCGAACAGCACCCGTTCACCGGCGCGTTTTTTCTGGGTCACAGGATCGATAATCTCAGCGGCCTCAAGACGCTTCTGCAGAAAACGGATACGCCCGTCAATCTGCCGTAGACGCTTTTTTCCGTAATGATAATCAGCGTTTTCCGAACGGTCGCCGTTTGAGGCAGCCCAGGTGACGGTTTTCACCATCTCGGGGCGCAGAACGTAGAGCAGCTCTTTAAGTTCGGCTTTCATCCGCTCGGCACAGCCGGGGGTCATATAGATTCGTTTGTCATCTGACATCGTTCACTTTCAGTTATGGATAGAGCTTCAGGCCCGCTCAAATGGCTCATAGAGACGCTTGTATTCATCCTGCGCATAGCGGTCGGTCATACTGGCGATATAGTCACAAATAACTCTTTCCGTGCCGAATCGGTCAAAGCGAAGTTGATATTTTTCCGGCAACAACGAAGGATTCTCAAGGTAATTTTCAAACAACAGGGTCAAGAAGCGCTCGGCTTTAACCCGCATCCGCTCGACTTTATGGTGCCTGTAAAGCTTGTTATAGAGAAATTTCTTCAATTGGCGGTTAAGCTCCAGCATCTTTGGACTGAAGCTGGCCAGATTCAGCGGCTGCCGGCGCACATCCTCAAGGGTGCGGATATTAGACTGTTTCAGCTTGGCCGATGTGGTTGCGACCAGATCGCGGATCAGTTCGCCGATCAGGTAGCTGATGGTCTGTAGGACCTGTCGGCGCTCATCCAAGCCGGGAAACTTATCTCCGACCTTCAACCAGGTCTGCTGCCAGAGTTCCAGCTGAGACAGGTCTTCCAGCTGGATGTAGCCTGCCTTCAAGCCATCGTCAATATCGTGGTTGTTATAGGCGATTTCATCGGCCAGATCGATTATCTGTGCTTCGAGCGTCGCTCGCCACTGCGGTTGGTACTCCTTGACAGCGTCACTGCCGGCGCAGTCGTAATCGGACGAGTGCTTGATAATCCCCTCGCGGGTTTCCCAACTGAGATTCAGTCCGTCAAACCCCGGGTAGCGGTGCTCCAGCTGTTCGACAATTCGTAACGACTGACGGTTGTGTTCGAAACCGCCGTAGGATGTCATCAGGCGATTTAAGACAATTTCACCCGTGTGCCCAAAGGGAGTGTGCCCTAGGTCATGCGACAGGGCCAGCGCCTCGACCAGATCTTCATTCAGATGCAGGTTTCGGGCGATGCCGCGGGCGATCTGTGCAACCTCCAGCGAATGGGTCAGGCGGGTGCGGTAATAATCCCCTTCATGATTCACGAAGACTTGGGTTTTGTACTCGAGTCTCCTGAATGCTGCGCAATGAATGATCCGGTCCCGGTCGCGTTCGAAAGCCAGACGATCATCCTTATGCGGTTCCTCGTGGGCACGCCCACGACTCAGCTCACTGCGGGCGGCATAGTCGGCCAGTCTGCTCTGTCGCATCCTTCACTCCTTTTATGCAAGCTACTTAAGTCAAAATAACTGTCGACTGAGACAGACTATGTCACAATAACCAGAGATGAGTAGTTGCCTGAACGTTATAACCTGGATTGAGTGCCTGCCATGGATGATTTTCGGTTGTTTCTGCTTGAACTTCACCGTCGAGTTCGGCACATTGGGCAGGCATAAAAAACCTAGAAGGAAAGAATATAGCATGCGGATTATCAGCGGAACAGCACGCGGTCGCAAACTGGCCGAATTTACCGGAACCGATATCAGACCAACTCCCGATCGGGTGCGCGAAGCCCTGTTCAGTAAACTCAGCAGCAGATTCGGCAACTTTGCCGGGCTTAAAGTACTTGAACTGTTTGCCGGCAGCGGTGCCCAGGCGCTAGAGGCTGTCAGTCGGGGCGCAGAATCCGCGATTCTTGTCGATTCCAACATCAAGGCCAGCAAACTGATCGGTGAAAATATCAAACGCTGCAAGTTTGAGACAAGCACCCGACTGCTGCAGGCGGATGCGCTCAGCGCCCTGCCCCGCCTGACCACAGCAGGCCCTTTTGATCTGATTCTGCTCGACCCGCCGTATAATCGTGGCTTCATCCCACTGGTACTGGAAAAGATAGATGCCTTGCAACTGCTGGCCGATAATGGAATAATCTGTGCCGAATCAGCCGCCGACGAAAATCCGACCTACTCCGGACAGTTGGAGTTGCTCGAAAATCGCAAGTACGGCTCAACCCTGGTGCACTTCTACGGCCTGAAAAAAACTGGCAGGGACTGACATGAATCGACACATTGCAATCTACCCCGGCTCTTTTGATCCCTTCACCAACGGGCATCTGGATATCGTACAGCGGGGGCTTGAGATTTTCGATACGCTTATTGTTGCCGTCGCGAGAAATTCAGAAAAAAACAGTCTGTTTTCAGTCGCCGAACGAGTTGATATGATTTCCCGCCTGGTCGAGAACAATCCACGGATTCAGGTCGATGCGTTTGACGGGTTGCTGGTTGATTACGTGGTTAAGAAAGAAGCGCGGGTCATTCTGCGCGGCTTACGGGCGGTAACAGACTTTGAATTCGAATTTCAGCTGGCACAGATGAACCACACGGTTTGCGATCAGGTCGAAACCCTGTTCATGATGACGTCACCGGATTGTGCCTATCTGAGCTCATCCATCGTCAAAGAGGTCGGCAGACTGGGCGGCGATATCAGCAAGTTTGTCCCGCCACTGGTGATGAGAGACCTGCAGAAGAAGTTTTCTGAGAAATAGCCAGCTTCGATCATCCGGGGCGCTCCAGGTGGATTGTCCCGGTGTTATTCTTGCCAATTTTCCAACCGCTCGACCAGTTCTGACAGCGCCGCAACGACCAGTCGCTCAATCTCCGCACCTTTTTCAGCGCTCGCTTTCGTTGGATCACCCCAGACACCGCCCGGCCAGTATTTCTGTTTGTTACGGACCAGTATGCCAGTCGGAAAGCCTGGAAATTCCCGCGGCGCCGTCCCCTTGACCAGTAGCGGATGTGAATACTGAATCCGCGAGGTTTCAATTTCCCCGGCGTGGGAATCCCCCTCGGTTTCAATCAGGTGACCTGCGGTCTTCGCAGCCAGTATATATTCGGTCAAAACGGCAATTTTTAAATCTGCGAACATCTCCAGCAGTTTTTCGCCCGCATCGGTCAACGCGGCCATGTGGGTGCCACCGGCATGACCACTGAGCAGGACGACGTTGCGCAGACCTTGCTTGTACAGCGCGGCGACGATATCGATGGTCAGAGCTTTGAGCGTTTCGGTGCTAATGCTGAGAGTACCGGGGTGGTTGGCGGTGGAACGACAGACACCGTAATGAACCGGCGGCGCGATGAAGATATCGCGCACTTCGGCCAGGCGCCTGCCGACTTCGATGGCGTGCAGAGTATCGGTGTCGAGCGGCAGGTGGCTGCCGTGCTCTTCCGTCGCGCCAAACGGGATCAGAACGGTCTGAGTTTTTTTTAGTCCGGCTGAAAACTCGTCCATGGTGATATCGGAAATCCGCATCAAAGCCTCCGTGAAACCTCTCAGTTGATACTTTAACTATAATTACAGAAGACCCATGAATCTATGGGTTTGCGGGATAACACGAACATTGGAATGGATGGTCGCGATCAAGCGTTGCATCGCAAGCAGTGTGCTGGTCGAGATGCTGATTTTGCCATCGATTGTCACTGGCTGCAGGATCAGCGGAATCTCACCTGACACGGCCGCAACCAGTCTCGCGCCCTGAAGCAGTTCAAGCGCGGGCGTGCTTTCGCCGACAACCATTTTGACATAGCAGTTGGTTCGCTGGGCAATCTCCAGGAACTTGCGGTGGGCAGCCCAATCCGTTGGCAGGCCGGTCTGAGAGCTTAGCTTGATGTCCATCGAGACCCAGTCGATGTGCGGCAACAACGTCTCCAGTTCATCTGGCAAGGTCCCATTGGTTTCCAGGTAGATCGGCAGCCATTTGCGCAGCTCGGGCAGCCAGGTCGCCAACAGCTTTACGCTGACCAGAGGCTCACCACCGGTCAGACTGATTGAATGATGGGCTCCGGGGGCCTCCCGACACCAATCTTCGATCAATACCTGAACCTGCGTGAGGGACAGTGGATTGACAATCTCTTGCAACTGCCCGGAGCCGGGCGGATTTTCCACCTGACAGAACCTGGTCGCAGCAAATTCAGTGTCACAATAACGGCAATTGAGGTTGCAGTGCGGCAAGCGGATAAATATCTGCCGACAACCAACCAGCATCCCCTCCCCCTGAATGGAGGAGAAAATTTCAATCAGCGACGCTTCAGTCTGCGGTGTAGCTGGCACAGGCGTTATCCGATTCCCAGACAGTAATCCGTTCGACGACGACATCGGTATCCTTCAGATCCTTAACCAGTTCGTCGAAGATAAACCTGGAAATCGTCTCGGATGAGGTGCTGATCCCCTTGAAGGGTTCCAGATCGTTGAGGTATTTGTGATCAAGAAAATCCATGATCTTATTGGTGCGCTTCTTCAGGATTTTAAAATCGATCCCCAAGCCTGCGGAATCCAGGGTCTCGGTCGCCACGGTCACTTCGACTTTCCAGTTGTGACCGTGCAGGTTTTCGCAATCACCCTGGTAGTTCAGCAGATTGTGCGCTGCCGCGAAGTGGGTGTGAATGGTCAGATGGTACATATGATCTCCTTCTATCGGATCAGGCTCAGAACTCGAGTTCGTCATCCCGGTCTGGTTGCGGGGCATTTCGACCGGCAATAGAATACTCCTCGTTGGCCCAGTTGCCGAGGTCGACTAAACGGCACTTTTCGGAACAGAACGGACGCGAAGCATTCCCTTGCCATTCTGTTTCAGACTTACAACGCGGACATTTGATTTTCAGACTCATCATTTAGCCACTATAGGGTTTATGCAAAAAAATAAAAAGCCCCGGACCTGCCGGACCGGGGGCGGATATCTGGGTGTAATACAGGACAGCGGCTGTGACTGTCAATCTCTGGAACTGTTTTCTCCTTATTTGACCACTTCAATCGCGGGATGGAGCAGGTTGAGCAGCTGAATATCAACCTCTTCACCGGCCTCAATCTGGCCGCGTTCTGCGGGAAGCACCGCGATGGCATTTGCGTTTAAAAGGGTCCGCAGGATACCCGTGTTCTGGTCGCCCGCGCTGGTCGCAGTGAAACGTCCGGCACTTTCAGTGACCAGAACCCGTAGAAACTGGGTTCTTCCCGTTTTTTTTTGCACTGCCTGCTGCAGGGTTGCCTTAACCGAGGGCTTGATGACTTGCGGATAGCCCTGCATTTTCAATAAAGCCGGTCTGACAAATTCCTCGAAGGTCAGCATCGATGAAACCGGATTGCCCGGTAGCGAGAAAACCGGCTTGCCATCTTTGTAGCTGAAAGCCGTTGGCCGGCCCGGTTTGATATCAACCTTCCAGAACAGTCGCTCAACGCCAAGTTCCTGCAGCATTTCACAGACCAGATCCCGATCCCCCATCGACACGCCAGCTGTCGTTATAAGCACATCCGCCTGTAGTCCAGCGGTAATTTTGAGCCGCAGACTTTCGCGGTCATCTCTGGCAATACCCAGCAGAACGGGTTCGCCGCCAGCCTCTTTGACTGCTGCTGCGAGTGAATAGGCATTGCTGTTGACAATCTGCCCCGGCCCAACGACCTGGCCGGGCTCGACCAACTCATCACCGGTTGAGAGTATGGCGACCTTCGGTCGCCTGAAGACCTTGACCTTACTGAAGCCGAATGAGGCGAGCAGACTGACTTCCGCCGGACCCAGCACCCTGCCGGATGTCATCACCAGCTCATCCCGCTGAATATCCTCGCCACGAAAACGGATATGTTCGCCTGCCGCAGGCGCGCCGTTGAGGATAACAACCCCATCGCTCTCGGTTGTCTCTTCAATCGGCACGACCGCGTGACACCCCGCAGGGAGCGGCGCTCCGGTCATAATTTTCACCGCAGTCCCTGCCAACACCTGAAGGTCACCGGCAATCCCTCCGGCAGGGATGTAGCCGTTGACCGTGACCCTGGCGGCCTGATGGCAATCGGCTTCATGCACGGCATAACCATCCATGGCCGAGTTATCCCAGCGTGGCAGCTCATAAGGCGCCTTGACGTCTTCTGCCAGCACCCGCGCCCCGGCATCAAGCAACCCGACGGCTTCACTCGATAACGGCAGAACCCTGCCTAAAATCAGAGCCCTTGCGCTTTCAAAGGATTCAGCCATAACTTCTTCTCCGTCAGTTTGTCAGTATTTTTCTCAGTCGCCAATTGCAGCGGCTCGAGTAAGCGGCCATTTTCAATGCGCAGGATTTCGCCACCGACCCGTCTCGGCTGCGACAAGTCATGCGTGGAAAAAACAACAGTCACCCCATAGCTTGGCAGGTCACCCAGCAGCGTTTCAAAATCGCGCAGGCTTTTGCTGTCAATGTTCGAGGTTGGTTCATCTAGCAGCAGCACTTCCGGCTGTAAAACCAGCGCACGAGCCAGGGCCACCCGCTGAATCTCGCCGCCCGACAGCTGGTTCGCTTTGCGCTGCTCGAAGCCGGACAGACCGACAATTTCAAGCACTGAGGCGATACGTTGCTGTTGCTCTTTGCCGTTGATTCCGCGCAACTTAAGACCAAATGAAAGATTGTCAGCCACGTTACCCTGCAACAGATAGGGTGACTGCTCAACCAGCGTGACTTTCTGGCGCTGCTGGGTCAGGTTTTCAGTGCCGACATTTGCATAGCTGATAACCCCCTGGGCTGGCATGACCAGCAGGGCTAGAGCTCTTAACAGGGTACTTTTACCTGCGCCGTTCGGGCCGGTCAGCGCATAAATACGTTGTGACTGCAGCTCAAGGTGCTCAATTGTCAGGCGGAAACTTCCCCCCTGACAGATCAGCACATCTTTTAAACGGATGACCGGTTCCATCGAGTTACCTCTGCTGCAACAGATTCAAAAACAGGTTGACGAACAAAGCCACTGCCAAGAGCATTATCCCCAGCGCCAGTCCGAAGGCAAACTCCCCCTTGCTTGTTTCCAGCGCAATTGCTGTCGTCATGGTCCGGGTTGAATTTCGGATATTGCCACCGAGCATCATCGCCACCCCGACTTCTGCAATCACCCTGCCGAAACCGGCGATCACCGCCGCCATCACTCCGAAGCGGACCTCTTTTAACAGCTGCACATTGGCCTGAAAGCGGGTCGCCCCCAGAGTCAGGGCAGTGTTGATAATCCGTTCGTCAGACCCCTTGACGGCAGCCAGCACATAATTTGCGACTATCGGTGTCGCCAGCACCATCTGTCCGATGATCATCGCCAGCGGTGTAAACAGCAGCCCCAGACTGCCGAGCGGCCCCTGCCTGCTGAAAACCCCGAACAACACCAGACCGACGACGACGGTCGGCAGCGCCATCAGGGTGTTCAATAAGGTTACCAGCAGACGTCGACCACGAAAACGCGCCAGCCCGAGCCAGACACCGATCGGAATGCCAAATCCAGCCGCCAGCACAATGGCGACGCTGGAGGTGTAAAGAGAAGTCCAGACAGTATTCCGGACCTCCTGATCAAAGGCGAAGATCAATTCTATTGCATGTAAAAATGATTCGACCAGATAGCCCAAGTTGGCCCCTTACTTCACGTAAAAGAGTTGCTCTCCGCCCCGGCGATAGCCGTTGATCAAAGCTTTTGCCTGAGCAGAAGTCAGATAATCGAGAAATTTCGTCGCCAGGGCGACTTTTAC
>DATCYW010000107.1:0-2588 GCA_036526255.1 Malonomonas sp. | reverse complement strand
CGGGTCGTTCCGGCCCGGGCGATCACGGACTGGCAGCAGTTGCCGATGTTCATGGCCAGTGACGGCACCACCGATTCCGCCGGGGTCATCATCGAACGGCATGGCGGCACGGTCACCATGGCGAAAACAGGCGCGCAGGAGTGCAATGGCATCCAGATCATGCTGCCGGCCGCACTGGACGAAGAGCATCATTCGGGCCAGGCACAGATCGCCCCACGGCCCATCTCCTTCGAGTTCGACCTCTTCCACCAGCCCGGGCAGGAGGCCTTAAGTCACATCCCGCTGCGCAAGTTGACCTATGTCGCCTTCGACACCGAGACCACCGGGCTGAATCCATCGGAAGGGGACGAGATTATCCAGCTCGGCGCTGTGCGCATCGTCAATGGCCGCCTGTTGTACAACGAGTGCATCGACCAGCTGGTCAACCCGCAGCGGCCGGTGTCGGAATCATCGGTGCGTGTTCATGGCATCGACCCGACGCTCCTCCCCTCGCAGCCGTTGATCACCGAGGTCTTGCCGAATTTCCATGCCTTTGCCGCCGATGCGGTGCTGGTCGCACACAACGCCGCCTTCGATATGCGTTTTTTACAGCTCAAAGAGACACAACTCGGGCTGACCTTTGATCAGCCGGTGCTTGACACCCTGCTGCTCTCCTCGGTAGTGCATCCCAACCAGACGGGGCATTCCTTGGATGCCATCGCCGAGCGGTTCAACATCAGGATCGTCGGCCGGCACACGGCGCTCGGGGATGCTCTGGTTACGGCAGAAATCCTGCTCAAGCTGATTCCCCTACTGGAAGCACAGGGGATCACAACCCTCGAAGAAGCCATTGCCGCATCGGCACGTTCCCCTTTCGCCAAGATCAGTTACTGAGCGCAGCAGGCGCACAGCCAGCAGAATACGCCTGTGCCGGCAAAAAAAACGTTCCGGCACTTGACAAAGGCGGTTTCGGCTGTTCTATTTAAACGTCTGGTTTTACAAGGCAAATGGTTATTTTTACCGTTCATGTTCCACGTTGTGTGGCACATCGCGTTTGCAGCTCTAACAACCAAATGGAGGAAGCAGATGAAAAAACTGAAATTTTACGGAGTTTTATTCCTTGCTGCGCTGTTGGCGACCCCCGCCCTCGCAGCCGACACGATCAAGATCGGCTTCAACATCCCTCTAACCGGCGACATCCCTGAAGTCGGTGAAGGCTCCAAGAATGCTGCTGAAATGTACCTGGCAGACATCAACGGCGCCGGCGGGCTGGAAGTTGGTGGCAAGAAGTACATGCTCCAGTTCGTTTACATGGACAACGAAGCGAAGGCAGAATCTGCCGTCAGCGCCGCTCTGAAACTGATCGAGCAGGAAGAAGTCGTCGCCATCATCGGCCCCAACTCCTCCAAGCAGGCTGTTCCCGGTGGCGGCACCGCCAACGACAATCGCACCCCGATGATCAGCCCCTGGTCGACCAACCCGAACACCACACTGGATCGCCCCTGGGTTTTCCGCGCCGCTTTCCTTGACCCCTTCCAGGGGCCGGTCGTGGCAAACTTCGCCGCCAAAAAGTTTGGCGCAAAAACAGCTGCCGTTCTTTACGATGTCAACAATGACTACTCGGTCGGCCTGGCCGAAGTTTTCAAAGCCTCCTGGGAAGCAAAAGGTCTCGGACCGGTCGTTGCTTACGAGTCAAACGGCACCAAGGACCAGGATTTCTCGGCTCAGCTGACCACCATCATCGCTGCCAAGCCTGACTTCATCTTCATTCCGGAAAACTACAACCAGGTTGCCCTGATTATCCCGCAAGCGCGCGACCTCGGCTACAAGGGCCCCTTCATGGGTTCCGACTCCTGGGGCACTCCCGACCTGGTGAAACTCTGTGGTGAGCAGTGCTACGGCCAGTACTTCTCCACGCACTACGCAGCCGCCGGCGCCAAAGGGGCCACCAAGGTCTTTATCGACCGTTACAAGGAAAAGTACGGTGCCGAGCCCGCCGACTACGCTGCCCTGACCTGGGACTCGATCGGCCTGCTGCTGGAAGGGATCAAGAACGCCGGCAAGGTTGATTCCGACCCGCGCAAGATGCGCGCCCTGATCCGCGACGGCCTGGCCGCGATCAAGTCCTTTGACGGCGTCACCGGCTCGTCCAAGTTCGACGAGCAGGGCGACCCGATCAAATGTGCTGTTATCGTCAAGGTTGCCGATGACGGCAGCTTCCAGTTCGAAGAATCTGTCTGTCCGGAATAAGCAGGACCGTCAACCAGCTTCAAGCAGGGCGGGGGCCTTCGGGCTCCCGCCCTTTTTTACGTACAAATCATCAAATCAACGATTGATGCTTACCGGAAAAAGCATTAGAGTAGAATGCTGATGAACACAGCGTCACCACTGTGTTTCGGTGACCCATCACAGATTTTACAAGGAAGAATCTCACGTGGATTTTATTTTCCAGAATATTCTTAACGCTTTGCAGTGGGGGAGTTTTTATGCTCTCATCGCGCTTGGCTACACCCTGGTTTATGGTGTCCTGCGCCTGATCAACTTTGCCCATGGCGACATCTTCATGGTCGGAGCCTACATCTCATTCTTTGTCGCCGGCTTTCTGCTCG
>DATCYW010000106.1:0-2299 GCA_036526255.1 Malonomonas sp. | reverse complement strand
AAGGTCACCCCGCAGGCCTTGATCGCCTGCAGATCGACCGGCGCAATCAGGTAGGGTTTCTGCGAATTCCGTGCATCGGCAGAAGTGTTCGCCAGCAGTTCGTCAACACTGCCGAGCCGAGTGCCTGCCGCATTGCGCACCCACTGCAGCAGCTGATGACTTTCCAGCAAGGCTGATACTGTCGAAAAACTGGGGGTGATATCAATCACATCCCCGTCGCGGACCAAAACGACGGCCGGGCCGGATGGATTGCCGGGGACCCAAGCGCGGCCGACCAGCGTTGCAGACGTGGCATCTGCCGGCAGAATAGTGTTGGCGTTAAAAGTGGAAAACATACATGAATCTCCTTCTTCTCGTAATAATACGGCGGTTGAAAACCGCGTTACTGGACCGAAATAGAATCTTCATTTGCCTGCCGAAAACACTCTGTTTCGAATCGGTAGCGGCTCCTGCCGCAACAAAACCAGGCTCAGCAGCCCGATAAGACCGCCGGGATATTTCAGGCAGTCGGTTCTGCCGGGAAAATTGTCGGCTTTAGCGGATGTTGCCAGCGCAACTGGATAATTGTGACACCGATCAGAGTCACCAGCCCTCCGGCGACCTGCTTGAAAGTTAAAACCTCCCCCATCATGAACACACCGGCCAAGACGCTGGCAACCGGCACCAGCAAGGTAAACAGGACAACTTTTGTGACATCATATTTTCCAATCAGATAATACCAAAGGCCATGGCCTATGACCGGCGCCATCAACACCATATGCAGCAAACCAGCCCAAGCGGCCATGCTGGCAGCCTGTAATGCCGTCAGTTGCCCCGTCTCCAGGAGCATCGAGACAAGCAATAGCTGAACAGAAGCAAACAACGCCATGCAGGCGTTAAGAGCAAAAATATTCAGCGGGCCGATCATCTTCACTATTGTACTACCAAGCCCCCAGGTGACAACCGCCATCACGATCACAGCCAGATGTAAAGGGCGCGCGGTAGCGGTTGGCTCAGCAAGCAGAATAAACACACCGACAAAGGCGATCCCCATGCACAGGCTTCCGCCAGCCGAAACGGTCATTCAGCAGGAATCTGGCAAAAAGAACTGCGAACGGGACACCGATAAGAGTGATGATCGCGACGATCGAAACGTCCACGCCTCTAAGTCCAAAAAATACCCCGCCGAAATGCAGCCCACCGAAAGCAAAAGAAAGAATGCCGATCAACCACATCTGTTTCCACATCGGGCGGACACAGCAGATCAGGAGCAGTGCCACAAACAGAAAACGTAGACCGGCTAGAAAAATTGGCGGAAATTCGGCGACGCTGATTTTAACAAACGCAATATTAACGCCCCAGATAACGGCAACCGCGATTCCAGACAAAGTGTCAAGCGCCCTCATCCCCGCCACCGGTAGAGAATAGCAGTAAAGGAACGATCAAATATCATTTAGCTCACAACGAATCTCTACTCGGGTTGCCGTTGATCAGGCACCAGCGATTCAGGGGATTGCTGTCGTGCGGCGACTACATCACCGCACCGATCAGCCAGGGGGTAAATTCGTTGTCTCCCACCCCGAGAGCTTCACTTTTCGAGCTGGTGCCAGAGGCCACTGCTAGAAACAGGCGGAATATCCGTTCACCCATTTCGGCGACGGAAACACCCTCGTCGATAATGGCTCCACAGTTGACGTCCATGTCTTCCGATAGTTTGTTGTACATGACCGAGTTGGTGGCAAGCTTGATACTGGGCGATGGTTTACAGCCGAAGACCGAACCGGCACCGGTGGTAAAGCAGATCAGATTGGCCCCGCTGGCCACCTGTCCGGTTATCGAACAGGGATCGTAACCCGGGCTGTCCATTAAGACGAAACCCTTTGCTGTGACCGGTTCCGCATACCGGTAGACATCGACAAGGTTGGTGGTACCGCCTTTTGCTGCAGCACCCAGCGACTTTTCAAGAATCGTGGTCAAGCCGCCGGCCTTATTTCCCGGTGAGGGGTTGTTATTCATTTCGCCGCCATTGCGTTTGGTGTAGTCCTCCCACCAGTGAATGCGCTCGATCAGCTTTTTCGCGACCTCATCGCTGACCGCCCGACGGGTGAGCAGATGTTCGGCGCCATAGATTTCAGGTGTTTCGGCAAGAATCGCCGTACCGCCATGCCGTACCAGCAGGTCGGCGGCGGCGCCAAGCGCCGGATTTGCGGTAATTCCGGAATAGGCGTCTGATCCGCCGCATTGCAACGCCACGCTCAGATGACTTGCCGGAACGGTTTGACGGGTCACGTTGTTGGCTTCAGGCAGCATCGCCCGGATG
>DATCYW010000105.1:0-29635 GCA_036526255.1 Malonomonas sp. | reverse complement strand
AGCGCCGCTGCCTTAATCACATCTTCTGCGGCATCAACGGCAACCTCGACCTTGCCGCGAACCTTACCATTGACCTGAACGACAAGCGTTATCTCAGCGGTAATCAACGCATCAGCATCCCACTGTGGCCAACCGGCAGTTTCAACGCTTTCGGCATGGCCAAGCATTTCCCAGAGCTCTTCGCTGGCGTGCGGAACAAAGGGATTGAGCAGACGTACTACTGTTTCGAGCGCCTCACGAACAACCCCAGGTTGCTGCTGTCCATCCTTGAAAGCATAGATCGCATTGACCAGTTCCATAACCGCAGCAATCGCCGTGTTGAAATGGAAACGGCCATCAATATCCTCGGTCACTTTTTTGATGGTCTGATGGGTTTTGCGGCGCAGGTCTGCAGCAGCACCCTCAGCTGCAGTGGGAAGCTCGGCGGTGGCTATCAACTCCAGATTGTCAGTGACTGAACGCCAGACCCGGCCAAGAAAACGTGAGCAGCCTTCGACCCCCTGTTCATTCCACTCCAGATCTTTCTCCGGCGGCGCGGCAAACAGCGAAAACAGCCGGGCAGTATCAGCACCGAACTGCTCAATCAGCTGGTTCGGATCGATGACGTTTTTCTTCGACTTGCTCATCTTTTCATTGCGCCCGACCTCTGCCGGCTTGCCACAGATGGTGCAATTGCCATCGGCAACCTGTTCCGGATAGAGCCAGCCGTGCTCTGCACAACGCTGCGACTCCATGCAGACCATCCCCTGGGTCAACAGCTTGGTGAACGGCTCATCGACATCCAGCATCCCCAGATCACGCAGAACCTTGGTGAAAAACCGTGCGTACAGCAGGTGCATGACCGCGTGCTCGATACCACCGATGTACTGGTCGACCGGCAGCCAATAGTTGGCAGCGGCCTTATCGAGCGGCCCGCCGGTAAACTCAGGGCAGGCATAACGGGCAAAATACCAGGAACTCTCGACAAAGGTATCGAAGGTGTCGCTTTCGCGCCGGGCCGGCTTGCCGCAGGCGGGACAATCAACCTTGAGGAAGGCCTGATGGCGGGCCAAAGGCGATCCGCCCTCGCCGGTCAATTCGACATCCTTCGGCAGCACCACCGGCAGATCCTGCTCCGGAACCGGAACCGCACCGCAGCTGTCGCAGTAGATGATCGGGATCGGGGTCCCCCAATAACGCTGACGGGAAACGCCCCAGTCGCGCAGCCGGAAGTTGACCGTTTTGCGCCCTTCATTGCGACCATCCAGATAAGCGGCAATCTGTTCCTTGGCCGACTCGTTATCGACGCCGTCAAACTGACCGGAATTCACCAACTGACCTGCGCCGACATAAGCCTCGGCCATCTGCTCAACAACCAGCATCTCCCCTTCTGGCTGGATTACCACCCGGATCGGCAGTTCATACTTGCGGGCAAATTCAAAATCGCGCTGATCGTGGGCCGGAACCGCCATGACAGCGCCGGTGCCGTACCCCATCAGGACAAAATTGGCCAGAAAGACCGGAATCTGCTCACCTGTCAGCGGGTTGATCGAATAGGAGCCAGTAAAAACACCGAGTTTTTCATTCTCGCCGCTGGCCCGTTCGATTTTATCCTGCCGTTCAACCTGGGCGACAAACTGGCTGACCGCCTTCTGCTGCTCAGCGGTCACCAAGGTTTTCACCATCGGGTGTTCTGGCGCCAGACTCATGAAAGTGGCACCGAACAGGGTGTCAGGACGGGTGGTAAAGACCTTGATCTTCTCGGCGCTGCCGACGATCGGAAACTCGATTTCGCAGCCATAACTCTTGCCGATCCAGTTGCGCTGCATCGCCAGAACCCGCTCAGGCCAACCGGTCAGTTTATCTGTCCAGTCAAGCAGCTCATCGGCGTAATCGGTAATTTTGAAAAACCACTGCTCCAGTTCTTTCTGCTCAACAACATTATGACAACGCCAGCAACAGCTGTCCTCAACCTGCTCATTGGCCAGCACTGTCTGACAATCGGGGCACCAGTTGACCGAAGAGCCCTTTTTATAAGCCAGGCCACGCTCGAACATTTTCAGAAAAATCAACTGCTCCCAACGGTAGTAGCTTTCATCGCAGGTCGCAAACTCGCGCTCCCAGTCGTAGGAAAGACCGATCCGCTTCAACTGCTCGCGCATGCTGGCGATATTCTCATAGGTCCATTTTGCCGGATGGGTACCGTGCTCAATTGCCGCATTTTCTGCCGGCATACCGAAGGCGTCCCACCCCATCGGATGCAGCACGTTGAATCCCTGCATCCGCTTGAACCGCGCGACCACGTCGCCGATGGCATAATTGCGGACATGCCCCATATGAATACGCCCCGAAGGATAGGGGAACATTTCCAACAGATAGTATTTCGGCTTGTCAGTCGACTCGGCCACCTTAAATGCTTGCGACTGCAGCCACTGCTGTTGCCATTTCTGTTCGACTGTTTTCGGGACGTACGGCGTTTCCATAATTCCTCCGCAACGGCTGGAATCCGTCACTTTAATTACCAAACATAGATAGTATATACACGAAAACCGGCACAAGCCGGCATCATGAGGAACAAACAGCGGGCAGTCAGACCGCTCGCAACCCCGACAATCAACGGGGCTCTATTACAAAGAGATGTTTATTTGGCGCGATAGGTAATGCGGCCGCGAGTCAAATCATAGGGAGAGAGTTCTACTGTAACCCGATCCCCTGGCAAGATCCGGATGTAGTATTTACGCATCTTTCCTGAAATATGCGCCAATACAACGTGACCGTTATCAAGCTTGACGCGAAACATCGCGTTCGGCAACGGCTCTTCGACTATACCTTCGACTTCGATTGCTTCTTCCTTAGACAAGTGTTCCTCCTGAATATATCTATCTTTTTTCTTAATTTACGAATGGCGTCTTATGACATGTTCACGGCAGGCTGTCAAGTACGGAGCCTGAAAACATGGGTTATTGAGACAATTTCAACAGCTGTCGCGCGACCTCGATAATCCGCGCAGTCTGAATCGGCTTGGTGATGTACTCGTTCGCACCCAGAGCGATCGCCCGCTCACGATCAAGTTGCGCGCCTTCAGTTGTCACAACCACGACCGGCAGCGCTTTATAATGCGGATCATTCCGGATCAGGCTGACCAGCTTCAACCCATCTAGGATCGGCATATTGACATCAGTCAGAAGCAGATCGAAGGGTTCTGAAGAGAGTTTTTTCAGTGCAGCGACACCATCTCCTGCCTCTTCGATCTGCAGATCGGGGATACGGTTCAGAGCAAACACGATCAACTGACGCATGGTTGGCGAATCATCAACTACCAGAACTTTTGTTTTCGACATTTCCCTGAACTCCCTCAACACCTGGCAATAGACTCGAACAAAACCGCTCATGCAGCAGGAACTCGCTATCGTTCAACACTTTTGCAGCGCATCTCGACTTCGTGCAGCATATTCGCCATAAGCACTGCCTTCTCGACATAGCCGGTATTAATCGCCTCTTTCGGCATTCCATAAACAACGCAGGACTCTTCGGCTTCGGCAAGGATGCGACCACCGTGGTTATGGATTTCTCGCACCCCCGATGCGCCGTCGTTACCCATCCCGGTCAAAACCACACCCAGCACCTTCGAACCGTAGATATATGCACCGGTGCGGAACAAAACATCCACCGAAGGAGTATAAATCTGTCGATCCGGTGGATCAACAACTCTGACATTTACCAGCCCGCCGAAGTGCTGCAGTTCGATATTCTTACCACCCGGACAGATCAACACCCGGCCTGGAAACATCTGATCGCCATCTTCAGCCTCTTTGATGTCCATCGGCGAATGTTCATTCAGGCGCAACGCAAAGGATTTAGTAAAACCTGACGGCATATGCTGGGCGACCGCAATCGGAACCGGTAATTTTTCTTTCATCGATGAAAAGAAACTGTGCAGCGCAGGAGGTCCACCGGTCGATGAGCCGATCAGAACGACGGAAGATTTGTGGCTGAGCGGTTTGGTTACGGCAGGGATTGCAGACGCAACTCTGGGTGTAACGACCTCAACCCTGCGGCGAAGTTTGGCTGCCGTCAGTTCAGCCGCCTGCAACACTTTCAAGACCAGATCCTTTTGAATGGCATAGAGATCCGAGCTCTTGGCTCGGGCCGGCTTGGAAATAAAATCGACCGCGCCAAATTCCAAGGCCTTAAAGACATCCTGACGCTCATTCTGTGCTGACACGACAATCACCGCCACCGGGTTGTTCTGCATGATCATCCGCAGCAAACCGAAACCACCCATCCGCGGCATTTCCAGATCGAGGGTCACAACATCCGGCTTCAGATCGATAATCTTGCGCAGCCCCTCTTCACCATTAACGGCATAACCGACCACCTGAATATTCGGATTGGTCTCAAGCATTCTACCGATAGAGACACGGCTGAAAGCTGAATCATCCACAACCAGCACCCGAACGAGTTTATCAGTCATCGCGCCCCCAGAGAGCCGTCAGGGCGCTGATAAACCATGTCATGGGTAAAATGGCGAAGGTCAAATTCGGTACTGATATTCATCAGCGACTCCGAATGACCCAACAGCAAAAAACCGCCTTTCAGCAACTGATTATGCAGGGTTGCGATGACTTTTCGCTTGGCTTCCATATCGAAATAGATGATGACATTACGACAGAAAATCGCATCCATCCGTCCGAGTAACGCGACCCGCCGGGCATCAAGCAGATTCAGATGACTGATGGTCACATGACGCTTAACGATGTCAGAGATGCGCAGTTTGCCATCCTGTTCAGTAAAATAGCGCTGAATATAAAAGTCGTCGGTGCTGCGGAACGAATTTTTGCCATAAACCCCATCGCGTGCCGTTGTCAGCACTTCTTTGCTGATATCGGTACCGATTATTTCCACATCCCAGCGGCGCAATTCAGGGTTCTGCAACAACAGCATCGCCAGGGTGTACGGCTCTTCGCCCGAAGAGCAGCCAGCACTCCAGATCCGAATGCTGCGGTCCCCGATTTTGCGTTTTTTCTGCATAAGTTCAGGGATAATTTCATCGGTAAAGGTTTTCAGCTGAAAATCTTCCCGAAAGAAATAGGTTTCATTGGTGGTCAGCAGATCGATCAGAATGGTCAGTTCATCGTCGCGATCACGACTGTAACGCAACTGGTAATAATAATCCTTGAAACTGGTCAGGTGAAAATGGGTCAGACGCTTGTTGAGCCGCTTTTCAAGGACATACTTGGACTCGGCGTCAAAATGCAGACCGCAATAATCATAGATAAAATCGCGCAGCTGACGAAATTCGTCGCTACTCATCTTTATGTCTGGCTTAAATACAAACATGCCAATCAGACTCCGGAAGTTCCGCGACGCAAAGCCTCATCCATCGCCTGGCGCACAGTAGGGTCCTGCTCAGTCACCAATCGCTGCTCGAACAGCTGTTGCCATTCGTCCGGCTGCTGCAGCTGGATTTCTGCAACGGCTGCCATGCGGACCTGTGGCTTTTGGTGAGAGAGGAGAAGTTCGGCACTCCCAGCCTGCAACAGAAGAACGACGGCTTTTCTGACAACATCCAGATCGGCATTTTCAAGCGCCTGCTGTAAATAGTCCTGTGCACCTTGAGGAAACACCTCGGCGAGAGTTTCCAGTGCAGCGATGACCACCACGCCGACCGGATCAGCCAGCCCTCTTTCCAGCAGCGGAAGCACCGCTTTTAAATTCTCACCCTGCAACGACCTGATCGCCACGGTCCGAACCCAGGGGTCCCGGTCGTCGAGGACATGTTCAAGTACGGCCAAGCCGTTCCCGGCCGGGAAGGCACCAAGAGCCGCAGCAGCCAAACGGCGAACGTCTGCATTCTCGTCAGTCAGAGCGATCGACAGTCCGGTCAGCAAACGCTGTGAGCGCCCACCTTTGAGGCTGCGCAATGCTTCGCAGCGAACCTCAGGCGCAACATCCTTGATCGCCTGCAGCAGATAATCCTCAGCCTCCGGCGAATCCAGCCCGCCGAGGGTGCGTACGGCAAGCAGGCGCAACGCGGCTTGCTCCGAGTCAAAACTGGGCGTAACCGACACAATGACTGCCGATGCATCAATTCTTCCGAGCTGCCGCAACGCCTCTGAAGCGGCCTCACGGATATCGCTGATGTCATCGCCAAGACGCTCGCCCAACAACCCGATCGCCTCAAAAGCAGCCACTTTGCCAAGTGTCATGACCGAAGCGTAGCGTAATTGGGGGTCGTCATCCGTGATTGCCTGCATCGCCAGCGGAGTAACCGCAGGAGACTGGAGCTCTCCGGCGAGATAAATCAGAAAGATCGCCATTGGGTCTTGCAGTGAAGTTGTTTCAAGCAGGGTTTTCAGTAAGCCTTCCGGAGCACGCCGGGCGGCAGCGACGACCGTGGGTCGTAACTCCTCTTCGGCAAGCAGCGGCAACAGACGTAAAAACAGATCCTTGTCAAGCTGCAGACTGAGCAGCCGACAGGCCGCCTGCTTAAAGTCAGTATTATCCTGTTCCAGATATTCCGCGACCTGCGCCAAGCGTTCAGCTGAAGGGAGCTGGATATCCTGATAAGACGTTCCTTCTTCAAGATCCTTGAGCAAGCTGCCGACTGACATCAGCGCAACTTCACGAGTTTTACGCATGGGGTCGGAAAGCCCGTCCATCAGGGCCGGCAGGGCTCGTAAATCACCGATCTGCCCAAGACAGTAAAACACCGCCTTGCGCAGCAAGCGGTCGCTGCTGTAAGGCAGAATTCGTTCCATCGGAACGCTGGCACCAATCACCGCAAGGGCATCAAAAATGGTGAAGCGCAGCCCGGCATCTGCTGTCTCAAGCAGATCCAGCAGCCCGCTTACTGCTGCATCGGCGCGTAATTTTCCCAAAGTTTCGACAACCGCATAACGGACATTTTCATCTTCGTCTTGCAAAAACGGCAACAGCTGTGCAACACAGCCGGGATGGCCGATTTCACCAAGGATGTCGACAATAAATTTACGCACCTCGGCATCCGAAATTTTCAGTTGACGTATCAACTCAGGGGTTCCCTGAGCACCGAGACTGATGAGAATCTCTATGGCGGCATTACGCAACCCGGCATTTTCCGGATGCCGTAACTGCTCGATAACCTTCGCCGCTCGTGTGCCGGCATCCGGCAGTCGCAAAAACAGGCTGACCGCCTCTTTGCGTACCCGCCAGTCAGCATCTCCGAGCATACACACAAACAGGCTCTCATCAAAATTCTCCAGCCGGGAAAATCTGCGAGCAGCCTCCAAACGCACCTCAACCTGCTCATCCATGAGCATCTGTTCCAGTTGCTTCAACTCCACAGGCGACCTCACTTGGTAAACGTTGGTATTGCTAAGCTTCTGTACGCATCAGTTACGGCGGGCGCTCAGAACTCCTCGCGGACAGATGGTTGCTGGCGAACCTGGGTCAGGTCAATCGGCTTGTCGCTGGCCAGGAGTTTACGCAGATCAAGCAACATCATCAGGTTCTCCCCATTACGGCAGATCGCAGGGAACAGTTCAGCCTCAGCCCCGTTTAGATAATAGGGGGTCGGCCGCATATCGGCTTCTGTGCAGCTGCAGACTTCGGTCACCTCGTCAGCGAGCAGTCCGACAATCCGGCCATCGATGGCACAGATAACGATACGGCGCTTCTTCATATCTGTGCACTGGTCAAGCAGACCGAAGCGGCGACGCAGATCGACAACAGGAATTACCGCTTTGCGCAGATTGATCACACCATCGATATAGAGTGGGGCTTTGGGCACAGCGACTATCGTCAACGGACGGATGATCTCTTTGATACAACCGATATCAAGCGCATAGAACTCATTGCCGACCCGCAGACAGGCAATCTTAATCGATCGAGTGGCCGCGGGCGGCACCGTTGGGGGATAATTCTCTGTCATTTGGCCCAATTATTTATTGATAAGAGATTCAATGATGTCCATGACCATTGCCGATTTGAAAGGCTTGGTGATGTAATGGTCAGCACCAACCTCTTTACCACGCGCGACATCTTCGGGAGTTTTTTTAGCGGTCAGTAAAATTATCGGAATATGCCGGGTTTCAGGGTTCTGCTTAATCCGCGAACAAACCTCGAAACCATCCATTTTGGGCAGCATGACATCCAACAACACCAGATCAGGCAACTCCTCATCCATCGCTTCGAGCGCCGCCAGACCAGTTGTCACCCCCTGAACCAGATACCCTTTGGTCGTCAGGAGAATGCTCTCAAGTTTCAACAAGCTCTCTTCATCTTCTACAATCAGAATTTTTTTCTGCATATAACCCCCATGGTTACCAACCGGGTCGTTGGTGTTTATTTCCTCCCTGAATCGCTGCCGAAATTCTACACCTTCAATATTTCGTCAGGATTCAGCAGAATCAGCATTCTCCCCTGATAGCGGCCGACTCCGGCGACATATCTTTTTTCGACTTCACTGAGCACCAGTGGCGCCGGCTCGATCGACTCCTTTGCCAGCCTGATGACCTGCGTGATGCGATCGACCAGGATTCCGATCGATTGCTCTTTCCCTTCGCAGACGATGATCCGCTGATAACTGTCCGCTTCACTTTCTCCCAGCTTTAAACGCAGGCGAATATCCACCACCGGAACAACCACCCCGCGCAAGGATAATATCCCTTTGACATAAGCCGGAACCTTCGGCAGTTCGGTATAGGCCCGCGGCTTGATCAGTTCGCGGACGACATCCAGAGAAAGCGCGTACTCTTCTTGCCCAAGCAAGAAGGTAAGCCACTGCACTGTCTCCTCATCGGCACTCAGATCGCGGCCGGATATCCCTTGGATATAATCCTCTTCGGTCGCCAGTTCCAAACCAGGAAAATATTTCTGCAAGACCGACTGGTCATTCGACGCAGCAACCGGCGTCGCCAGCAGCTGCGGAATAAACAGTTCTTCTTCTGGCAGCAGCATCTCATCCGGCAGTGGCTCGGGAACGCTCGTAGACTGTTCCTTTAGTGGCTGCTGCCGGGCTTTTTTGCGAATTTCAACCAGATCCATATCGTCCCTGTTCACCAAACAGATTAGATTATATCAAAAAACGCTGTGAGAGCGATTGACCTTCGCCTAACGACTCAGAGCCCATCAAGTTCTTCAGCAACATGCATGATGACCTCTGCATCAATCTGTCGAAGTTCGCGACCGAACGCTTCCAGCAGTGCCAACGAAGCCAGCTGATTGATTCTGCGCGGGATACCACCGGACAGTTTCCCCAGCACATCAGCCGCCGCCGCGCTGAACAGGTCGGTACGCCCACCTGCGCATTGCAGGCGATGATTCAGATAGGCGCCAACTTCGTCCTCGGGAAGCGATTGCAGGTTAAACTGGATGCCTATCCGCTGCCGCAGCGGTTCATATACCGGATGCGCCAGACGCTTGACCAGTTCAGGTTGCCCCATCAATACCACGCTGAGCAGATTAACATCGTCCAGCTGATAATTGGTCAGCAGACGAATTTCATCAAACACGTCTTTGTGCGGAATCAGCTGCGCTTCATCGATAATCAAAACTGGATGAATCTGCTGCTGATAGAGTTGATACAGCTGCGCGCCCAACTGTTCCAGCAATTCAGACTTATTGGCCGAGGGGGCTTCAATCCCCAGCCGCAACGCCAACGCCTGCAGAAACTCAAGCGGCGAAAGCCGTGGATTGGTCAGCAGCACGACGCGGTAATCCTTATCCAGTTCATCGATCAGAGCGCGGGAGAGAGTCGTTTTGCCGCAACCGATACCACCGGTCAGCAGAATCATCTCACGCTCTTCGACCGCATGCAGCAACCGGGCAAGGGCTTCGCGATGACCGCGCGAAAGGTAAAGAAACTGCGGATCCGGCGTCTTGGCAAAAGGGCGCGACTGCAGACCAAAAAAAGCCTTATACACTCAGCGCTCCTTCTAATTGCAGTGTTTCGCTGATCAGTCCGCCGACATCCAGCACCAGAATGGTTTTCTGATTGCCAAGGTCGGCCGCACCGGCAATCCCCTTGACGAACGACAGCGATTTGCCCAGCGACTTGATAACCACGTCCTGCTGCCCGCGCAATTCATCAACCACAATCCCCATCCGCTTGTCGGCAAAGCCAGCGACGACGACAAACTGCCCCTTCGTGGAATCATCCCCCTGAAGGTTGAACAGTTTGTCGATATGCAGCAGCGACAGTGTCTGCTTGCGCAGCTCCATCACCTCACGTCGTTCAATAGTCTGCACCATGCCGGGTTCCAGCATCAGCGTTTCCAGTACCGAGTTCAGCGGGATAGCATAATCCTTCCCCCTGACCCGAACTACCAGCGCCTTGATAATCGCCAGCGTAATCGGCAACGTCAGGCTCATCACCGTGCCCTTACCGACTTCGCTCTCCAGCTCGATCAGTCCCGACAGTGAGGAGATGTTGTTCTTCACCACGTCCATGCCGACACCGCGACCGGAAAACTCGCTGACCTCGTCTTTAGTGGAAAAACCGGGGTGGAACAACAGGCTGAACAACTCCTGACGTGTGGGGTTCGCCCCTTCGGCCAGCAACCCCTTTTCGACCCCCTTTTTCTGCAGAACCTTCGGGTCGATCCCATTGCCATCATCACGAATCTCGATGACAACATGATTGCCGCGCTGGGACGCCCAGAGGCAGATGGTTCCTGCCTCTGTCTTGCCGTTCGCCGTGCGATGTTCCGGCAGTTCAATACCGTGATCCAGAGAGTTGCGGATGATATGCATCAGGGGATCGGTCAGATCTTCGACAATCAGCTTGTCCAGTTCAGTGTCTCCGCCACGGATATCGAGCTGAACTTTTTTACCCAGTTCCTGAGCCATCCGCCGCACGATCCGATTCATTTTATCGAACAACTGCCGCACCGGCACCATCCGCACATCCATAACCCCGGACTGCAGCTCGTTCAGCCGCCGGTCAAGCGCGTGGATCGCCTTTTCCAGGTCGCGCCCCTGGGAAACGCCCTGTTCCTGCATTTCGCTGCAGAGCTGCGAAATAGCACCCTTGGCCAACGCAAGCTCTCCGACAACTGTCATCAGATAATCGAGTTTGCCGATATCAACCCGCACGGTGCTGGTAAAAGAGCGGGCAGAACTTTCGTCCTGCGCGGCAGGTTCTTTCGTCTCAGCTGCAGCGACATCACCGGGCCTGCCTGCTGCAACCGGCTTCGCTTGCGGGGTGGTCTGCGTGACAGGGGCGGCAGGGGCTTTTGCGGCTTTCGGTTCAGCTGCTTTAGCACCGGCGACAATATCGACGACCATCCCCTCAATGGCTAATTTTTCACTGAATGTAGCGGGAGCGTTCTGCGTGCTGCAGAGAATCCGGAAAGCCAGATTTTCAGGGTTGTCGTTGTCACACCCGGGCAGGGTGCTGATCACTTCGCCGTCCAGCTTGACCGCATCGATCATCGCGGCGAGTTCTGTATCAAAACTCATCAGCGAGAAAGAAACTTTCAGCAGCAGGATATTCGCCCCCTGCTTCAGATTCGCCTGCAGGCGATGCTCTTCGTACTCGGTTAAGACATCAAGCAAGGCAGCATCGATATTCAGTTCGGACAGTGGATTCTGCTGCTCGGTGGCAGGTCCGTTAAGAAGGTGCTCGATGCGCGCCAGGTAAGCAGAAATATCCTGGGTAAAATCAGGATCCTCGGCCTTACCACGGACCAGGCTGGTCAATCCTTCCAACGAATCGAACAGGCAATCGACCAGCTGATGGGTTAAATCAATTTTTCCCAGGCGCAGGTTGTCGAGGAGATTTTCAAGATGGTGGGCAAGATCGGCGATGTCATTAAAACCGAACATCCCCGCCAGCCCTTTGAAGGAATGAGCATCACGGAAGATACCGTTGACGAGATCAGGGTTCACGCCACCGGTTGCCGCGCCATCGCCAAGCACGGCCAGATCCCGATTTAACTTCTCCAATAGCTCTTCAGATTCCGCCAGAAACTCGTCAAGTGCCTGATGGGACATCTACAGGATCCTTTTAGTTCAACAGCTCAGCAACCAGCTGCTGCAGCTCTTCAGGCTTGAAAGGTTTGACCAGATAAGCATTGGCACCCAGCGCCATCCCCTTTTCACGATCGCGGGGACTTCCCTCGGTGCTGACAATAATGACTGGTGTTTCCTTGTACAATGGATTGGTCCGCACAAAATTCAAAAGTTCAAGGCCATTGATATCTGGCATATTGATGTCGGTAATCAGCAGATCGACCTTCTCCCGAGGCAGGATCCGCAAGGCTTCGAAACCATTTGCCGCCTCGAAAAGATCAAACTCCGCCATCGCTTCCAGGGTTGAAACTATCAGGGCCCGCATCGTCGATGAATCATCTGCCACCAGAATCTTTTTCAAAGCACCTCCTCAAAAACCGCCTCCTCGGCATTAAATTCCATCATCAGAAGCCAGTTCCACCTTGCAGCAGCCGCTCCATTTCCACACCCGCCTGGGCCAGAAAAACCTCAAAAGCGTTCGCAGACTTGATCGTACCTGGTTGCGGATAATTATCCCCATACAGGAGCGCGACAACCTTACCATCACTGACCAGCGGTCCGATAAAAACTTCTGCTGCCTGCCCGCCCAGAATTTCGCAGATAAATCGCTCATCCGCCAGCGATCCCAGCACACCGCGAAGAGCAGCCTGCTGCTGCAGAACCTGACCAAAAAGCGACTCGGGTTCAGCCTTCATGCGCATGTTCCGGACGATTTCATCAGCGCTCGCGGAAAGGCCCTCAAGACCGAACTGACCGATTCCAACCAGTTGCCGACCACGCACATCAAAAATTATCGCTCGGCGGAAAAGCTCACTGGCGTAGCGCAGAATCAGCAGGATAATGCCACCGCACATTGCCGGATCCTCCAGTTCTGCCAGCATCCCCCGCAACAGACCCAGGTCCTGTTCGCCCAGCTTTTTCTTCTGTCGCTTCGCCTCATTGACCGACTGCGCATTTTCAGCCGGGCCCAACTCCTCCATAACCTGCTGCTTTGCGACAAAGGATTGCGGAGCGACCCCTTTTTCCAGCATAAAGTCGAGCGGATTCAGAGTAGCGCTACCGACGTGTTGCGGTTTTTCCAACTTAAAGACAAAGGTTCCACGGCTCCAGCTGAAAAAGCTGTGCACGATAGCTTCGATCTGTCGTACGACGACCGCCTCAATGTCTGCCTTGGCGATGCCATGCTGCTCCACCAGGATTGCCCCTATGGGACTACGGTCTTTGGCACGTTTTTGATATGTCAAAGCCGCAATGATCTGCTCTCTTGTCGTTATTTTCTGCCGACACAACAAGCTTCCCAGGTTCCCCGGGAACTGACTGGACGCGGCACGGATGACCTGCCCATCAAGAAAAGTGATCGACCCGTCTCCTGCACTCCCCGACAGCGTGAGAATTCCGGATTTTTTACTCAGGCTGAGGATCTGCAGAATATCACAGATCCCCAGATCCTCTAAATAGCCTTCTAGGCTCATGTTTAGATCGTTTCCCGGCCTGACAGCACCAAATACCCTGCAAATCCATTACTGGTTATTCAGTAAACTTCATTTATAAGGACAGCCTAAGATAACGGAGAACTCGCCGGGAGTAAAGATTTTGTTCCTATTTATCCTCTTTACCGCGCCCCTTGAACTGCATGCGAATCGGTACGCTGTCCAGCGCAAATTTTTTACGGAAGCAGTTGATCAAGTAGCGCTCGTAGGAGAAATGGATATCTTCGGGACTATTAGTGAACAGAACAAAGGTCGGAGGCCGGACTGCAGCCTGAGCGGCATAATAAAACTTGATCCGCCGCCCCTTTGCCATTGAGGGTGGGTTACTCTGAACGAACTCTTCCAGCCCCTTATTCAACTGGCCGGTGGTAATACGCTTGTTAAACTCCAGTGCGACCTCTTCAACCGTCGCCATGATCTTCGCCACCCGCTGCCCGGTCAAGGCCGAGACAAAAACCAGCGGCGCGAACGGCAGATACTTGAAGCGCCTTCTGACATCTTCGATAAAACGTCCCATGGTGGATTCGTCTTTTTCCAGCAGGTCCCATTTGTTGACCACCAAGATCAGCGCCCGCCCCTTTTCGTAGGCGTAACCGGCAACCGCCAGGTCCTGATCGGTGACCCCTTCTGCAGCATCAATAACCATCAACACCACATGGGCACGGTCCATCGCCTTGAGCGCATTGACGGCGCTGTACTTCTCCAGCGACAGGCTGATCTTCCCCTTACGTCTTATGCCGGCGGTGTCGATCAGAACGAAGCGCTTCTTGTTGTAGATAAAGGGCGTGTCGATACTGTCGCGGGTGGTCCCGGCGGTCGGGTTAGCCACCACCCGTTCAAAACCGAGCAGCCGATTCACCAGCGAAGATTTACCGACGTTCGGCCGGCCGATGACCGCCATCCGCACTTCGTCTTCCCGCTCTGACGAATCCGGTGCAGGTGGCAGCAGCTCTTCCAGTTCGTCCATCAGATCGCCAACACCACGGCCATGTTCGGCTGAAACCGTGTGAAACTTCTCGATGCCGAGGGCATAGAAATCCACTGTCGCGGCTTCCTGCTTGTCGCCGTCAACCTTATTGATCAGATAAAACACCGGCTTGTCGATCCGGCGCAGCATGTTCGCAACTTCTCTGTCTGCCGGCGTCAGCCCCTGCTTGGCATCCATCAGAAAGAAAATAATATCTGCCTCTTCGATCGCCAGCTGCGACTGCTCGCGCATCTGCGACAACAAGCGGTCTTCACTGACCGGCTCGAACCCGCCGGTGTCGACCAGAATAAACGGTCGCTCAAAGCGGGTGACTTCGGCATAATTTCGGTCACGGGTGACGCCGGGAAAATCCTCGACAATCGCTTTGCGCTGACCAAGAATCCGATTGAACAGGGTCGATTTGCCGACATTCGGTCGGCCAACAATGGCAACTACAGGTAACATTCAGCTCTTCTTTCTCTTATTCGTAGCCCAGCTCGCGCAACATCCGCTCGCTCTGACTCCAGTCTTTGTCCACCCGAACGAACAGCTCCAGGAACACTTTCGTGCCAAGCATCCGTTCGATCTCGTAACGCGCATCCTGCCCCAGGGTACGGATCATCTGTCCGCCCTTGCCGACGATGATCTTCTTGTGACTGTCCCGCTCGACATGAATCGTCGCCTGAATCACCACCAGATTTTTCTCCGGCTTCTCCTCAAAGGTTTCGACCTTCACCGCCACCCCGTAAGGAATCTCTTCAGTGGTGCGGCGCATCACCTTTTCGCGGATCATTTCGGCAACGATGAAGCGCTCCGGCTGATCGGTCAGCATGTCATCCGGGTAAAACTGCGGCCCCTCGGGCAGGTAGGGCTCGATGGCTGTCAGCAGTTGCTTGACCCCATCCCCTTTTTCGGCCGAGATCGGGATAATTTCCTTAAACTCGAAACGCTTAGAATAGGCATCGATCAACTGCAACAGGCTGGGCGGCGCGACCAGATCGATCTTGTTGATGATCAGAAACACCGGCGTATTCGCCCGTTCAAGCAGTTGCAGGATATATTCATCGCCACCACCGAGACTATCATTGGCTTCCACCAGAAACAGCACCAGGTCAACATCGCCGCAGGCCTTGATCGCCTGATCAACCATGTAACGGTTCAGCTTCCCCTTTGGCTTGTGAATGCCTGGCGTATCAACAAACAGCGCCTGACCACCAGTGAAGTTATGAATGCCGAGAATCCGGTTACGCGTGGTCTGCGGCTTGTTGGAGGTAATGGCAATTTTCTGACCGAGGATCCGGTTAAGCAGCGTTGATTTGCCGACATTCGGCCGTCCGACAATCGCCACAAAACCTGATTTAAAATTTTCTGTTGTCATAAGTTACACTTCCCGCGCCAGCGGATGATCTAGGGCAGCCGCAGCAGCCTGCTGTTCTGCACGTTTCTTACTCGGCCCCTGACCGCTGCCCAGCAGCTTGCCGTCGAAACGCACCTCTATGGAAAAAACCCGCTCGTGATCTGGGCCCTCTATCTGCGTCAAAAAATATTCGGGTAACTGCCCGTGAACCGCCTGCAACCGCTCCTGCAGGCAGGTTTTGTGATCTGTCCCGTAACGGTTCTGGGCGGACTGCTCTATCTCTTCTGCAAATAATTTCGCAACCACCGCGCAAGCCGCCGAGAAACCGCCGTCACAATATACAGCGCCGAGCAGCGCTTCCAGAGCATCGGAGAGCAGGCTGGGCTTTTCACGGCCGCCACTGCGCCCCTCGCCCTTACCCAACTGCAGTCCTTCGCCAAGACAGAGCGAGCGGGCAACCTTTGCCAGCCCTTTTTCACTGACCACTTCAGCGCGGATACGCGTCAGGCCACCTTCCGGGAGCTCCGGATAATGACGGAACGCCCACTCGCTGACGGCAAGTTCGAGAACTGCATCACCGAGAAACTCAAGCCGCTCATTATGCAGGGTCGGTTCTGGCTGCTCATTGCTGTACGATTTATGTGTCAACGCCTGTTGCAGCAGGAGCGGATTTTTAAACCGATAGGCAATTCCTGCTTCTAATTTATCAAGAAATCCAGCCAACATTTTCTCCCTCGCAGCGATAATTCTGGCGAAGTATAGACAAAAGCTGGCGACAGTACAATTCTTTACCAGCCGCCGGCAGGTTTAACCTTGCTTCAGAGCAGTCTGTTTTCATATACTGTCCAATTATTGTGGCGGCCAGCGAGACAACAGAAAATAGCGACCGCCAAACCTTTTCACGGACACTCTGACAGCATGGTACCATTCATCACCTTCGAAGGCATCGAAGGCTCCGGAAAAACAACCCAGATACGGCAACTTGCCATCCAACTCAGCCAGCAGGGCTATCAGGTTCTGCAGACGCGCGAGCCGGGCGGTTGCCCGATCGCCGATCAGATTCGCGGCATTCTGCTCCATCCGGACAACGCGGCCATGGTTTCGCGTGCGGAATTGCTGCTCTACGCCGCAGCCCGCGCCCAGCATGCTGAAGAGGTCATCCAACCGGCGCTGACTGCCGGCAAGATTGTCCTCTGCGATCGTTTTACCGATGCCACCCTCGCTTATCAAGGGGACGGCCGCGGGCTGGATCGAGACCTGATCCGGCAACTCAATCAGCTCGCAGCCGGCAACTGTCGCCCCGACCTGACGTTACTGTTAGATTTACCGGTGGCGGTCGGCCTGGGGCGCGCCCTGCAGCGCGAGACAGACCAACAGGACTGTTCTGAGGGGCGTTTTGAGCGGGAGACACTCGATTTCCATCAGCGGATCCGAAACGGCTACCTGAAGCTAGCCACCGCCGAAGCGGAACGTTTCCGGATTATCGACGCTGACCAGCCGGTTGCGCAGATCGGCCGGCAGATTACTGCCATTGTCGAAACTTTTTTACAAGCGAAAACCGGTGCCGCATGACTTTCGATTCGATTATCGGCCATGAACGGCAGAAGGAGATCCTGCGACAGGCACTGCGTAATCAAAAGGTCGCGCATGCTTACTTGTTTGAAGGCCCCGAAGGGGTCGGAAAACGCCTGGTCGCACTGGCGCTGGCGCGCACCCTGCTCTGCCAGACCGGCAAAGGTTGCGGCGACTGCGCGCCCTGTCGCAAGGTCGATCACAACAATCACCCCGACATCCATTTTCTTGATGCCGAAGGGGCAACGATCAAGATAGATCAGGTTCGTGCGCTGCAGAAAGAACTGTCGCTGCGCCCCTTTGAAGGGCGCTATAAAATTTGCCTGATCGATGGTGCCGAGCACTTCAATCCGGCGGCGGCCAACGCGCTGCTGAAAACCCTGGAAGAACCGCAGCCGAACACCCTGATGATCCTGCTCAGTTCCCGGCCGGACAGCCTGTTGTCGACGATCCGCTCGCGTTGCCAGAAACTTCCCTTTCAACGTCTACCGAAACAACGGCTGGCAGAAATTCTCAGTCAGCGGCTCGATTTAAACGAAACTGAAGCCGCCATTCTGGCCGCGCTGTCAGACGGTAGTTTTAAAAAAGCATTGGGGCAGAACAGAGAGCTCTACCTGGAACGCCGTCGCGAGCTGATCCGCGATATCTCGGCCCTGTCCAGTGGCAGTATCATTCCGACCTTCAAGCTTGCCGATCAACTGGCAAACGACAAAGAGCAGCTCACCGATATTCTGGAGATCTACCAGGCCTTCTATCGGGATCTGCTATTGTTGAAACATGGTCGACCGGAAACCGATCTGGTCAATCTGGATCTGAAAGAAACCCTGAGTCGTCAAGTCGCCAAAGAAACCACTCACGGCCTGCTGCAAAAGCTGAAAGCCCTTGAAGACGGCCGCTTCTACCTGAAGCGCAACGTCAACCGGCAACTGGCCATGGAAATTACCCTGTTGCGCTTGACCAACGCCTGACGCCGCAGACAGATAAAGGACAAACGAGAAATGACCCCCTTAAAAATTGTCAGCATCTCTTTTCACAATGCCGGCAAAATATTTGATTTTGAAACACGCGACCTAGAGCTTTCCGTCGGTATGCAGGTGATCGTTGAAACCGAACGCGGCCGCGCACTTGGCACTGTCGTCCGAGACCCGCGCGAAATAACGCCGAACGAAGCACCGCCGAAGTTGAAACCGGTTCTGCGGGTTGCCAACGAAAGCGATCTGAACATGGCCGAAACGAACAACCAACGCGAGGCCGAAGCCTTGAAGTTCTGTCAGCAACGGGTTCAACAGCGCAAGATGGATATGAAACTGGTCCGCGCCGAGTACCTTTTCGACAGCTCCAAGATTGTCTTCTACTTCACCTCGGACGGACGGGTCGATTTTCGCGATCTGGTCCGCGACCTGGCCCAGCACTTTCGTACCCGCATCGAAATGCGCCAGATCGGCGTGCGCGACGAGGCCAAACTGGTCGGTGGCCTCGGCACCTGCGGTCGGGAACTCTGCTGCGCCACCCACCTGCGCAGCTTTGCCCCGGTTTCGGTTAAAATGGCCAAAGCACAGGGGCTGGCACTGAATCCGAACAAAATCTCCGGACAGTGCGGCCGACTGCTCTGCTGCCTCGCCTATGAATACGAAACCTACAATGAGCTGCGCCGCAATCTGCCAAAATGTGGCAAAAAGGTGCAGCTTGAATCAGGCCAGGCCGAGGTGCTATCGCTGGATGTTCTGGCGCAAAAAATGACTGTTTGCTGCGCCAACGGCGAGCGCTGCAAAGTGCACGTCTCTGAATTGAAAAAAGCTGGTGACAAAGAAAGCCCGGCAAAGCCACAACCAAGCAGAGAAAAAGGTGCCGAAGCAGCGCCCGCTCCGCCCGCAGCACCGGCACAGAAAACGGATGAAGCGCAGCCGGATAGAAGCGAACGCCGCAAGCGGCCCAGCAGTCGCAGTCGTCGCCCCAAGAGTGATCAGCAGAAAGCTGCCAGCGACGAGAATCGATCGTCAGCCCAGGAAAAGCCGGCGAGAAAACAGCCGCCCAAACCTGATCAGAAACAGGCCCAGAGACCTGATCAAGAGCAGACACCGGGGCAGAACCGTAAGCGGCGTAACCGCAGACGGCCACGGCGCCCGGCGGACAAGCCACAGGATTCAGGCAACAAATAATGAAATTTTCTGCTATTTAGTTATGCAATCCACCTAAAGGAGAGCTTTTCAGATGAGTAAGACTTTCTACATCACGACCCCGATCTACTACGTCAACGACGTGCCTCACATCGGCCACGCCTACACCACGCTGGCCTGCGATGTGCTCGCTCGCTACAAGCGCTCCCGCGGCTTCGACGTTGCTTTTTTGACCGGCACCGACGAGCACGGGCAAAAGGTCGAGACTGCCGCCAAGGCTAACGGCGAAACCCCGTTGGAATTGGCCGACCGGGTGGTCAAACGCTTTCAGGCACTCTGGGAAAAACTCAACTGTTCGCACACCGACTTCATCCGCACTACCCAGGAGCGCCACAAGCACACGGTGACCGAGCAGTTTAAAGCCATCGAAGCCAAGGGGGATATCTACCTCGGTCATTACGAGGGCTGGTACTGCACCCCCTGCGAAACCTTCTGGACCGAAACCCAGCTGCTCAACGGCAGCTGTCCTGACTGCGGCCGCGAAACCACCATGCTGAAGGAAGAATCCTATTTCTTCCGCATGAGCAAGTATCAGGACCAGCTGCTGCAGTATATCGATGACAATCCGGACTTTATCCAGCCGAAATCACGCCGCAACGAAATCCTCAGCTTCGTCCGCGAAGGCCTGCGCGACCTGTCGATATCGCGGACCACCTTTAATTGGGGCATTCCGGTTCACGACAACGAGAAACATGTCATCTACGTCTGGTTCGACGCATTGACCAACTACATTTCTGCGCTCGGCTACCCGGAAGATAAAGACGGCAATTTCGCCAAATACTGGCCGGCGGTGCATGTGATCGGCAAGGATATCCTGCGCTTTCACGCCGTTTACTGGCCGACCTTTCTGATGGCCGCCGGGCTGCCGCTGCCGCAGCGGGTGTTCGCCCACGGCTGGTGGACTGTCGAAGGGCAGAAGATGAGCAAGAGCCTGCGCAACGTGGTCGAACCGAACATGCTGGTCGACAAGTACGGCGTCGACGCGATCCGCTATTTCCTGCTGCGCGAAGTCCCCTTCGGCCTCGATGGCGACTTCTCCCACACCGCGCTGATCTCGCGCATCAACTCGGATTTGGCCAACGACATCGGCAACCTGGTCAGCCGCTCAACAGCGATGCTCGGTAAATACTTTAAGGGCACGCTGCCGCAACCGGGCACGCCCGACGAGATTGATCAGGCGTTTATCGACCGCTTTCCGGCAGCCCTTGAGAACGTCGACAAGCTGCTTGAAGAGATGGCCTTCAACAAGGCGCTGATGGCGATCTGGGAGCTGATCTCGGCCGGCAACAAATACATCGATGAAACCGCCCCCTGGGCGCTGGCAAAAGATCCTGAGCAGCAGCAGCGGCTAGCGACGGTGATGTACAACCTGCACGAAGCCATTCGCATTATCGCCCTGCTGGTCACTCCGTTCATGCCTGAAACCGGGGAAAAGATTTTCGATATTCTCGGTTGCGACAGCAGCAATATGAATCTGGATGGCCAGGATCAATGGGGCGGATTGCAACCGGGCAGCCAGATCGAAAAGGCCGCCCCCTTGTTCCCACGGATTGAAACCGAGTAGAATCAAAATAGACGAGTCACCTGTCGGGGCGCCTGTGGCGCCCCGCTTTAGTTTGGAGCAATAAAGCATGTCCGCACAAAGTCCAGCTCTGGTCGACAGCCACGCTCACCTCGACGGCAGCCAGTTCGACAATGATCGCCATGAAACCATCCAGCGTGCTATTGATAACAACATCAGCCATATCCTGACGGTCGGCTGCGATCTTGAGAGTTCTGCCGCCAGCGTCGCCTTGGCACAGAAGTACGAGTGTATTTACGCCTCAGTGGGCGTCCACCCCCACGACGCCACCCAGGTCACCCCGGAGAGCCTGCAACAGCTGCGGCAACTGCTGGCCCGCCCCAAGGTGGTGGCCCTGGGTGAAATCGGCCTCGACTTCTACCGCGACCGTTCACCGCGCGACATTCAGCGCACTGCCTTTCGGCAGCAAATCCGGCTGGCGAAAGAGCTCGACAAGCCGCTCATCGTTCACGACCGTGATGCCCACGACGAAGTTCTGCAGATCCTGACCGAAGAGAATGCTGCCGCAGTCGGCGGCGTACTGCACTGTTTCAGCGGCGATCTGGCGATGGCAAAAAAATGCCTGGAACTCGGCTTTTACCTCTCCTTTCCCGGCACCATCAGTTATCCGAAAAATGATGCAGCGCGCGACGTAGTCAAAGCGATTCCGATCGACCGGATGCTGGTCGAAACCGACTGCCCCTACCTGTCGCCGCAGCAGTTCCGCGGCAGGCGCAACGAACCAGCCTATGTCCGCTACACCGCCGAGAAGATCGCCGAAATCAAGGGACTGACAATCGAAGATGTCGCCCGGGTGACCAGCCGCAACTGCTTTGATCTGTTCGGCATCGGCAGCGTTGATCAAACGAGCAAGATCGCCTATCAGATTCGCGATTCGCTGTACCTGAACATCACCAATCGCTGCACCAACAGCTGCATCTTCTGCGCGAAGTTCCACGATTTCGTCGTCAAGGGGCACGAGTTGAAACTGGACCACGAACCCTCGGTTGCTGAAGTCAAGCAGGCGATCGGCGATCCGACCCGCTATACTGAAGTGGTTTTCTGTGGCTACGGCGAACCGCTGCTGAGGCTCGAGCTGATCAAGGAGATCGCCGGTTGGCTGAAACAACAGGGGGTCAATGTGCGGATCAATAGCGACGGCCAGGCAAACCTCGTTCACAACCGCAACATCCTGCCGGAGCTCGCCGGACTGGTCGATTCCATCTCAATCTCCCTGAACGCTGCGGATGCTGAGAATTACCAGCGCCTCTGCCAGTCGAGCTACGGAACCGACAGTTATCAGGCCGTGAAGGATTTTCTGCAACAGGCGGTGAGATACATCCCAGAAGTAACAGCAACCGCTGTCACTTACCCCGGCATCGATATTGCCGCCTGCGAACAGGTGGCCCGCGAATTGGGGGTTGAGTTTCGCGCCCGTGAATACAACGAAGTTGGCTGAGAAATCAGGAGAGCGACATGGCTGATTACGATTTCGATCTGTTTGTCATCGGTGCCGGTTCGGGCGGTGTGCGTGCGGCGAGGATGGCTGCCGCCGAAGGGGTCCGGGTGGCGGTCGCCGAGCAGAGCCGCACCGGCGGCACCTGCGTCAACCTGGGCTGCGTGCCGAAAAAGCTATATGTGCATGCCGCTGAATACGGCGCAGGCTTTCAGCAATCTGCCGGGTTCGGTTGGCAGAGCCAGCCACCAACGTTCGACTGGGCGACGCTGCGCGACAACAAAAGCAAGGCGCTCAGCCGCCTTAATGGTCTCTACGAAGAGATGCTGGAAAAATCGGGAGCACAGTTAATAAAAGGCAGCGCGCGCCTGCTTGATCCGCACAGCGTCGAAGTGGCGGGAAAAACCTACAGTTCCGAGCGGATTCTGCTGGCCACCGGCGGCAGCCCTTTTGTGCCTGACTTTCCCGGCAGCCAGCACGCGCTCACCTCAGACCAGATTTTCGACCTGGAACAGTTGCCCAAAAGGATGCTGATTGTCGGCGGCGGCTATATTGCCACCGAATTCGCCGGCATCTTTCACGGCCTTGGTGTCGAGGTCACGCAACTCTACCGCGGCGAGCTGTTCCTGCGCGGCTTCGATACCGAAATCAGCACCTTTGTCGCCGAGCAGATGCGTCACAAAGGCATCCGACTCAACTTTAACTCTGACGTTCTATCTATCGAAAAAACTGTCAATAATACATTTTTAGTAACCTTAAAGAATCAGTCGAACTTCTCCACCGACTGCATCCTCTACGCGACCGGACGCAAACCGCACACCGCCGGCCTGGGACTGGAAAACCTGCCGCTCCCCCTGACTGAAACAGGGGCGATTTCGGTGAATGACAGCTACCAGAGCGCGGTCCCTTCGGTTTACGCACTGGGTGATCTGATTGATCGGGTGCAACTGACACCGGTGGCGCTTGGCGAAGCGATGGTGCTGGTGAACAACCTCTATCGCGGCAAAAACGAAAAGTTCGACTACCAGCTGATTCCGACCGCAGTCTTCAGTCAACCGACGATCGGCACCGTGGGTCTGACCGAACAACAGGCACTTGAACAGTATCCGCAGGTGGACGTCTACACCGCCAACTTCCGCTCCCTGAAGCACGCCTTAAGTGGCAGCGGCGAACGAGTGCTGATGAAACTACTGGTCGACCCGGCCACCGACAAGGTCATCGGCGCACATATGGCCGGCGAGCACGCGGCAGAGCTGATTCAGGGGATTGCCATCGCCTTAAAAGCCGGCGCAACCAAAGCAGTCTTCGATCAGACCGTCGGCATCCACCCGACCAGCGCCGAAGAGTTTGTCACCATGCGAAGCAGAACCCGCACGGTAAAACAGGAAGAATGAGACATAAACGGATAAGTTCGCAAACGCTCCTGAAATTTCCAATGTCATAAAGGGCTTACCTTCTCCCCACCTGTCCGGCGGTTTTTATGGGAAATTTATAACCACATAACCGCTTGAATCCCTCCAAACTGCTGTTAATAGTTTGCAAATATTTTCCCGATCGTTAAGTCAGCCTAGAAAATACAACTGATCGCTACGGCTCTTTACGGCAAACATGACCGAGTCGCCATAGGTTACAACTCCTTGAGGAAACCTTGGCTTTTTCATGTGCGGTCATCAAACTCTGACACAAGGGGGAAGACATGAAGAAAAAAGCGATTATTGTCTGTTTATCCACACTATTCTGCCTGGGCATTATCGGCGCGGCGAGTGGAATGGATCTCTCGGCTAAAGAGACCTTGGGTAAGGCCATCTTTTTTGATACAAACCTTTCCGTAAACAACAATCAGTCCTGTGCCAGCTGCCATGACCCTGAAGCAGGCTGGACCGGCTCTTTATCAGATATCAATGCTTCGGGATCGGTCTACGAGGGATCGGTTCTGGGCCGGTTCGGTAACCGCAAGCCTCCCAGTTCGGCCTACGCAACGCAAAGTCCGATATTCCACTTCATGCCTAAACCCAATGAACTTTTTATTGGCGGAAATTTCTGGGACGGAAGAGCCACCGGCGAAAAACTGGGTAACCCGGCAGCAGACCAGGCGCAAGGTCCTTTTCTGAACCCTGTGGAACAGGCATTGTGGAGTCCGGATGAGGTTGTCCAGAGAGTCTGTAACTCTGACTATGGAGATTTGTTCAGGGATGTCTGGGGGAGTGAGATCTGCGCTTTTTCTTCAGTGGCTGCAGCCTACGATGCAATCGCGTTGTCTATCGCCGCGTATGAAGCGTCCACCGAGGTCAATGCCTTCACCTCAAAATTTGATTATGCGCAAAAAAACATGGTCAAATTGAGCAAGGAAGAGAAGAAGGGCCTGGCGCTGTTTAAAGGCAAAGGAAAATGTCAGCGCTGCCATACGACCAATGGAAAGCTGCCACTGTTCACCGACTACACCTACGACAATCTGGGAACCCCGCGGAATCCGGCGAACCCATGGTACCAGATGCCAGCAGAGTTCAATCCTGAGGGAGATGCCTGGATCGATGCCGGCTTAGGTGGTTTTCTGGATTCACGTCCTGAATATAAGTCTTATGCCGAAGACAATATGGGCAAGCAAAAAGTACCCACGCTGCGAAATGTCGACAAACGTCCCTATCCTGAGTTTGTGAAGGCATTCGGGCATAACGGATATTTTAAAAGCCTGCAGGAGATCGTACATTTCTACAACACCAGAGATGTTCTTGAGCCATGTGATGATATGGCCAATCCAGAGCCGGGTGTAAACTGCTGGCCAAAGGCCGAAGTTGCCGAACACGTGAACAACTCGGAACTGGGCGACCTTGGCTTGACGACAGAGGAAGAAGCGGCCATCGTCGCCTTCCTTAAAACCCTGTCAGATGGCTACGAGCCTTGACCTGAAACCTGAGGGTCTAGCCAGACAAAAAAGTGGAGCCCGATCTGGGCTCCGCTTTTTTATGGAGTTGATACAGCAACAAGCTACTTGCCGAGAATCTGCGCCTTTCGCTCTTTCAGCACCTGCGCATGGCGGTCTTCTTCGCCCGCCAGCCAGCTGAAGGCTTTTTTCCCTTCGTCCGTCCGCGCATGTGCTGCAGCCTTGTGAAAATAGGCGGCAAACTTCTCTTCGGCCTCAATCGCCAGATCAAGCGCTTTGATATCCCCTGCTTCACTGACCAATGCGGCTTCAACCTGCGCGGCGGTCGGAAAAATCACCTTGTCGTTGAAGCGTTGCAGATAGGGCAGAAACTCGGCCTCATTCTCCCAGAATTGGCCGTCCTGATATTTAGGGGCCAGTTTCTCCAGGGTCTGCAGATGAGCAACCTCATCCTGCGCCAGCATGGCGAACATCTCTCTGGCCAGGTCGGTGTAGGCTTTTTCGACCATCGATGAGTAGAACCGATGGCCGTTCTTTTCAACTTCCATTGCAGCACGAATCACTTCAAAGCCGCTGAAATAATCAGTTTCAGACATCCATAAACTCCTTGGGTTGAGATAGTTACTAATAGCTGCCTAAACTACCCTGTCTGCAACAGCTTGTCCAGACTGGCAGCGACGTTAAGTAACAGTTCCGAGACGTTAATTGCCGAACAGCTTCTTCAAGGTGCCATCAAGCAACTCCTTGACCGGAGCCTGATCGCCACCTTTGTCACCGAGCTTCTTCATCAGTTGCTTGCTCGCTTCCTGCGTGACCCGCTCGGTGGCCTGTTTCTGCAGCGCCTTGGTGTCATAACCGATCTGCGGCTGATTGACTGTGCCTTTGATCTGCAGCGGCAGCATCCCCCAACCGTCAGCGTCAGTCGCAAACTGCTTTAATTCTTTGGCCGCCCCCAGGCTTTCAAGCAGCGCCGGAGCCAAACGGGCATCCAGCTTCATATTCATGGCGCCGTCGAGACCGATGGTCCCTTCAGGGCGTAACTTTGTCTTCGAGCTGTCCAGATCAGCCTTCAGGCTGGCAAGTCCTTTTTGCAGACTGTAGTTACCGCTGAAGTCATTGAAGCTGAGAACTTTCAGATCAGGACTGCCGAGCAGGTTCGAAAACTGCTCGAGCAGCGGCGAACCGGTCACTTTGCCCTTGCCGACGCGCAGGGTGCCATCCAGCTGTAACTGCTTCAGCAGAACATCCGGGATCGTCCCCCGGCCGGAGAAACTGTTCTGCCACTCCAGCAAGCCGCTGACGCTCTGCTTTGCCTGCGGAAACAGACCGGACACCAGCGAGGTAAGATTCGACTGACCAACGTTCAACTGCCCCGAATAGGCCAAGCCTTTCACACCGAGGTCGATATCGGCGGAGGCCAACAGCTCACCGCCGCCAAGTTCGCTGCGCAAGCTGGACAACGTCAGACGGTTATCCTTCAGCAACAGGTCGGCCTTCACTCTCTCCATCGTTAACTGTTTGTACAGCAGGCGATTGACGGCCAGTGTCCCCTTCATCACTAGTGGCAGGTCAAAGGGACCGATATCCTCGGCGATGGTCTTCTCTCGTTCGACCGGCGGCAGTTTCGCGCCTTCAGTTTTTCCAGCCGGCGCGCTGCCTGCTGCTGTTGCCGGCATCAGCCGGTTCAGATCAAGACTGTCTGCTTCAATCTGAAATTCACCACGGATGATTTTTCCCAGCGGTTCGTTCACTTTAAAACTGAGCTGAGCCTGCTGCTCGTTAAAGCTCAGATTCAGTTTTTCCGCCTGTGCAACCTGCCCGGCATAACTGACAGCGCCGCTGATAGCGGCCTGCCCCCCGGCAACCGTGGCTTTTACCTGATCAAATTGAAACTGGGCCCCCTTCAGTAACTTTGCCCCGGCGCTGGGTTGGCCTGCCAGTTCGATTCTGCCATCGACCAGCCCGGCAAGGGCAAATTTGTCCAGATCTGCCACCAGACCGGCGGGCAGCCCCTGATTTAATTTGCGCAGATCGAACTTGTTCAGCAGCAACGCCAAAGCCAGTTGCGGCTCAGCCCCTGCCAGCTTGACATCCCCCTCTGCGGCCAACGCGATCCCGTTGAAATTGACCAGCAGGGTTGAGATATCGAGCACCTTGTTTTCGAGCTGGTAATTGATCGCATAATCAACCGTCAGGTCGGCCTGCTTTAAAGCGGCATCCGGCAGTGCCTTGAGCACCAGGTCAACCTTGTTCAGTGCGATTTTTCCCTTCGATGAGATCCGGTCGGCCTGAAGTGACGCTTCGAGATTCAGGCTCAGATGCGCCGCTCCAAGCGTCCCTGGCAGCGCGTCGCGGTAATAAGGAGCAAACTTCGCCAGATCGAGCGGCGTCAGTTGCAGATCGATATCTCCAGCCATTTGGGCGATGTCATAAGTGCCAGCCAGTTCAATTCTACTCCCGTTCAGCTGCGCAGAAATCGCTATCGGAAAAGCTTTATCCAGGGTGATCTGTCGGGCCTGCAGGTTCAGCTGTTCCAGACTGTAGCGAAAAGGCGCCTCGGCGTTCTGCAGACGATCGATAAACAGCAGTTCACCGTTATCGATGGTCACCTCATTCACCAGCAGATTGATCAGGCCGGCGGCTCCGGAGGATTGCTGTGGTGAATCATCCGCCTGCGTCTGCGTTTTGGTTGGCTGATCACTGCGCTGCTGCAGATCACTGAAATTAAAGCTGCCATCAGGATTGCGGACAACCAGAATTTTCGGCTGTTCGAGACGAATTTCATCAAGGACAATCTTACCGGTCAGCAGCGGCCAGAACTGATAACTCAAGGACATGGCCCGTGCCGAGACAAACTCGGCAGAGTTGTCCCGCTGCATCACTTTGAGATCGGCCAAGGAAACGCCAGAGAAAATTCCGATATTGATATCCCCCACTTCAACCTTGCGCTGCAGCTGTTTTTCCGCCAGTGGCACAACCGTTTCACGGATTTTTTCCGGCGTCACCAGAACCTTAATCAACACAACAACGACGATCATCAGGGTCACCAGCAGACCGAGCAGCACCAGCAGGATCTTTTTCAAACCGGACATACGCTTCCTCCAACAGTTGTTTTTGATTTTCTTTGTAATTCTAACAGATTCGACTGCAACACAAAACCTAACTGAATTTTTTCCTGGTTTCTTGACTCTGGTCAAATCCTGCAGTTCTGTTATGTTTTATCTTTCGTTCAGCAAAAACGAAAAGAATCTGTCGCGATAAAGAACAAACACTATTTATCTCAGGAGGAAAAGTTATGTTTTGTTACCAATGTGAAGGTGCTGCACAGGGAACCGGTTGTGACAAAGTCGGCGTTTGCGGCAAATCACCCCAAGTCTCTGACCTGCAAGACCTGCTGGTATATGCCCTGAAAGGTACAGCATTCTGGGCAAACCTGGCCCGTGGCAACGGCGCAAAAGATGCCGAGATCGATCGTTTCATGATCAAGGCGCTGTTTACCACCGTCACCAACGTTGACTTTTCCGACGCCTCGGTCACAGAAGTTATTAAGGAAGCGATCGCCCTGAAAGCCAAAGCCAAGGCCCTGGCCGGCAACTTCACCGGCGCTGTCCCGCCAGCCGCACAAGACTGGAGCCTGCCGTCTGATCAAACCGCCCTGCTTGCCCTGTCGCAGCTGCACGGCATCAAGGATGTCGGTATCGACGCAGATATCCAGTCGATGCGCTCGACAATCCTGTTCGGCATCAAGGGTTACGCGGCCTACGCTGATCACGCGCTGATTCTTGAGCGTGAAAACGATGAAATCTACGCCTTCACCCACAAAGCTCTGGCAGCGATGCTCGATGACAGCCTCGGCTTGATGGACTATGTCGGTATGGCCATGGAGTGCGGCCGTATCAACCTGGTCACCATGGAACTGCTGAACATCGCACACACCGACAAGTATGGGCATCCGGTGCCGACCCCGGTTCAGCTTGGCACCAAAGCCGGCAAGGCGATTCTGGTTTCCGGTCACGATCTGCGTTTCCTTGAAAAACTGCTTGAGCAGACCGAGGGCAAAGGGATCAACATCTACACCCACGGTGAAATGCTGCCGGCACACGGCTACCCCGGCCTGAAAAAATACAGCCACTTAGCTGGTAACTGGGGCGGCGCATGGCAGGACCAGCACAAAGAGTTCCAGAGTTTCCCCGGCGCGATC
>DATCYW010000104.1:0-2129 GCA_036526255.1 Malonomonas sp. | reverse complement strand
TCGGATCATACTCCAACTCACCAAACCGGGATGCTATTGTCTTCATTTCAGCTCCTCCCTGTTTTTCAGGACCAAGCTCAATTCGCTGAGATCCGCTATATCCCACTGTATTGCCTCCTGATTTTCCTGCCTAATCCGCTCATATACTTCTTGACGATGAACTTTCATACTTTTGGGGGCATCAATGCCGATCCGCACGCCGCCACCCTTGAGTTCAACAACTGTGATGCAGATATCATCACCAATAACTATTCCTTCACCTTTTTTTCTTGTCAAAACCAGCATTTCGCCCTCCCTGGCCTGATTTTACCGACCCTCCAATGGACCGGGTGACATGAAGTCTAGCAGGTTTTATTAAGCCTATTAGATATAATCAAGGATCGACATCTCCGAAACCTTGCTGGTGACGCTCAGCGCCGCCTGAAAGCTCTGCTGTTGCTGCTGCAGGTCAGTGATAGTCTTCAGGATATCAGCATCTTCGTACCGTGAACGGAATTCTTCCATATCGATCTTGATCTGCTCCATGTGGTCACGGGCCGTTTCCAACCGCCGCCCCAGGTTCCCCTTCATACTGCGCTGGCTGCGAATCTGATTGGCGCCAACTTCCAGATCATCCATCTGCGCCTCGACACCAGCCGGATTATTCGCCCGCAACGCTTCCTCAATTGAAGTGACCACGGCGAAAATATCCACCGACCCGGCATCGGTTATACCATCGTTATTGGCGTCACCGAGCATGAGCTTGTTACCGGTCAGATTGATTTCAATCAGCTCATTCGGTGAAATCTCAAACTTCTGCGAGCCATTATCACCATTAAAGAGAACCGGCGCCTGCCCTGGACCCGGATAAGCCGGATTCTGAGTAAACGGCTTGGTTTTCTCGCTGAAGCCGGAGAACAGAAACTTGCCGTCAACTTGGGCATTGCCCGAATCGACCAGCGCCTCGCGCAGCTGCTTGACTTCGTCGGCATAGGTCAGTCGATCCGAAGCATTCAGGGTACCATTGACCGAAGCGATGCTGATTTCACGAATCCGCACCAGCATGTTTTCCATCCCGTCCAGATAGCCGTCCATATTATCCACCCGGTCCAGCCCTGACTCGATGGTTTCGATGTAGCGGTCCGAGGTCTGGATCTGGGTTCTGGCGCTTAAGACCGGGCTGATCGCGGTCGGATCGTCAGAGGGGCGGTTGAGCCGTTTTCCGGTCGCGGCCTGCAGCTGCAGGGTGGCCAGGCGGTCGCTGGTTTTATCCAGAAACGCCTGCAGGCTGCGATATGTGGTGGTTTGCGTTGCTCTCATAGGTCACCTACCTTTTCAACGTCAGCAGCGTGTCCATCATTTCATCGACCGTTGACAGGAACTTGGCGGAGGCCTCGAAGCCTTTCTGATACTGGAGAAGATTGATCATCTCGTCCTCTATCGAAACGCCATCGAGGCCGTCGCGCAGGTTCTGCAGCTGGATCAGACTGTCTTCAAAGCCTTGCTTGGCCTGACGGTTGCGTGCCGTTTCAACGCCGACGGTGGCAGCGATCTTGCCGTAATAGGAGACAAATGTATCGTTGCCCAGCAGCTGCTGTTGCTCAAGCTGCAGAATCGCCAGCGCGTTGGTGTTGTCGCCGGGAGAAATGCTGGCGCCGGCTGCGAGCTCGGCGGTTGCTGTGATGCTCATGCTCAGCGATGAGGCGGAGCCGGCGACGGCGACAGGCGCGACGAAGAAATCCCGTCCGGCCACACCGTCCAGACCAGTGCCGGCCTGATGCTGGGCGTTAATCGAGTTCGCGAAGGTAAACGCCAGCTGATCGAGGCGATTGACGACGTCGGGGATCATCACATCGCGGGCCTGGTACAGACCGCCGAACTCTCCACCCAAAGCGCTACGTCCCAAGGGAAGAGTGGTGGTACCAAAAGCCAGCTCCAGATTGGTGTCGACGCCGGAGGCGACCGCCTGAATACGAGTCACCTGAGTGCCTTCGACCAGTGGCATGCCATTACCCAACTGAACCGTCGCGGTGCCGTTCGAGGTTTCGAAGGTGCTGGCGCCGATGATTCCAGACAGCTCTTTGAGCAGCAGGTCGCGCCGGTCACGATCGGAGTTGGCGTCCTGACCGGCCGCTTCAATGGCGGAGATC
>DATCYW010000103.1:0-8242 GCA_036526255.1 Malonomonas sp. | reverse complement strand
CGCGCTGCTGTTTCAGGAAAAGACCCCCGCGCTGGTCAAGCTCAAAGGGCTGCAGATGAAGCAACGCGCCACTCAGGGGAGCCCGGCCGCGAAACGACGCCAGCTGGGCAAGGCCCTGCTTTTATTATCGAGGGATTGAACCCTCCCTGCCTTTACAAGGAGTTGTGTCATGAATCAGTTAAGAAAAACGGGAGTTATGCTGGCCTTTTTACTGGCCCTGTCGGTTGGTCTGGTTGCTGTTGCCTCTGCTGAAGTTGAGTTCGAAGGGGATGTCTATGTCGGGGTGTTCGATAAGTACCTGTGGCGTGGTTTCGACCTGAGCGGCAGTCAGCCGGTGGTGCAAGGCGGGGCGGATTTCAGCGCCGCTGGTTTTACCTTGAGTGTCTGGAGCAATGCGCAGTTGTCCAGTGACGCGGGTGAAGGGATCGATTCCGGCTGGAATGAAACCGATTTGACCCTTGATTACACCTTCGATCTGAATGAAACCGTTTCGGTCAGTCTCGGCAATGTTTATTACCTTCTCGATGAGGCAGACGATACCAATGAGGCCTACTTGTCAGTGGGCTTGAATACCATTTTGAATCCGGCTCTGACCGTCTACTGGGATTGGGACAAGTCTGAAGCCGATGGCCTGTTTTATGTCCTGTCGATTGGCCATGACATTGAGATTTCCGACGCCCTGACCCTGAGCCTGAGCGCCAGCGTCGGCTATAACCAGGAAAATTACTCAGTCAGCGAAGATTTCAGCGGTTGGCAAAATGCCGAATTCGGTGCGTCGCTCGACTACGCCATGACCGAGCAGCTCTTTTTGAGCCCGACGTTCCTTTATTCAGCCCCGATCAGCGACGATGCCGAGGATCTTGCCGGGATTGACGACGAAATGGCCGTCGGTCTGACGATCACCTTCAGTTTCTGAGGCCGGTGAGCTGTTGAGGATTTGCTGTTTGTTGCAGGGCTAAGATATTGCGCGGGAGACTTTTTTAAAATACTCCCGACGGTCTTAAATCCAATGTCATCAGGAGTTAGCTATGGAAACGACATATGAATACGCCAACTGGGTGCTGATTGGCCTGGGCTTCTATCTGGCCGCGATGCTGTATATTGGCTACTATGCCTCGAAAAAGATCGAAGGCGGCACCGACTTCCTCGTCGCGGGGCGTCGTTTGGGGCTGTTTTTCTGTACCGGCACGCTGTTCGCGACCTGGTTCGGCTCCGGTACCTGCATGGGGGGCGCCGGCAACGCCTATCTGTTTGGCAACCAGGGGGTCATATTCGATCCTTGGGGGGCAGCAATCTGTTTGTTACTGGCCGGTTTCTTCTTTGCCCGCATCATGCGCCGGGGGCGCTTTCTGACCCTGGTCGACATCTTCGATATCCGCTACGGCAAGGGGATGGGGATCATCTCAACGGTGACGATCTCGATTGCCGAGATCGGCTGGGTCGGGGCCCAGTTGGTCGGCTTTGGCACCATCCTGCACTTTTTTGCCGGCATCCCCCTCTGGGTCGGGATCGTCGTCGCGACGGTATTGTTGATCGCCTACACCTATCTTGGCGGAATGTGGGCGGTTACCCTGACTGACGTAGTCCAGATGATCATCATCGTCGCCGGTCTGGTGATTATGTTCTTCTATATGCTGCCGCATGCCGGTGGACTGGACGGACTGTTTGCCAACGACACCAGCAACGTGCTCGGCATCAACAAGTGGTCATTCATACCGACGCCGGAATCGGCGGCCAATGTCGAGATGGAGAATGCCGGATTCTTTTACTATACAGGCCTCCAGGGCTGGCTCTACTGGCTCGGCGCGGTGATGGCCATCGGCTTGGGGAGCATTCCGGCCCAGGATCTGATGCAGCGCATGCTCTCGGCCAAGAGCGAAAAGGTCGCTTCCCATTCAAGCTACTGGGCGGCCCTGCTCTACGTGACCGTCGGCATGCTGCCGGTGATGATCGGCATGATCTATTTTCACATCAATCCCGGCCTGGGACTCGAAGACGCGATGAACAAGATCCTGATCTTCGCCGCGGTTGACTACCTGCCGCCAATCCTTACCGTCCTGTTCGTTTCAGCACTGGTCTCGGCGCTGATGAGCTCTTCGGATAGCGCGATACTGGCAACCGCCTCGGTCATCGGTTACAACGGTTCCAAGTATATCAACAAGGATATTACCGAGGAGCAGACCCTCAAGATCACCCGGCTGTTCATTCCGATCGTCACCTGCGCCGCGCTGGTGCTGGCGATGTATTTCCAGACCATCTACAACCTGATGGTTATCGCCTGGTCGATTCTGTTGGTTGGCCTGTTCGCCCCCTATGCCGCCGCTTTCTTCTGGAAGAAAGCCAATCAGGTCGGTGCTGTGGCGTCCTTCGTCGTCGGCTTCTCGGTCTGGATTGCCGGTTACTTCTACTTTCTGCCGGAGACCATGGCCGCAAACATCGACGTCGCTCCCGGCATCGAGGGGTTGTACTTCGACTGGGCGATGTGGGATGCACTCTACATTGCTTCGCCGCTCGGGTTGCTCGGGTCGGTCGTGACCCTGGTGGTCGTTTCGCTGGCCACCCAGCAGTTCGACGCACCTAAGCCGCTGCGCGACATCGATGGTGACCTGTTGCCGACCGTCAACTGGAAGGGTGTCTTCGGTCGCGGCCATGAGGATCACACCGGTCACCTGACCGACGAGGAAATTATCCACGAGCATGACGAAAAAAAGCGCCTGAAGCACATCTAGGCGGGTCGTTCGCCCCCCTCCCTCCCTCTCTCGGGCGGGGGGCGAACATATCCTCTTGATTCTAAGCCGACCAGATTCGGACCCTCAACATCCATCAGGAACGAGCCGTGATCCCTCTGAAAAAATTGATTTTTGAGATCGAGAATTTCATCGATAGCTGTCCTGCCTGATTTTTTTGCATGCAGGCGGATAGGCACAATAATCAATTTTGGAGGTCTTATGATAAAGGCATTTGTTCAGAACAACCCCTTTGCCCAGCCGAGCGGCACCTCGCCTTACGTCGGCATCGCCACTTTTGCCGGCTACCCGTTCTGGGATATCGAGAGTAGCGCCGATGCCGTTATTTTGGGGGTTCCCTATGATGAGGGGTGCTCCAATAAGCCCGGAACCCGCTTCGGGCCGCGCTCGATCCGGCAGGCATCGATGCTCTATGCCTACGAAGGGGTCGAGGAGCGCTTTTACGATGCGGACCGGCGCAAGTGGATTTTGCGGGGGAAGAAAATTGTCGACGCCGGCGATGTGGATATCGAACCGCTTTGTCGCGAGCGGAACTTTGCGGCGATCACTGGTGCCGTCAGCGCCATCCTGAAAGTTGGCGCCGTGCCGGTGGTGTTAGGCGGGGATCACTCGATAACCTACCCGGTCGTCAAGGCGTTTGCCGGGCGAAAGATCCATTATGTCCATTTCGATACCCACATCGACTGCGATCGGATCTTTGAAAGCAAGTTTACCCACGGCAGCCCGGTTGCCCGTATTCAGGAGGATGGCCTGGCCGAGACCATCACGTTTCTCGGGATTCGGGGGCTGACGAATTCAGGGAACGATGTGGAATGGATTCAGCAACAGGGCGCTAAGATTGTCACGGCCAGGGAGCTGAAGCAGACCAAGCTTGAGGCGTTGGCCGAACTTTTTGCCGAGGGTGATTACTATCTCAGTGTTGACATCGATGTGTTCGATCCAACTGCAGCGCCAGGTACGGGAACTCCAGAACCGGGCGGCTTGCTGTTTCCGGAATTTTCCGATCTGATTCAGTTGATCGCCAGCCGTGGCCGGATCATCGGCGTCGATATCATGGAAGTCAACCCGCAGGTTGACGGCCCCGGCGAAGTCACTTCACATCTGGCCAGCCGCTGTGTCATCGAGCTGCTCAGTGGTGCCCTCGATTAAGTTCGGCGCGACATTGCCGCAGCAAAAAATGCGCCTTGTGCCATCCGAAAGTTTTCGGATGGCACAAGGCGCATAAGGCGAAAAATGTTGTCGCTGTGCCTGCCGGGACCATGGCCGCCAACGGCAAAAACTAGTGTTTGAACGAAGCCAGTAGAATGAACAGCAAAACGATCATTGTGGGCAGGACAAAAGCTCTGAAGAGCATAAACCTCTTGCTTAACAAGGGCGCCTTGGCCTTGCAGGAAGGGCATCTGGGGATTCCCATGGGGACGGGTTGCTGGCAGGCGCGACATTTCTGGTGTGGCTTCTCAAGGCCGCAGGAGGGGCAGCTGTCGGCGTCCACGGGCAGTGACTTCTTGCAGTTTTGGCAGGCGTAATAGGCCATGGGTATCGTCTTTCTTAGCGCAGAATGCCTCAGCTTTAAATGCCCTGACTACGCATCCGCGGCTCTGTTTTGTTTGCCGGTCAGGGTCTCTATGTCGATCCGGATGATCAGGCTGCCGCTGAGATGTTTTTCCTCATAGTCTCTTGTCGGGCCGCCGAAGTGGGCCATAATGGCATCATAGCCCTGAATCTTTTCGGCCCGTTCGTCGATAATATGCGCTGTGCCTTCGCCGACCACGCTGCGAAATTTGGTGCTCCAGTCACACGGGCGGGTGCCGCCGACCCGCTGCAGGACTTCGCTGACTTCAAAGCAGACCTGCGGGTTGCTGCGCAGGCAGTCGAGCTTTTTCCCTTTGCGGGCAGAATGGATGTAGATACACCCTTCTGCATAACCGTAATTGAGCGGCAGAACATAGGGGCGATCACCAGCGATCATCGCCAGCCTCAGCTCACGCCCTCGGATCAGAATGTCCACGATTGCGGACTGGTCTTTGATTTCTCGGTCGGCGGCCTGCATGCTGTCCTCCTGCGGGGTTTATGGCTTTTCTGTGCATGCTTGTGATTGTTGCCTACTTTGTCGCGGTATGTCTCTGCCGCAGTTTTTCAAGCCCGGCAACATCGGCAATTTGCGCAATTTCTTTCCAGGCACAAGTCTGACTCGGGTTCACCACACAGTGCAAGTGATCTTGCATCAGTCTGGCGAAGCTGTTGATTCAATAGCCGGCGGTGATGCCGAAGTCTATCGACAGGCAGGCGCCGGTGATTGCCGCTGCTTTTGGCGAGGCGAGAAAGATAATCAGCTCAGCGACTTCTTCTGGCCTGATGAAGCGCTCGGTGCCGGTCGGGTAATGCGCCAGCAGTTTATTGAGATAACCTTCAGGGTCACCATTGCCGAAGTCCTCGGCTTGTCTGGATAGCATCGGCGTAGCAACGTCAGCCGGACAGACCGCGTTGACGCGGATTTTTCTTTCTGCCAGTTCCAGCGCCAGGGCCTTGGTCAACAGGTTCACGCCCCCCTTGGAGGCGCAATAGATCGCCGCACCCTTGTTGCCCGTCACTCCGGCGTCGGAACTGATGTTGATGATGCACCCCTGGGTTCGCGTCAGCGGTTCGATCGCATAGCGGGCGGCGAAGAAGGTCCCCTTCAGGTTGACATCGATAGCGCGATTCCACATCTCCTCGGTTGCCTGGGCGGAGTCGCCCTCCAGCCACACCCCTGCAGAGTTGACCAGAGCATCCAGCCGGCCGGTTTTTTCGACCGCCGCGCGGACCAGTCGGTCACATTCCTCAGGTTTGCGAATGTCGGCAACGACCCCCTCGACAGCGCCTTCTCCGGGAGTCAAATCGGCCAGCGCAGTCGCCAGGCGGGCCGCGTCGCTGCCGTTGATGATGACGCTAGCTCCCCGCTGAAGAAATTTCTGTGCGGTTGCCTTGCCGATCCCGCTGGAGCCCCCGGTGATCAGGATCGATTTGCCTCGCCAACTGTTCATCTGTTCCTCCCGGCATGCCTTTAAATGCAGAGTATTACTCAAGGACCATACCAAGGATTTTCATGCTGCTTATTTTTCGCTTAAGTGTTCGATGTCGCGTTGTTTATTTTTCTTTTCGGGAGGCTAGGTCCGGCATTGGCAGATGCAGCGAATGATTCGTTTCTGCATTGTTGATGCACTGCGGAATCAGGCGTCAAGGTTCCCATTGTCCAGGCCGTTGTAAGCTTTCCTGTTCAGCAGTTTAGAGAGGATCGTCGCTGGCTGGCGGCAGCCAACTCTAACCATTGCTGCGCGTCTCATTGCTGCTCGAATTTCTGCGTCAAAGCCGAATGAATGGCATGGATTCGATAGTTGTGGTGGGTGTTTATGGTTTTATCGCTAACGAACTCTCGGCGTCGAGGTGACTAACCAGCAGGGCACCGGGCCGACCTTTTTGTTGATGATGCACCGCTGCATCGGGTTGCGGTTGGCTTAAATCGGCTCTGATTCAGAGTTTGGGCGGAGAGATAAAAGAAAAAATCGGCAATCCAACAGGTGAGGATCCGCAGCGTTGCCTGCGGCGACTTGTCAGTGCAAGTTGCCGATTTAAAGCTCATAATTTTCTTTTCTGGCAGGTGCTATGGCGTCCCGACTCGGCTGCTGATCTTCCCCTTTGGGCTTTCCGTTTATCTCCTAAAATCCCTTTCATGGCATATCTCGTGCTCAAGAGCTCCGTGCAAATAGAACAGCATTACGCAAATTCAGAGCCTCCTTGTCGGGCAGCGGCTATGTTCGGCGGGGATTTCAGAGACTGATCAGCCCTTAAACAGGGTGCAAGTTCTTATAACCAAAATCCTTAACGCAGCAAGGTAACGAAAGGGAAAAATGATGTTGGATGGATCTATGACGCAGGCAGAAGCCAAGGCCGATGAACGAAAAGAATTTCGCAATATTGATTTTGCCCACACTGAAGCGGCCCGGATGGTTGAGTTGATCACCCGGCCGGAAGAGCAGGTGACCAGGGCGGATCGTGAGCGGGTCACCAAAGAGACCACCGAGAATTTTGCCAACCATATCAACAAGGGCTTTCTCGAGTACCGCAAGTCGGTAACCGAGTCGGGGGATTTCGCTCTGACCGAATGGAAGGGGCAAGGCTCGATCATGATCGATGCCCTCGGGCGGGAGTACATCGATGCCCTCGGTGGATTCGGAATTTATTCTGCCGGCATCCGCCATCCCGAGATCGTCGCTGCGGTGAAGGCCCAGCTCGATCGCAGTCCGCAGTATTCGCAGGAGATGCTTGATCCGCTGCGCGCCCACCTCGGCAAGGTCATCGCCAACCTGACCCCCGGCGACCTGCAGTACATGTTTTTTAACAACAGCGGCACCGAAGCAACCGAAGGGGCGATGAAGCTGGCCAAGTTCTACACCGGCCGGTCTGGTTTTATCTCAACCACCGGCGCCTTTCACGGCAAGAGCCTCGGTTCCCTGTCGGTCATGGGCAAGGCGTGTTTCCGTAAACCATTGATGCCGCTTTTAGGCAACACCCGCCATGTCCCCTTTGGTGATGCGGACGCCCTCGAGCAGCTGCTGGCGATCTGCGAGCAGGTTGGAGACGACATCGCCGGCTTTATCGCCGAGCCGGTGCAGGGCGAAGCCGGTGGCGTGGTGCCGCCGGATGATTACTGGCCGCGGGTCCGTGAAATCTGTGATCGCTATGGCATTCTGCTGATTGCTGACGAGGTCCAGACCGGCCTCGGTCGAACCGGCAAGATCTTCGGTGTCGATAACTGGAACGTGGTGCCTGACATCATGACCCTGGGCAAGGCCTTGGGCGGCGGCGTCATGCCGATGGCCGCCTTTGTTGCCTCGCCGAAAATCTGGAAGGTGATGGAGCCGAACCCCTTCATGCACACCTCGACCACCGGCGGTAACCCGCTGGCCTGTTCGGCAGCGCTCGCCTATATCAATGTCATGCTTAAGGAAGACCTGCCAGGTCAGGCCGCTGAGAAGGGCGCCTACGTCATGGGCAGGCTGGCTGAGCTGAAGGCAAAGTACCCACAGGTGCTGGCTGGCTATCGCGGCAAAGGCCTGCTGATCGGCATGGAGTTCGCCACCGACGAGACCGGCTACAAGGTCGCGTCCGGGCTGTTCAAGCGCCACGTGTTGACCGCCGGCACATTGACCAACGCCAAGGCGATCCGCATCGAGCCGGCATTGAACATCCCTTACGAGTTGCTGGATGAGATCCTCAACCGTCTCGAGGATACCTTCAAAAGTATTGCCTGATGACATTGGCCGGGCGGACGACATTGACTGTCGTCTGTCCGGCCTTTTTGTTGTCCCTGATGTTAAAGGAGCGAAGCATGAATCTTTATGCAGGAAAACTGCTGGTGGTCGATCTGAGCAGCCGGCAGATCAGCACCGAACCGCTGCGCCAGGACTGGCTCCGGCAGTACTGGGGGAGCTGGGGGCTGGCGCTGCGCTACTACT
>DATCYW010000102.1:0-20073 GCA_036526255.1 Malonomonas sp. | reverse complement strand
GCAAAGCCCTCTAAAATTAGATACTTAGAGGGCTTTGCCTTTCGTAGATTTTCAAGATGAAGTCAAATGGTTAAACTACTGAAATTCCATGCTGCCTTTCACTGAATCCCATTTTTCAACAGATTAACCGACCGGCTTGGGAACATTCCCGGCGGGGGCTTTCTGCTTGAACTCTGCCAGGGCGCTAATTCAGTTCGACGATCTGATTTCTCTCGACCTTCAACAAATAGAGCTGCTTGATCGCTTCCCCCGTTTTATCGAAGCCGGTGGTACCGGCGACCCCACGCGTGCTGCTGAGGCCGCTCAGTTCACGACGGAAATCATCCCGGTTGCGCACCGCAGAATTGTCCATAACCTGCAGTAGCAGATTGGCGGCTTCAAAACCCTGGGCTTCGAGCAGGGTCGGCTCTTCCTGATATTTCTGTCGGTAAAGTTCGACAAACTGCTGCACCTCAGGGGTTTTGCTGTCACGGAAAAAACCATCAACAAAGACTGCCTGCTTAAGGAAGCGGCCGGAGCGACGCACCAGCTCGGCAGAGTTCCAGCCGTTGATCCCCAGCAGCGTGACATCCTTGAGACCGTAAAACTGCAGTTGCGGCACCAACTGGCCGACCCGGTCGGCATAATCGGGGATGAACAGCGCGTGCGAGGGTGCCAGCGGGTATTCCAGCTCTGGCAGTTTTTCTTCCGGCAGCGGGTTGCCCTGTTGATCATAGGCGACTGGTTTCGGCGGCGGCACAACAACCTTGTCCTGCCAGAGCAGCGTTTCGATCTGCTTGCGGAAATCAGTACCCTCCTCCGGGTAACTGACGATGTCGAGAACTTCCCCACCGCTGCGACGAACCTCGGCGACAAACAACCGGGTCATCTCTTCGCCAAGACGATTCTCCGGATGCAGAACAGAATAGGAGATATGTCCGGTCGCCTTGGCATAGGCAACCAATGTCTCGACCTGCTGTTGCGCAGTCAGTGAATCACGGAAAATAAAATCGCCGATCTGCGGCAACCCGGCGCGCTGCGACAACGCCAGCAGCGGCACCAGCTCTCGCTGGGCGCGAACCGCCGCGGCTTCAGCCTGATCGCTGAGCAGCGGTCCGATTATCGCCATCACTTTGTCGTCATCAGTCAGTGCACTGACTGCCTGGGCAGGATTGGCCGTTTGTGCTCCGATATCACGATAGATAAACCGAACCGGCAAACGGACCTTGTTGTGTTCTTCCAGGGCCAGCTCCAGCCCCCTTTTCACCAGCTCACCGTAAGAGGCGTAACGACCGCTCAGCGGCAGCAGCACCCCGATACTGTCACGGCTGAACCAGTTGTCGACACTGGCCCGCTGCAACAACTGCTGCGCTTCCTGCCAGTAGGGGAAAGTGACCGACGAGGCCAGTATTTGTTGCAACAGCTGGCGGGCTTGCGCCCCCTGCTGCTGCGCCAGAGCCCGCCGGGCCAGCTGCAGCTTGGCATCCTGGCCAATGGCCGTCCCCTGCCACATAAAAGCCGCCTCGGCGAGATCAGCATCGTCCAGATGATTCTGCAACAGCTGATGAACACGCTCCAAAACAGCGGCAGGATTATCACTACCAGGTAGCTGCTGAGAAAGAAAGACCAGCGCCTGCAGCGGCTGCTCAAGCCGGTGCGCAGCATCGGCCAGCGCCTGCAGCAACAGTTGGCGATCGTTCTGGTTTAATGGTTGGGCAAGCAAGGGGAGCAGCTGCTGTTGCGCGACACTGACCTTTCCGGTCTGCAACAACGCATAACCGATCAGTAACGAAGCTTGCGGGGTGCGGGAGGCTGCGGGGATCCGCTCGAGATAGAGCAGCGCATCGGTGTAGCGCTCCTGCCGGGTAAAAATTTGTCCGATCAGGGTGTAAGCATCCGCAATCTGCGGGTGCTCCGGATAGCGCAGAACATAGCTGCGCAATACGCCCAGAGAATGTTGCAGGTCTCCAGACAGATACAGCTCACGCCCCTGGGTATATTCGACCAGCGCCGGGTCAGGCTGCGACGCTGCGAGACTGGGGAGCGTTGTCAGCAGCAGAAACAGGCTGCAGGCCAGAATCAGGCCGATTCTCAGCTTCATTCGCTATCCGTTATTCTTTTTGCGGGGTTATCGGAGACGTATCAGTCAAAAAGTTCCTTAACTTTATCAAAAAAACCCTTCCCTTGGGGATGGATATCTTCACCGCTGACAGCGGCAAACTCTTCCAGTAGTTCACGCTGCCGGGCGTTGAGCTTGTTCGGCACCTCGACCCGCAGCACCACCAGCTGATCGCCGCGGCCGTAGCCCTGCAGTGAAACGATCCCCTTGCCTGACAGCTTGAAAACCTTACCCGTCTGGGTGCCGGCAGGAACCTTCAGGTTCACTCGCCCTTCCAGCGTTGGGACTTCAAGATCGCAGCCGAGCGCAGCCTGGATAAACGAAATCGGCACTTCACAGATAACGTTCAGCCCTTCACGCTTGAAGATCGGATGTTCTTCAACGCTGATGACAACATAGAGGTCACCCGGCGGGCCGCCCTGCAGGCCAGACTCACCGTCGCCGCTCAGCTTCAACCGGTTACCGCTCTCTACCCCGGCCGGAACCTTCAGCGACAAAGTCCGCTTCTGCTTGACCATGCCGCTGCCGCGACAATCGGAACAGGGATCGGCAATGATTTTCCCCTCACCGCGACAATCCGGACAAGGGCGGGTCATGGTGAAAAAACCCTGCTGGTAACGCACCTGACCGGCGCCACGACAGGTACCGCAACTCTGCGCCTGAGTGCCGGGGCGCGCGCCGCTGCCAGAGCAGGTTTCGCAAGGCTTCTTGCGCGGCAGCTGCAGCTTTTTTTCGGTGCCAAAGGCCGCTTCTTCAAAATTGATGGTCAGATTGTAACGCAGGTCGTCGCCGCGCTGACCACGACTGCCACGCCGGCCGCCGCCACCGAAGATATCACCAAAAATATCGCCGAAAATATCCTCGAAAGGGGTCCCGCCGAAATCGAAACCACCACCGGAGAAGCCACCGGAACCATCGATCCCGGCATGACCGTACTGATCGTAGGTCGCCCGTTTCTGCGGATCGGAAAGGACCGCGTACGCCTCGGACAGTTCTTTGAACTTGCCTTCAGCGTCCTTGTCGCCAGGATTTTTATCCGGATGAAATTTTATCGCCAGCCGCCGGTAGGCTTTCTTGATTTCCGTCTCGCTGGCGTTCTTGTTGACTTCCAGAATTTCGTAGTAATCGCGCTTTGCCAAAACAGTTATCCTGCTGATGTGCCTGATAAAAATTGCCGGCCGGAGTTCTCCGACCGGCAACAGATCAAGCGATAGAATTACTTCTTGTCTTTGTCATCAACATCTTCGAATTCTGCATCGACAACGTTGTCATCAGCAGCTTCTGCGCCGGCACCTTCAGCCCCGCCAGCATCACCCTGCTTAGCCTGAGCGTACATCATCTCGGCGAGTTTGTGCGAGGCTTGCGCCAGCGCTTCGCTCTTGGCCTTGATGACGGCAGCGTCATCACCCTCCATCGCGGTTTTCAGCTCGGCGAGGGCATCTTCAATCTGCTTTTTCGTCGCGCTGTCAAGCTTCTCGCTGTGCTCTTTAAGCGAGTTCTCGGTCGTGTAAGCCAGACCATCCGCCTGATTGCGGGCTTCGATCAGCTCGCGCTTCTTCTTGTCTTCGCCGGCGTGGGATTCGGCGTCCTTGACCATCCGCTCGATCTCTTCTTTGGAGAGACCACTCGAAGCGGTAATCTGGATCGACTGCTCCTTGCCGGTACCGAGATCCTTGGCCGAAACGTGCAGGATGCCGTTGGCATCGATATCGAACGTAACTTCGATCTGTGGTACGCCACGCGGCGCAGTCGGGATACCGACCAGCTCAAAGTTACCGATGGTCTTGTTATCGGCGGCCATCTCGCGCTCACCCTGAATAACGTGGACCGAAACGGCCGGCTGGTTATCGGCAGCCGTCGAGAAAACCTGGCTCTTCTTACAAGGAACCGTGGTGTTCTTTTCGATCAGCTTGGTCATCACGCCGCCGAGAGTCTCAATGCCGAGCGACAGCGGCGAGACGTCGAGCAGCAGCACATCCTTGACTTCGCCGGTCAAAACGCCGCCCTGGATCGAGGCGCCGATGGCGACCACTTCGTCCGGGTTGACCCCTTTACTCGGGGTCTTGCCAAAGATCTCGCGGACCTTCTCCTGCACGGCCGGCATCCGGGTCATACCACCGACCAGAATAACTTCGTTGATCTCACTGGCGGAGAGGCCGGCATCCTTGAGCGCGGTCTTGCAGGGACCGACCAGGCGCGCGATCAGCTCAGCGCAGATGCTTTCCAGCTTGGCGCGGGAGAGCTTGAGGTTCAAGTGCTTGGGCCCCGATTGATCGGCCGTAATAAACGGCAGATTGATATCGGTCTCCATCGAGCTGGAGAGCTCGCACTTGGCTTTTTCGGCCGCTTCCTTGAGTCGCTGCAGGGCCATTTTGTCGCCGCGCAGATCGATCCCCTGATCCTTTTTGAATTCATCCGCGACGTAATCGATAATCAGCTGGTCGAAGTCTTCGCCGCCGAGGAAGGTGTCGCCGTTGGTCGACTTGACCTCAAAAACGCCATCACCCAGATCAAGGATCGAAACGTCGAAAGTTCCGCCGCCAAGGTCGAAAACGGCGATGGTCATCTCATGCTTCTTGTCGAGACCGTAAGCCAGCGACGCAGCGGTCGGCTCGTTGATGATCCGCAACACGTTAAGACCGGCGATCTTGCCGGCGTCCTTGGTCGCCTGCCGCTGGGAATCATTGAAGTAGGCCGGTACGGTGATAACCGCGTCGGTGACCTTCTCGCCCAGGTAATCTTCGGCGGTCTGTTTCATCTTCTGCAGAATCATCGCGGAAATTTCCGGCGCGCTGTATTGCTTGCCGCGGACTTCAACCCAGGCATCGCCATTGTCGGCTTCGACAATTTTGAACGGGCTGATCTTGATGTCTTTCTTCACCGCGTCAGAATTGAACTTGCGGCCGATCAGGCGTTTGATGGAAAACAGCGTGTTCTCCGGGTTGGTGACCGCCTGCCGCTTGGCCTGCTGTCCGACCAGGCGCTCGCCGCTTTCGGTAAAAGCGACCATAGACGGCGTCGTGCGTGAGCCTTCCGAGTTGGCGATAACGACTGGCTCGCCACCCTCCATGACCGATACGCAAGAGTTGGTAGTACCTAAGTCGATGCCGATTACTTTACCCATATCTAATTTCCTCCTATAAAATTTCTGAATGGACAGACGTTATTTATTGGTCGTCTGTTTCTGTTGTGGAATTCTCGTCACTGGCCGGAACAGCCGGGGCCTTGGCGATCATCACCATTGACGGACGCAACAACCGCTCGTTAAGAACGTAACCCTTCTGCATCTCCTGGGCGACGCTGTTGCTCGGATACTCTGTTGTCTCAAGTTGCCCTATCGCCTGATGCAACGATGGATCGAAACTCTGGCCGATCGATTCGACCGGCACTACGCCGTACTTCTTCAGCACCTGACAGAGCTGCGTCAAGGTCATCTGCACCCCTTCAAGCAACCCTTCGCTGCTGTGCGCCTGCTGCGCATGTTCGACCGCACGTTCCAGATTGTCGACGACCGAAAGGACATCACGCAGGATATTCTCGTTGGCAAACTTGGCCAGTTCTTCCTTGTCGCGCTGGGTCCGCTTGCGCAGATTATCCATATCCGCCAGGGTTCTCAGATACTGGTCCTGAAGCAGCTTCACCTCATCCTGAGCCGTCTGCAGAGCGACCTGTAACTGCTCGAGCTCGCCGTCTATCGGCTCAACCAGCACCTCAGGCTCCAGCTCTTCACAGTCAACAATCGCCTGATCCTTTTGTGCTTCCTGCTTATCCTGTTTTTTCTCTTTCTTTGCCACCAGCGAACTCCTTGTTTATTCTATCTCCCGCTCCATGATACGACTGACCAACTGGGCGGTAAAATCGACGATCGGGATAACCTGAGAATAATCCATCCGTACCGGACCGATCACGCCGAGGGTCCCGACAGCACCTTTTTTGTTGGAAAACTTTGCGGTAATCAAACTGCAGCCATGAATCTCGCTGTTTTGAATCTGGCTGCCGACGAAAATCTGCACCCCTTGCGCATCATAGCTGCGATCCAGCAGGTCGATCAGAACCTTTTTACTCTCCAGAGTCTGGATGATCCGCTTCATCTGTTCCGGGGTTGAAAATTCCGGTTGTTCCAGCATCCGCGAAGCGCCGGAGACAAACAGCAACTCTTCCGACTCCTCCTGCAGAGCCGCACTGGAAATACTTAAAGCGCGTTTCTGCAGCTGGTCGTAGCGAGCACGCTCAGTCTGCAGCTCAAGGGCAATCTTCTCGCGCACGGCCTGAATGCTCATGCCGTTCAATTCGCGATTCAGATAGTTGCTGATCTGCTCAAGATCCCGCTGATCCAGGCTTGGGTCGGCCTTGATCACCTTGTTTTGCACCATCCCGGATTCGGAAACGTAAATCACCAGCAGGCGTCCGTGCGACAAGCGGACGAACTCGATCTGCCGAAACACCGTTGAGGCAAATTTGGGTGCCATCACCAGGCCGGTGTAGTTGGACAGCCCCGACATGACCCGCCCCACCTCCTGCATGATGTCTTCCATCTTCATGCCCTTGAAGCGGTAGTTTTTACGCAGCCGAGCCTCTTCCTGTTTGCTCAGGTCACGCACCTGCAACAGCGAATCGATGTAGTAATGAAAACCTTTTTCGGTCGGAATCCGCCCGGCTGAGGTGTGTGGCGAACAAAGAAAACCCATCTCCTCAAGGTCGGACATGACGTTACGCACCGAGGCCGGAGACAGATTAAAGCTGTGCCGTCGGGTAATCGCCCGCGAACCGATCGGTTCGGCCGAAACGATGTAGTCTTCGACAATCGCCTCGAGGATATTCTGGCTGCGCTCGTTGAGCTCTTCAGCCATAGGTCATCTCCCAAAAAGAGCCATCCGAGGATGGTCAGGCTTCGATGTTAGCACTCCTGACAGTCGAGTGCCAACGCGCAACAATATCAATGCCCCTGGTCTTTGTCAAGGTTCTAGGAAGTGAAAACAGGGGGGCTCAGATTGCCTGAATAAGCGGCTTCAGACATTCGGATCAAAGGAAATTACTGATGAAGTGGTCGTAGAGAAGCCAGGCATCAAGGTCGAACTGCCAGTGATTGTTATGCAAACGCAGCCGCTCGCCAATTTGCGCAAAGGCCGCCGGAAAGGCCACTTCCGGAAACACCCCGAACTGCTGGTGGAAGGTCGCGCGCGACAGGCCATCGCTGGTCCGCAAGGCCAGATACAGGCGCTCGGCCATCGCCCCCTGACGATCGAAGCGCTCCAGAAGTTCGCCGGGATCACCTCCAGCCGTCAGCTTCGCTTGATAATCAGCAAGCTCGGGCCGCTGCCAGCGTTCGCCCCAACCATCGGCGAGAAAACTGTGCGCGCCGCTGCCGACCGCCAGACAGGTCTCGCGCCGCCAGTAAACCTGATTGTGCTGACAGCGGTGACCAGGTCGGGCGAAGTTGGAAATCTCATAATGCTCAAAACCGGCCGCCGTTAACCAGCGATGCAGCAAACGATATTGATCGGCGTAAACCTCATCGCAGTTCTCCGTCAGCTCGCCGCACCGCAAACGGTCAGTCAATACAGTCTCCGGCTCGAAACTCAAGCCGTAGAGAGAGAGATGCTGCGGCTGCAGTTCGAGCAAGGCCTGCAGATCCTCCTGCAACTGCGCAGAAGTCTGTCCGGGCAGACTGAACATCAGATCGAGGTTCAGGTTGTCGAACCCTGCCGCTCGCGCCACCTTTACACTCTGGCGCGCTTCTTCAGCTGCGTGACTACGCCCCAGCTGCTGCAGACGTTCAGCAGAGAAGGTCTGCACCCCTAACGACAGGCGGTTGACGCCGGCGGCCCGATAGCCTTGCAGCTTTTCCGCATTGAGGGTTCCGGGGTTCGCCTCCAGACTGATTTCACAGCCATCGGCCAAGCCGAAATCCTGCTCAATCTGCCGCAACAGCCCTGCAACCTGTTCAGCGCTCAACAGCGACGGGGTGCCACCTCCAAAGAAGATTGTCTTGAATCCGGATTGCGGGGAGTGTTGCGCCAACTGGCGCAGATCGGGCAGCAGCAGATCAACATAGCGGCTCAACTGTTCTGGGCTGCCGACCTGAGAATAAAAGTCGCAATAAAAACATTTACTGCGACAGTATGGGATATGCAGATAGAGAGAACTCATGGGTACGCAACTCCCTGAAAGAAATCAGGGAGAATCCGCCTTAAAGAAAAAACAGCAGTGACACGACCGCGAGGGCAACGACCGTCATAAACACCCCGCCACCGACCGGATAGGCGACATTGCGGGTCCGGTGATCGATTTCTGCCTTGCGCCGCGCCAAGGGTCTTTTATCACCACTGGCTTCAAACAGCAACCTGACCAGGTGCTGCTGAACATTCCGTGCCGGATCGGTAAAGAAACGGCTCAACAGTTCCGGAATCTGCTGCATGAAAACCCGGTCGCCGAAGGCATTGATGGCGTTGAACAGCTTCTCGCAGCCGGTATAAAACAACCGACCACCTTTGCGATAGAACCAGTCAGTATCGATCGAGATCGTCTCGGTCCGCTTTAACAGCGGTAACAACAGGAAGAAAGCCAGCGCTGAGAACATCAGCAGTTGGAACTGGTTCAGCGTATGCTCGAAGGTGTAGGCATGAAATTCAACCACGCCGAATGGCAGGATATCGTAAAGCGGCTGCGGGTAGACACCGATAAAGATGCAGACAAAGGACAGAAACGCCATCGCCAGCAGCATATGCTTAGGCGGCTCTCCGGGTCGCAGGCCGTTATCCTTGGCGAAGAAAACAAAGTAGGGAAACTTGATCCCGGCGTGCAGGAAAACCCCGGCCGAGGCAATTTCAAGGATCATCCAGACCCAGAAAAAGCCCTCATGGACCCCCGCCTCGATGATCATCGGCTTGGTGGTGTAACCGGAGAGAAACGGAAAACTCGAGATCGCCAGCGCGCCGATCGTGCCGAAGATCATTGTCAGCGGCATGGTTTTATAGAGGCCGCCGAGTTCGGTACACTTGCTCTTGCCGGTCAGGTAGAGAACCGCGCCGGCACTCATCCAGAGCAATGCCTTGTAGATAATATGCGCAAAGGCGTGGGCTACCGCGCCGTTCAGCGCCATCGCAGTCCCAATACCGATGCCACAGATCATGAAGCCGACCTGGTTCATGATCGAGTAGGCCAGAATCCGCCGCATGTCATTTTCGAGGATCGCCCAAATAATTCCGTAAATCGCCATGCTGCAGCCGACGACCATCAGAATTTCCCAGCCGGCGAAACCGCGGATCAGGGTATAGACGGCGGTCTTGGTAGTGTAGGCGGTCATGATAACACCACCGGTGACGGTGGCTTCCGGGTAAGCATCGGAGAGCCAGGCGTTCATCGGCGGAGCGGCGGCGTTGACCAAAAAGCCGATCAGAATCAGATAGGTCGGCAGCCCCTGCAGGGAGAAGCCGTCAAAGGCAACCGAACCGGTGGCATTGACCTGCAGCAGAATCCCCCCCAGCAGACAGAGCCCGCCGAAGATATGCACCATCACGTAGCGAAACGCCGCCTGGTAGGAGCGCTCGCTTTTGCGCGCCAGAACCAGAAAGGTCGAAGTAATCGCCATGATCTCCCAGAACAGATAGAGAGAGATCAGATCGGCAGCGAAAACCGCACCGATGGCCGCGCCGATGTAGGTTAGGGCGGCCGTATGTTCGTAACGGCCTTTTAGGTGCTGCGCAAACAGGAAACAGGCAAAAGCGTTGAGGGTAAAAACGTAGCCGAATGCCTTGCTCAGCTTGTCGACCCGCAGCAGGTTCAGGTCGTAGCCGAACATCTGATAGCCACCGTAAGTTCCTGGCTCCAGCTGGGTGATAAGAAAAAATGCCGCGGCCGGAACCAGCAGGATCAGGATGCGCCGCCCGACTAGCGGCAGCAGCCAGAGAAGCAGCGCCCCAGCAAAAAACAGCAGCGAGGGGTGCAGACTAGCGATCATAGTAATCCTCTTTTTTCTTCAGAACAAAGCCGAGCAGTTTGGAAATCAGGATGATCGCCACGCAGGCGACAAAACCGAACAGTGCATAAAATCCCGGCCAACCCTCGATCGAAGAGAACAGGGTGTGCTTGTGAATGAAGAAATCGGGCAGCACCAGCAGCACCAGCACAATGTAGAAACCGATCTTCAACCGCTTGATATTCTGCGGATGATCAAACCAGGTCCAGACTTCCGGTTTTTTATCTTCTTGGTCCATCATTCACCTCAGGGAAACAGGGCCAACTGAGCCAACCGAACAAAGATATCCGGATAGAAAAACAGCGCTAGAGAGGTACAGGCCGTCAACGACAACGGCACTAGGCAGAACAGCGGCGCCTCTTTGACCCCCTGCTCGAACAGCGGATCGGCAGCAGCGGCAAAGAAGCCGCGGTAGATAATCGGCAAAAAATAGGCGGCGTTAAGTAACGAACTGGTCAGAAGCACCAGCAGCAGGATCAGCTGATCACTGCTGACCGCGCCGATGACCAGGTTCCACTTGCTGATAAAACCGCCCAGCGGTGGCATGCCGATGATACTGAGCGCCCCGAACATAAACGCCAGATAGGTGATCGGCATCCGCCGACCGAGGCCATCCATCTGACTGATATATTTTTTTCCCGCCGCCACATAGATCGCCCCGGCGCAGAAGAACAGCGTGATCTTGCCGAAGGCGTGCATAGCGATATGCAACAGCCCGCCGGTCATCCCGGCCGCGGTGAGCATCCCGGCGCCGAGGATCATGTATGAAAGCTGGCCGATGGTCGAATAAGCCAGTCGCCGCTTCAGGTTGTCCTGAGTCAGAGCCACCAGCGAGGCGACCAGAATCGTGATCGACGCAAGGGTGGTAATCACGACCCCCAGATTGACGTCGAGCAGCAGATCCGCACCGAAGATGTGAAAAATCACCCGCAGGATCGAAAACACGCCAACCTTGACGACGGCAACACCATGCAGAAACGAACTGACCGGCGTCGGTGCCACCATCGCCGCCGGCAGCCAGCCGTGAAACGGCATAATTCCCGATTTGGCGAAACCGAACAGAAACAACACCAGAATCAGCGCCAGGGCCTGTGGCGAGGCACCAGTCTCAGCGAGGATGCCACCGATCTTGAAATCTAGCGTCCCGGCCAGCGAATAAACAATCAGCATCCCCGGCAGCGCCAGACCGATGGAGGTACCGAGAATATAGGTCAGATACTTGCGCCCCGACTTGCGCGCTTCGGCGTTCTGCTCATGGGTGACCAGAGGATAGGTCGATAGCGAGAGCATCTCGTAGAACAGGTAGAGGGTCAGCAGGTTGGCAGAAAAAGCGACGCCAAGGGTGGCCGAGATGGCGACCGCAAAAGAGGCATAGAAGCGGGTCTGCCCGTGCTCCTTGAGGCTGCGCATGTAACCGATGGAATAGACCGAAGTGAAAAACCAGAGAATCGAAGCGACGAGGGCAAAGAACATCCCCATGGCATCGACCCGCAGGGCAATCGGCACTCCCGGGATCACTTCGGCGATGGTAAGCTCGTAACCGCCGCCGGCCAGCACCGTTGGCAACATGAAGGCAACGATGGCTACCTTGCCGAGGGCCGCCAGAATCGTCCAGCTCTCGCGCAGGTTGGGAGTGCGGTCCGACAGCATGATCGGAATCGATCCCAGCAGGGAGATCAGTATGGCCGCCAGCGGCCAGATCGAAGTTTGGTAGCTCATAGTGAAAACTTGCCCTGTCAGTTAAAATCCAGCCGGCAGCGCCAACTTGATAACACTCTCAACCAGCGGCCCCGAACCCAGACCGATAACAATCAAAGCGACCGCGCTGAGCAGCAGCGGTGCCTGCATCAGCAAAGGGGCTTCCTCACATTTTTCGTGGCCGTGGTGCTCGCCATCTTTGAAGAAATAACCGATTTCGATAATCCGGAAAAACAGCACCGCATTGACCAATGAGCTAAACAACAGAGCGATCACGTACTGCCAGTGCCCGGCCTCGATACCGCCCTGAATCAGATACCACTTGCTGAAGAACCCGGCGGTAGGCGGAATGCCGATCATCGAAAAGGCCCCGACGGTAAAAGCCGCCATAGTCACTGGCATCTTCCGGTAGATCCCCTGCAACTTGTCAAACTCACCACTACCCAATTTGTAGACAATTGCCGCCACGGCCAGAAACAGGCAGAGGGTCATCAGCGCATCGTTGACGATATGCAGGACCGCCCCGGTCAAGCCGGTGGTATTTGCCAGCCAGACGCCACCGACCATATAGCCGACTTCGGCAACAATAATGTAAGTCAGCATCCGCTTGAGATCGCGCTGCGCTAGGGCCATGCAGGACGCGCAGACGATCGCAATCGCCGCCGCCCAGACAATCAGTGTCGATACCTGCGGATGCTGAAGAAACAGAAAATCATCGGAGAAAACCCAGAACATCACCCGGACCATCAGATAGATGGAAACTTTGGTCATCAGCGGAGCGGCCAGTAGACCGGCGCCGGTCGGTGCCAGCGAATAGGCGTTCGGCAACCAGCCGTGTAGCGGAAAGAAAGCCATCTTCACCCACAGACCGACCAGAATAAATGCCAACGCCGTCGCCACGGCAGCCGTGCCTTCTACTGCGGGGAGGATACCGGAGATATCCGCCATGTTCAGCGTGCCGGTCATCAGGTAGAGATAGCCGACCCCGAGCAGATAAAAACAGGCCCCGATCGAGCCCATGATGATGTAATTGAAGCTGGCCAGCGGCGCACGCCCCTTGCCCATGGCGATCAGTCCATAGGTGGTGATCGAGGTGATCTCCAGCAGAACATAGAGGTTAAAGGCGTCAGCGGTCAGAACCAGCCCCATCAGTCCGGCAATCAGGATCAGATAGAGGGTAAAAAACAGATGTTCCTGCCCCGGCAACTCCTGATTGACTGACTGAATTGCCGAAAACGAGGCAAACAGGGCAATCACCGAAATCACCACCAGCATCAGCGCCGAAAGCGGGTCGACCAGCAACTCAATTCCGTACGGCGGCGACCAATTACCGACGGTATAGCTGAAGCTGCCGTGGCGGAGGACTTTTCCCAGCACGCAGATCGCGGTCAGCGAAGCGAAACCCAGCGACCCGAGAGTCAGCGGTGCTATCCAGGCCCGGGAGATACGCCCCAGCAGATTGACAAAGAAGGCCGTCAGCAATGGCGCGGCCAGCACGTACATATGCAGATTCGATGTACTCATTTGCCGAGCTTCTCCAGAATTTCGTCTTCTTCAAGGGTGCCGTATTCACGGTAGATCCGCAGCATGATCGCCAAGGCCACCCCGGTGACGCTGACCGAAACGACGATCGCCGTCAGCATCAGGACGTGAGGCAGCGGGTTAACCACCGAAGCGACGTCAACGCCATCTTTGAGCACGGCGTATTTATCGAGAATCGGGATTTTCGCCCCATGTTTGACCCCGGCGGAGACGAACAGCAGGATGATTGCCGTCTGGAAGATATTCATCCCGATCAGCTTCTTGACCAGGTTCCGCTTGCCGATCATGGCATAAAAACCGATCATCATCAGGATGACGTACAGCCAGTAGTTGTATTTGGCGATAATCAATGCCAGCAGTTGTTCCATGACTAGAGCCCCTCGTCCATACCACCGTTCGAACCAAGGTCCCAGAACAGCGAAACCATGATACTCATGACCGCCAGACCAACACCGACCTCAACAATGAAAATACCGAATGAACGCCACTCGATTGGCCCGAGCGGAATCAGCGCATCAAGCGCGCTGTAATCAAGAAACAGACCGCCGAAGAGGGCACAAAGCAGCGCTGTCCCGGTAAAGATCAGGGCGCCCAGATTCCCAAGCACCCCGTTGACCCGCTCGGACATCAGGCGCATGCAGAGCTGCTGATCAAAAGCCAGCGCCAGGGCGACAAAGGAAGCGCCAAGAATAACCCCGCCCTGGAAGCCGCCGCCGGGACTGTAATGTCCATGGACGATGACATACAGTCCGAACAGCTGAATAAAGGGCACCATCAAGCGCACGGCCGTCTGAATAATCAGGCTTTCACCGAGCGTCTGCTTTGCGGTTCGCTCCTGCAGCAGTTTCACGCTTTTTTCCTCCGCAGCACGCTGATCACCGCCAGTCCGGCGCAATAAATAACCACCGTCTCGAACATGGTGTCATAGCCCCGGTAGTCGCCAAGCACCGCCGTCACCAGATTGGGAACGTGGGTTTCAGCGACGGCATTTTCAATGTAATGCGGGGACAGATGAACCGACGCCGGAGCCTGCGGATCGCCCCAGGCAGGGAAATCCATGGTTCCGTACAACAGAATCGCCCCCGTAATCAGGGTTGCAAGTAAGGCCAGCGTTTTCAATCTTTACTCCTTCGCGACGTGTGCAGAATTGCCGCTATAAAGAGAACCGTACTGACTCCCGCACCGACTGTCGCCTCGGTGAAAGCCACGTCAACCGCCCCCATCCCGGCCCAGAGCAGGCACATCAGGAAGCTGTAAACGCCAAATATAATCGTTGCGCTGAGCAGATCCTTGACCGTGATTGCCGCGATCGCACAGATCACCACCAGCAGCAGGATCAATAAGTCGAGCAACCAGATCATGACTTTTTCCTCTTTCTCTCCCAGGGCTCAACCCCGGCGAACAGCGCCGCCTTGGTCAGAGCGTGGGTAGCCGTCGGGCTGGCGACAAAGATAAAAATAGCGATCATGAGGATTTTCAGACTGACCAGCATGTTTGCCAGATTGAAATCCCGCAGCACATAAAGCGCCACACCAGCGATAATCAATTCTGCGGCCAGCGAATCACACTTTCCGGCGGCATGCAGACGGGTGTAGAAATCTGGAAAACGCAGAATACCGACCACCCCGACAAAAAAGAAAAACAGTCCGGCAAGAATAAAAATGGCAGCAGCCACTGTCATAGAGAACTCCAGCATCACTATTTCGTCTCCGTCAGGTGAACATCGCGCTTACGCAGAAAGAACTTGGCCGCAGCCAGCGTCGCGATAAAGTTCAACATGGCATACGCCAGGGCGATATCGACAAACATGCCCAGATCGTCATAGAGAATTCCGATCAGCAGCAGCAGCACTGTCGCCTTGGAACCAACCACGCTGCCACCAAGAATCCGATCCAGCACGGTCGGCCCACCAACCACCCTGATCAAAGTCAATAAAATCAGCAACAGCAGAAAGATCGCCGCAAAAGTAATAAACCGCTCCATCATTTTTCGATCTCCAGGGCGCTGGCGATGCGACGCTCCATTTCGCCCGGCAAGGACTCTGCCGCTTCCCGGGTCAGGGCATAGACAGCAAACTGGTCTTCGTAGATATTGACGGTGATGGTCCCCGGAGTCAGGGTAATGGATTGCGCCATCGCCACCTTGGCAATCGGGCGGGTCAGGGTGGATTTGAAGCGGAACAGGTGCGGATCGATCTTTTCGAGCATTTTCGGGTGCAGGATAAGATAAGTCACCTGCAGGTTGGCAAGAATGATCTGCCAGAACAACCAGGGGCAATAGGCGATCATGCCGATCAGTTCGCGGACCCAGGGTTTGCCTTGCACCGGAAAGAGCAGATTGCTGCTGAAGTGAGCAACCAGCAGACAGCAGAGAACTCCCAGGGTAAAATGAAAGGCGTCAAACATGCCGGACATGACAACCCAGAACCCCAGCATGATGACAAAAGTGGCAATTTTAGCCTTCATGATTGCAATCCAAGCAGAGCAATTGAGCGACCGAATAGATAAAATCCCGAACCCGTAGGGTAACAAACAGGCGCGAAAACACCAGCAGAAAAGATCAGATGGTGAAGCTTTGAACACCCGGACAGCAACTGGACAGCAACTGGACAGCCGCATAACTATCAGGTTAATTTACTAATCCAGGCGATAACATCACACATCTAGCATGAGAAAATATGCAAGGTCAACACATTCCGCCGTTCTAAACCTATTGCACCGATCCACTTGACAAGCACTTGAAGCCTCGCATAAATGACAGAGTAACAGGGATTGAAAAATAGAACCTGATTTTATTTACAAAACATCGGAGCTCAAAAAATGAAACAAATCACTGGCGCTGCCATTCAGTTCAATATCCGCCTCGGCGATGTCGATGCCAACCTCAACAAAGCGACTGCGGCACTAAAACGCGCCGCCGACCGGGGTGCCCAACTGGCCGTCCTGCCGGAGATGTGGAGCTGCGGCTATGACTACCGCAACCTCAAAAAACTGGCGACACAAACGCCGCGGGTGCTGGACGTTCTGCAGGAAGAGTGCCGCAAGCTGAACCTGGTCAGCGTCGGCAGCCTGCCGGAGTTGCAGAACGACACCATCTACAACACGGCCTACGTGATCGACCGGGGGGAACTGGTCGACAGCTACCGCAAACTGCACCTGTTTTCCACCATGCGTGAAGATCAGTTTTTAGGTGCTGGAGAGCGGGCGGTGGTGGCGGAAACTTCGCTCGGACGGCTGGGGGTCGCCATCTGCTACGACCTGCGCTTTCCGGAACTGTTTCGCAAGCTGGCGCTGGAAGGTGCCGAGATTATCTGCGTTCCGGCCGAATGGCCGAAGCCGCGTCAGGAGCATTGGAAAACCCTGCTGCGCGCACGGGCAATTGAAAATCAACTGTTCATCATCGCCGCCAACTGCTGTGGCATTCAGGATAAGCTCGATTTTTTCGGCCTCAGTCAGCTGATTTCACCCTTGGGCACTGTGCTGGAAGTCGCCGCAGAAACCGACACCGAACTGGTGGCAGAGTTCGATTTCACTGAGATGGAAAAATACCGCGCCCAGATCAAAACACTGGTCGATCGCCGGGCAGATATTTACGGCACGCCCTGATCGCGCAAACAGAGCAGGGTTGGGGATTTATTCCGCCAACGGCTGGGCGGCTTTTCTGAACTTGACCGGAACCTGGGCCAGACTGTCGGCGAACTGAAGCTCCCCGGCTTCATCGACATACAGATAACGCTGTGATTTTTTTGTCTGCTGCGGAGCTGAGCCGGTCGCCTCGATCACCTGCTCAATCGTCGCAGGCGGCGCCGCAACCGTTTCGACACCAACCAACCCAAGCAGGCGCGAACGGAAATCGACATAAAAGGTCTGTACCGGCGCCAACCCCGGCGTATCCAGCGGCACGCGCACCAGAAACTGATCAAGACCACCGACCACAACCAGCACCAAAATTAGCCAGAGCAACATTCTCAACAGTTTGAGCATCGACACAACTCCAGGAAAAAGACCCGGCAAGTGTACAGTTCCACAGAGACAAACTCAACCACCCGCTGATGGTTGCTATTTAGCGCGGCCATGTGCAAAAATGTGCCCGCTGAGTTTAATGAACAAACCAAGGAGCAAGTCAATGAGCGATACAACCTACGACGTCATCATCGTCGGCGGCGGCCCAGCCGGAATGACCGCCGGCCTCTATGCCTCACGGGCGCGGCTGAAGACCCTGATGCTGGAAAAAATGTTGATCGGCGGCCAGCCGATGACCACCACCAGAGTTGAAAACTGGCCCGGCTATCCAGGCGGCATCGAAGGCCCGGATCTGATGATGAAGTTTCAGGAACATTGTGTCGAATTCGGACTGGAAACTGATTACGGTACGGTGGAAAAGATCATCGACAATGGCAAGACCAAAACACTGATTGTCGACGGCAAAGAATATACCTGTCAGGCGGTTATTATCGCGACCGGCGTGATCCCGCGCAAAATGGGTCTCGAAGGAGAACCGGCCCTGGTCGGTCGCGGCGTCTCCTATTGTGCCACCTGTGACGGCGCATTTTTCCGTGATGTGCCGATTGCGGTGATTGGCGGAGGCGATACCGCCGCCGAGGAGGCCCTGTATCTGACCCGCTTTGCCAGCAAATTGACGATGGTTCATCGCCGCGACCAATTGCGCGCGACCAAGATCTTACAGGATCGGATCGCCGAAAATGACAAAATCGAAATGGCCTGGGATAGCACTGTCGAAGAGCTGCTTTCGGATAAAACCGGGTTGACCGGTGCAGTCCTGCGCAACGTAAAAACCGGAGAGACCAAACAGATCGCCCTGCAGGGCATGTTCGTTGCGGTAGGGGTCAATCCGATCACTGACTTTGTCGCCGATTTGTTAGAACTGGATGATGCCGGCTACATCAAGGCCGGCGAAGATACCCACACCTCAGTTCCGGGGATTTATGCCGCAGGCGACTGCCGGACCAACATTCTCAAGCAGATTTCCACCGCCGTCGGCGACGGCGCGGTCGCCGCAATCATGGCTGAAAAACATATCGAAGAGCTGAGCCACAGCGCGTAATACAACAACGAACAGATTCTTGTTTTTCATTCCATTTAAGTAGACAGGTAAGGCCGATCAAAAGGCACCAGCTGCAAGGCTTGCGCAGGGACGAGGAACGAGGCGTAGCAAAGCTACGTTGAGAAACGAGTCACAAGCGTAACGCCGCAGATGGTGCTTTTTCATCGGCCGTTTCATAGGAGGGGGAACCTATGCTTGCCAAAGTCACATCCGCTGCCTTAATCGGCATCGATGCCTATCCGGTTGAAGTCGAAGTCGCCCAGGGCTTACCGCAATTTTCCACCGTCGGCCTGCCCGAAGGTGCCGTCAAAGAAAGCAAGGATCGCGTCAAATCAGCGATCAAAAATTCCGGTTTCGATTTCCCCGCCCGTCGCATCACCATCAACCTTGCCCCGGCCGACATCCGTAAAGAAGGTGCCGCCTTCGACCTGCCGATCGCCATCTGTCTGCTCTGCGCCACCGGCGTGGTCGATGCCGAAAAGCTGAAGAACTTCATCCTGCTGGGCGAACTCTCCCTTGATGGCCGGATCAAGCCGGTCCGCGGCGTGTTGCCGATTGTCGTCGCCGCTCGCAACTGGGGCGATCAAGCGCTGCTGCTCCCAGTCGAAAACGCCGATGAGGGCGCCATCGTCTCCGGTCCGGCGATCTACCCGGTGAAGGATCTTGGCGAAGCGGTGACACTGATTAACGGTGAACAGCTGTTCAGCCCGCATCGCTGCAAACCTAGAGACACCGAGACAAACCCAGCCACCAGCGGCGAAGATTTCGCCGAGGTGCGCGGCCAGGAGCACGTCAAACGCGCCCTCGAAATCGCCGCCGCCGGAGCACACAATATCCTGCTTTCCGGCCCACCGGGCAGCGGCAAAACCATGCTCGCCCGGCGACTGCCGACCATTCTGCCGGAGCTCTCCTTTGAAGAAGCGCTGGAAACCACGAAAATCCACTCCATCTCTGGATTGTTGGCCAAACAGCATGGATTGATCGAACGCCGACCGTTCCGCTCCCCGCATCACACGATTTCCGACGCCGGGCTGATCGGCGGCGGCAGCTACCCCCGCCCCGGTGAAGTTTCTCTGGCGCATAACGGTCTGTTATTTCTGGATGAGTTTCCCGAATTCAAAAAGAACGTGCTGGAGATGCTCCGCCAACCACTGGAAGATGGGCAGGTGTCCATCAGTCGCGCCGCGCTCAGCCTGACCTATCCGGCCGACTTTATGCTGGTGGCGGCGATGAACCCCTGCAAGTGCGGATTTCACGGCGACTTGACGACATTTTGCAGCTGCACCCCGCACGATATTCAGCGCTATCGGCAACGCCTCTCCGGTCCGCTGCTCGACCGTATCGATCTGCAGATCGAAGTGCCGCGCGTCCCGCACAAAGACCTGGTCGACCCGGTAGAAGCGGAAGCTTCGACAACCATCCGTGCCCGGGTCGAAAAAGCCCGCCAACTGCAGCGCGACCGACTGGTTTCCCATGGTCTGCACACTAACGCCGCCATGGCCGCGCGACATATCCGCAAGTTCTGTCCACTGGACGAAGCGGGACAGAAACTGCTCGAAATGGTCGTCGACCGGCTCGGCATCTCGGCCCGTTCCTTCAGCCGGATACTCAAGGTGGCGCGAACCATTGCGGATCTGGCGGGGGAGAAGAACATCCAACAGCCACATCTGGCTGAGGCGTTTCTGTTTCGGGG
>DATCYW010000101.1:0-6491 GCA_036526255.1 Malonomonas sp. | reverse complement strand
TAAACATGCGACTCGCGCACCCGGCGGGCGATCAGCTGGGTGTACTGCGAACCGAAGTCGAGAATCAGAATTTTTTCGCTGTGCAGATCAGCCATCAGCTCAGCTCCCTCTTTCCATACGGTAGTTGGGTGCTTCCTGGGTGATGGTTACATCATGCACGTGGGATTCACGCAGGCCGGCATTGGTGATGCGGACGAACTGGCCATTCTGCTGCAGCTCCTTGATGTTGCGACAACCGGTATAACCCATGCCGGAGCGCAGGCCACCCATCAGCTGATGGATATTGTCGGACAGCGGACCACGGAACGGCACCCGCCCTTCGATCCCTTCAGGGACCAGCTTGACGTCGGTTTCGTCGGCCTGGAAGTAGCGGTCCTTGCTCCCCTGCTTCATGGCGCCGAGGCTGCCCATGCCGCGGTAGGATTTGTAGGAACGACCCTGATAGAGGATGGTGTCGCCGGGCGACTCTTCGGTGCCGGCAAACAACGAACCGATCATGATAATGTCGGCGCCGGCGGCGATCGCCTTCGGCAGGTCGCCGGAGAACTTGATGCCGCCATCGGCGATCAGCGGAATTCCGGCCGCGTGGGTGATCTTGGCAACTTCACGAATCGCGGTGATCTGCGGCACACCGACCCCGGCGACGATCCGCGTGGTGCAGATCGAACCCGGTCCGATACCGACCTTGACCGCATCGACGCCGATATCGATCAATGCTTTGGCGGCAGCAGCGGTGGCGATATTACCGGCCATCAGCTGCAACGCGGGATACTGCTTGCGCAGTTGCGCGATGGTGTCAATGACCCCCTGACTGTGACCGTGCGCGGTATCGACGACCAGCAGATCAACCCCGGCAGCGACCAGCGCCGCGGCCCGTTCATCCAGATCGGCGCCAACCCCCACAGCAGCACCGACCCGCAGACGTCCCAGTGAATCCTTGCAGGCGCTCGGGTATTTGCGGACTTTTTCAATATCCTTGATGGTGATCAGTCCCTTGAGGGCAAAGTTGTCATCCACCACCAGCAGTTTTTCGATACGGTGCGCATGCAGATGATACTTGGCTTCTTCGAGGGTGGTTCCGGGCGGCACCGTGACCAGCTTGTCCTTGGTCATCACGTTGGAAATCGGCTGATCCAGCTTAGTCTCAAAGCGCAGATCGCGGTTCGTCATAATGCCGACCAGCTTGCCGTTCTTGGTCACCGGCACCCCGGAGATGCGGTACTTTTTCATCACCGCCAGCGCTTCGTAGATCTTCTGATCCGGGTCCATGGTGATCGGGTCGACGATCATGCCGCTCTCCGATTTTTTCACCTGATCGACCTCGGTGGCCTGCTCGGTCGGCGACATATTCTTGTGAATGATCCCCAGCCCGCCTTCGCGAGCCATGCAGATCGCCGCACGTGATTCGGTAACCGTATCCATCGCCGCCGAAAGCAGCGGAATATTCAGCTTGATGGTTGCCGTCAACTGAGTGCTCAGATCGACCTCTTTCGGCAACACCTGCGAATGCGCAGGGATCAACAGAACATCATCGAAGGTCAGACCTATGGGTATATCGGAATCGTGCATCGACTGCTCCTTTTTTGCGGGGGGAATTTTAACCGGTGAAGCTAGCTGATTTAGCCCTGCAAGTCAAATATTTACGGCGCTTTCCTCAGTTTAAAAAGCGCCGTAAAAGTGCAACATTGTTTTATCGGAATTGCCTCGACAAAAGCTACTTTCCCTTCAGCAGGTAAGCTTCGATAAAGCCGTCCAGATGACCGTCGAGCACCGCATCGGTGTTGCCGGTTTCATGATTGGTGCGATGATCTTTGACCATCCGGTAGGGGTGCAACACGTAAGAACGGATCTGGCTGCCCCAGCCGATCTCTTTTTTATCTTCGGAAAAGCTCGCCGCTTCTTCCTCTTTCTTGCGCATTTCAAGTTCAAAGAGACGTCCTTTGAGCTGCTTCATCGCCGTCGCCCGGTTTTTGTGCTGCGAGCGCTCGTTCTGACAGGAAACCACCGTGCCGGTCGGAATGTGCGTGATGCGAATCGCCGAATCGGTCTTATTGATGTGCTGACCACCGGCGCCGCTGGCGCGGAAAGTGTCAACCCGAATATCCTTGTCCTCGATTTCAATCTCGATCGAATCGTCCAGTTCCGGGAAAACAAACACCGAACAGAACGAGGTGTGCCGTTTGGCGTTGGAATCGAACGGCGAAATACGCACCAGCCGGTGGATACCGTTCTCCGCCTTCAGATAACCGTAGGCGTAGTCGCCGGTGACGCTGAAGGTGGCGCTCTTAATTCCGGCGTCATCGCCCGCCTGGTATTCAGTCATCTCGGTCTTAAAGCCTTTGCGTTCGCAGTAGCGCAGGTACATGCGCAGCAGCATTTCGGCCCAGTCCTGCGCCTCGGTGCCGCCGGCCCCGGCGTTGATGCTCAGCGTCGCGCAGTTGGCGTCATGTTCGCCGGAGAGCATCCGCGCGAACTCCATCTTTTCCACCAGGTTTTCGATCTCGGGCAACAGGCTGTTGACCTCGTCAAGGGTCTGTTGATCCTCTGCCTCTTCACCCAGTTCGATCAACACCAGCAGATCTTCCAGCTGGTTATTGGCGCCGTCCCAGGCTTCGACCGTTTTCTGCAGCCCGGTCCGCTCCCGCAGCAGCTCCTGCGCCCTGTCCCCCTGATTCCAGAACTCGGGGCGGGCGATCTCTGCTTCTAATTCCTGAATCCGTTCCCGCTTGGCAGGGCCGTCAAAGATACCTCCATAATTCTTGAAGTTTTTCCTGCAGCTCTTTAACGGTCTCTTTCGGTTCACGGAACATAGGTTTTTCTCCTTGAGATTGATTGATGAATGGCCGGGGAGTATAGCCTAAAAGGTCGCGAAAAAACAGTCCCGTGCAAAGGGTCATTCACTTGAGGCTTCTCTGTCTTTTTTAGAAGGCGTAGGAAAAGACCAGAGAGGCAAAACTGTGATGCTTCTGCTGCTGGCGAAATTCACGGGTCCGGATATTCTGTGCCAGACTGACAGTTAATTTTTCATAGCTCATGGTTATTCCAGTGGAAAAATCGGCGACCAGAGGCTCTTTTTTCACGGAATGGCTGTCACGAAAATTGTTGCCGTCGAGAAAAATATCCAGCGCCACGGCCTTGGCGTTGACCGCCCCGAACAGATAAAGCGACAAACCGGAGTCATCGTTATTCCAGGTGCTCCCGGCAGGCCGGATCAGCGACACACCGAAGCTGCGCGGCACGTTCCAGCCACCACGCACTTCGAAGCCGGTATTGGCGTAGGTCATCACATTGCCGAGAGCCGCGCCAGCATGCAGGATGGCGTCAGCACCAAACTGGCCGTCATGGTCGGGATGAAAGAGCCATTTTCGCTCAAAAATCAGGTTCACCCCCGGTTCGTCATTAATTTGATGATCCCAGCCGTTAGGACGCTGAAAGCCCCGGACCTGGTGGACAAACTTCTGCGCGTCCTCGGCCAACGAGGAAGGGCCGACCATGCCGAACTGCACTTCCAAGGTATCCATCTGGCTCTGCAGCTGCCCCAGATCGCTACGCCGATGAAACGAACTTGACACATACAGATAGCCGGCATAAGGGCGATCATCCCTGATCAGGTCGAAGCGGCTGATATCACGTGGGGTATAGATATTCTGACCAATGGCCAGTTCCAGCGTGTGATCGGTCTCTTCAGCGGAGTTACGGATCAGTGGCAGGCTCTGGACAAAATCGAGCGCCTTGCGGGGAATTTCCGCGGTTTTCCGCCGCTTGGCAGTTGGCGACAGATCGGGCGAAATAATCGAATACTTGATACCGTTGGTGTAATCGCTATCGCTGCCGACGAAGAGATCGTTTTCGAAATAAAGAGTCGATATCCAGGGGTTATCCGAATCGGCGGCCAAAGAAGCGGCGGGGAGAAAAACCATGAGACAGAAAAGCAGCAAGATGTGCATAAAGGTTGCCTTTTTAATAACCTAAGGGCGAACACAAAGGTTCGCCCAATTCATAGTTCCCAGCCACTACGCTGGTAACTAGCCCCCTGCCGGTTATTCAGCGCTGCGGACGTCGGATATAAATTTCCCGCGCCAGGCTGTCATCGACGGCAAACTGGGAATGCCCGACTTTGAAAATATAGCTGGGAAAGCTCTGCATCAAGGTCAGCTCACTGCCGGGTAAAACCCCCATGCTCATCAGCTTCTGCATCTTCTTGCCGTCACTGGCCGCCAGATAGGCGATCTCGCCTGCTTCTGCCGACTTCAACTCGGTCAACGGCACAACCCCCTGCGCGCCCTCCTGTCGGGCGGCCTCGCAGCAGGTTCCCGGCGGAATCGGCTTGCCGTGCGGACAGGTGGTCGGATGATTCAGCAGAGTGCAGATCTTGGTATCGACCCCCTGATGCAGCAGATGCTCGAAGGCGCAGGCCTGCTCGTTGCCTTCATCCCCCTGAATGTCGAGGATATCCATCATCAGCCGCTCAGCCAGTCGATGTCGGCGCACCGTCATCTCCGCTTCCGGACGCCCTTCCCGACGCAGGTAAAGACGATCGCCGCGGGTCTCGACATAGGTCAAACGGATCAGCTCGGCGAGCCCTTCGTCCTGGCTGCCGTCCTGCAGGTCCATCGCTGAGAGCAGACAGCCGACCTCGTCCCCTTCAACCGTGGTAATCCAGAGTGATTCCAGAATCTCTTCAGCTTTCGGCGATAATCTTTGCATCTATTTTGTTTCCTTCTGTATTGGATTGGAGAGAAATTTTTTCAGCAGCTTGCCCGGTGCCGGATTGGCATAACCACAATGTGAACAATGTATCTTGCGACACCCTCCTCGGCAACTACCGCAGGAGGTTTTATCCTCACCGGGCCCGGCCTCGTCAGGGGCCTCTTTGCCGCAGAACCCGCAAATCATGCCAGTAACCCCGTCGTCAGTAGAAATTTATTCAACACCCAGCCGCAGGCGAACGCCAACACCGAAACGAAGAGAAAGATCGCCATAGAGACTTTGAACCCGCGCTCTTTTTTCATCATCAGAAACTGCGCGACGCAAGGGACAAACAGGGTCAAAGTGACCGCAGCAACGGTCAACTGGGTGGCGTTGAGCAGGCCGTTGCTCTGCAGGTCGTAAAGGCCGGCCGCGCCAAAATCGCGGCGGAAAAAACCGAAGACAAACGCCGAGGTGGCCTGATCCGGCAGACCGATCGCGCGCACAACCGGTGCCAGCAGCCCAACCAGACCTTCAAGCACTTCGAGCATTTTCAACGCCCAGAGAATCACCGAGGCAATCAGAAACAGCGGCAGAATCTCCATGAAGTAAGATTGCATGCGGGTCAGGGTCTTCACCGCAACGTTACGGAACTGCGGCAGACGCATCGGCGGCAGCTCCATGTAGAAGACCGGCGTCTCCCCCGGCATCACCTTGGAGGAGAGAAATCCGACCAGTAAAAACACCAGCACCAGAAACACCAGCCAGACGCTCAAGGCGCCCGGAACCTCGGCCAGCAGCCCGAGAATAACGCCCAACTGAGCGCTGCAGGGGATCGCCAGGGCAAGCAGCACCGTGGCGATAATCCGCTCACGGGTGGTTTCGAGGGTTCGCGTCACCATCGTCGCCATGGTGTCACAGCCGAAACCGAGCACCATCGGGATGACGGCGCGACCGGACAAGCCGATCTTTTTAAACAGCCGATCGACCAGCATCGCCAAGCGAGGGAAATAGCCGGTGTCTTCCAACAGCGAAAAAACCAGAAAGAAGGTGCCGACAATCGGCAGGATCAAGGCCACCGCGTAGCGAATCCCCAGCGTCCAGAGTCCATACTCGCCAGCCAGCAGCTCAAACAGCCAATTGGCGGTTATGTGTTGCTGGGCATAGCCGATCACCGCCGGATTGATATGTTCTTCGAAAAGACTCCCTTCGATCAGATCAACCAGCGTCCCGGCGCCAAAGCCACCGACAAACTCGTACAGGCCAAAGTAAACCACCAGCAGCAGAATCGGCGCACCGCTCCAAGGATTCATCGTCCAACGTGACAGTTTTTCGGAAAACGGCTCAGCATCAAGTTTCTGTTGCGTGACAACGCCACTGAGCATCCGCTTGCAGATGGTTTTGCGCTCCAGGCTGATCTGCAGGTGCAAATCGGTCCGCCGCTCAAAAACCACCTTGCTCAGCACCGGGTGGACATCATCGTAAGAAGCTTTCCCCTGCTGCTGCACCAGCGCATCGATTTCTTCGTCGCGCTGCATCAGCAGCAGCGCCAGCGCCCGTTTGCTAAGCAGGTAATCGCCCTGCAGGCGACTAACAATCTGCTCGATGTCGGTTTCTAGATCCGCGCCGTAACTGAAGGGTTTGTGCGGCACTGAAGCGTAGCCCGCGATCGCTTTCTGCAGCTCAGCCAGCCCCTGCTTGCGCTTCATCACCGCGCCGATCACCGGTACGCCAAGGTTGGTTTGCAACTGATCCAGATCGAACTGCATGCCGAGCCGGGCGGCTTCATCGAGGATATTGAC
>DATCYW010000100.1:0-113492 GCA_036526255.1 Malonomonas sp. | reverse complement strand
TAGGGGTCACACCTGTTCTCATCCCGAACACAGAAGTTAAGTCCTACCGCGCCGATGATACTGCATTGGAGACGATGTGGGAAAGTAGGTCGCCGCCGAAATTATTTGTAAGGCCCCCTTCCGTTAGGATGGGGGCCTTTTTTTGTTTATTTTTCCGACTTCATCAGCCAAACTCCTGCTTCACTCAGAATCAGGGGCTTGGCTGATGTCAGTATCAGTTACAACGAACTATTCTTTATCCTGCTCTATACCATAGGTTTTTATTTTCCTGTGCAGGTTGGAGCGCTCCAGTCCAATCTCTTCCGATGTTCGTGAAATGTTCCAGTTGTTTTTCTGCAGTTTTTCCAGAAGAAACTGTTTCTCAAACAACTCCTTGGCGTCGCGGTAGGAGTCTGGCATTTCTTCAGCCATAATGTTTGCAGAACCCTGTTGTTCCCTGTCCTGGTTGATGGCATGGGGCAGGTCCGACGCTTCTATCTGTTGTGCGGGAGTCATGATAACCAGTCTCTCGATCAGGTTTTTCAATTCACGCACGTTTCCAGGCCAGTTGTAATTGATTAATGATTGTAGTGCGTCAGTGGAAATTGTTTTGATTTCGCGACTCTCTTTGCTACAAAAATACTGCAGGAAATGTTTTATCAATAATGGAATGTCATCCTTGCGATGCCGCAACGGTGGAGCAACAAAAGGTAGAACATTCAGCCGAAAATAAAGGTCTTCACGGAAGTTGCCCTCTTTAATCTCTTCAGTAAGGTTCTTGTTTGTCGCGGCAATAACCCGAACATCGACTTCAATCGTTCTGTTGCCGCCGACTCTTTCAAAGGTATGCTCCTGTAGAATCCGCAGGATTTTTGCCTGGGTCTTCAGGCTCATGTCACCAATTTCATCCAGAAAAAGTGTGCCGCCGTTCGCCATGTCAAATTTTCCTTTGCGCGCGGCTGTCGCTCCGGTAAAGGCGCCTTTCTCATGGCCGAATAGCTCGGATTCGATCAACTCTTCAGGAATTGCTGCGCAGTTGACTTCGACAAAGGCTCTCTGGTTACGTGTCGAGCGTTGATGGATCGCACGTGCCACCAGCTCTTTTCCTGTCCCATTTTCGCCGGTTATCAGCACCCAGCCAGAACTGGGGGCAGCGACTGCGATCTGTGCCTTGAGTTTCGAAATAACGGCGCTCTCGCCAATCATTTCATAATCCCTGCTGATTTTTTCTTTGAGAGCCGTATTCTCAGCCTGCAGCTGCCCAATCTTCATTGCATTCTGAATCGACAGCAGTACCTTTTCCAGTGAGAGCGGTTTTTCGATGAAATCATAAGCGCCAAGTCGCGTTGCTTTCACAGCCGTTTCGATGGTGCCATGACCGCTCATCATGATTACCAGCTGATTCTTCCGCACCTGTTTAATCCTTTTTAGGGTCTCAATGCCGTCTATTCCTGGCATCCAGATATCCAGTAGGACCAGGTCAGGGTTCTCGCTCAGAATCGCTGTCAGGGCTTCTTCACCCGATGCGGCGACACTGGTGCGGAAGCCCTCGTCTTCGAGAATGCCTTCCAGACTTTCACGAATACTCTGTTCATCATCGACGATGAGAATATTTTCCATCTGTCTCTATCTCTCTCTGTGTTTTTAGCTCTGGGTCACTGGCAGCTCAATAATGAAACGTGCGCCAGTCGGGATATTGTCTTTGACGCGGATATAGCCATTATGATCGGCAATGATGGTTGATACGATCGCCAACCCTAATCCGGTACCGGTTTTTTTTGTAGAAAAGTAAGGCTCGAACAACCGTGGTTTGTCTTCTGCCGGAATGCCACAACCGCTGTCGGCAATTGCCAATGTGAGGATCTGCAGTTCTGGATTGTACATTGTTTCTACTGTGATTTCACCCTTGTTGGCGATTGCTGCGATTGCATTTTCCAGCAGGTTGATAATCACCCGTTTGATCTGTTCCCGGTCCAAATAAGCGCTCGGTAGTGGCTCTTCCAGGGAACGGATGAAGGTCACCTGCTTGTGTGCTTCCTGATAGAGCAGCAGGCATTCTTTGACGATTTCATTCAGATCATTTTCGGTCGGTTTGGTGGCCGGCATCCGGGCAAAGCTGGAAAATTCATTGACCAGATTTTTCAACTCATCAACCTGATTGCTGATCATGCGGGTACAGTCATCGAAAACCGTATCTTCTTCTGAAAAGCGATCCAGATAACGGCGTCGCAAGCGCTGCGCGGAGAGCTGAATCGGGGTCAGGGGGTTTTTGATTTCATGGGCGATGCGGCGTGCGACTTCGCGCCAGGCGGCCATCTTCTGCGCTTTGAACAGTTGCGTCAGGTCATCAAAAACCGCCACCGTCCCCATGAAATTTTTCTGTTCATCACGCAGGGTCGTCAAGTTGACCATCAGCGTGTATTTGTCCTCGCCGATCGGCAGGGTCAACTGTTGCCGAATTGTGCCCTTTTCTGAATAGAACAGCTCTTTGAGCAGTTCCATGATTTTCGGCTGATAACTGGCAGGAATAACCTCACGGAAATCCTTGCCGAGAATATTCGCTGCCTTGAAGTGCAGCAGGTTTTCCGCAGACTTGTTGATGGTTGTCAGTCGGCCAAAGCGATCCACTGAAATGACCCCTGCGGTCACGTTCGCCAGGACGATTTCCATGTAATTGCGCCGCCGGTCAAGTTCCAGGTTGGATTCCTGTAAATCTTTATGGGCCGCTTCGACCTGTTTGTGTCCATGACGCAGATCAGTGGTCATTTTGTTAAAAGCCGCGACCAGGGTGCTTATTTCATCTGTGCTGCGGGTTTCCAGCTGGATGTCCAGATCGCCCGAGGCAACGCGTGAGGTCGCTGACGCCAGTTCCTGGATCGGCACGGTAATTCCGCGGGCCAGGTGAAATCCGAACCAGGTCGACAGGAATATGATCACCAGGGCGATCAGCAGCAGCACAATAACGTAGCTCTGCTGAATCTGCCCCTTGATCGATTTAGTGGTTTTGTACTGTTCGACCGAGGCTGCGATCTCTTTCATTTTATTGATCAGCGAATAAGGCACGTAGTAGTTGACGACAACAACGCCGACAATATCCTTCTCGTTCCAGTTTGACTGGACAGGAACGATGCCACGGATCAGGTCCGCTTTGCCAACCGGGCTGATCTGGGAAAAGCGGATGCCCTGCAGGCCTTCGCGGACCGGATCAGAGGTTGCCGAGGTGATTTCAATAATCGGCAGTTTCGGGTTGGCGACCCGAACCAGTTCTTCGTGGGTTGCCGAGAATACCTCAACGATTCCCAGATTGTACTCTTCCTGTTTCTCTTTAATCAGTTTGCGCAGTTGCTGCAGATTTTCATCGTTGAGCAGCTTGTCCTGTTTGATCCTCTGTGCCAGCTGATCTGCATAGTAGAGCGCGTTTGTTTCAGAGTTTCGATAGTAAGTCTGGGCGACCTCTAGCGATTCATCGAGAGCCTTTTCCACCTGAGTGTTGAACCAGCTGTCGATGCTGTTGCTGATGAAGCCGGCAGAAACAAAAAATAGCAGCATGGTAGGAATCAGTGACAACCCGATAAAGGCACCGACCAGTTTGCTGCGAAGCTTTGCGCCCGGAACACCGCGCCGACGTTCCAGTATCAGCTTGAACAGGTTACGGAAGATCAGAAACAGGAACACCAGGATCAGCAGGATGTTCAGGTTGATCATGGTCAGTGCGATAATGCTGTTGCTGATCGGAAGCTGCGCCGTGAGGTCTGAAAGATGCAGTTCCAGCTGAGGGACCAGCAGGAGCAGGATAACGACGAGAAAAATCAGCAGGTATTCTCGGCGTTTACGTAGCGGTTTGTCGTTAGCGTTGGTGGCCGGGTTTTCTTTCGACATTAAAGTGCCTCTCGCGGCAGGAGATTTGCGGGAGGAATGATTCTATTGGATGAGCGCCGACAACACAAGCCTGTCAGTTTTACGGCAATAAAAAAGGCAGCCCGTAGGCTGCCTTGATTTTTTTCTGCTCAGGCCTCGCTCCAGGCCAGGTCGGCTGCGAAGGCGCGAGTGCTGACGCGCTGTGCCTCCTGAAGCGCCTGCTCGCTGAACTCGACATAGGTCCAGTGGCTGGGGTTATCCAGTATTTTGCGAACCATTTTTGCGTTCAGGTCATGGCCGGCCTTGAAGGCTCTGATGTGTCCGAGGAGGGGGGCGCCGAGCAGGCTGAAATCGCCGAAGGAGTCGAGGATTTTGTGGCGCACGAACTCATCCTGAAAGCGCAGGCCTTCGGGGTTCATGACCCCGTTGCTGTCGATGACTACCGCATTTTCCAGCGATCCGCCACGGGCCAGACCGTTGGCCTTGAGGTACTCGACTTCATGCAGAAAGCCGAAGGTGCGGGCCGGAGCGATCTCTTTGCAGAAATTCTCGGTGGTGAACTTCATGCTGTACTGCTGGACCGAAATTGCCGAATGCTCGAAAGCAATATCGAAAGTGATGCGGAAAAAGCGTGATGGTATAATGCTGATCCGTTTTTCGCCCTCGATGATTTCCAGTGGCTTGCGTATGGCGACAAAGCGCCGGCTGGCATGCAGGTTTTCTACGCCGGCCTGTTGGATCTCTCTGATAAAGGGGGCTGCGCTGCCATCAAGGACCGGAATTTCAGGGCCGTCAATGTCGACGTGCAGATTGTCGATTCCACAGGCTGCGAGCGCTGCCATGAAATGCTCTATGGTTGAGACCTTTGCGCCGTCGCGGCCGATAACGGTTGCCATGCGCGTGTCGACAACATTATCCGCGCAGGCCTTGATGTCGATAATCCGATCACCGTCAGTGCGGTGAAAGACGATTCCGGTGTTGGCGGTTGCCGGTCGCATTTTAAGTGTAATACGGTCTCCGGAGTGCAAGCCAATCCCGGAGATGCTGGTGCTGTTTTTCAAGGTTCTTTGCAGTATCATTTTTAGAATCCAATCTGTTTTACGCAACAGATTACACTTTTATGCAATTACTTGGCCAGTCTGTATGTTTTCTTAAGTTGCTGAAATATCGAGACTGTGTATTGTTCGAGACGAGCCATCGAGGAAAGGTTGTTGCATCCTTGCAAAAGCAGGTTGCTGAGCTGTGACGATTAAAACACAGTGGCTATTACATGCGGCCGGAACGTAGAATGGCAATCGCCAGTCCGAAGCCGAGAAAGCCTGCCACAGTGAAGCCGAAGAGACCCAGAATTGGAAAATCGAACAGCATCGGCCCTTTATCGGTCTGCATGATGATGGATGATCCGATAATCAGGGCGGCGATAACCAAGCTGAAAGAGATGCGGTTGGTCGACTTGTCCAGATCGGTAATTAAGCGTTCAAAGCCGCGATGTTCCAGGTCAATTTTGAACTTGTTGCGGTTGACCCGGTTGATGAACTCTTTGATGTCTTTCGGCAGGCTTCTGCCGAGCGCGTGGTACGATTGCAGGGCTCGGGTCAGTTCTTTTGATAGATTTGTCGGTGAATAGCGGTCCTTGACGATTTTTTCGGCAAAGGGCTTAATCTGGGCGATCATGTTGAATTCAGGGTCAAGCTGACGGCCGAGCCCTTCCATGGCGATCAGGGCACGGGACAGCAGCATCAGGTTCGAAGGGAATTTGATGCGATATTCTGTGAGGATTTCAACGAAATCAAACAGCAGTTTCCCGACTCTCAGATCCTGCAGCAGCAGCTCGTAGTAATCATCGATAAACTCTGACAGATCCCGTTTCAGGCTGGCCAGGTTTGCTTCATCGTGCAGGTCTCCAGAATAGAGCAGTTGCGAAATGATGTGATTGACATCGCGGTTGAAGACCGACAGCAGCAGCTCGGTCAGCTGTTGTTTAAGATCGTCATCCAGCCGGCCGACCATACCGAAGTCAAACATGCAGATGACACTGTCCGGCAGGACGTAGATGTTGCCCGGATGCGGATCCGCATGGAACAGGCCGTATTCGAAGACCTGGCGAAGAAAACTGTCCGCGCCGATTTTCGCGAGCTGCTTTAGATTATAGCCAGCCTTTTCAAGCTCATCGAACTGCGAGATTTTGATTCCGGACAGGTACTCCATGGTCAGCACCGAACGGCCGGTATGCTCCCAATAAACCTTGGGAATGCGCACCGTCGGGTCCTCGGAAAAATTGTTGGCGAAGCGGTCGATTGTTCGCGCTTCGCGGGCAAAATCAAGTTCGCGGTTGATGGTGCGCCGGAACTCTTTAACCAGTCCGATCGGGTCGTACATATCGCCGCCGGGGAGATGCTTCTCGATCAGATAGGCCAGCCCCATGAGGATATCGATGTCCGTTTCGATGATCGTTTCTATCTCCGGGCGGCGGACTTTAAAGACCACCTGCTCGCCGTTTTTCAACACGCCGCGATGCACTTGTGAAATGCTGGCGGCCGCCAGGGGGGCCTCGTTGAATTCGAGGAAAAGCTCTTCTGCCGGATAGCCAAGTTCTTTGTGCAGCTGCGCTTTTATCTTGTCGGTCGCGACAGGCGGAACGCGATCCTGCAGCTTTTTCAGTTCGTGAAGATACTCGGGAGGTACGATATCCGGACGGGTTGAAAGCAGTTGTCCCAGTTTGATAAAGGTCGGCCCAAGCTCCTCCAGTACCAGCCGCAAGCGTTCGGCCTGCGAGAGTTTTTCCAGGTCGCGGGAGGCCGTTCCGAGGGTGACGATCCGCTTGCCCAACTCGAGATAATAATCGATGTTGAGTTGCTCAATGATATGGCCGAATCCGTACTGGATGAGAGTCCCGAGGATCTGGCGGTATCTTTTAAGCGAACGGATGTTGCGGTTGATTCGGCTAAAAGGGAGCATCTGGGTGTCGTTACCGATCTAGTCTGCTAGTGCCTTCAGCTGTTTTTCGAGCTGCGCGACTTTTTTCTGTAGTTTCTGGAAATCTTCTTCGGTGACAACGCCGACCCGCTCGCAGGCTTTTTTGACCTCTTCGCAGGCGAGAGTCTCAAGGCGCTGCTGGTTTTCTTTTGCAGCATTCTGCAGTTTGTCCAACAGCGTTTTTCCCTCTTCTTCAGTCAGGTTCAGGCGCTTCTTCAGATCCTCGATCACTTCCTCGGCTTTTTTCTGGGTCAGAGAAAGAGCGCCAATTCCGGCCAACAAGGTTTTTTCCACGATTTCCAGCATCTCAGCCTCCCTTAAATAGTCTGCAGAATGTAAAAAGCTGTAAAAATTATAACAGTTTCTGCTGCTGCTTCAATTGTGGTGAGGGGACTTCTGTCTGCGTAATTGGGTTCAGCTGGTTTTTTTACGTGGCGCGTAGCGCTCTTTTTCCGAGTAGATGCAACCGCAATACTGTTGTCGGTAAAGTCCCAGCTCTTTTGAGGCTTTGATTCCCTCGTTCCAGCCGACGCGATAATCTTCATAGTGAAAACTCAGCCCCGATTCCGCGGCCAGTTTTTCACCGTAAGCAACAATCGCCTGATGATCCTGATAGCGGGAGTAGAGCAGGGTCGTGGTGAAACCGTCGAAACCGAGCCTTTTCGCTTCCTGCGCGGTTGCCTGCAAGCGTGACTGATAGCAGTATTCACAGCGACTTGACGGGTCATGGGCAACCGCTGCCAGATACTCCTCGAGCCGGTACTCTTCATCATAAACAACCGCCAGCCCTGTTTGTGCTGCATACTGACGAGTCGTTTCCAGCCGTCTGGAAAACTCCTGATACGGGTGGATGTTGTGATTGTAAAAGTAGCCGGAAATTTTATGGTTCTGCGCGCGTAGCATTTTCACCGGGTAGATGGCGCAGTTGCCGCAGCAGATATGCAGAAGAATACGCATGTGAGGCTCCTTGGGGTCAGGGTTGGGCTTCCAGCCATTTCAGGGGTGGCAGGGCCAGCTCGGACCAGGTTTTTTTTGTCAGCTTGCGGGCGGCCTTGGCATTTTCGACCCGCCGGAAACAGAGTTCACTCAGGTGCTGATGGAAGGCTCTAAGGTCCTGGCAGTACTGGTCGAGCAGCAAGCACAACTGTTGTCGGTCGCTTGGCAGTTCCACCTGATTTTTCCCCAACTGCGAACAGAGCAGCAGCACCCGGACCAGTTCTTCGCCATCGCTATGGATGATCTGTCCGGCGACATCGACCAGTTCAAACTGGCCGAGCAGCTCATTGCGGATCTGCAGCGGCGGGGCAAAGCGATACGTTACCATCTGCGGCTGATCGAGAAAATAGAGGTATTTTTCCGGAAAGGTCGGCAGCCCTTCATTCTGCAGCTGTTCAATCAGCTGCTGTCTGAGCAGTTTGCCTGGGAGATTCTCCTCCACAAGGGGGCGCTTTTTCAGTGTGCCCCCCTGGCGCTCAATCTGCAGAATGTCCGCGCAGCCCAGCAGCTCGGCAAGCAGGCCGTCAAGCTGTTCTGGTGTGAATTCTGTCGAACTGCTGGATCGGAATAGCTCTTCCAGGATTCTGGCTTCCGGGTGAGGCCAGCCGATCCTTTTTGCCTGCGTAAAGAGTTCTTCTTCTGTTGCAGGTTGCGGAGCAGCCGTCAGCAGTTGCCACAAGCGTTGACCGAGCAGACTGTCGGCGTAAAGTTTCAATCCCCTTAATGCTGTGCTGGTTAGCTGTTCTTCTCCGCAAAAAACAAGCTGCTCCGCTGACAGATGATAGAGCCTGACCGGCAGCTGCAGGGCCTGCAACAGCTGGCTGCAGCGCAGCTGCAGTTCATCCGCTGGGATGAGCTGATAGTTGGTTTCACTGGTATTGATCTGAACAGGTTGCTCATTTGTCGCGCCACGAACCAGTTGCAGCTTGAGTTGCGCGGCGTTACTGCTGTCTACAGAGCAGAGCTGATAGTGTTCGAGCAGCAATGGCCAGAAAGGTTCATCAGTGGCGAGGCACAACGCCTGGGCGGGCAGGGTCAAGGCCAGGGGCTCAGCGATCCGGTACAGGCCGAGCAGGTGAAGGGCTTCCCACTGCCAGAGTGGGGTGGCTGTTGCCAGCTTGAATCTGCGGTTCGGCCAGGAGGTGCGCAGCAGCGATGCATACTGTTGCTGCTCGGCGCGTCCGGGAATCCGGCTGTTGGTCAGCGTTGCCTGCAGCGTCCCTTTGGGGAGGGTTTCCGGAGTGAACTGCAAAAGATTACCGAAGTACTGTTGACGGGGCGGCTGTTTTTCAAGCTGCTCGAGCAATCCGACTGTCGCAAGCAGGGAAGGGGAGTCGGATAACAGGCTGCGGGTTGTTGGCGCGAGTCGCGGAACTGCCGGATAAAAACAGTTCTGCGCAGTACTCTCCAGCGGTTGCGGCGGAAACCAGCTGTCGAAAAGTAGCTGAAGCGCGGTCAGAGCCCGCTGTTGCGGCTGATCCCAGGAGAGTTGACGTAACCGCAGCAGCAGATGATGAAAGCAGACCGTTGTTTCGTGCGGCATGCTCGTTGGTTCCGCAGAAATTTTCCAGCTGAGCGACTGTCGTAACGGTTCGGGCAGTTGCGGCAGCGAGAGTTCTATCGCCCGCGCCAGCTTTTCCGGCAGAATTGCGCTGGGCATCTGCTGAAACCAGAGCAGCGCCAGCAGCTGCAGCAGCAGCTGCCGATTTGCTTCAACCGCCTGACGTTCAGCATCCTCGCCCGCATCTTCAGTCTCTTGAGCGCGCTGGCTGCGGTAACTGTTCAGCAGCGGCGGAAGCGACAGTTCTAGGGCGGTTTGAAACAGGTTGTGCAGGTAGTGAGCCGACAGCTGCCCGGGTGGGATCAGGCCGATGACCGCCAGCAGTTTGAGCACTTCAAGCAGCTCTTCGAGCAGATGGCGGAAGCTGTCGGGATTTGCGACGTCCTTGAAGTGGAGGTCCTGGTGTTGCTTGATCTCAGCACCATCGAGCTGCCAGATTCTGACCCGATCGGTCTCCCAGGTGACAAAGTTACGCAGTCCCAGCGCTTCGGCGCAGCAGCGACCCCGTTCTAGCTCGGCGGAAAGATCGCGTTCCGGAAGCAGCAGGATGCCGCCGGCCATCATGCTCTGCCGGTTGATCCAGAAAATAAGCGGCGGGCGTAACACCCCTTGTTCGGTCTGGACCTGCGGATACAGGTCGACGCGCCGAAACGGCGTACGGCCGTTCTCGATAACCAGTTCGGTCCAGAGCGCCAGTTGTCGGGCGAACTGCTGCAGGTCCGGGTGATTCGTCATCTTTGCCATGCTCACCCGAAAAGAGTTCCGTTGCCGGTGTTCGCAGGGGTGCGCTGGAAATGACGGTAGCAGGTCTCGGTGGCTACTCGTCCGCGTGGTGTGCGGTTCAGAAAGCCCTGTTGAATCAGGTAGGGTTCGATGACGTCTTCGATGGTGTCTCGCTCTTCGCCGATCGCCGCCGCCAGAGTGTCCAGCCCGACCGGTCCGCCGCCGAACTTGTCGATAATCGACAGCAGCAGCAGTCTATCCATGAAATCCAAACCCTGATTATCGACTTCAAGCCGTTTCAGCGAGCTGTCGGCCAACTGTTTGGTGATGACGCCATCCCCTTCGACTTCGGCAAAATCGCGCACCCGGCGCAGCAGACGGTTGACGATCCGCGGGGTGCCACGGCTGCGGCGGGCGATTTCGGCGGCACCTTCGGGATCGATACGGATGCCGAGAATTCCGGCGCTGCGCTTGACGATGGTGGTCAGCTCGGCGTTGGAATAGAACTCCAGGCGGCTGATGACGCCGAAGCGGTCGCGCAGCGGCGAAGAGAGCAGTCCGGCGCGGGTGGTGGCGCCGACCAGAGTGAAACGGGGGATATCCAGCTTGATGCTGCGCGCCGATGGCCCCTGGCCGATCATGATGTCGAGCTGGTAATCTTCCATCGCCGGGTAGAGGATCTCTTCGACGACCGGCGAGAGGCGATGGATCTCGTCGATAAAGAGCACATCCCCCTCTTCAAGATTGGTCAGGACCGCGGCCAGATCGCCGGCTTTTTCTATGACCGGGCCGGAGGTGCTCTTGATGTTGACCCCCATCTCCTGTGCGATGATATTGGAGAGGGTGGTTTTCCCCAGCCCCGGAGGGCCGAAAAACAGCACGTGGTCGAGCGCCTCCTGACGGTTGCGCGCGGCATCGATAAAGACCTGCAGGTTCTGCTTGGCCTTGCTCTGGCCGACGTATTCCTGCAGGGTGCGCGGCCGCAGACCTGCTTCGAAATGTTCCTCTTCGGGCAGGCCGTCGCCGGCAATCAGGCGTTCGCTCATCAATAACTCCGTTTACTTCACCAGGATTTTCAGCGCGGCTTTAAGAACCTCTTCAAGTGGAGCGTCCGGCGCCGTCTGCAGGCTTTTCAAAGTGCTGCGCGCCAAAGTCTCTTTATAGCCGAGATTGACCAGCGCTGACAATGCATCCTGATGATGACTGCCGGCCGTTGGCTTCTGCGCGGCACTGTTGGCAGCGATTCCGGGCATGGCGAATTTAGTGGCCTTGTCCTGCAGCTCAAGTACCAGGCGTTCAGCGCTTTTTTTGCCGATGCCGGGGATCGCCGTCAGGCGCGGGACATCCCCCTGGCTGAGCGCCAACGCCAGTTCGGCGGCCGGGATATGCGAGAGGATGGTGATCGCCAGCTTGGGACCGACTCCGGATACCGAAATCAGCAGGGCGAACAGTGATTTTTCCGCTTCGGTGAGAAATCCGTACAGCTGGATGGCGTCTTCTTTGACATGGGTGTGTACCCGCAGCTGTACCTGGCCGGTTTCCGGCAGAGCGTAATAGGTCGAAAGCGGCACCTGCAGGCGATAACCGACTCCGGCGACATCGATGATAATCTGTTCCGGACTGCGTTGGGCCAGTTGGCCGGTGAGAAGAGCGATCATGGTTTACCACAACGGTTTCTGGCTCGGCGTCAGCGGGTGCCGAGCTTTGCCGCAAGATGGTTATTGAGGTGGTGACTGTGGGCGTGGCAGATAGCCACCGCCAAGGCGTCGGCGGCATCTTCCTGGGCTATTTCCGGCAGGTTCAGCAGGGTGCGGGTCATCTGCTGAACCTGATTTTTTCCTGCCCGGCCGTACCCGACGACGGCGCTTTTAACCTGCAGCGCCGAATACTCAGCGACCGCTAGTTCGGCATTGATTCCGGCCAGCAGGGCCACGCCGCGGGCATGCCCCAGCTTCAGTGCCGAGGCCGGGTTCTTGGCCATGAACACTTGTTCGACCGCGACCGCATCCGGTCGGTAATGCTCAATCAGCCGGGTCAGTTCGCGGTAGATGATCTGCAGCCGCAACGCCAGCGGGTCCTGGCTGCGGGTAAAAATTGCGCCGTTATCCAGATGGATCAACCGGTTGCCCTGTTGTTCGATAAAACCGTAACCGGTCGCTTTGCTGCCGGGGTCGATGCCGAGGATGCGCATAATATAAAGGTGTGGTATTCGAGGTTGAAAGTCAGCTCTGTCAGAGTTGCTGCCCCGAACCGCCGTTTACCCCATAATCCTTTCCATCTCTTCATCGGAGATGTCGAAGTTAGAGTAGACGTTCTGAACATCATCATTGTCCTCCAGAACATCAATCATCTTCATCAGCGATTCGGCTTGCTTGCCTTCGACCGGATTCATGTTCTGCGGAATCATGGTCACCTCGGCCGATTGTACGTTGAGTCCCTGCTCTGCGAGAGCGTTTTTAACGGCTTCAAAATCGCTGGGATCGGTTATGACTTCGATAACGCCATCCTCTTCTTTGACGTCTTCCGCGCCGACTTCAAGCGCCGCCTCAAAGATGGTTTCGAATTCAGCGTCTTCGCCGAAGATGATCTGCCCCTTGCGGTCGAACATGAAGGCAACCGAGCCGCTGACGCCGAGACTGCCGCCGTACTTATTGAAGGCGTGGCGGACGTCGGCGACGGTACGGGTGCGATTGTCGGTGAGAAACTCGACAATCACCGCAACACCGCCCGGGCCGTAACCCTCGAAGATTCCTTCTTCGTACGTCACGCCGTCCAGATCGCCGGTGCCTTTTTTGATCGCCCGTTCGATGTTGTCCTTGGGCATGTTCCCCTGCTTGGCCTTGTCGACGGCCAAGCGCAGACGGGCATTGGTCTCGAAATCTCCGCCGCCGATTCTGGCAGCAACGGTGATCTCTTTAATCAGCTTGGTGAAGATTTTTCCGCGTTTGGCGTCCTGAGCGCCCTTGCGGTGCTTGATGTTGGCCCATTTACTATGTCCTGCCATGACTCTTTTTCTCCTGGTATTTTTTTGTCGTTCCATAACAAAACGCCGGCAGAGCCGGCGTCTGTGTGTCGAGCATGTTCCGTTGCGTTACATGTCCTGCGGGTCGTTCCGGTAACCGACGATTTTCAGATTGTCGATCACATCCATCACCCCACTGACCTGTTTGGCGTCGTCAATAGCCGCTTCGCGCTCACTGTTGCTGTAGACATGCCCCGAAAGGGTGACGACCCTGTCTTTGACGTCGATGTTGAACCAGATGTCCTCAATGCGCTCATCTGCCAGTCGGACGATCTGAATTTTTTTCTGGATAATCAGATCTTTAAGCTTTTCTTTGGCGGTGCTTTTCTTTTCCACCAGATTGCGATCCTTGACGCCGTCGACAATCATCTTGACCGCCGTCTCATGCGAAAGGCGCGAGGTGTTGATCAGCAGGTCATAGTCGATTGGGTTGGCCCAGTCGCGGTCAAAGTAGTATTTGATAAAGCCAGCGCGCTGCTGATCGCTTTTTCGCACCAGTGATCGCGCCAGGTCGGGGTCGATCCACTCGCGTTCAGCCCAACGTTCAACGCGCTCTTCAAAGGGCGCAATGACCCGCACTCGAAAGACATTGTTCACGCCGGGGAGCAGGTCCTGTCCACCGCGGCCGTAGATGACAACATCACCTTTAAGCGCCTGTTCAAGGATAATCAGCTGGATGCGGCTCATGTTCAGTTCGATCTGTCGATCGAGCTGCTCGACAAAGGCCGGTGGTTTTTCATCGATCTGTTGCAACGCTTCAGCAGTCAAATTATAGTCGGCCGCCAGGTCCTTGATGGTGTCGCCGTTGATCAGCGTGTAGCCGAGCTCTTCAGCAGCTTGATGGACTATTGGGATGCCGCCGCTGCCCATTTCGCGGGAAATGGTAATGATTGCCATAAGTTATTCTCTCCAATTCTCCGTAGTAGCCGGAAACCTCTGTTGCCGAAAATCGCTCCTGCCGATCGGTCAGGAGTTGAACCCGGGTTTGTGATCAAAATAGTGTAGTGCTTCAAGAAAGCGGATGGTCCGGCTTTGTGAGCGCATGACCACGGTGTGAGTTTTGGCCCCGCCGGGGAAGTAGCGAACCCCTCGGACCAGATCGCCGTTAGTAACGCCGGTCGCGGCAAAAAAAACGTCGCCGGTTGCCATCTCTTCTGCCGTGTAGATTCTGTCGAAATCTTTGATCCCCATCTTGCGGGCGCGGACGCGCTCTTCTTCGTTGCTAAACACCAGTCGCCCCTGCATGAAGCCGCCCAGGCACTTGATCGCAGCCGCCGTCAGTACCCCTTCGGGCGCGCCGCCGACACCCAGCATCATGTCAACGCCGCTGTCGACGACTGCCGAAGCGATTGCCGGAGCGACATCGCCATCGCTGATCAATTGACAGCGGGCGCCCGCAGCGCGGATTTCAGCGACCGCCTGGTCATGACGTGGTCGGTCGAGCAGGACGACGGTCAGGTCCTGTGGGTAACAGCCCTTGGCTTTGGCCAGGGCTTTGACATTCTCGCCGGCTGATTTACGGATGTCGACCACGCCGATCCCTGCGGACCCGGTGACGAGTTTATCCATATACATGTCGGGGGCGTGTAAAAAACCGCCGCGCGGTGCCAAGGCGATGGTGGCGATCGCGCCGTTGGTGCCTTTTGCGCAGATACTGGTCCCTTCGAGCGGGTCGACAGCAATATCGACCTCGCACTCGCCGGGTTCACCTCTGCCGAGTTTTTCGCCGATATAGAGCATCGGTGCCTCGTCCATCTCCCCTTCACCGATGACAACAGTGCCACAGATATCCATCGCATCGAGGGTCCGGCGCATCGCTTCGGTGGCGGCTGCGTCGGCGGCAATCTTGTTCCCCTTACCAACCCAGCGGCCGGCGTCAAGAGCAGCTGCTTCGGTGACCCGGGCCAGTTCCAGTGCCAGACTTCGATCCATAGATATCAAAATTTATCCGTTTATTTAAGTGTGGAAAAAGGGGCATCCTTGCCAGCGGCTAATAATGGCATGAAACAGTATCAAGTTCAAGTCGTGTGAACCTGTCATTGACAAACCTGAAACCTGCTTGTTTTTGTGTCTGCCGCTGTCTATAATCGCGCCTTTGGTGACGCTAGAATCGGCGGCTAAGTCCGGTTGCTGTGACGAAGTCTAGGTGGGATTTATATGACGACTGTTGAAGAGAAACCTGAGCTGGTCGCCTATCTGCAGCAAAAAATTGCTGCAGCCGGTGGCATCACTTTTGCCGAATTCATGCAGGAGTGTCTCTATCACCCGCAGTATGGATACTATACTGCCCCGCGCACCCGGATCGGCAAAGAGGGGGATTTCTTTACTTCTTCCAGTGTGCATTCCCTGTTCGGCCGGCTGATCGCCCGCCAGCTGGAGCAGATGTGGCAGCTGCTCGGCTGCGGCGCTTTTACGGTTGCTGAGCAGGGCGCCGGGGAAGGGCACCTCTGTCTGGATATCCTGGATGCGATAGCGGCGGATTTTCCTGACTTCTACCAGGCGCTTGACTACCGGATCGTTGAGATCAGTGCTGATCATCGCCAGCGGCAGGCGGACAAGCTGCAGGCGCATGTCGTCGCCGGGCGGCTGAACTGGTGCCAGTTGGCTGATCTGAAAGGGATGCAGGGCTGCTTTGTCACTAACGAGCTGGTGGATGCCTTTCCGGTGCACATGCTCGACAAGCAGCTGGGGCAACTGAAAGAGATTTATATCGTCAACAGTGAGCAGGGTTTTGTTGAAGAGGTCCGGCCGCTCTCGAATCCGGCGATTGAAGATTATTTTGCGTTGATCGACTGTTCGTTACTGGAGGGGAACCGGGGCGAAGTCAACCTGCAGGCGCTCAGCTGGATGCGGCAGGTCACTGAGTTGATCGAGCGCGGTTTTATTCTGACCATCGATTACGGTTACCCGGCTGAGGAGCTGTTTGCCCCGTTCCGGCGCAACGGTACATTGCTCTGCTATCATAAGCACCAGTCGAACGAAAATCCCTATCAGCGGATCGGCTGTCAGGACATCACCGCGCACATCGATTTTACTGCGCTGCAGAAAGTCGGTCAGCGGCAGGGGTTTGACACCCTGTATCTGGGTGAGCAGTATCGCTTTCTGATGGGGCTCGGCTTTCTTGAGGCCTTGATTGAGTTGCAGATGCGTGAAACCGATCCACAGCAGGCTCAGGCGCAACGGATGACCCTGAAAAACCTGGTGCTGCCGGAAGGCGGGATGGGGGAAAGCTTCAAAGTCCTGATCCAGGGGAAAGGGGTCGACAACCCCGAACTGCTCTGTGCGCGTAAGATTCAGGATATCGGTTTGCCGCAAGGAATGTTTTAACCGCCGGACACTTGATGTCGCCGGTAGTTGAGCGTTATAGTCGTGTAATAACAATAACCAATGGAGGAAAAATCTGATGAAAGAACGTGTCCAAGAAGTCCTGAACCAGGTTCGCCCTGCCCTGCAGGCCGACGGTGGTGATGTTGAGCTGGTTGATGTTTCTGAAGATGGTGTCGTCAGCGTCAAGTTGACCGGTGCCTGCGGTTCCTGCCCGATGTCGACCATGACTCTGAAGATGGGGATCGAGAAAACCCTGATGGCGAATATCCCGGAAGTAAAAGAAGTGGTTCAGGTTCGCTGAACTGTCCTGCGACATTTCACCGTAGAGAGGGCCGGCAATCTTTTTGCCGGCCCTCTCTTTTATTTGACTTTCAAGTGGTCATGTCTTCAGGGGGCAGGAACGATCCTGATGCTGACGCGGCGATTGCCGGCACGATCCTTTTCTGTTTCATTTGGATGGGCGGGATTCTCCTCACCGAAAAACTCCAGCCTGAGCTGTGATTCTTTGATCCCATGTCCTGTCAAGTATTCACGGGTTGCTTCAACGCGGTGCTTTGACAGCATGAGGTTGTAGGGGAGTGTTCCTATATCGCAGGTATGTCCGCCGAGAATCAGTTGATCGCCTTTTTCCACCTCCGCTGTAACCTCTGTCAGGATTGAAGCCATCGAAGGGTTGATTACCGCTTTATCGTAGTCGAACAGTATTTCCCAGTCGAGTCTGCGGGGTAGTTTTGCTGTCTTGTCATTGGCGGGCTCAGACGTTTTAGGCTTTGGTGGTTTTTCATACTGGACCAGTCGCAGTCCGGTAAACGGGTCGCGACTGTTCTGGTTTGCCCAGTCCCGGCTGGCAGAACGTAGAAATCTTGTGTAGAGATTCCAGCTTCCACCGCGGCGAATCTTGCTCCAGCCGGCATCGGGTCCCTGCGGATCAATCTCAGCAGTAAATGGATAAATGTGATGCCAGTCATTGCACCATTCACGGACATTGCCGTGCATATCGTAAAGTCCCCAGCGGTTTGACGGTTTCTGCGCAACCGGGTGGGTTCCTTGCTGTGAATTACCAACATACCAGCCCAACTGTGCAACGTTCATATCATCAAAGAGATCATTACTGCGCAGTTCACCGTTAGGGAGTGCACTTTGGCTTCCTGCGCGCGCCGCATATTCCCATTCTGCTTCAGTCGGCAATCTGTAATTATATTGAGGATCGGCAGTGTTGAGCCGTGCGATGAACTTCTGGGCATCGTTCCAGGAAATATTCTCCACTGGGCAGTCGATGCCGCAATTACTGAAAAAAGAGGGATTTGAGCCCATTGTTTTCAGCCACTGCCCTTGCGTAACTTCAGTTGTTTGCAGCATGAAAGCTTGATTCAAGGTGACCCTGTGCAGGAGCTCGTTCTGATCGCGACCAAGTTCATTGTCTGGTGAACCCATCAGGAAGGAGCCGGCGGGGATCTGTACGAATTTCATCCCGACACTGTTTTCTCTGCTGTCTTGGTATATGGAAATTGCAGCAGGCACACTTAAAGCCGTTTGATTGGTCTTCTGTCCGTTGCTTCCCAGGGGGGCGCAGCCGACGCCGACAAACAGGCATGTGGCAACTGCGAGCCAAATATTCAAAACTTGAGGGTGCATCTTTTTCTCCCGTGAGTCATATTTTTTTGTCGAATGTAAAAACAACTTCCTTTTCTTTTTAGCGAATGTTAATCTAATTTCTGCAAAATTACACTGAGTTTTTTACTGTCTTGTAGTTTTTCCCTCTATAGCGCGCTTACGCAGAAATGTTTTTTCGCCTATGCCCAAAATACATTTAGCACTTTTGTTGCTGCTGCTTTTCAGCACAGCGCCGGTTCGAGCGGAGCAGGATCTGCATTATACCGTGCAGGTTGCGACATTTTTATCCCAGCAACGGGCCGAGAATGCGTTGGAGGCACTGTCTAAGCAACTGCCCACCGTAAGATCGTTGTCGTCACGAATCGAGCAAATTGAACAGTTCTATCCACTACGTGTTGGTCGTTATCAGGAGATGTCATCTGCCCAGGATATCCTCGGCGAAATTCAAAAGCTCTATCCCGACTCGACTGTAATTCGCGCCTCCTGGCTGCCCGAGCGGATTGCTCGACAGCTTCAGGGTGTTTCAGGCGAAGAGTTGTCGGATCAGGTAACAGCCCCCGTAGAGGTAGAAAAAGTCGCTGAGTCGGTTTTCGTCAAGACCGAGCCCTTGATACCCTCGCAAGTTGAGACGAGTTCAGTTGCCTTTGCAGCAGCTGTTCCAACCGACCCGCCGCAATCGACTTCAAAGTCGGCTGTTGAGTCTGCACCATCGTCTGTAAAATCGTCAGTACTTGCGCCGTTGCAGCCATCTCTGGAGTTTGATTTTGCTTGGTGGGGGGCTGTGCTGCTGGCCGTAATCCTGGCGATCGCTTTGTTGAGGCTCCTCTTTCGTTCTGGGGGAAATCGCGGAGATAGCCTATTGCTCGCGGCAGGGCACGAGCATAACCCGGATATCCCGACCCTACCGAAAGACTGGGAGCTGCGGTTGCAGAAAAATCAGCGCGAACTTTCGGCGGCAGAGGGTAACCTGCTTTCGGCAGGTGAGAATAAGAAGACTTTTTACCTCTCAAGCTGTTTTCATGGAGAAGGGAAGACAACCGCGGCGGTCAATCTGGCTTATGGTTTGGCAGAAGTCAGCAATAAGAAAATATTGCTGGTTGATGGCAATTCGCACTCTCCACAGCTTCATCTGCTTTTTGGTGTGCCTCTCTCTCCGGGGCTGACCGATCTTTGTACTAACCAGCAAAGGTTTTCCGAGGTTGTGCGTCAGACCGCGTACGCTAATTTGAGCTTGCTGACACTGGGGGATATTCAGAGCCCCCCGGAACACATCGCATGTCAAAGCGGTTTGCTTCAGGATCAGCAACTACGTGCACAGTTTGACTATATTTTGATTGATGGAGATTCTGCTCTGGGTTCGTCGCGGGTGCCGTTGCTGGCAAAAAGTGTTGACGGCATTTTGCTGGCGGTGACCTGTGAAAAAACTAAATTTGAAGTTGTGCAGCAGGTCAAAGAGCGGTTGACGCAGGTCGGTGGTCATGTTGTCGGCGTGCTGCTTAATAAGCGCAAGTATTATATCCCAAGGTTTTTTTATGGTCGAAAATAACGGTTCGTTCACTTACTGGCGTTTTTTTTCACAATTCATGCTTATTGGGATGCTGGCCATTTCGACCCTTTCTGGTTGTGCCGGAAATACAGTCGGTCTCGATGATGAACTTGAATTCGATAGCACGACATTCTCCTTTGATCAGGGAACTTATCCATCTGAGTTAGGACTGTTCTCACTTTACCGACTTTCCCCGGGGGATGTTCTGGATGTGTTGTTTCAGATCCAGACATGGGTGGAACAGGACGATTTCCGTCTGGCGGTTGATCACACCATCGAAGTGAAGTTTCTCCACACTCCTGAGTTGAACGAAAAGCAACGGGTTCACCCGGACGGGAAAATAGCACTCCCTTATGTCGGCGAGATTTACGTTGTCGGCAAATCGGTCGCAGAACTGACAGAGTTGCTGAAGCAGGCTTTCAGTGCCGAGCTTGTGAACCCCGAACTCTACGTTATGGTTCCCGAGTTTCAGGAGGGCATTAAAGAATTAAAAAAGGATTTGCACACCGCACCACGAGGCCTCAGTCGATTGGTGACGGTGCGGCCCGACGGCTATGTGACCTTCCCGATGGTCGGCGATGTGTTTGTTGCCAACCAGACGCTACCCCAGATCCGTTCGATTCTTGATGGAAAATATCAGGAGATTCTTCCTTCGTTACATGTCGATCTGTTCCTCGAGAAGCATTCCGCTTCGTTAATTTACGTGCTGGGAGATGTCAACAAGGTAGGTGGGTACAAGATCACCCGCCCAACGTCCATCCTCGAAGCCCTGGCTCTGGCCGAGGGCAGCCTGCCAAGCGCGGCTTTGGATAAGGTTGTGGTCTTCCGACAGCACAATCGTAAATATGTTGGTCATCGGCTCAACCTCGAGCAGTTGATGGCGCTTAACACCGATAACAGTTTTTTCCATCTTCGTCCGGACGATATTGTCTACGTTCCCAAGCGGGGACTGTCGGCAGCTGCGTCGATTATGGAGGATGTGCGCAGCATCCTAATGTTCCGTGGCTGGAGTATCGGTGTCGATGGACCATTGTTTGATAAACCGCTGATTCGTAATTAGCCTCATTGTCGCTACGAAGGTTTTACTGATGGTAAAGACTGAAGACTATACCCGTGAGTTTTTGAGAATCTTCTTTTCGCAGAAGAATCTGATTCTGTTCGTCACACTTTTCTTTACTTTCTGTGCCGTGCTGATTGTTCTGTTCTGGCCGTCGATGTATGCGGCAGACGGGTCAATTCTGGTTAAAGGGAAGCGACAGGTAAAAAGCCCTGACGCATTGGGAGCAGAGCAGGCCCGCAGCTCTTTATTGGCAGTTAGCAAGCAAGACCTTGCCTCAGAGGTAGAGACCATTGTTTCTTTGGACGTGCTGGAAACGACAGCACGTAACCTGAACACTGGGGCTGATGATCTTGAACTTCTAAAAATAATTAATCGACTCCGCCGGCAGCTGACGATTGAACTGGTCCCCAGCTCAAATATTATCAATGTTCGCTACCATGACCCCGATCCGCAGAAGGCTGTCGCGGTCTTGCGCGAGCTTTTTGATAATTATCTGCAGTACCGGTTGGAAATCTACAATCCCGTCGGCATAGAGGTTTTCTTCAAAACTCAAGCCCTGGATTTCAACCAGAAGTCCGCCGACCTGGAACAGCAACTCATAGGGCTTTCCCGCCGCTCCGGATCACCCAGACCCGAGCTGGAAATAGAAAGCAATCTGCGCAGTAAAAAGCTGCTGGAGCAACAATTAGATGAACTGCACAGTCAGCAGGTTGAAATGAGCTTGCAGGTTGCGAACCTGCAGCGGGACCTGGCTTCAGATGATTTACACCTATTTTCTTATATTCAGATTCAGTCGATCAACGACCTTTCGGAAAAAATACAGAGTCTGGTTGTTGAAAAAGCCAAGCTGCTCAGCTCTTACCTTCCTGACAGTCAAAAGGTCAAGGCGTTGGATTTGCAGATCCACAAGGCGCAGACCGCCCTTAAGGTCGAAGTCTCGGATTTTACCAGGGATCGGGCCAATCGCTTGGATATCGTCGACCAGCAGATCGCAATTGTAGAAGGTCGCTTGGCCGATATCGTTGCCAATAATCTCGCCCTGCATGAGCAGCAGATCGAGGTTCAGAGAATCCAGCGTGAGCTGGCACTGCAGACGCAGTACTATGAAGTCTTTATGAAGCGCTGGCAGGAGGCGCGCATCAATCGCTCCTCTGATAGTAATAACCTGTTTGATATCAATATTCTTGGCCGGCCGGTTGCAACCGGGAGTCCAGTTTATCCCAAAGGTGGGTTGTTGATCCCCTTCGCCTTCCTGTCTGGCTTTATTACCGGTTGCTGCCTGGGCTTTCTGCGGGAGTACTTCGATCAGACCTTTAAGAATCCGGACGACGTCAGCCGTTATACCAACCTGCCGACTGTCATTTCTATCCCGAACTGGGCAGATGCTAATAAGTGAGGGTGGATGGAGCAGAATGAGTGGCAGGGAGGGGAGCAGGTTATTGCAGAGAAAAAAATTACTGAAGAGAACGTTCTAGATTATGTTGGTGAACAGCGCAGCGAAGGTTTCTGGACAAAAGCATGCTTTCATCTCTTCAATTTTTCTTTGGCTGTTACACTGATTGTGCTGTTAGCGCCACTGTTTCTGTCTCTGGCGCTTCTGCAGAAAATTTATTTAAAAGGACCGCTTTTCTACAAAGGGGTCCGGCTCGGACGCAACAAGCGCGAATTTATCATGTATAAATTCCGCACCCTGCCACTGAACGCCCAGCAGCAGCTTGGCAGTGAGCTGCTCAACGATAAGCACCAGATGTTGACCCCCTATACGCGATTGATGCGCGATTCGCGGCTGGATGAGCTGCCACAGCTGTTGAATATTGCGTTACGCGATATGGATTTTATCGGGCCACGTCCCGTTCGCCCTGAGGTCTACGAAAAAAAATGCAGGCAGATCAAGAATTACGGTCTGCGCTTTTCCGTCAAACCTGGGCTGATCGGCTATGCACAGTTGTTCACCCCACATGGTGCTCCTAAGCGCCTCAGGGCTAAACTGGACAATCAGTTTGTGGTCCGTAATCGTAACTTCGGTAAGGAACTGCAGGTCATCTCTTTTACTGTTTATGTTCTCACCCGCAATATACTGCAGAGGTGCAGGTTGCTTTTGCAGACTTTTATTAAGATTCGACTGCTTGGTGTTTATGATGAAAAAAGGCTGTTCGCGCGCATCCAGATCAGCAATGCCTATGCGACGGTTGAAACCACGGACAGCGCAGACGAGAAAATGCATATTGTTGACATAAATGATTGTTATTTTAAAGTGTTGACCTCTAGTGATCTTTCGACCCACGCCGACCCGCTGCTGATCTGCATCACCTGTTTCAGAGGAGGAAAGCTTAAACGGAAAAGGGCCTACTGTAATGCTCGGATCTATAAATGCCTGCCGGTTTACGGCAAGCCCGAACTGAAATTGTTTGTTATCGAGTACGAAGCTGCAAACGATTTTAGCCAATACATTATTGATCAGTATTTCTTGCGAAAAAGTATTGCCTGATGTGCCAGGCAAAAATAAGGTTATGCTGAGTCGATTTGGAACACACCGCCTGAACCCTGTTACGGGCCTGTTTCTGCTGGTTATCCTGCTGGGATCAGTGTACCTGTTGACGACCCCTCATTATTATTTATCGCCGTTACCGGCGCTTGTCTGCCTGTTTGTGTTCGCTGTTGGAAAAAAATCCCTGACAGCCTTTTATCTGCTCATCTTTCTGATCCCTTTTCAGGAATATACGGCGTTTGCCGAAGCTTATCGTTTTCTGACCATTACCAAACTGCTCGGAATCCTGCTGTTTGGAGTTGCGGCCTTCGCTGTACTGATTCATAAGCGTGACTTGAGTCGTTTCAGTTCAAACCTCTGGCCTGCGCTGCTCATTTTTTTCTCGGTCAATCTGATCTCCACCATGCTCTCTGATTACCCGACAACCTCCATTGATTTTTTGCGCCGCCTCGCCATTCAATACAGCTTTTTTGCCCTTGTATTGTACTTTATCGGCAAGCGGGAATTAAGTCGAGGCCTGCCGGTGGTTATGATTGCCGGCATCAGTATCAGTTCAGCTCTCTCGGTCGTCGGTTATTTCTTCGATATCCCTTATTTCGCCATGAATATCGAGTCTGAGACGATCAAGCGGGCGGTCGGAGCGACCAACGATCCTAACTATTTTTCGATGATGCTTGTCTTCAGCTTTCCCCTACTGACCCACGGTTATTTTCTGTTTCGGAACAAATTGGCGCGCACCCTGCTCGGCGGACTCGTTCTTCTCAATCTGACAGCTGTCGTCTTGACATTTTCTCGCTCCGGAGGGCTGGTTCTGGCAATAGTCCTCGTGCTACTCGGTCTGGAATTTGGTCGACGGTTTCGGCCGATCTATCTGGGTTTTGTCGGTGTCTTTCTGTTGTTGGCACTTGTCGGTGCCGCTGTCCTGGTTCCTGCCTCTTATTGGGAACGGCAGAAAAGCGTGACCAATGTCGAGGAAGAGCGCTCCCTTGGACGGCGGATGTCTTATCTGGACGTTGCGGGGCCGCTGTTCCTTGCGAACCCCATTCTTGGTTCCGGCCCGGGCACCTTTCGTGACCACTATGAAATCAGTCGTCAGGCGATGGAGTTCAGCCGCGAGGGGAAGACAGACCGGCGTGCGGCACACAACGCCTATCTCGAAGTGGTTGTGGGTACTGGTTTACTCGGCTTGATTCCATTTCTGCTGCTGATTTTTGTCGCGTTGCGAAATTTCAGCCGGGCAAATCATAACTTTCTGGCGCAGAACAGTTTCGACATGGCGACATTGGTGCGCTGCTACCGGATCTGCTTCATTGCTTTTCTGCTCGCCCTGTTGTTTCTCAGCGCCCACTTTCATAAATACTTCTGGCTTGGTTTGGCTCTCTCACAGCTCTGCCTGACGGGTTCGCTGCAGCCGAGAGAAGAGACCGCCACGGACCTCCGCGACGACCTATGACTATTGTTCAGTCTATCTGTCTGCTGTCGCAGGTTTTCTCTCTGCTCGTCTGTCTGAGCGTACTGCTGCTTAATCCCCTCTGGCTGCTGTTTAACTCGCGACGTAAGCCGCCGGTGCCGATTCCAGAACTAACCGATGCGCCATCAGTCAGTATCATTACCGTTGTGCGTAATGCCGAGGCCTTGATCGAGGCCAAAGTTGCCAATACAACCTCTTTGACTTTTCCGGGGGAGCAGAACGAGATTTTGATCTGTTCCGATGCTTCAACTGACGCAACTCTGGAAAAGGTCATGGCATGCAAGGATGACAGGGTGCGGATAATTGCCAGTGAGGTGCAGCAGGGGAAAAATCGCTGCCTCAATCAGGCGATTGCCGCGAGTCGTGGAAAGATTTTGGTTTTTACCGACGCCGATGCCCTGTTGCAAAAAGACACGCTGATCAGGCTGCTGCGCCATTTTGCTGACCCGGCGGTCGGCGGCGTCTGCGGGCAGCGGCTGATTACGGAAAAGAATCATCAGTTACAAAGCGGTCAGAGCGATTACATCCGTTTTGACAGCCTGATTAAAATGCTGGAGAGCCGGCAGGGGAGTATTACTTCGAACGATGGCAAATTATTCGCCATCCGCCGTTCGCTGGCTCCGGAAATCGACCCCGCGGTCACGGACGACTTTTATCTCTGTCTTTCCGTGCTGGAACAGCGGCAGAAGTTTGTCTTTGAACCAGAGGCTCTGGCATATATCAAGCTGCCGTCCCGTTCGCCGGAGCACGAAGTCGCGCGCCGTCGAAGGATCGTTACCCGCAGTCTGCACGGTCTTTTCCTGCGGCGACGGCTGCTGAATCCGTTGAGTTTCGGCGATCTGGCGATCCGCTTGCTGGTGAATAAGCTGCTCCGTCGTTTGCTGCCGTTTTTTCTGCTCCTGCTGTTCTTCAGTTCACTGGGAACAGCCCCTCTGCATCCGCTGTTTCTGCTGATGTTTCTTGCTCAGGTCGGTTTGTACCTGCTGGCGTTCTGTGGGCATTCATGCGGGCTGAGGGTTGTCAGGTATCTTCCCGGCGGAGAGCGGATTGTTTCCGCCCTGTACTATTTTTGCCTTGGCAACCTCGGGTCCCTGCTCGGGGTATTGGATTACCTGCGCGGGAAGCGGGTCGATCGTTGGGAACCGCGCAAGCAGGATGCTTTGCGCTAACGACGATGGATTCACTTGTCAGGGTACGGACTGGCGGTAAAGTTTCCAGAGTTTTTCGATGTTGACCTCGATATTGAACTCCCGCCGGACCTTCTCACGCCCGGCTTTGCCAAAGAGGCGCCGTTGTTCCGGATGATCCTGCAGCCAGGCGATCGCATCGGCAAGTTCTGAAGAATCCTCCGGTTCCACCAGGAGGCCACAGCGATGCTCTTCAACCAGTTCGGGGATACCGGATATCCGGGTACTGACAACCGGCAGCTCGCATGCCATCGCCTCCATTAAGGCATTTGGAATCCCTTCCATCCGGTTCCCCGGGCCAATAATCGAAGGCAGCACACAGCAGTCGGCCTGCTGCAGTCGGGAGATCACCTGCTCCTGGGTCAAGTCGCCGGCGAACTCTATTTCATTCGCAATTCCAAGCTGTTCCGCAAGTCCCATCAATTCCTTGCGTAGCGGGCCATCTCCCGCGATGACGCAGCGCAAGGCGCGCCCCTGGCCGTGCAGTTCAGCCACCGCCTCAAACAGAAACCGGTGCCCTTTTTTGATGTTCAGCGAGGCCACGCAGATCAGGGTGAAGGGGCGTGTCAGTTCAGGTGCCTGTTCGGGTGGGGCATGTCTTTTCAAGTCGATGCCGCGATAGATGCAGTGGGTTTTCTCCTGCAGCGGTTTGCCGTAGCGTTGCCGAATGACCTCAAGGTTGTATTTTGAGATGGTCGTGACAAAATCGGCGCGCTCCAGTTTCAACTGCAGCAGAGATGTTTCAACGTAAAGATCGTACGCGTCGATGGTAAAGCTGTACGCGATGCCGGTCAGTCGCGATATGATCAGCGCAGCGGTGGTGTTGTGCGCGGCAAAGGTCGCATGGATGTGTTCTACGCCGCGCTCCACACACAATTGTGCAAAGTAGGCGCTTTTGAAGAAGGTGCCGATGGTTTTGACCAGCAACAGCGGATCGGTCAGCGTGTGGCCGAGAACCTGCGTCAGGCTTCCAAGATAGAGAGTCGGTCTGGTCAGCAGGAAACGCAGGTTGGTCTGCCAGAGCCGCAACGACAGCAGCCATGGGGAATAATGGGTCCGGCTGGTCAGGGGCTGTGCCTCTGGGTGCACGACTTCAGTCTTTGCCGGAGTGAGCAGGGAAAAAACCTCCAGCGCGACTCCGTATTCCTGCAATTTGAGCATTTCGCGCAGGTTGAAAGTTTCCGTAATCTTGGGGAACTGGACAAAAATATAGGCAATCTTCAGCGAATTCCTATCGACAGCCATCGAGAACCTCCTGGTAGAGTCGCTGCCATTCAGTGGCCATCCGTGACAAAGAGTAACTTTCCAATACCCGCTGGTAAGCCTGCTCGGCAAACTGCTTGGCGAGATCCGGGTTCTCATGGATCTGGATCACGGCCCGCAGCATTTCATCCGGATCTTCCGCTGCGACCAGCCGGCCGTTGACTCCGTCATGAATCAGATCGCCATTGCCCCCGACCGCAGTGGCGATCACCGGCAGGCCCGCCGCCATTGCTTCGAGGATAGCGCGGGACAGTCCTTCGCGATCCGAGCAGTTGATCAGTAGATCGAGCTGGGACAGTTGTTCCGCGATGTCCTGCCGCTGACCGAGGAACTGAACCTGCTCTTTCAGCGCAAGGTCTCTGACCAGCATCTCCAGTTTCGACTGCTCAGGGCCGGCGCCGATGATCACCCCCCGCACCTCGGGGTAGCGCTGCCGGCAGGCGGCGATCAGCTGGATGAAGCGATCGAGTCGTTTTTCAGCAATCAACCGTCCGACGGCACCGATCCGTAGTGTTCTGATGGTCTTCAATCGGCCGGCTTGCTCGGCTGGCAGGCGATAGTCCTCCGGGCGGATTCCGTTGCGTATTACGACCAATCGACCCGGGGCGAGACGCTGTTCCTGGCGGATGCTCTGCGCCACCTCTGCGGTGACGGCAACAACGCGCTGCGCCAGAGGGAGCAGCCAGCGGTTCAGCAGACGGCGCTTCGCTGACTGGCGCTGGCGGATGGTGTGTTCCGTCGCGATCACCTTGACTCCCGCCAGTCGGGCCGCGATGATCCCCCAGCAGTTGGCAGAAAACATCTGGCAATGCAGTATGCTGATCCGTTCCTGCCGCAGTAGTTTTATCAGCCGTATCACAAACAATGCTGTCTCAAAACCGATCACTGGCTGCAGCAACGGCCGTGGCCAATGCTGGAGGTCGCGACTGAGAAAATCTTTGCACCAAAGATGCAACCGGCAGGAAGAGGGGACCTGTGTGGCCAGTTCCCCCCGGCCGCGGTAAAGTAGCAGCTGGGAGCTCAGGGGGGGGGCGGTCTGTTCATTCAGCAGGTCGACCAGCAGGCGTTCGGCTCCGCCGACCTGCAGGTGCTCGATCAGGTGCAGCACGCGCAGCTCGGCGTGTTCTTTGACGGATGGTTTACCCAGCCGTTTGGCGATCGGTCTGAGCACCAGCAGCTGCCAGAGACTCGCCAGTTGGGCAGGATCGGCGCACAGCGCTTTGGCAAACCAGGCGCTTGCGGAACCCAGCTCCCGTTTCCACCAGAAAACCCGTCCCAGATTGAAATAACAGCGGCCGCGCTGCTCAGGTGTCAGGCTTTTCAGTTCGTTACTGTATTTCTCGACCACCAGCTGATGACCACGTCGGGTTGCCTGTCGATTCGCTGAAATGCTGTCTGGCTGCCGGTAATAATCGACCAGTGGCTCCGGAATGCAGTCGAAACGGTATTCTTTCGCCAGGCGAATCCACAGATCCCAGTCCTGGCAGCTCGGCAGTTGTTCATCGAAGCCGCCGACCCGCAGCAGTGCGTCACGTCGAACCAGTACCGTTGAGGTTGTGCCAACGCAGTTCTGGATCAGGATTTCCGGGAAAATATCCCCCCGTAGGGTCTGCTGCTCTGCCGCCCGGCTGTTGTGTTTCTGGTAGCCGGTATAAACAAGGCCCAGCGGCTTGCGCGATTTTTCATTTGCGCTGCTGTGAAAAAGCGCCAGCTGCTTACTCAGCTTTCCTTCGCGCCAGCTGTCGTCACTGTCAAGAAAGGCGATATATTCGCCCTGCGCTGCTGCCATGCCGGTGTTGCGTGCTGCGGCGCCGCCACGATTCCGTTCATGGCGCAGGATCCGCAATGGCCGGTCTTTATAGTCCTTTAGCCGTTCGAGGCTGTTGTCAGTGGATGCATCATCTACAACGATGACTTCGCAGGTGACGCCGGTCTGCGCGAAAACGCTGTCCAGCGCCTGCGGCAGCAGTGTCGCGCGGTTGTAGGTCGGAATGATGACTGAGATATCCGGGCTCACGAGGTACCTTTGCGTTCCAGCAGAACTGTGCGAACAGTCGTGGTCTGGCAGATGAACAGCAGTGCGTCGGCATTGCTGATGTTGTGGTAGATGCCGCGATGATGGAAGTCGCTGCTGGCGATTCGCTGACAGCGATAGCCGTGTTCGCGGGGTGGTGAGTTGTCATCGTCGGCGGTCACCAAACGTTTCACTCGGTAGCCATGGTCAAAAAGCTGCTCGAGCTGGCTGCGCATATCCCAGCGTGGCTCAGCGTACCTTTCTGGATGGGCCTCAAAAATGATCTGCTGCGGCGCATGGTCAGGTGCAGTCGCAATCAGGCCGACCAGCCCGCGGAAAATATCAACTTCCTGCCCCTCCAGATCCATCCGGATCAGCTTGATTGGCGGCAATTCCAGCAGCAGCTGGTCGATGGCAACCGTCTCGACGGAGATTCTCTCAGCGTTCTCCGGCAGATTCTCATCCGTCAGGTAGTTGCAGTTCGATTTGCGAGCGCGTTGCAGGGTGCGTCGCCCACTCCGGTCGGAAACAGCCTGCGCCCGGATCTCAATGCGCTGTTGCCAACCGTTCAGGGTGACGTTTCTCTGCAGTAGTTCAAGGTTCAGCGGGTCTGGCTCAATGGCGATGACCTGGCCTGATCTACCCGTCAGGGACGCTTCCAGTAGTGCGTAGTAGCCGATATTGGCACCAATGTCGAGGACCCGATCGCCCGGCTGAAGTTCTTCTTCAAGGATGATTCGATGGTCTTCCTCGCGGGTACCGAACAGGTAGAGGCTTTTTGAAATCCCTTTCCGGGTGGTGCTCAGGTCCATCTGAAAGCCGTGGATCTTGCGGCGCAGCAGCGGGCGCCGCAGTAGGTAACGGTTGCAGAGAAAGAGCAGGTTCCGAGCTTCGATCCGTAGCGTGTGAAGCAGTCCATAATGCTTGCGGCAACGGTTGAAAAACTGGATGGGCGCCAATTTGTTGAACAGTGGGCTACAGTCAATTGCAGCCAGTTGCGGATAGCAGCGACTGGCGAAACGCAGAGGCAGCAACATCAGCAGAGAATATCCAGCCAGGCGGAGCACCGCCCAGAGCGGGGAAGTCTGTGATCCTGGCAGCAAATGACAGAGCCAGAGCAGCAGCAACATGTAGCAGAAGGGCCAACCGATCCCCCTTAACAACCAGGGCCAGACGGTATCTGTTCGATGCCCGCGCTGGACAAACAGCAGCAGCGCCGCTGCCAGCAGCAGGAATGAGCAGCAGCTGCCGACGGCAACCCCGATCAGGCCATAGCCGAGCTGCAGCAGGGAGGCACTCAGGAGCAGGTTGATGCCAAGTACGATTGCCATCAGCACTGCGGCACGGAGCTGTCGGTTTTCGGCTACAATGATCCCCCGTGTCACGTAGGCCAGGGCGACAAAGTAGCCGCCGAGCAGAATGATCTGGGTCGGCAGCACGGCTGGCAGATAGCGTGGCAGCAGCAGGTCAAGCAACGGCGGCAATAGCAGGGTTGCGGTGCCGATCATGAATGGCATCAGGTAGGCGGTGGTCAGCAGGGGGGTGACAAAATAATCCTGGAAACCTTCATCGTTCCCCTCTCCGAGGCTCTGCAGCAATTTGGGTTCAAGCACCTCACGCGCGGCTCCGGGAATTTGCAGCAGGGCACCGAAGACCATTCCGGCAATCGCATAATAGCCAAGCTGTTCGGTGCCCAGAAAGGCTACGACCAGAAATCGATCGCTGCTGCCGATCAGTAATATCAGCAGATTGAATGCCATGACCGGAAAGCCCTGCCTGATCAGGGAGATGAAGACGTTCTTTTGAAATCCGTGCGGCACGCCCAGCGGGTGTCTTCTCTGCAGGTAGAGCAGCGGTACGATAAAAGCCAGAATGGCTGTCAGGTAGGCTCCGTAAATATTGAAAAAGAAGAGCAGGATGATGCCGGCAAAGGTTGTCACGCTGGCTTTTATGTAGTTGGCATTGGCAATCAGGTTGAACTGCTGACGGGCTTTTAATAGGCTGATGAAATAGCCGTGATACCATTGAATCAGAACGATGATGGCGATCGTCAGCAGTCCGATTCGGACCTTTTGCTCAAGAGGATAAAATACCGCTGCCAGTGACAGTCCCAAGACCAGCAGCATGCGCAGCGCCAGCGAACCGTGGAACGCTGCTGCTTCGACTTCATCGATCTGTAGCTGTTCCTGCCGCCCCTGATGATAGGGGATGCGATAGCGCATGGCGACCCGCGCTCCCAGATCGGAGTAGGTGGCGTAACTGGAGATCAGCGCCAGCAGGCTCCAGAGACCGAACAGCTCTGGCGACAGCAACTTCGGTTTGATGAACGCATTAACCAGTCCCAGCAGGCGTCGATAGACATTGCTCGATGAGTATTTTATAATGCTGTCCAGTGTTGTACGATTCGTTTTGTCAGGCATGTTCCATCGCTTTGCATGGCAGTTTTTGCTCTCTGGCACCCTCGCTATAATACTGCTTCACCTTCGCAACAGGCCAGAAATATTTAAAATTTTTCCAACAAGGAAACGTGGATGATTGCTCGAATTTTTAACGTTTACCCTCTGGCTGCGGCCTGTTTTCTGATTTGTTGTCTCTGTCTGGTTTCACCAGGTTTTGCTGAAACTCTGGACAGTGGTATTCGCTTTGAGATTGTCGACGGCATTCGGGTGGTGGAGAATCAACTGATTTCACAGACGCTGACCATTGATGGCCAGGCCTGGAACCATGCGATCATCCGTAATAACCGCTTCCTGGGCCAGTCGAAAACAGCTCTGCACATTTCAAATGCCAGCAATCTGCTTATCGAAGGGAATGAATTCAGCGCGATCGGTAGTTTTGCGATCAAGTTGCGTGATGAGAAAAATGACGGTGCGCATGACGTGCAGATCCGTAATAATTTTTTTCACGACTTGGTCCAGACACCAATCATGGTTGGTGAGCCCAACCGCGGGGTACAGATTATTGCGAACCGATTTGTAAATGTAGCGCTGAACCGTTCGGGCAATAAGCAGCATGCGATTTATCTCAAGGGGCCCGGTTATCTCGTTGAGGGGAATCTGATTGATGGCGTTGTCGATGGGAATGGCGTGTCGATACGAACTGCTGGCATCGTTCGGAACAATATCGTCAGAAACGTCAACCGCGATGGGATCAAGTATTATTCGAGTTCATCACAAAAAGGGAGCGGTAAGCTGGTCGTTGAAGGGAACCTGGTGACGGATTGCGGTCATGGCGGGATTGTGTTTGCCAACGGCAAGGGGGTTTTGATTGACAGCGCGGTGGTCCGGTTTAATACGCTGATCAACAACCAATTGGCCGTACGGATCTATGAAGGTCTTGAACCGATCGTATTCAATCTGTACGCAAACCTGCTTATCGAAAGCAGGGGTGAGTACTCCTCTGCAAAATCTACAATTGACCTGCACAGTGAGAATTTGACCGCCAGCGGCGATATTGGCTTTTATGACTACTCTACCGGTGATTACCGCATTCGTCCCGGTTCTGTTGCTCAGGACTATGTTCACATGGCCACAGAGCTTCCCCCTTACGACCTGCAGGGGCGTGCGTACAGTGCGGGTCCTTGGACAGTCGGAGCGTACCAGGCGGACTGAATGTCAAGGCACTGCTGATTTGGTTTTCATGACGGTTTGCCGTCGCATAAAAAATCGGTCAGGCGCAGCAACAGCCCCTGTCTGGTCGTAAGCGCGCCGTGCGGGCAGAGCTCCTGACAGCAGAAGCAGCGGATGCAGTGCTCGTAATCGATCTGCAGCTTACTTTTCTCAATCCTCATGACCGCCGGCGGGCAGTGCTTCACGCAGTCATTGCAGAGTCGGCAGCGGTTGTGATCGACCACCGGCCTGGCGGTCACCGCATGTTTGAGATGCTTTTTCAAGAATCCTTTGAGGCCGAAATTGACGTCAGTCATTTTTGCCGGCCGGAAGCCAGAAATTTTCAGGTTGTCAAGCGGTGTGCCGACGAGCTCCAGTTGTGACAGCTTGCAAAAGGGGCGCTCGGTTTTGATCGCCAGCTGTTGTGTCCAGACCTGTTGCGCCGACAACCCGATCAGCTCGGCCGCGACCGTATCGACAGCCTGCGGGTGACTGCCCGCCAGCAGCGCCCCGATCTGTACCGGATCGCCACTCCCCGGACCTTCCCCCTCCATCCCGACCACCGCATCGACAATCGACAGCGCCGGCGCCAGCTGTTCGCACAGCTCCAGCAGCATCAACGCGAAGAATTCCTTGTCAGTTCCGGCCTGCAGGTGCAGGCGCGGTTTACGCAGCCCGACGACGGCACCGAACAGGTTTTTTACCGCGCAGGTCATCCCCATCATCTGGTGGGTTTTCAGTTTCGGCAGGTTGATGATGACATCGGCCTCGAGAATATCGCGGGCGACCTCCAGCTCGTGAAAAGTGCCTCCGCGTGGCCGGATTTTGACCGATTCCTCAAAAGGCGCGAAGCGTACGCCGGTTTCTTTGATGATCTGCAGGATACCGCTTTTGGCCGCGACCGCCTCCGGTTTGCCGATTCCGGGGGAGTCGCCGACGCTGACCAGGCCGCCGGCCTGCTGCACCAGCAGGATGACCGCGCGGACGATTTCCGGATGGGTCGTGACCGCCTTTTCTGGCGGCTTGCCCGCCAGCAGGTTTGGTTTCAGCAGGACATTCTGCCCCGGTTTGACAAAAGCTTCGATACCGCCGAGCGGTTCGAGCAGGCGCTTCAGCGCCGCGCTGACGGCGGTCGGCTCATAGTCGCTGAGTTTTTCCAGAGAGACGCGCTTGTGATCGGAACAGGTGCTGGATTTCAAGTCATCAGTCCATCAGCAGACGGGTTGGTCGTTCGTGGTGCAAGTGTCCACCGCTCCTTGCAGTGCAGTCACCACAGCATCCAGAGCCGGTTTACGGTAGATCAGCGCCGTATGCCCCAGGCCGTTCAGCTCGACAGCGTCACCCCAGGGCAGGCAGGCGTTGCTGTTCGGCAGAATCATGTTGTCTTTGCGGCTGTAGATATTGATGAATTTCACCCCTTCAGGTGTCGGTGCTTGCTCCAGGCGGTGCAGAAAGCCAGAGCCGGGGATCAGGATTCGCCCGAGCGGCGAGAGGGCGAAAGGGGCCAGCTTTGAGCCCAGGTGTGGTGAGCCGAGGAAGACGCAACGATCAACTTTAGCCGCGCCACCGCGCAGCTGGATGAAGTTGCGGGCAATGATCCCACCCATCGAATGGCTGACCATGTGCACCTGGTTAACGCCGAGACGGTGGCGGAGTTCATCGACTTTCTTCGCGACCAGTTCCGTCAGGACTTCTTCGTTGTGCCAGGAGGACAGATTGATGGTGACAATATTGTTGAAGCCCTGCCTGCGCAGCCGCCTTTTTACCCAGAACCAGCTGGCGCGATTGTTAAACAGCCCGTGCAGCAAGAGCACCGGGGTTTCGCCGCGATTGACCGGATGTCGCCGCGGATCAAGCAGCCCGAACGGCAGGACCAGCACGGTCAGCAGATTGAAGAAGATTTCCTGCAGGAGAACCGAGCCGACCAGTCGCAGCGATTTGCCGGTGAAGCGATTTTCCACCAGTTGTGGTGCTGAGTTGGCGTATTCGTACCAGCACATGCTATAACTCAGGATCACGATCAGCAGATCGACAATCAGCAGGGTGGCGGTTAGGGTCAGGATGAGGTAGAGCCAGAAACACCACATGGTCGGCTGTTCTCCCTTGGTAAATTCTCTCTATGAGCTTGTCGGCTATTGCTGTTCAGCTCAGTTGTTGTCTGCCTTTGTCAAGGTGAGTGAGTATGACATGCTGATAGCAGAGCGTCAATCGGACCGCTGCCGTTTCAGCGGCTTTTCAGTGCCGGATTGTCACGTGGAACAGTTGCTAAAACAGTTTGAAAAACACCTGGATATTGAACGCAGTCTGTCGCCACGAACGATCGAAGCTTATCGCCGCGATCTGGCCCACTTTCAGCTGTTTCTCCAGCAGCGGGGTGGTGGTCGTCTTGCTGACGACTGGCTGGCGCAACTCGATATTCTGTTACTGCGGCAGTATCTGGCATTGCTGCACAAGCGCTGCAGTCGAACCAGTATCGCGCGCAAGCTGTCGGCGTTGCGGACCTTTTTTCGTTACCTGGTGCGTGAGGGGGTGCTGAAAAAATCTCCTGCCGACGGCTTGTCGACGCCGCGTCGTGAACAGTATCTGCCTAAGGTTCTCAGTGCCGAGCAGACGGGAAGGTTGCTCGATCAGCCGGTTGACGGGCAGCGGGTTCTGGTGTTGCGTGATCTGGCGATTTTTGAGCTGATCTATTCCTGTGGGTTGCGGATCAGCGAACTGACCGGCCTGGATGTTGGTTCGATTGACCTTGTCGAGCGGCAGGTCAGGGTCTTCGGCAAGGGGAGTAAGGAGCGGCGGCTGCCCATCGGCCGCCCCGCCTGCGTGGCTCTGCAAAACTACCTGGATGAGCGCGGCGCACCCGCTGCTGCCGAACCGTTGTTTGTCAATCAGCGCGGTGGCCGATTGACCGCGCGCAGCGTGCAGCGGAACCTGAAACAGCGACTGCTGCGCTTCGGGCTGCCGACCGATGTGACCCCTCATGCGCTCCGTCACTCCTTTGCCACCCATCTGCTCGACGCCGGGGCGGACCTGCGGGCGATTCAGGAGCTGTTGGGGCATGCTTCACTTTCAACCACCCAGAAATACACCAAGGTCAGTTTTGCGCATCTGGCCGATGTCTACGATAAGGCTCATCCGCGTAGTCGTAAAAAATGACTAAAGTGGTTATCTTTACCTTGACAGGCAGATTTTTATCGCTAGACTACTGACATTCTTTTCGAAACAATCCCCCGATTAAATATAGTGAAAGGAGTTCCACCGATGAGTGTACTGGTAGGTAAGCAGGCCCCGAACTTTACTGCTGCTGCGGTGATGGCGGATGGTTCAATCAACACAAATTTCAGTCTGAGCGATTACAGCGGCAAATATGTCGTGCTGTTTTTTTATCCGCTCGACTTTACTTTTGTCTGCCCGACCGAGTTGATCGCCTTTAGTCACCGGATCGCTGAGTTTGAAGCCAAGGGGGTGCAGGTGATCGGTTGTTCCATCGACTCACAGTTTACCCATATTGCCTGGCGCAACACTCCGATTAAAGACGGCGGCATCGGTGAGGTCAAGTATCCGCTGGTGGCTGATGTCAAGCATGAGATCTGCCGCGCCTATGATGTCGAATTTGATGCGGCCGGGGTCGCCTTCCGCGGTTCTTTCCTGATCGATCAGAAAGGTGACGTTCGTCATCAGGTCGTCAACGACCTGCCGCTGGGGCGCAATATCGACGAAATGTTGCGGATGGTCGACGCTCTGCAGTTCCACGAAAAGCATGGTGAGGTCTGCCCGGCCGGCTGGAATCAGGGCGACAAAGGGATGGTTCCCGACGGCAAGGGGGTTGCTTCTTATCTGACTGAACAGGCCGATAAGCTCTAGTCAGCGCAGGACAAGATTCATTACAAAAAAGGGTAGCCATTGGCTGCCCTTTTTTGTTGATAGTCAGCCACATGTGAAGGTAAGTTCAGTCTGGCTGTGAATTTTCGCGTCCAAAGATACTTGTTGTTTATAAGGATGGTGGCGCCCGCATGTACGAGCAGTTCTTTGGTTTTAAGGAAAAGCCTTTTTCGCTGACCCCAGACACCGACTTTTTTTATCGCCACGGGGGGCATCAGGAAGCCATCAACGTGTTGCTGGTCGCTCTGCGCAATGGCGAAGGGTTTGTCCGTGTCACCGGCGAAGTCGGCACCGGCAAGACGCTGCTCTGTCGGCAGTTGCTGAAGGTGTTGAGCAAGGATTGCGCGACGGTCTATCTGCCGAATCCGCTGTTCAGCCCGCTGGAACTTTACCAGGCGATTGCCAGCGAGTTGGAATTGAGTGCAACCGAGCAGGCCAGCGTCCAGCAGTTGTATCAGAGGATCCTGCAGGAGTTGATCCGGCTGCGGGATGAAAACCGGCCGCTGGTCGTCATGATCGACGAAGCGCAGGCGATGCCTCATGAAACACTCGAAGCGTTACGGTTGCTGAGCAATCTGGAAACGGCAAAAGAGAAGCTGCTGCACGTGTTCTTTTTTGCCCAGCCGGAGTTCGACCAGCGTCTGGCTCAGCCGGATTTGCGCCAGTTGCTGCAGCGGATCAGTTTTTCCTACCAGCTTTCAACCCTGAGTCAGGATGAACTGGCGGCTTATCTGGAGCACCGCCTGAAAGTGGCCGGTTATCAGGGGGGGGCGCTGTTCGATGCGGCGGCCGTCAAGCTGCTGTACAAGGCCAGCAGCGGAGTGCCGCGCCTGATCAATCTGCTGGCCCACAAGGCGCTGCTGGCCGCTTACGGAAAAGGGCTCAGCAGAGTTGACCAGCGGGTTATGCAGGCAGCAATTACTGACACCAAAGTGACAGAATCTTTGGCTTGGACTGGTTCTGCTGATTTTGTTTTTGAGATCGGGGCGGTGGTGCTGCTGGCCGCTATGACGCTGCTGCTGTTGAGGTTTTTATCATGAGCCTGATCAATCAGATGCTGCGTGATCTTGAGGAGCGTCGCAAGACTGAAGCGCCGCAGCTTAGTGCAAAACCGGTCACATCTTCGCCCCTCGTCAGCAGTGCCGGCATGCGCTGGCTTTGGGTGGCTTTGTTCGGTGTCGCCCTTGGCGGACTGGTCTGGTTCGGTCTGAAACTGGTTCCGGATTCTCCGCCAGCAGCAACTTCAGTCAAAGTTCGCCCGGCAGACCCTGTTGTTACGACTAAAGGTGTTGAGCCCGTCACGCTGCCGCTTGTTTCTTCCCCGCCGAAAAAAACTGTGGCGTTGTCGCCACCACCTGTCACCGCAGCAGCAAAGCCGGTCGTCGCGTCTCGCCAACCCGCAACAGAGAAAGTTGTAAAAAAGGATGCTCCTGTCATCGTGGAGAGAATTTCCCCGCAGCCGAAGGTGGAGACCAAAAAACGACCCGGAATCGTTGCCAGCGCTAAAGGCGAACCCAAGGTATCAGCCGCACCCGCGTCTGGAATCGACCTTAATGTTAAGGGTGGGAGTAAGAATGTCTCGCTGAATGATTTAGGCGTAGTGGAGGGGGTCGATTCCGTCCGTCTGATGTTCGAATTTGCCAAGCTGCCTGCTTACCGCGTCAGTTCTGACAAGCAGGACCCGGGCACCTTAACGGTTCATTTTCCCGATACTGACAAGGGGGGGCGGCTGGAAATTCCTCCCTTTCGCGGGCCGCTGTTAAGTCACCTCGAACTTGTTCCGGTCAAGCCGCATCTGCAATTGAAACTTGGAGTCACCCGACCGGTTAAGGTGCAGGCTTACGCGTTGCCTGCTGACGCTAATAACGGCGAGCGGCTGCTGGTTGATCTCAGTGTTGACCGTGGCGCGCAGGTGCTCACGGCTGGCGCCGGCCAAGGCCAGTCCGTCAGTAGCGGGGCAGATGCCAAGGAGCAGGCTGAGATTCTGACGCGCAAAGCAGTGCGCTATCTGGAGCAGGGGAATGCCGGGGCGGCGAAAACCCAGTTTGCCAAGGCGCTTGAATTGACGCCTGGAAATGTCGAGTTGCGGCAGCAACTGGTCGATCTGCTCATCAAGGACCGACAGCAGGAGAAAGCGGAGAACCTGTTGCTCGCCGGACTGACTTTGGCACCCCGGGATCCGGCACTGCGAACCCGCTACGGACGAATGCTGTTTGATCGCAATCAGCTTGCTGAAGCCCTTGAGCTGATGCTGGCAAAGCCGATTCCTGCCCTGACTGAGCAGCCTGACTACCATGCGCTGCTGGCAGCGCTGGAGCAGGAGAGCGGGCTGTTTGTCAATGCCGCCACCCGCTATCGTGAGCTGCTACAGGTGCGGCCGTCGCAGGCAGAGTGGTGGCTGCTGCTGGCGATTACCTATGAGCAATTGAATGAAACTAAGCTGGCCAGCAGCGCTTACCGGCAAGCACTTGAGAAGGCCGGTTTGAGTACCGAACACCGGCAGTTTTCTCTAGATCGTCTGGAGCGGTTGCAGCGGCTGCAGGATTGATGTAGCGGGATTTGATCTGGCTGCAGTCTTGCGGTCTCCTGAAAAAAAGTAGGCCCCACCGGATTAACCGGTGGGGCCATTTTGTTGCAACTGTTAACCTTGTCGACTACTCGCAGAGGTCGATTTTGATGTCCCAGTTCTTGATCTTCATGGTACCGTTTTCAGCCAGATTCTGCTGCATCTTGAAGCAACGGTCGAACAGCTGCGGCTCGTGACCCACCCCTTTGGCTAGGCACTGCTCTTTCGCCATATCGAAGTACTCTTGCAGGATTGGTTTGTAGTCCGGGTGAGCACACTTGTCGATGATGACCTGAGCGCGATCTTTCGGTGCCAGGCCGCGCAGGTCAGCAAGACCCTGCTCAGTGACCAGGACGTCGAGGTCGTGCTCGGTGTGGTCGATATGCGGTGCTTTCGGAACAACGCAGGTAATACCGGTCGGGTCGGTCTTCGAAGGACGTGCCGACGGGCTGTGCATGATCTTCAGGAAGCCGTTACGCAGGAAGTCACCCGAACCGCCAAGACCGTTGATCATGCGGGTACCACCGACCAGGGTCGAGTTGGCGTGTGCGTACATGTCGAACTCGACCGGGGTGTTCATGGCGATACAACCGAGACGACGGATCGGCTCAGGAGCGTTGGAGATTGCCAGCGGGCGCAGGGTGATCTTGTCTGCGTACTTGTCCCAGTTCTCGAAGAAACGCGGGAAACCCGGGGACTCGGAGAGGGACAGGGAGCAGGAGGATGCGGCGTCGAGTTTGCCGGAATCGAACAGGTCGAGCATGGTGTCCTGCAGAACCTCGGTGTAGACGGTCAGGTTCTTAAAAGGACCCTTGGCCAGGCCACCGACGACGGCGTTGGCGATGGAACCGACACCCGACTGCAGCGGCAGCAGGTTCTTCGGCAGGCGACCCTGCTTCACTTCATTGGAGAAGAAGTCCATGATGTGGGCAGCGATCGCTTCGGAGGTGGCGTCCATGTCGGTGAAGGCGCGACCTTTGTCGCGGTACTTCGACTCAACGATAGCGAGAATTTTGTCCGGGTTGCATGGAATCGAAGTGCTGCCGATCCGCTCACCAGCGTGAGTGATCGGGAGAACTTGACGATTCGGCGGGTTAAGACAGGTCACCAGGTCATGCATGCCTTCAAAGGAGGGTTGCCCGGTGTTGACTTCGAGGATGATTTTATCGGCGACCTGCAGCAGTTCGGGGATAACGCCGCAGGAGGAGGTCGGCACCAGTTCGCCAGTTTCGGTGATCGCCGAAACCTCGATAATCGCCAGGTCGATCCGGCCGTTTTCGGTGTAGAAACCGTAGCCGAGATCTTGAGCGAACAGCGAAAGGTGCTTGTCGCCCATGCGGATGCGGCCTTCGTTGATCCCTTTGGCGATGTTCTTGCCGGTCTGGTACGGCCAGCGACGATCGATCATGTCGAGAGTGGCCCAGCGGTCTTCAGTTTCTGCTCCAACGGAAGCGCCGATGAACAGGTTGAATTTCAGCTTGCCCTGCAGATTGTTCCGCTCGACATGGTCAGCCAGTGCAATCGGCACCGCTTTTGGGTAGCCGGCCGGGGTGAAGCCTGACCATCCGAGATTCATACCAGACTTGAAAAAATCGATGCACTGTTCTGCCGTCTTGGTCTTAATCAGTAGTGGTTTGCAACGAACGCGATCTTCTAGGGTTCCGTAGATATGGGACATTCTCTCTCCTCCTGTGAATGGATCAATGGTGCCATCGGCACCTGCCTAATAGTGCTGTTGTGACAGCGTATTTATGTTCTTGAGCTAGCTTGTAAATAATTGAAATACTAAGGTGAAAACTCTGACTCGGGTCGTTGGGTGGGTGCTGGTTGGATCCCAGAGTCAGGCTGGGTAATCGCATTAAAAGAACAGCGTTTCTTATATAATACTGTATACAATCCAGTCAAGGGAAAAGATCGACAATCGAGATGTAATTATCATTTCTGGTAATCAGAATTTTTTAGTGCTCTTGGTGGTAAAAAAACAGCCGGTGGATGTTGTCATCTCCCGGCTGTTTTGTCGCTGAGCGGTTGGTTCAATAGTCTTCGGCGAGTATTTTTTGCGCATCGATCAAATATTCGCTGCCTGGAAATTGTTCGAAGAGCTTGTTGAATGAATCTTTCGCGCGCTCTTTATCGCCACTTTTCAGGTAGGCCTGGCCGAGATAGAAGTAGGCTTCGTCCCGGTAGTAATAGTTCGGATAGTTCGCCAGCCCCCGCTCAAGTCTGTTGATTGCGGCCGGGTATTTTTTAGTGTTCAGGTAAAAGCGGCCAACGTAGACCTCATGTTCGGCAAGTCGGTTCTGGCAGCGCTGAATCAGGTATCCTACTTCTTCGGCATTCTCGTTTTCGGGATAGCGTGTGAGAAGCTCCTGAAAGGTCTTCATGGCGTTTTCGGTGCTGGTCTGGTCGCGGTCGGCTGTCAGCATCTGTTGGAAATGGCTCATGCCCAACCGGTACAGGACCAGAGCGCTGCGGTCATCGTTAGGGTGCTGGCGCAAAAAGTCGGCGAAGGCCGTCGCCGCTTCGGCATAGCGTTCGGAGCGGTAGTAGGCCTCGGCGATCTTCAGTTCGGCGAGCATGTTGAGCTCAGGGGAGTAATAACTGTCACGAACTTTTTCCCAAGACGCTATGGCGTCATTGTAGAGTTTGCTTTCGTAGAAGCGCTCCCCATCCTGGAAAAACTGCTCCGCAGAGTGTTTAGGTACTACTTTCTGTGAGCTGCAGGCGGTTAAAAGAAGGAGCAACAGCAGGGGAATAAGTCGCATTTTTGTCATTAATTTATCCTTTGTCGGCCATTTAGATGACAAGAAGCTACGGAATCTTAGTGCTTTTGTCAATCTTCTTCACCGCTAGACTGGATGTTCGTTGTGACACTTTTTCCGTTTTGCGGATTGACAGGGGAGGCTCAGCTTCAGGATAATGATTTGTTTATGATTCTCAGCTCTTGAATGGATTTTACATGCAGTTGTTTTATATCGGTATCTTCGGTGGCCTTGGTTGTATCGCGCGATTTTTGATCTCCGGCTGGACTTACCATTTTTTCGGCCGCGAATTACCTTATGGCACCCTGTTGGTCAATGTCGTCGGCTCCTTTTTGTTAGGAGTTCTGATGGCTTTCGGGTTGCGCGGTTCAGCCTTGCCGCCGGAACTTCGCTTGGGACTGTCGGTCGGTTTGCTTGGCGGCTTTACGACCTTTTCCACCTTTTCTTATGAAACGATCCGTCTTATCGAGGATGGAAGTCTCTGGCAGGCCGGCGCAAATGTCCTGCTCAGCCTGCTGCTCTGCCTGTTTGCCGCGCTGCTTGGTGTGGCACTGGTGAGGTACTTTGGCTAGTTACACTGACAGGATGTACGTAAGGTTGGCGATACGCTGCACCTCTGAGTCAGCGTACCCTCTTGAAAATTTAGACTGAAACCAACGAAAGGAAGGTTTGATGTTAAAGCGTTTGCTGCAGGTCTTTTCTGCTCCTGCCGACCAGTCTGAGGATGAATCTCAACGCATTCCGCTGGCAGCGGCTGTGCTGCTACTGGAGGTTGCTTACGCCGATGGAGTTCTACATCCGGCTGAAGAGGAGCTGATCGGCACCCTGTTGTCGGAACGTTTTGCGGTTGCGCCCGAACTGCAGCAGGAGCTGCTTGAACTGGCCGATCAGCATCGCAACGACAGCAGCGGTCTGCACCAGTATACCCGCGAGATCAACGCCGCCTTTTCCCAGCCGGAGAAGGAGCGGATTATCGAAGCGATCTGGCAGCTGGTTTACGCCGATGGTCGCCTCGATTGCTACGAAGATGCTCTGATGCGTCAACTTGGTACCTTGATCGGTTTGTCGCATCGCCAGTTGATTGAGGCGAAGTTGCGGGTTACTAACGCGTGAGCAAAGCGTTGACGCGGGTGGTGAGCTGGGGACACGACCTGTTGGCGGAGAAGATTAGTAAAGGTCAATTAGTTGTCGACCTGACCGCCGGTAATGGTTATGATACGCTCATGCTGTATCAACTGGTCGGCTCTGCCGGGCAGGTTGTTGCTTTCGATATTCAGTCAAAGGCGCTACAAAACACCCGGCAACGTTTATATGAAGCCGGGGCGCAGGTGCGGATGTCGCAGGCGGCACAGGCCCCGCTGGTTTTGTCGCCAGGGGTTGACCTGGTTGAAGCCAGCCATGAAACGCTGAAAGACTTTCTGCCGGCGGCGCCACAGGGGATCATCGCCAATCTTGGTTTCCTGCCCGGCGGCAATCCAGGCTTGGTGACGCGGCCAGAGTCGACAGCAAAGGCGTTGCAGCATTCATGTGAGTTGTTGGCCCCGGGGGGCAGGTTAGCGGTTGTCGTCTATCCTGGGCACCCCGGCGGGTGTGAAGAGGGGGAGATGGTCGACAGGTTTTTTGCCGGCCTCTGTAATCTGAGCTTTCAGACGTTACAGTTGAAAGTAGCCAACTGTCCAAGGTCCCCCTTCCTTTTAGTGGCAGAAAAAAGCCTTAAAGGATAGTCGATGATTTCTCGTCACTTGTTATTATTGGTCTGTTTTGCTGTATTTCTGGCGGCGCCTTTAGCTGCGGCTGAACCTTCCAGCTCTGCGACACCGCACTCCTTACTTGAAACTCAGGATAGCGATCTGTTCGACGAGGATTTCGGTGATGAGAACGGCAGCGAAAAGATTCTGATTGCTGATCCTCTGGAGGGGCTGAATCGTGGAACCTTCTGGGTTAACGACAAGCTTTACTTTTACCTTTTTAAACCCGTCGCCAAGGGGTACAGGTATGTCACTCCACGCCCGGCGCGGGCTTCGGTGGAAAATTTCTTTTCCAACCTGACCACTCCGGCCCGGGCGGTGAACGCGCTGCTACAGTTGAAGTTTTACGACGTCGGGACCGAACTCTACCGGTTTCTGGTCAATTCTACCGTTGGGCTCGGTGGGCTTTTCGATCCAGCCGAAGCCCTGGTTGGCTTCAGGAAAAAAGACGAAGATTTTGGTCAGACGTTGGGTTTTTATGGTGCTGGTCATGGCTTTTATCTGGTGCTGCCGATTATTGGACCTTCCAGTCTGCGTGACACTGGGGGGATGCTGGTCGACGGATTTTTCGACCCGTTGCGACAGACGGGGCTGAAGTCACATGAATATCTATCGGTGCGCGGCTTTGAAATGACCAATCGCCTCGCTCAGGATCGTGACACCTATGAGGGGATCATCCGAGATTCTATCGACCCTTACCTGTTTATTCGTGCCGCGTACGCGCAGCGCCGCTTGGCACAGATCAGCATGCGGCCGTATAATCTTGAGACCGATATTGTAAATAAAAACATACTGGATGGAGACATGCTCAATCCATTCAACTGGCTGGGGAATTAATTTATGAAACAGATCCTGTTAAGCAGTTTGCTGGTTTTCTCATTGCTGATGCCCGCCTTGGCGATCCCGCAACCACAGGCGCAGGTTGAGAAGATGATCAATTCGGTTCTCGAAGTACTGCAGCAGAAGGACTTGAGTGTTGAGGCTAAGAGGGCTCAGGTCAGTGGCCGTATTCAGCAGTACCTGAACATGGCCTCGATGGCACAACGGACCCTTGGTGATTACTGGAACGATGCCACGCCTGCGCAGCGACAATACTTCTCGGACCTTTTCGTCCAAGTTCTGGAAGGAACCTACCTTAACCGGATCAATGATTATTCCGGCGGCAGCGTGCAGTACCTTCAGCAGCGGGTCAAGGACAACAAGGCGATCATCGACACCAAGTTTGTTTCCGCCGACCTGGAAATTCCGGTGCAGTACAAAATGATTTACGAAAACGATTCCTGGCAGGTTTTTGATGTGGTGATCGAAGGGGTCAGCCTGATCCGCAACTACCGATCTAGTTATGGTGAGATCATTCGCAAGAATGGTTACGACGGACTCTTTGCTCTGATGGAAGAGAAGGTTGCCGGTATGCGACTGCAATAGACTGCCGCACTCTTCAGCTTGACTCACGAAAAAAGAAAAAGACCTCAAGGCGAAACGCTTTGAGGTCTTTTTTAATTTATGGTCGGAGCGAGAGGATTCGAACCTCCGACATCCTGGTCCCAAACCAGGCGCGCTACCAGGCTGCGCTACGCTCCGACGGACGAGATAGGTACCATGGCAAAAACAGAAAATCAATCTTTTTTGTCAGAAAAAAACAATTAGTTATATTTCCCATTCGATTGCCGGGCTGCTGGCAAAAAGTTCGTTCACGATCGCAACGGCGATTTCTTCTGCCGGCGTCTTGCCACCATCAAATCGATACTCAGCATTCTCTGGCGCTTCATAGGTCGCGTCGATCCCGGCAATGTGGCTTAAGACCCCCGAACGAACCTTCTGATAGGCGCCGGTGGTGTCGCGCTGTTCGCAGATGTCCAGCGGCGTGTCGATATGGATTTCGATAAATTCGCCTTCGGCGAAAATTTCCCGGGCGGCCCGTCGTTCATTGCGAAATGGCGAAACGACCGGAGCAATGACAATGATCCCCGCTTCAATCAGGATATTTGCGACCTCGGCAATCCGGCGGATGTGTTCCACCTGATCGCCATCTTCGTAGCCCAGGTCGCGATTCAGGCCGTGGCGCAGGTTGTCGCCGTCGAGGATGTAGGTATGTTTGCCGAGGGAGTGCAGTTTCTTCTCCACCAGGTTGGCGACCGTCGACTTGCCGGCGCCGGGCAGGCCGGTCAGCCAGAGCAGTTTCGGCACCTGACGCTTCAGCGACGCGTGGGCCTGCTTGTCGATCGCGAGGGATTGCCAGTGGCTATCTGTGGCTCGCTGCAGCGGCATTTCAATCATGCCGGCAGCAACAGTGGCGTGGCTGAGGCGATCGATAAGGATGAAGCTGCCGGTACCGGAGTTCTGTCGGTAGCTGTCGAAACCGAGCTCGCTGTTGACGCTGATGTTGCAGAAGCCGACTTCGTTCAGCTGCAGGGTTTTGCACGACTCATGCTGCAGATTGTTGACGTTGACTTTGTATTTCAGCTCACTGATCTGCGCCGGAGCTGTCGCGGATCCAGCTTTCAGCAGGTAGCTGCGGCCGGGGAGCAGGGCGTCTTCGTGCAGCCAGACCAGCTTGGCTGAGAACTGATCGACCTGATGTGGGGCCGACTCAGGCGTAGCCAGCAGATCGCCGCGGCTGATGTCGATTTCATCGGTCAGGGTCAGGGTCACTGCTTGACCGGAGATCGCCTCCGGCAGGTCGCCGTCCATGGTGACGATACGCGCGACCTTGCTGGTTTTTCCCGAAGCGCTGACGCGGACTTCATCGCCGGGGCGGATGCAGCCGCTGGCGATGGTGCCGCAGAAGCCACGAAAATCAAGGTTGGGGCGGTTGACCCACTGGACCCGCATCCGAAACGGTTGCTCGCCGGAGTTGTCGGTGATTTTAACCGTCTCCAGATACTTCATCAGTGTCGGCCCCTGATACCAGGGGGTGTTGATGCTCGGCTGCAGGATGTTGTCCCCTTCAAGGGCTGACAGCGGGATCGCTGTGATCGAGGCAAACCCAAGCTCTTCCGCGAACTCGTCATACTCATCACGAATCGACTCAAAGCGCTGCTGGCTGTAATCGACCAGATCCATTTTATTGATGGCCAGCACGATATGGCGGATACCGACCAGCGAGGTCAGGTAGCTGTGGCGCCGCGATTGGGTCAACACCCCTTTGCGGGCGTCGATGAGGATGATCGCCACCTGCGCGCTGGAGGCGCCGGTGACCATGTTGCGGGTGTACTGTTCATGCCCCGGGGTGTCAGCGACAATAAACTTGCGCTTGTCGGTCGAAAAAAACCGGTAGGCGACATCGATGGTGATCCCCTGTTCCCGCTCGGCCTGCAGGCCGTCGAGCAACAGCGCGTAATCGATTTTCTCCCCTTGGGTGCCAACCCGCTTGCTGTCGTTTTCCAGCGTCGCCAGTTGATCTTCGAAGATCATCTTCGAGTCCCAGAGCAGCCGGCCGATCAGGGTGCTTTTGCCGTCGTCAACGCTGCCGCAGGTGATAAAGCGCAGCAGCGATTTTTCCTCCTGCTGTTTCAGGTAGGCGTGAATATCCTCTGCAATCAAATCCGACTGGTGTGCCATCAGAAATAGCCCTCCTGTTTTTTCTTCTCCATCGAACCGCTTGAGTCATGGTCGATGGCGCGCCCCTGTCGTTCAGAAGTGCGGGTCAGCAGCATCTCCTGAATAATCTCCGGCAGGGTCGCAGCGGTCGACTCGACAGCGCCGGTCAGTGGGTAGCAGCCGAGGGTGCGAAATCGCACCGATTTGTATTGCAACTGTTCGCCCGGCTGCAGCTGCAGGCGCTCGTCATCCGCCATGATCAGCATGCCGTCCCGCTCGACCACTGGTCGCTGTTTGGAAAAATAGAGCGGCACAATCGGAATCTCTTCCAGGTAGATGTATTGCCAGATGTCCAGTTCGGTCCAGTTCGACAGCGGAAAGGCGCGGATGCTCTCCCCCTTGCGCACCTTGGCGTTATAGATGTTCCAGAGCTCAGGGCGTTGCTGCTTCGGCTCCCAGCGATGGCTGGCGCTGCGGAACGAGAAGATCCGCTCCTTGGCGCGCGACTTCTCCTCGTCGCGGCGGGCTCCACCGAAGGCAGCGTCGAATTTGTACTTGTCCAGCGCCTGCTTCAGCCCCTCGGTCTTCATCACATCGGTATGCACCGCGCTACCGTGGCTGAACGGCCCGATCCCCTGTCTGACACCCTCTTCATTGATGTGGACCAGCAGCTCGAAACCGTATTGCTGCGCTATCCGGTCGCGAAACGCGATCATTTCGCAAAACTTCCAGGTGGTATCGACGTGCAGCAGCGGGAAGGGCGGTTTGGCCGGGTAAAAGGCTTTGCGGGCCAGATGCAGCATCACCGCGGAGTCTTTGCCGACCGAATAGAGCATCACCGGGTTTTCAAACTCGGCAACCACTTCGCGCAGGATATGGATACTCTCCGCTTCCAGTTGGCGCAGATGGGTCAGATGGGTGCTCATGGCGTTGTCCTTTTGTGTAGTCCGCATTCTTTATGTTCGGGATTTTCCCACCACCAGCGTCCGGCGCGGGGATCTTCGCCTGGTTGCACGGCGCGGCTGCAGGGGGCGCAGCCGATCGAGGGGTAGCCCTGCTGATGCAGGCGGTTGATCGGCAGTCGCTGCTGCTTGACGTAAGCGGTCAGCTGCGCTTCGCTCCAGTAGCAGAGCGGGTTCAGTTTGACGATGCCGCCGTTGGTCTGATCGATCTCAATCGGCTGCAGCAGGCCGCGGCCGGTTCCCTGTTCTCGACGCTGGCCGGTGATCCAGCCGGAGAGCCCGCAGAGGGCGCGTTGCAGGGGCTCAACTTTACGGATGTGGCAACAGTGCTGGCGATTCTTCAGTGATTCGCGAAACGAGAACAGCCCTTTTTCACGTTCCAGTTGTTCAACCGCATCCCGCTCGGGAAAATACCAGTCGATCTCCAGTTGATAGCGCAGGCGTATGGTTTCGGCGATCTCCAGCGTCTCTTCTGGCAATCGGCCGGTATCAATGGCAAAAACCTGAACCTTTCTCTCGGTTTGCTGCAGCAGGTCGATCAGGACAATATCTTCAATGCTGAAGGAACTGGCTAGCGCGACCGCACCTTCAATGCAGGCCAGCCCCTTGCGCAGAATGTCGTGTGGCACGGTCGCGCCGTTCAGGCGCTTAAGCTGTGGCATTGTATCGAGTGCCTGGTTCATCGCGCTTCTCCTAGATGTAGTATTCCGGTTCCTGTTTTTTACGTCCGTAAGGGATCCGGTTCCAGAGCCGTTCGTGGCCAAAATAGATGAAGAACTTAAACACGGTGTCGGCAATCCCTATGGTGGCAGCGAATTCACCTTTGCCGGTCAGGGCATAGACGATTGCAGTGGTGATCAGGGTTGCCAGCAAGCGCCAGGAGAGCGCTTTGGCCAGGCTGCGTTTGGTCGAGTCCATGTTCTTACCGTGACGAGAGTAGGTTGCCGTAAAATAAATTTTGCACAGCCTATTTAAATTGATCAAAATAGTCAACAAAAAATTAAAGTGAACAACTGTGAGTTACTGATAAATGTGATTATTTAGCATAAAAACGGACAGTTGAGGCACTTGACTGAGTAGTATAAAAATGTTGACTTGTCAGGTGTGAAAATGTTTCTATGTTGTCGTTGTTAAATACCGTGGTTTTTGGCAGAGGAGAAAATCGTTTTATGGATATCGATTATCAGGGCTTGCGCATTGAGGGGATCTATCGACAGAACGATGCCGGGCAGTTGATGCTGCGGGTCAAGCTGGCCTGCGGGCTGCTGTCGACCCTGCAGGCGGCGCAGTTGGCCAGGTTGGGGCAACAGTACGGCTGCGGAACCTTTCATTTGAGCACCCGTGGAAGTGTTGAGTTTCACGATCTGGAATATCAGCAGATCCCGGCGGTTCAACGCGGGTTGGCGGCGGTTGGACTGTTCTCCCGCGGTGCCTGTGGCGGTGCGGTCCGGGGGATTTCTACCAGCACCGGGTTCGGGCGCGGATTTCAGTTCACGCAGGTTCTGGGGCGTAAGCTGCTGCTGTATTTCAGTGGCAATCCGTATTATGAGGGCCTGCCGAAAAAGTTCAAGATAGCCGTCGAGGCTGATTACACCGGCAGTCGTCATCTGATTCAGGACCTGGCGTTCGTTTATGTCGATCAACAGGACGGGCAGGTGTTTTATGATGTCTGGGTCGGTGGCGGTCTGGGGCGGGCACCTCAGGCGGCGATTCTTTACCGGCAACGGGTTGCCGAGGTAGAACTGTTGCCGTTGGCCGAGGCGATCGTGCGGGTTTATCGCGCCAACGTGCTGCCGCCGAAGCGCTTGAAAAGTTTAATCGGCAGCCAGGGGGAAGACGCGTTCCGTCGCCTGCTGGCCGCTGAGTTGAAAACGCCGGTCGCGGCGCCCGGCCGTGATGGTTTTTCCAAAGCGCTGCTGCCGGTCTCGGGTGACGCTGCTACGCTTCAGCTGGTTGTGCCGGTCTTTGCCGGCGAGCTATCCGCTGCCGCACTCGGCAAACTCGCCGCAGTTGCCCAAGCAGTCGGGATCGACTATCTGCTGGTGACCGCCGACCAGAACCTGGCGTTGTTGCCGGCCGATCTGCCACAGCGGCAGCAGCTAATCACTGCGCTGAGCGAGCAGGGGTTCGGTCCCTTTGATCAACCTGGCTGTCAGTTGCGGGTTTGTCCGGGAAATCATGATTGTCGTATGGGGCTGGCTGCGACCCGCGAGTTGGCCGTGACTCTGGAGCAGCGTTTTGCCGAGCGGCTGCACGGCCGAAGTCTGGCCATTTCCGGCTGTTTCAACTCCTGTGCTCAGCCGCAACTGGCCGAGTTCGGGGTGGTTGCCAGTAAGAGTGTCAAGGGGGAGGATGGACAGCGGACGCCGCGGTTCGATCTGTATCGACGCAGGGACAGTACCTTGGGGGTGCGTTGTGCAGAGGGACTGCTGGCCGCAGAGCTGATAACGACGTTGGATGCCGAAATCTCGTAGCGCAGAGGCAGGCTATTCTTCTTCTTGGGCGGGCTGCTCTTTTTCTTCCTGTTTGCGTTTGGCTTTTTCTTCTTTTTTGGCTTTTTTAGCGATTTCCTTCTGGCGCTTCTCAAAGTCGTAGTTCGGTTTTCTGCCCATCTGGCTATCCTTTTTGGAAGAGGTTCAGGTAAGGAGCTATTGTGGTTCGCAGTGAATGATTAGCAGAAAAAAGAGCCCTGCGTCAACCGCAGGGCTCTTTTGCGAACATATGCAAATTCTATTTAGACTTTGCGTACATTTGCCGACTGAGGGCCTTTTTGGCCCTGGGTGACTTCAAAGCTGACACGGTCACCTTCGGCGAGTGATTTAAAACCATCGCCCTGGATTTCGGAAAAATGAACGAAAACGTCCGGTCCATTGTCCTGCTCGATAAAACCAAAACCCTTAGAATCGTTAAACCACTTTACTGTACCTTCTGCCATTTTTTCTCTCCATGTTCCCCTGTGGGAACTTTTTTGTTGCGCAGACTTCGACCACTCAAAACAAAAAACACCCAGCCCTATTGGGTCTGCGTGTTTTGAATCATGCTGACACCTTGTCAGCGTGACGAGCGGCAATAAACCTACACAAACTTCTTAAGTGACGGAACCTTAACATGCCCGGTTTTTAAAAAGCAAGCGGGAATGTTGTTTTATTCGTCGTAAGTTTTTGTTTATGGCACCGGCAGTTACATTCGTTTGGTGGTTTTTACCGGCAGTAAATTTTCTGAGGTCTGATAAAATTCCAACAGCGGATTCATGCTGGATACGACCTGTGTCTCGGCCGATGGTGCGAAAGGGAGGCGGATGGAGCTCTATCAAGCGACGCTTGAGGCAGTTTATCAACAATTTGATGCGCAGCCCTCCGGACTGACGACTGCCGAAGCCGCCAAACGACTGGAAATCCACGGGTTCAACGAACTGCAGACCCGAACCCGGATCAACCCACTGCTGATTTTTATCGATCAGTTCAAAAGTTTCATCATCTACATTCTGCTCTTCGCGGTCCTGTTCTCCCTGCTCATTGGTGAATATGTCGATTCGCTGATTATTCTGCTGATTCTGCTGACCAATGCCATTATCGGTTTCTATCAGGAATACGGCGCGCATAAATCGCTCGAAGCACTGAAGCGGATCAGTACCCTGCAGGCTCGGGTGGTACGCGACGGTAAACGCCAGGTGATCGATGCCAGAGACCTGGTGCCGGGGGATGTTATCAGTCTGGAGGCGGGGGATCGGGTTCCCGCCGACGCGCGTATCATCAGCGCGGTGCAGCTGAAAGCCGAAGAGTCGGCGCTGACGGGCGAGAGCCTGCCGGTTGAAAAAAGCCCTGATCCGATCGCGACACAGGTTCCGTTGGGCGATCGGCACAATATGTTGTTTTCGCCGACCACGCTGGTCACCGGCAATGCCAGCGCGCTGGTTGTTGCCACCGGGATGGCGACTGAGCTCGGCAGGATCACTACCTTGGTGAAAGAGGCGGAGACTGAACTGACGCCTTTACAGCGTCGCCTCGATCAGTTCGGTCGGCGGCTCAGTTACGCGATTATCTGCATCTGTCTGATTGTTTTCGCGCTGTTTTTTACCAAGGATTATTTCGCTGGAACCCTCTCCGGTCAGTCTTTTCTGGCGCTGGCTTTTATCGCCATCAGCCTGGCGGTGGCTGCTGTGCCGACGGCGCTGCCGGCGGTGGTGACCATCGCTTTGAGTATCGGCGTTAAACGTCTGCTGGCAAAAAAGGCGCTGGTGCGCAACCTGTCATCGGTGGAAACCCTTGGTAGTTGTGACGTTATCTGCACCGACAAGACCGGCACGCTGACGGGAAACCAGATGACCGTACGTTATGCCTGGACACTGGAGTCTGAAGTCCGTCTTGGGGGGGTCGGATACGACCCTGGCGGTGAGCTTTACGGTTCTGTCGATGCCGAGCTGTTGACCTGCGGTTTGCTCTGCAACAACGCTTCATTGAATCAGGAGGCCGATGGTTGGAAGGTGATCGGTGACCCGACCGAAGCTGCTTTGCTGGTCAGTGCCGCCAAGGCGGGCATTGCTGATTCGCGCCAGCGTGCCACTGAGCTGCCGTTCGATTCGCAGCGCAAGCTGATGAGTGTCGTCGTCGGCGCAGGGGAGGGGGCGGTGCTTTACAGCAAGGGGGCGCTGGATAAAGTCCTCGGCTGTTGCACTAAGGTGCTGGTCGGCAATAAAGAGTTGCCGCTGGACGCTGAGCTGAGAAGCAGAATCGAGGCGCAAAACAGCAGCTATGCGGATCAAGCGCTCCGCGTGCTCGGTTTTGCCCGAAAAGCCCAAGCGGCTGACGCGGAGCTCGCCGAGCAGGGGATGATCTTTCTTGGCTTGCAGGCGATGATCGATCCGCCCCGTCCAGACGTGGTTGAATCGATACGAAAAACCAAACAGGCTGGCATCCGGGTCATCATGATTACCGGCGATTTCGGGGCAACCGCCAAGGCCATCGGCGCAGAAATCGGCATCGAAGGGGGCTGCCTGACTGGTGAAGAGTTGCAGCGTCTGGATGCGCAGGGGCTGCAGGCGGCACTGGCTGAGGGGGTGAACATCTTCTCGCGGGTCTCCCCGGAGCATAAACAACGGATCGTTGATGCGCTGCAGCAGATGGGCAAGACCGTCGCCATGACCGGCGATGGTGTCAACGATGCCCCTGCACTGAAGAAGGCCAACATCGGCGTTGCCGTCGGCAGCGGCACCGAAGTCGCCAAAGAGGCGGCCGATTTCGTGCTACTCGATGACAGTTTCACCCACATCGTCAATGCCATTGAAGAGGGACGCGGCATCTACGACAACATCCAGAAGTCGATCATGCTGCTGCTCTCCGGTAACCTGGGCGAGGTGCTGATTATCTTCTTCGCCGCGCTGTTTGGCCTGAACCTGCCGTTAACCGCCATCCTACTGCTCTGGATCAACATGGTCACCGACGGCGCCCCGGCACTGGCCTACAGCGTAGATCCCTATGGCAAAGCGATCATGCTGCGCAAGCCGAAGCCACGCGACGAAGGGATTCTGCCCCAGCCAAAACTGTTGCTGCTGGCGGTGCTCGGCTCGGTCGGCAGCGCGATCGCTCTGGCGCTCTTTTACTTTTTCGGTGGCGCAAGCGATTCCGCAGCACAACTGCTGCATGCGCAGACGCTGGTATTTAATTTTGTCGTGCTCTACGAAGTCATCCTGACCTTTGTCATCCGCAGCAGCTACCGGGTGCCGTTTTTCGCCAATCGCTGGGTCTGGGCGGCGGCCCTTCTTTCACTGTTGTTGCAGGCGCTGCTCATGTACACTCCGCTGGCAAAAGTTTTCCGGATTGTCCCGCTCGGCGGCACTTCGCTTGCGGTTTTAGCCGCGGCCGGAGTCCTGTTTGCCGCACTGAGCCTGCTGTATCAGGCCGTGATGGAGCCACGGGAAAAGTCCCTGCCCTGATCGCGGGGGCGCTGCTATCTGTCGCTGGTCAAGTCGACAGCTATCGGCTAAGATAGTAGATAACTGAAATTATCCTTTTTAAACCACTTCAATAAGGGCCATCATGACCATTTCAGATTTAAAGCCCGGACAGGTTCTGTCCGGTTTTCTTGTGGAAAAAATAGATCCTTTGGCGATTCTCAACGCCACCATGATCCGCCTGCAGCATCAGGCCACCGGCGCGCGCTTCATGCATCTTGAGCGGGATGACGATAATCATCTGTTTGCGGTCGGCTTTCGCACCCCGCCGGATGATTCGACCGGGGTGGCGCACATCCTTGAGCATACCGCGCTCTGCGGGTCGAAGCACTTTCCGGTGCGCGATCCGTTTTTTTCGATGCTCAAGCGCAGCCTGAATAGTTTTATGAACGCCATGACGGCCAGCGACTGGACCCTTTATCCCTTCTCCAGCATGAACCGCAAGGATTTTCGTAATTTGCTCGACATCTATCTGGATGCCGCATTTTTCCCATCGTTGACCGAGCAGAATTTCAGCCAGGAAGGGCATCGACTCGAATTCGCCGAAATGGAGAACCCCGAGTCACCGCTGGAGTACAAGGGGGTGGTTTATAACGAAATGAAGGGCGCCATGTCCGACCCCTCCTCGCTGCTGTCGCGGCGGATGGGGCGGTACATCTACCCGACCACCACCTATCGGCACAATTCCGGCGGCGAACCGGCCGCGATCCCCTCGCTCTCCTGGCAGCAGCTGCGCGATTTTCATGCGCGCTACTATCATCCGAGCAATGCCTGGTTTTTCAGTTCGGGAAATCTGGATCTGCCGGAGTTGCTGGCGGTGGTTGAGAAGCGTGTCCTCAGCCAGTTCAAACATCTGGAACTCGACAGCGAAGTGCCGGCCGAGCAGCCGCTTAACGCCCCGCAGCGGGTGACGGAGCGCTATCCGCTCGATGCCGGAGAACCGCTGGAGAAGCGCTCCATGGTGCAGCTGGCCTGGCTGACCTGCGACATCAACGACAGCTTCGAACGGCTGGCGATGTCGTTGCTGTCATCGCTGCTGCTGGGCAATCCGGCCGCGCCGCTCTATCAGGCGCTGCTCGATTCGAAGCTGGGGGATAATCTGGCCCCTGGCGTCGGTTATCATGACGATTATCGCACCACCCACTTTGCCGCCGGACTGCAGGGAACTGATCCGCAGCAGCTTGAGGCGATCGAAGCGCTGGTGCTGGAAACCCTGGAAAAGGTCGCGACCGAGGGCTTTTCACCCGAGCGGATTGAGGCTGCCATCCATCGTCTCGAATTTTCCAACCGCGAAGTCACTGGCGACAGCTATCCCTATTCGTTGCTGCTGCTGATGCGTCTGTTCGGCCCCTGGATTCATGGCGGTGATCCGCTGGCAGCGCTTAATTTTGCCGAAAACCTGCAGCGGCTGCGGCAGGAACTGGCCGCCGGGCCTTTCTTCGAAAACCTGATCCGCAAGCGACTGCTGGAAAATCCGCACCGGATTACCCTGCTGCTGCAGCCGGACACCGAGCTTGGTCCGCAGCAGGAGCAGAAGGTCCGCGCCGAACTCGATAAGATTCAGCAGCAACTCAGCGACGCAGAAAAGCAGCGGTTGGTCGAGCAGGCGTTAGCGTTGAAGCAGGCACAGGAGCAGACCGAAGATCTCTCCTGCCTGCCAACCCTTGAATTGAGCGATATTCAACCGCAGGAGCGGCCGGTCACGGTCCAACAGAAAGACCTGCAGGGGGTACAAAGTTTTTGGTTTGCGCAGCCGACCAACGGTATCGGGGTTGTCACTCTGAACCTTGGCCTTGAAGGATTAAGCGAAGAGCAGCTGGCCCATCTGCCGATCTTCAGTAGTTTGCTGACCCAGGTTGGTGCCGGTGGCTGTAATTATTTGGAGATGGCGCAGAAGATGGAGGCGTTGACCGGTGGGATTTCGGCGCGCACCTCGCTGCTGGATGATCCGGCAAAGCTGGATGAATTTACCTCCAGTTTCGAACTGAAGGGCAAAGCCTTACTGCGTAACAGTACCGCCCTGTTCGATCTGCTGGGCGACTTTCTGCTCAGTCCGGATTTCAGTGATCTGCCGCGGATTCATACGGTGCTGAATCAGCTCAAGGTGTCGTTGGAAAACTCGGTACCGCAATCGGGACATACTTATGCAGCCCGTACCGCCGCAGCCTGTTTGTCGTCCGCCTCCCAGCGTCGCGAACAGTGGTCCGGTCTGGCGCAGGTGGCGTTGATCAGGCAGCTGGCCGAAAAAGCTCCGGAGCAGTTGCAGGAGACCGCAGAGCTGTTACAGCAGATCGCCAAGCAACTGTTCTGTCGCTCGCAATTACAGGTCGCCGTGACTCTGGAAGCAGAGAACTTTGCGGCCTTCCAGCAACCGCTCGGCGCATTGATCACTGCGTTACCGGACGCACCATCAGCCGGGGAGACGACTGCACACTCTTTTACCCCGCAGCCGAAACGGCAGGGGTGGGTCTGGTCGGTTCCGGTTAATTATGTCACCAGAGTGTTCCGCGCGGTGCAATACAGTCATCCGGACAGCGCGGCGCTGACGGTTCTGTCGAAGCTGCTGCGGTCTGAATTTCTCCATCGCGAGATCCGTGAAAAAGGTGGCGCTTATGGTGGGCTGGCCAGTTACAGCGCCGAAGCGGGGCTGTTTTCGCTGCTCTCTTACCGCGATCCGCACATCCTGCGGACGCTGGATGTGTATCAGCAGGCAATTGACTGGGCGGTTGCCGGTAATTTTTCTGCCGAGTCGGTGAAGGAAGCGATATTGACAATTTTCAGTGATCTGGATAAACCTCTCTCGCCGGCCGGGGTGGGAGCTCAGGAGTTTGCCAACCTGCGCCAGGGGCTGACATTAAAAATGCGCAATCAGATGCGTCAGCAGCTGTTGAGTGTCGATGCGGCAGCACTGACGCGGGTCGCGAAACAGTACCTGCAGCAGGGGCAGAGCGCGGTCTCGGTGCTGGCCGGTGAAGCGGCGCTGAAACAGGCCAATGAGCAGTTGGGTGAACTGGCGCTGGAGCTGAAAAAGGTCTGATGGCTATTCAATTTACAACAGGCCAGAATCAATCTTCTTGTCGGGGTGTGGCCTTACTCACCCCGACCGTTTTTTAGAAAGTAGAAAGACACATGCAGGAGCTACAATTTTTCGCCACCGCCGCCCTTGGTTTTGAAGCGCTGCTGGTGGCAGAGCTGGTTGCGCTGGGCGCCAGCGATGTTAAAGAAGAGCGGGCCGGTGCGCGCTTCAGTGGTGATCTGAAGACCGCTTATCAGGTCTGCCTCTGGTCGCGCCTGGCCAGCCGGGTGCTGCTGCCGCTGGCCAGCTTTAAGGCCCTTGATGCGGATATCCTCTACGCCGAAGCGCAGCAGATCGATTGGGCCGAACACCTCGCCCTCGACAAAACCTTCGCAGTCGACTGCACCACCGTACATTCGAAGATCAATCACTCCCAGTATGGGGCGTTGCGGATCAAGGATGCCATCGTCGACCAGTTTCGCAGCCGTTGCAATGATCGCCCTTCGATAGCGGTTGAGCAGCCCGACCTGCGCATCAATCTGCATCTGCACAAGGATCAGGCGACATTGAGCCTGGACCTGTCCGGCGACAGTCTGCATCGCCGTGGATACCGGATCGACGGCGTGCACGCGCCGCTCAAGGAAAACCTGGCCGCAGCGATCCTGATCCGCTCGGGCTGGCCGGAAATCTGTGCCGCCGGCGGGGCGCTGGTCGACCCGATGTGCGGTTCCGGAACCCTGCCGCTGGAAGCGGGTCTGATCGCCACCGACACCGCGCCCGGGCTGCTGCGTGACTATTATGGCTTTAAGGGCTGGTTGCAGTTTGATCCGGAAGTCTGGGAGGAGTTGCGCGCAGCGGCTTTGCAGCGGCAACAACTGGGCATGGCGCAAAAGCTGGCACCGATTGTCGGATACGATGGTGACAGCCGGGCGGTCAAGGCCGCCTGGCAGCATGCGCAGAATGCCGGGCTGGATAAGTTTGTCCACTTCGAGAAGCGGACACTGCGCGAATTCAGCGCTCCGGCCGGGGCCAAAAGCGGCCTGCTGGTCGCCAACCCGCCGTACGGCGAACGGCTCGGTGAAGAGAGTGAACTGCCGCCGCTGTACAATCTGCTCGGTGAAAAACTGTCTACACAGTGCAACGGCTGGAACGCGGCGGTGATCACCTCGAATCCGCAACTGGGGCGCTCGATCGGCCTGCGTGCCGGCAAGATCAACACCCTCTATAACGGCGCGCTGAAGTGCCAACTGCTGCAGTTTGAGCTGAACGACAGTAACCGTTGGCAATCGCTGGAAGCCGGAGCCGGCCGGGCGGTGAAAAAGCCCCTGTCACCGGGCGCCGAGATGTTCGCCAACCGGCTGCGCAAAAACCTGAAAAAGCTGAAAAAGTGGTCCGTTCAGAACGGCATCGATTGCTACCGGTTGTACGATGCCGACCTGCCGGAATATGCCGTTGCGGTCGATATCTACGGTGACGAGGTGCACCTGCAGGAGTATCGGGCGCCGAAGGAGATCGAAGCGCACAAGGCCGCCCAGCGGCTGCAGGAGGTTCAGGATGCGTTGCCGCAGGTGCTGGACATCTCTCCTGCCAAGGTTCATCTGAAGGTTCGTCAGCAGCAGAAGGGGATCAATCAATACGAAAAACAGGCGCGTCGCGGCATCCTCAAGGAAGTGCAGGAGGGGAACTGCAAATTTCTGGTCAATCTGACTGACTACCTCGACACCGGCCTGTTTCTCGATCACCGCTCCACCCGTCAGCTGGTACAGGAAATGGCGGCCGGGACCCGCTTTCTCAACCTGTTCGCCTACACCGGCAGCGTCACGGTGCATGCGCTGGTGGGGGGGGCAAAAGCGACCACCACGGTCGACATGTCACGCACTTACCTCGACTGGGCGCAGAAGAATATTGCCTTGAACCATTTCAATCCGGCGGACCAGGAGCTGATTCAGGTCGACTGCCTGAGCTGGCTGGAGAAAGCGCAGACTGAGCGGGCCGCTCGTTACGATCTGATTTTTCTCGATCCGCCGACCTTCTCGAATTCAAAGGGGATGAGCGACAACTTTGATGTGCAGCGCGATCATGTGGCGTTGCTGCGCAAAACGGTCAGGCTGCTGGCGCCAGGTGGAACGCTGATTTTCTCCAATAATCTGCGCAGTTTTCGGCTCGACAGTGACAGTCTGCCGGAGCTGCAGATTGAAGAGATCAGCCGCAAAACCATCCCGCTCGACTTTGAACGCAACCCGCGGATTCACAACTGCTGGTTGATCCGGCAGCCGTGATCAAGGCTTTCGCCTGGCTTGCTCAGATAGCAGAATTAAATTATGTCAGTCTTTCACTGGTTAGAGGTGTTTGATGTTCGAGCTTGATCCGCACTTGCAGAGAGATACTGTTGTGCTGGGTGACTTTCCGCTCTGTCGCCTGTTGTTGATGAACGACCGTAGTTACCCCTGGTTTATTCTGGTGCCGCGACGGCGCGGCGCGCGTGAGATCCACCATCTGGCAACTGAAGATCAGCAGCAGCTGTGGCGCGAGTCGGCGGAATTATCCCGCTGGATTGAGCAGAATTTCAGCTACGATAAGCTGAATGTTGCGGCGTTGGGGAACATCGTCAGTCAACTGCACCTGCATCATGTCGCCCGCAGTATCGGCGATCCGGCCTGGCCGGGGCCGGTCTGGGGGGCGCGCCCGGCAGTCGCCTACGCAGCAGCAGAGGTAATCGAACTGCGTCAACTGATCCAAACGGGAAATCTGCGGGAGTTTATTTTTGAGTGCAGCGATTAAGCCAGTCAGTCTGACCCGAAAGTTGCTGTTGAGCACTTTGCTGGTCTGTTTATTGATCAGCCTGGTCGTGTCGCTGTTCGAGATTCACAGCCGTCAGGACTGGCAGAAACAGCAGATTCGTAACAGCTTCAAAGGTTTTATCGCCGGTCCTTTGCTGGAGGTCGGCGAGTCGCTCTGGAACTACAACTGGAAAATGCTGCAGACCATTGCTGACAGTCAGACCAGTCAACTTTTTACTTTTATGGAAATCTGCGACACTGAAGGCAAAGAGTGTGTTCGCCAGGGTGCCAGGGCGGCGACCACTTTTCTTGATTTTCACGCCAATGTTAACTATCCATTTCCGCGCATGAGTGGGCAGCTGACGATCGGTCAGGTGTATGCGCAGGCCGCTTATCAGGATTATCTGACGCTGTTGATTCTGGAATTTCCGCTGATCTTTCTGGTCAACAGTCTCGGTATTTTCAGTCTTGCCGCCATCATGTTCCTGTTGTTCCATCTGCTCGCCGGTCGACGCCTGATGGCCGTCGAAAAATACACCCGTGAGATCGATCTTGCCCATGTCGAACAGTTGCAGCCACTTGCAGCGTTGAAGCGGACCGCGCACCCGGATGAAATCGACCTGCTGGCGGATGCTGTCGATGGGCTGGTCGAACGGGTAAAAAGTGAGTTTGAGCGGCGGCAACAGTTGGAGCAGCAACTGACGCAATCGCAGAAAATGGAAGCCCTCGGCACTCTGGCAGGAGGGATTGCCCACGATTTCAACAACATTCTTGCCGCGATTTTAGGTTACGCACAGCTCTGTCAGATCGGCGTGGATCCTGAATCCAAGCTGCAGAGTCGTCTGCTGCAGATTGTCCATGCCGGTGAGCGAGCCAAGGCGCTGATTGCGCAGATTCTGATCTTCAGCCGCCACACCGAAGCAACCCAGGAAAAAATCCAGCTGTCTGCCGTTGTTTCAGAAGCGCTCAGCCTGATCCGTGCTTCCCTTCCGGAGACTGTTCAGATTGAGACTGCGTTGGATGAGAATCTCTGGGTTATGGGCGATGCGACTCAACTGCATCAGGTGGTGATGAATCTGGCCAGCAATGCCGGTTACGCGTTGGCCGAACAGGGCGGTACTTTAAGGGTTTCAATCAGTCAGCAACAGGTTGCCGGTGGCCAGTCCTGCACTTTGACTCTTGATCCGGGCAGCGACGTCTGTCTGCAGATCGAGGATGATGGTCCGGGCATTCCTCCTGAACTTCACGACCGGATTTTCGAACCCTTCTTCACCACTAAAAAGGCCGACAAGGGGACCGGGATGGGTTTGGCGGTGGTGCACGGCATCGTGCAGTCACACAAGGGCACCATCTGCCTTGAGAGTGGTGAGGGTGAGGGCACCCGGTTTCGCATCTATCTGCCCCAGGAGCCGCCGGCAGAAGAGCTGCCGACTGCCGCCTCTGCTGACGTCTGCGGCGGACAGGAGCGCCTGCTGCTGGTCGACGACGAACCTGGAGTGCTCGATACCGGCAAGGATCTGCTGCAGGACCTGGGTTATCAGGTTAGTGTCTGTCGTAATCCTCTGCAGGCGCTCGAGTTGTTGCTGGCTGAGCATGATTTCGACCTGCTGATCAGTGACCTGACCATGCCGGAGATGTCCGGAACAGATCTGGCAAAAGAAATCTGGGCGCAGAATCCGACGTTGCCGGTGATGATCTGGACCGGCTTTGCTGACCAGGCCGGGGAGGGGGCGTTGCGGGTCGCCGGAGTCCGGCATATCCTGCATAAGCCTTTTACCGTCGCAGAACTGGATGGCGCCATCCGTACGGTTCTGAAAGCAGCGTTGCCTCCGGCCGCCAGACAATCGGGTGTTTGAATGTGGTAGAATGGTGGGCAGGTTGCGTTAGCACTGTGGAAAATAATCCGGAAGCGGAGTCCCTTCGTTTCCCTGTTTGTGCGAGGTGAGTTGACTATGAAGATCCGACAAAAGTTTTTGGGCGCTGTGCTGATCATTGCATTCTTACTGCCGCTGGCTGGCTGCGGCGTGATGACCCGCGAGATCGATCCGAACGAAAAAGTTATCTACGACGAGGGCTATCACTTCTCGGATAAAAAGGCGATTGTCGGTTACATGACCAAATCGCTGCTGTCAAAGCATCCGCTGGTGCGCTCGACGGATCGTCCGGTGCTGATTGTTTACGGGATCGCCAATCGCACCAGCGAACATATCAGCACCTCCGCCATCACCGATGATATCCGCCAGGCATTGCTCGAAAGCGGCCGGGTGCGGTTTATCAACGAAACCCAGCGCGACAATATCGAGCGCGAAAGCAGCTACCAATATGGCGGCAACGTCTCCGCTGAAACGCGAATCGCCAAAGCGCGGCAGGTTGGCGCCAGCTATATGCTGACCGGCACCCTGCGTTCGATGGAGAAGAAAGAACCGCGCCAGATGCGTCTGACCAAGCGCACGCTGATGTACTACAGCCTGAACCTGGAGCTGACCGACATCCAGAGCGGCCTGATCGAGTGGGCCGACAGCACTGAAGTTATTCGCGAATCCACCAAGCCATTTATCGGCTGGTGATCGGCACCAGAGTCACTGTCATGATGAATTCTCTGAAGGCCGGGTTGTCGTATTGTCAGCCCGGCTTATCTTTTGTCGCGCTGCTCTGTGTTTTGCTCAGTCTCTCCGGTTGCGCCGGCCGGCTGAACAAGGCCAGTCAAAGTTTTTACGCCGACCGGCCGGAGCAGGCGCTGGAGACCCTGCAGAAGGGGGATGCCTTCGGCAATCGCAGCGAGCTGCTGTTTCTGCTTGAGCAGGGGGTGGTGCTGCATCAGCTGGGACGTTATCAGGAGAGCATCAATCAGTTTCTTGAAGCGGCGGTGATGGCGAAGAAGTTCGAAAAGATCAGTGCCAGTGAGCAGTTGGGTTCGATGGTGACCAGCGAGTGGCTGGTGAAATACAAGGGGGAATACAGCGAACGGCTCTGGATTCACAGCTATCAGATGATGAATTTTCTGCTGTTGGGGCAGTACGATGGGGCTCTGGTCGAAGCGAAACAGGCTTTGCAGGTGCTCGAAGCCTATCCGGATGCGTTAAAGGAAGATTATTTCAGCCGGGCTTTGATCGCGCTCTGCTTTGCGCATGTGCGGGAGGATAACGACGCCTACCTGGTCTACCGCAAGCTGGCCGGCGATCTGCCGACCCCCAAAGCGGTGGCGATGGACCTGGTGCCGATCGCCAGCCGCCTCGGCATGACCGATGAGGTTGAGAAGTTCCGCCCCTATCTGCCCGCCGAGCTGCCGCAGGGGGATGCGGAGCTGGTACTGTTTATTGCCAATGACCGCATCCCGAAAAAGCGTCCCGGCAATTTTTTTCTGCCGCCATCGATCCGTTTTTCCTTCCCGTACTATGCGAAAACCGCAACCCCGCCGCTGAAGCTGAAGACCGTCTCTCCGGATTACCCCTCATTGCCGCTTATTACCGCCGATTTCGCCGCGGTCATCCGCCGCTCGCTCGATGAACGCAAAACGCGGCTGATTCTCAAGGAAACAGCGCGGGTTGCCGTAAAAGAGGCCGCCTCGCAGGCGGTCGGCGATAAACATGGCGATTTGGCCGAAGTGCTGCTGCGGGTCAGCCTGCTGCTGCTCGAAGAGCCGGACACCCGCAGCTGGCAGACCCTGCCGGCGCGAATGACGCTGATTCGGGTTCCGTTGCCGGCGGGTAGTCACAAGATTCGTCTGGATCTGACCAAGGGCGGTTATCGTGATAATCGAAGAGTTGAACTGCCGGAATTCCACCTGAACAAGGGGGAGCGGTTTTTTTATTCGCTGCGGTTTTGATAGCTCAGTCGTTCGATAGAACCAACAACGCCCGGGCTGCTACCGAAGCAGCCCGGGCGTTGTTGGTTTTCGCGGGATTGGCTTTTACTGCCGGGTCAGATCGCGATACTTGATCCGGTGCGGCTGGTCGGCGTCGCGCCCCAAGCGGCGTTTGCGGTCTTCTTCGTATTCCGAATAATTCCCTTCATACCAGACCACCTGTGAATTCCCCTCGAAGGCGAGGATGTGCGTGGCGATGCGGTCAAGAAACCAGCGGTCGTGACTGATGACCACGGCGCAACCGCCGAAGTTTTCCAGGCCCTCTTCCAGCGCCCGCAGGGTGTTGACGTCGAGGTCGTTGGTCGGCTCATCAAGCAGCAGCACGTTGGCTTCTTCGCGCAGCATCTTCGCCAGGTGCACGCGGTTGCGCTCGCCGCCGGAGAGCACGCCGACCTTCTTCTGCTGGTCGCTGCCGGAGAAGTTGAAGCGGGCGACATAAGCGCGTGAGTTGACCGTCTGGCCGCCGAGCTGGAACATGTCGTGACCGCCGGTGACCTCTTCGAAGATGGTTTTGTTGCCGTCAAGGGTGCGGCTCTGGTCGACATAGCCGAGTTTGACGGTTTCGCCGACTTTGAAGCTGCCGGAGTCGGCTTTTTCCTGCCCTGCGATCATTTTAAACAGGGTCGACTTGCCAGCGCCGTTGGGGCCGATGACGCCGACGATGCCGCCGGGCGGCAGGTGAAAGCTCAGCTTGTCGATCAGTAGGCGCTGGCCGAAGGCCTTGCTGACCTCTTTGGCTTCAACGACAACGCCACCCAGTCGTGGGCCGGGCGGGATGTAGAGTTCGAGGGTCTTTTCCTTCTGTAGCCCTTCGTTGCCGAGCAGCTTCTCGTAAGAACTGATCCGCGCCTGACTTTTGGCGTGGCGCCCTTTGGGCGACATGCGGATCCACTCCAGCTCGCGCTGCAGGGTCTGCTGACGCTTGCTTTCGGATTTCTCTTCCTTGCGCAGGCGATCCTGTTTCTGCTCCAGCCAGCTCGAATAATTGCCCTTCCATGGGATGCCCTGGCCGCGGTCCAGTTCGAGAATCCAGCCGGCGACATTATCGAGGAAGTAACGGTCGTGAGTGACGGCGATGACGGTGCCTTGATAGCGCTGCAGGTGCTGCTCGAGCCAGGCGACGGTTTCGGCGTCGAGGTGGTTGGTCGGTTCGTCCAGCAGCAGGATGTCCGGCTTGCGCAGCAGCAGCCGGCAGAGTGCCACGCGGCGCTTCTCGCCGCCGGAGAGGTTCTTGACCGGTGTCTCTGGTGCCGGGCAGCGCAACGCCTCTTCGGCCAGTTCCAGCCTCGAGTCGAGCTCCCAGGCGTCGGCGGCATCCAGTTTGTCCTGCACGATCGCCTGGCGCGCCAGCAGCTTGTCCATGTCGCAGTCGGGATCGGCGAAGGCGTTGTTGATCTCTTCAAATTCCTTGAGCAGATCGACGACTTCCTGTACCCCTTCCTGGACCACTTCGCGGACGGTTTTGCTGTCATCCAGCAGCGGCTCCTGCTCAAGGTAGCCGACGCTGTAGCCTTCAGAGAGCACCGCTTCGCCGTTGAACTCTTTGTCGACCCCGGCCATGATTTTCAGCAACGTCGATTTACCCGAACCGTTCAGGCCGAGCACGCCGATTTTGGCTCCGTAGTAGTAGGAGAGGGAGATGTCCTTGATGATCGGCTGCTTGTTATAATGCTTGCTGACCCGCATCATCGAATAGATGATTTTTTTTGTGTCTTCGCTCATGTCTGCTCGTCCTTTTGCCTGCTGACGCTGGAGTTTGTGGTTTTGATGAATTGCGACTGTATAGCATTAGCCTGCAGCCCGCCGCAAGATGTTGTCGCGGATTGCTGGCTTAGCGACCGGTTTCCAGTTGCTGCAGGGTGGCCAGAAAGCTGCGGGTCAGGGTGGGGTGCAGTTTACTGCCGGCCAGGCCGAGCATGGTCTCGCTGATCTGTTCGGGCGCGAGCGATTTTTCGTAGGCGCGGTGGGTGCGCATGGCGTCGTAGGTGTCTGAGATAGCGGTCATGTAGGAGCTGAGATTCTGCGGCCAGCGGCGCGAGGTCTGCGGATAGCCGGTGCCGTCATAGCGCATGTGATGCTCGAAGGCGGTGACCACTGCCAGGCGCGGTACCCCGGGGCTGCCCAGCAGGTATTCCGCACCCAGCCGCGGGTGCTGCTGGACGATCTGCCAGTCGGCCTCGGTCAGTTTGTCGCTTTTGCTGAGAATCAGCGGGTCGATGAACATCTTGCCGACATCGTGCAGCATGGCGGCGATGCCGATCTCGTTGAGCAGCGGCCCTTCGATGCCGAGTTGCCGCGCCTGGGCCAGGTTGAGCAGGCAGATGTTGGTCGAGTGGGTGTAGGTGTATTCATCCATCGAGCGCAGCGGGGCGATCGCCAGAAACGCATCGCTGTGACTGCCGAAGGCACTAATAAAACCGCCGACGATTTCGCTGATGCCATTGACCTTGAGCTGCTGTTTCTGACGGACGCTGTCGTACAGCTCCATGAGCCGGTCCTGTTCGCTGGCGGCAATCTCTGCCAGTTCTGACTGGACGCTGCGCGATTCCGACGGTTGTTGCCGTAAGCGCACTTCGATCTGGCCGAAATGAATATGTTCTGTGTCGCTAAGGGCAATTTTTTTATCCGTGCGCTTGCCAAGTACGGAGACCAGCCCGAGCAGTTCTTCGCTGTAGACTCCCGCTTCGATCTGCAGATAGGTGATGTTGTGAGACAACAGCGCGTCACGCAGCCGTTCGCTGGCCATGTTTGTCGGCACCGGCTTGTTGGCAAAGATCAGCTGCCCCTCAATAATCTTGAGGATGATACTGTTTTGCCCGGTGTGGAGAGTTTTTACCTGTTCCAGGGCCTTGCGGCAGAGGCGTTGGACCTGCAGATGCTCCAGGTGATAAAGCGCGGCGGTGGTTGCAGCGGTGGTCAGGTGGCGGATAAAGAGTTGCAGTGCGTCCTGGTTTCTGTTGCTCATTGCCCTCCCCCTGCGGTTTGCAGCAGCTCAGCCGCCAGCTTGGCCTGATGGGCCTGGCGACTACGGGATAATTCTTTCAGCAGCGGGAGCGCGAGCTTCTGCGGGTACCCGGCCAGGCTGGTGATGATGTCCTGCTGAAACTGTTTCTGCCGGCGCGAGATGATCAGCCGCTTTTTCTGCAGTAAATTTTTCAAAACCGGCAAACTGTCGGGACTGCCGATTCTGCTCAGGGCCTTCAGCAGCAGCTGCTTGTTCGATAGGTCGTCGGAACTGTCCGGCTCGCCCTGTAGCAATTGCAGCAGTATAGCAACGATTTCGGGGTCGCGGCTTAAGTCGGCAATTTCTACAGCGGCCAGGCGGGCCTCAGGGTCATTGCTGCGCAGCTCTTTCTGCAGCTGTCGGTTGGCTCCAGCCGGATTCAGTCGGAACATGATGCTCAGCACTTCCTGGCGCACCTTCGGGTGTGGGTGACCGGCCTGCTGCTGGATCGCTTTCATCGCTGCGAGGTCCGGTTTCTGGCCGATGATGTTCAGCAGGTTGCGGACCAGGTACCAGCGCTTGTCATTCAGGGCCGGGATAATCACCTGCTGCGCGCTGCTGCCGATCGTTTCGAGCAGCCGCATCCAGGTTCGGCGCAGCGTCAGTTGCTGCTCCAGTCCCAGCCGTTCGATCAGCGGTTCGCTGTAGCCCTCTCCAACCAGTTCAATGTAGCTGCCAATCTCCGCGACCTTCTCTTTGCCCCAGAGCTCCACCCCATCCAGAACCTCAGTCATGAAGGCCGGGCGATGATGATGGGCGAGGACCATTTCATCGAAAACCGTAGTTTGCGTGCTGCGGCCGTTCAGGTGTTTTGACCAGCGACGGTAGATTTCTTTTAGAGCGACAAAATCACCGGTGTCGAGAAAGAAGCGGGAGAGTTCGACCAGATTGTGCTGCAGGGTGATTTCGCTCTCGGCCGTCAGCGGGCTGTCGAGCAGTTCGAAGATGATGGCGCAGCACTGCCGCTCAATCGATTGCTGTTCCAGGGTCGCCTTGAGCGCCAGCTTCTCTTCTTCAGGGATACTGCTGAACTGTTCCATGTCGAAGATGTCCTGCAGCGCGTGCTGGTAGCCCCCGGGCATGTAGAGATCCTGGCTCTCTTCATTGAACAGGACGTTCAGCCGGGCCAGTACCACCTCTTCTTCAAGCGCTTTCGGCCCACTTTTCAGGTTGTAGCCGGGGGTCTGCGACGAGGTCGTTGCCAGCTGGCCGACCAGTGAAATCAGCCGGCTTGAAATGTTCAGCGGTCGCTGACTCTGGACCTGCAGGGTTTTCGACAGCAGCCCCTCGGGGAGGTTTTTCAATACCTGCTCGGCGCGGTCCGGGGTCCGGTCGAGGGTTTCCAGGCTGCTGGTGAGAAAGCTCTCGCGCAGTTGCGGGTCGAGCTGTTCGATCAGGCTGCCAAGTTGCTGTCCGCTGGGTCCATCCTGCTCGGGTTCATCTTCAAGCAGTCGGGTGACCAGGCTCGAAGCAACCCGCTTACAGCCTGCTGGGTCAACGGTTTTTTCGCTCAGGCGCTGATTTAGTGCTTCGGCGATGATCGCCGGGTCGAGGTGGCCGGGCCAGTCTGCGCTCTCGCCGCGAGCATCCAGGCTGCCGCTGAGCAAGCCCTGCAGAAACCCTTCCCAGATGCTCTGATTGTCTGCCGCCTGCACCCCTTGCGTGGTTCTGGCCCTGAAGGCACTGTAGTCGATGGGGGTGACGACGATGTGGCTGATCTGCTGCATTTCCAGAAGGGTTGGGAAGCCGCCTGCCGCCTCGATGCTCTCGCGGTCGCCGCGCAGCAGCTGGTTGAAGCGCAGCAGTTCGCTGAACACCAGGCCACGGGAAAAACTGAGCGAAGCAATGCCGAGATCGAACAGGAAACGTGCAAACTGGCTGTAAATCCGGTTGTTTTTGTCCAGCCACTGCTGGTCGACAAACAGGCTCCCCGGGGAGACGCCGATGGTCAGGGTTTCCCGTGTGGTCTGCAGTTTCAGCAACAACTGCAGGGCTTTTGAGTTACGGCTGGCGATCTGCGGGTGTTCCGGCGGGTAGAGAGAGAAGCTGCGCCGGGCAAGATTCAGTTCATGGATGAAGTCCGCCAGCAGCTGCTGATTCTTTTCCGGAAAAGGTCGCTGTTCTGGGCTCTGGTTCAATACGTCCTCTAATCAATCACTTAGTCATTTGAAACTACCTTTCATTATAGCAGGTATCTCTCGCTGGATGGTACCGTTAGTGGCGTCTTGGGTCGTTTGTGGTCAACGGCAATATCTTGCAATCGAAAGCCTTTGGTGTTAGTTTCTGGCCGTGAAAATACGTAAAATACAGGTCAAGTATACGCCATGAGTCCCCGCGAACATTTTGATGTGGGTGATGCCGCGCTGGCCGTGCAGCTCTTCGGCCAACAGAACAAGCATCTCAAACTGATTGAGAAGACGCTTGGGATCCGCCTCGGCAGCAAGGGGACCCTTCTCACTTTATCCGGTGAGCAGGCACAGGTTCAGGTCGGCTATCGCCTGCTGGAAGAACTCTGTGTCCTGTTGCGCGACGGGATGCCGCTTTATCCGACCGATATCGATTATGCGCTACGGATCATTTCCGCCGACTCCTCCATCCATTTAAAAGATATCTTTTTCGACACCGTTTTCGTTTCGTCGCGAAAGAAAATCATTGCGCCGAAAAGTCTCGCGCAGAAAAAATATATCGACAGTATCCGTCAACATCCGGTCGTCTTCGGCATCGGGCCCGCTGGCACCGGCAAGACTTATTTGGCGATGGCGATGGGGGTGGCGGCGCTGATGCGTAAAGAGGTCAGCCGGATCATGCTGGTGCGCCCGGCGGTCGAGGCAGGGGAGAAGCTCGGCTTTCTGCCGGGGGATCTGGCAGAGAAGGTCAACCCCTATCTGCGGCCGCTCTACGATGCGCTTTACGATATGGTCGATCTGGAAAAGGCGCGTGATCTGGTCGAGAGTGGCGTAGTCGAGGTGGCGCCGCTGGCGTTTATGCGCGGACGGACCCTGAACGATGCCTTCGTGATTCTGGATGAAGCGCAGAACACCACGGCCGAACAGATGAAAATGTTTCTTACCCGGCTCGGTTTCGGCAGTCGCGCGGTGATTACCGGCGATGTGACCCAGGTCGATCTGCCGCGCGGCAGCCATTCGGGGCTGTTGCACGCGACTGAAGTTCTGGAAGGGGTTGAGGGGATCGCTTTCAATCATTTTACCGATGTCGATGTTGTCCGGCATCCGATTGTACAGTCGATAGTTCAGGCTTATCAGGCCGCTGAGCGACGCGTCCTGCATGCGAAGCGTCGTCAGCAGTGATGATCTTTTGAGGTGTTATGACCAAAGATGAACGAAAAAAAGCCAACGCCGGTCGGACTGCGTTTTTTGCCGACGGTGTTCAGGGGCTGCGCAATCGGCGCAAGCCCCAACTGGGCGGCTGGTTGCTGTTTGCCGTGGCGCTGCTGCTGACATTGATTATTGTCCCTAAGGGCGGACTTATCCCTGACTACAAGTCCCCTGGCGACATCGCTTCGCGGGATATCAAGTCGCCGCGCGACCTGCTGGTGGAGGATGTTCCGCTGAGCCAGTCCAAGCGGGACGAAGCCTGGGCGTCAGTGCCGCCGATCTATGATTATCAGTCGACCGCTGGCACTCAGGCGGTCGCGCGGATTCGCCGTGGCTTGAAGCAGTTGCTCGATCAGCAGAACGCCGCCATAGCTCCCAATCAGGAAGAGTTTCTGCAACAGCTCGAAGCTGACCTCGGGGTGCCGCTGACGTTGGCCGAGTACAAAGCCTTGATCAATCTGCCGCTTGATCAGCAGATTCCCGAATTGACCGGCGCGGCGCTGACCCAGGTTTTTGATCGGCCGATCGTCGCTAATCTGCAGGCTTACAATGCGGATCGCGAAAAGGCCATCCAGCTACGCGACCAGGCCAGCGGCGAGGACTTACCGACGGGGGTTCTGGAAAAGACCCTGAGTTTGAGCGAAGCACTTGAGCAGGCGAAGGCGTTGCTGCGTCATATCCCGGGACTCTCCGCGGAACAGCATCTGGCTCTATTGAAGCTGGTGCAGCAGCAGCTGCGCCCCAGTCTGGCGTTTAATCAGGAACTGACCGAGAAGCAGCGACAGCGGGCGCATGATGAGGTCAAGCCGGTGTTGTTTCAGATTAAAAAGGGCGAAATGATCGTCCGCGAAGGGGAGCGACTCAGCGCGGACCAGATCCTCAAGCTGCGCAGCATCCGCCAGTCCGGGCGTGATAACCGCAGCCTGGCGACGGCGCTGGGGCTGCTGACCTGCACCGCCCTGCTGATCTACATCTGCTACTTTTATGCGAAGGTGAATATCCGCAAGTTCCGCCCCGATTCACGCGACCTGCTGTTTCTTGCCACGACCTTTCTGATTCTGTTTGTCCTGATCAAGTTGTCGATCTTTATTGCGACCGGGCTGGGTAATACCTTCAGCTATATCGACTCTTCGACCTATTTCTACGCGATCCCGTTTGCCCTCGGGGCGATGCTGGTGCGGATCGTGTTGAATTCGGAAACGGCACTGCTGTTTTCTGCCTGCTGCGCGATTCTGGTCGGGGTATTGTTCGGCAACAGCCTGTTTATGGCGATGTACGCCCTGCTCAGCAGCCTGGTCGGGGCGCATGGGGTGCGTTTTTGCCAGGAACGTTCCAGGCTTTACCGGGCCGGGATGTGGGTTGGCCTGGTCAACGCCGCGCTGTTGATCGGTATCCACTTCATGGCCGGACGTTCTTTCGAGCTGCAACTGGCCTGGAAAATCTGCTTCGGGCTCTGTGGCGGTTTTTTCAGCGCCGTGTTCGTCAATGGTATCATCCCGCTGATTGAGGGGGTCTTCAAGTACACCACCGACATCAAGCTGCTGGAACTGGCGAATATGAATTCACCGATTCTGCGCCAGCTGATGGTCGAAGCACCCGGTACTTATCATCACTCGATTCTGGTCGGCAATCTGGTCGAATCGGCCGCCGAATCGATCAACGCCAACCCCCTGCTGGCGCGGGTCGCTGCCTACTATCACGATATCGGCAAGATCAAAAAGCCACTCTATTTCATCGAAAATTCCGGCGGTCAGCGTAATAAGCACGACAAGCTGGCGCCATCGATGAGCGCCCTGATTCTGACCTCGCACATCAAGGACGGCGTCGAACTGGCGCGTGAGCATAAACTGGGCGCAGAACTGATCGACATCATCCAGCAGCATCATGGCACCGCGCTGATCAAGTTTTTCTACGACCGGGCCAAAAGCAATACCGGGCCGGATATGCCGCAGCCGCATGAGCGGGATTATCGTTATCATGGGCCGAAGCCGCAGACCCGAGAGGCCGCCCTGATCATGCTGGCCGACGCCATTGAGGCGGCCAGCAGAACCCTGACCGATCCGACCCCGGCGCGGATTCAGGGGATGGTGCAGAAGCTGATCAACAATGTTTTCATCGATGGTCAGCTGGATGAGTGTGATTTGACCCTGAAGGACCTGCATCTGATCGCGAAAAGTTTTAACCGGATCCTGGCTGGATCTTTTCATCATCGCGTTGATTATCCCGAACCTGTTCATATCGTTCGAGAAAAGGTAGAGAAGGACAGCGCGCCGGCAAAAGCAAAGGAAATAAGTGAGAATTCAGATAGAAACCCAGCAGCGCCAGCAAAAGATTCTGAAGCGTCCGCTGCGGAAGATAGCGCAGAAGATCTTAAGCGTCTCGGGATATCCTGAGGCGGAACTGTCGATCCTGATCCTCGACAATGCAGGGATTCAGGAGATCAATCGCGATTATCTGCAGCGCGACCGACCGACCAATGTCATCTCTTTCGCCATGCAGGAAGGGGAAGGGGGCGGTCTGACGCCGTTGCTGCTTGGTGATGTGGTGATTTCGGCGCAGCGTGCCGCCGAGGATGCCGCCGAGGCGGATATCCCCTTTGAGCATGAGCTGGTGTTTCTGCTGCTGCACGGTATTCTGCATCTGCTCGGCTATGATCATGAGCGGGGCACGGAAGCGCAAGCGCAAGAGATGGAAGCGCGCGAGCAGGAAATATTCACCCTGTTGAAACAGGAGTTTTTGAGTGACAGCGGTTACGTTGTCACAGAGGGGCGCTAGTGTACACCGAGAAAAAAAAGACCGATAGCAGCTGGTTGAGACGCATGTTGCAGCTGTCACGCAGTCGGCCGACCGCCAGCAGCGAAGAGGAACTGCACGACCTGATCGATGCCTCGGAGCAGCGCGGGATTATCGATGGGGACGAGGGGGACATGCTGCAGTCGATTCTGGAGCTGGATGAAACCATCGTCCGTGAAATCATGGTGCCGCGCACCAATATGGTCTGTGCCAACGCCGCCGCGCCGATGAGCGAGATTTTGGCGACCATCATCAAGTCCGGGCACTCCCGGATCCCGGTTTACAAAGAGAATAACGACAATATCATCGGCATGGTCTACGCCAAAGACCTGCTGCGCTTCTGGGGCAAGCCGATCGACAAAATCCCGCTTGACGACGTGCTGCGCCCCCCCTATCTGGTCCCCGAATCGAAGCTGGTCAGCGCGCTGCTGCAGGAGTTCCGTCAGAGCCGGGTGCATATCGCCATCATTATCGATGAATACGGCGGGACCTCGGGGCTGGTGACCATCGAAGATTTGATCGAGGAGATCGTCGGCGATATTCAGGACGAGTACGACCTGGAGGATGACTGGCTGGTCGCGGAGACCGATGGTTCGGTAACCGTCGATGGCCGGTTGAATATCGAGGAGTTTGAGGAGTATTTCTCGATTAAGGTCGAACGTGAAATGTTCGATACGGTCGGCGGTTATATCGTCGAGTACCTCGGGCGGGTACCGGTTGCCGGCGAGCGGATCAAGGTCGGTGATCTGCAGATGCTGGTGGTCGTCGGCGATCAGCGCGCGGTGCGCCAGTTGCTGATCTTTCCCCCTGATCCACCACAAGAGACCGCTGATAATTGATGCAGATGCCCCGCTTGGATCGCAGTCTGCTGATCGCCGCTGCTTCCGGTCTATTGCTGTCGGCGGCTTTTCCCCGCCCCGATTTCTATCCTCTGGCCTGGATTGCCCTGGCACCGCTGTTCATGGTGATGCGCCGTCGCCCCTTTGCCAGTGGCTTTACCGCTGGACTGGTGTTTTTCGCCGTGGTGCTTTACTGGCTGAACATCGTCATGACCACCTACGGCGGCCTCAGCCCGCTCTTCTCCCTGCTGGCCTATCTGATGTTGCTGCTCTATCTGGCCGGATTTTTTGCCGTCGTCACCTGGGGCGCCTGCCGGCTGGAAGCCCTGCTGAAAATTCCTGCCCTGTTAAGTCTGCCGGTCCTCTGGGTTTCCGTGGAATACCTGCGCGGTGTTTTATTGACCGGCTTCCCCTGGGCGCTACTCGGCTATTCGCAGCAGAACTTTTCACTGGCGATACAGAGCGCCGATGTGACCGGTGTTTATGGCGTCAGTCTGCTGCTGGTGGCGGTGAACGGCGCGCTCGCCTGGGTCCTGCGTGAGGCGGGGCGCAAGCAGGCCTGGCTGGGAGCTTTGGCGGTGCTGCTGGTGTCGGTCAGCCATCTCGGTTACGGCTACTTTCGTGAAATGCAGCCGCTGGATCAACGCGAGGCACAACTGCGGGTTGCGCTGGTGCAGGGGAACGTCGACCAAGCGATCAAGTGGAATCCTGAACATCGTCAGGCAACCGTCGACAAGTATCTGCAGCTCTCCAGTCAGCCGGGCGCTGTGTCGCCTGAACTGATCATCTGGCCGGAGGCTGCCACCCCTTTTTATCTGCAGGATGCGTCCAGTTATTCTGCCCAGGTACGGCAGCTGCCCGAACAGCTCGGCAGTTATCTGCTGGTCGGCAGTCCGGCGTATCAGCAGATTGCGGAGCACAGTTATCTTAATTTCAACAGCGCCTTTCTGTTCTCGCCGCAAGGAGCAGAGCTGGGGCGTTCGGATAAAATTCATCTGGTGCCGTTCGGTGAATACGTGCCGCTTGGCAGTCTGCTGACTTTTGTTAATAAGCTGGTGGCCGGAGTTGGCGATTTCTCCCCCGGCACTGTCAACCCGCTGCCACTTAACGGACACCGTCTGGGCGTTTTAATCTGTTACGAAGCGATTTTTCCCGAGCTGGCGCGTGACTATGTCCGGCAGGGGAGTGACCTGCTGGTCAACCTGACCAACGATGCCTGGTTCGGTCAATCTTCGGCACCCTATCAACATCTGGCGATGACCCGCTTCCGGGCGATTGAAAACCGCATCTGGCTGGCCAGAGTAGCCAATACCGGAATTTCGGCGCTGATCGCTCCGTCCGGCCAGGTCGTCGCATCCAGCCCGCTGTTTGCGACGGCCAGCCTTTCCGGAACCGTCGGTTTGGGCAGTGAAGCGACCCTTTACACCCGCTTCGGTGACCTGTTGGCTTACCTGTGCCTGCTGCTCAGCGCGGGCGCGACGCTGGCAGCGGTCGTGGTTCATAAGCGTCAGCTCTGAGGCTGCAGGTATTTCTCCCCGGTTTATCCCTCTGGTTACATTGGTTTTGTCTTAGCTTTTCCTGCCAGTCAGGCTATAGTTTCTCTCTGCTTTTGTTCTAAGGGAGATCCCCCGATGCTTAATACTTTAAATATGACGCTGAAAATGCGCTGGTCAGCAGGTCTGTTGATGCTGCTGCTCGCACTGTTCCCTTTTGCGGCAGCTGCCGCTGAGTCAGCGACAGTTGATCTGGCCTGGGCCGGAATGTCGATGGGGATGTTCGGTGGCCTGGCGCTGTTTCTGCTCGGGATGGAGCAGATGTCTGATGGCCTGAAAGCCGCCGCCGGGGTGCGGATGCAGAGCATTCTCGGCAAGCTGACCTCCAACCGCTTCAGCGGCGTCGGCGTCGGCGCTCTGGTTACGGCGGTGATTCAGTCCTCGTCGGTGACCACAGTGCTGGTGGTCGGTTTTGTCAGTGCCGGACTGATGACCCTTGGTCAGTCGATCGGCGTGATTATGGGGGCCAATATCGGCACCACCATCACCGGCCAGATTGTTGCCTTCAAAGTGACCGAATTGGCGCTGGCTTTTATTGCCGTTGGTTTTGCTACGGTTTTTATTGCCAGGCAGGAGAAGCTGAAACAGTACGGCGGCATTCTGCTCGGACTGGGCCTGGTGTTTTTCGGCATGAACGTGATGAGCGAAGCGATGTACCCGCTGCGGGGCTATCAGCCGTTTCTCGAGCTGATGCAGCAGATGGAGAACCCGCTGCTCGGGATCGTTGTCGGCGCGCTGTTCACCGCGCTGATTCAGTCGTCATCTGCTTCGATCGGAATCGTCATCGTCATGGCCAGCCAGGGGTTTGTTTCATTGCCCGCAGGGATCGCGCTGGCGCTGGGGGCGGATGTCGGCACCTGTGTGACTGCACTGCTCGCTTCGCTGGGCAAGCCGCGGGTGGCGATCCGGGCGGCGGTGTTTCATGTGATCTTCAACGTCGTCGGGGTGCTGATCTGGGTCGGTTTTGTCGATCAACTCGGACAGCTGGCGTTGTGGGTTTCACCGCTGCAGGGCGAGCTGACCGGGGTCGCGCGGCTGGCAGCGGAGACGCCGCGGCAGATTGCCAATGCCAACACCCTATTCAAGGTGGCCAACACCTTGCTGTTCATCGGCTTCACGCCGCAGCTGGCCAAACTGGTGACCTGGCTGGTTGCCGAAAAGGAACCGGCGGCGGTGCAGCCGATTGTCGTGCCGAAATATCTCGAAGAACAATTACTCGATACCCCCTCGGCGGCCCTCGGCCTGGTGCGGCTGGAGTTGGGGCACCTTGGCGAACAGGTGCAGTTTATGATGCTGATGTCGCGACAGGCGCTGGAGAGTCGCGATCCGGCGTTGTTCCGTGAAATCGAAAAAGCTGATGATGCGTCCGACATCCTGCATGCCGCTATCGTTGCTTATTTGAGTCGACTGGGCAAGCGACAGCTGACAAACGCCGAGGCGCAGGAATATTTTCAGCTCAGCCAGGCGGCGGATACGCTGGAGGGGATCGGCGATGTGCTGGAAACAGATTTGAGCGCGCTCGGATTGCGGATGATTTCCAAGGATCTGCGACCCAGCGCCACCACGCTGCTGATTCTGCAGACGTTGCATGAGGAAGTGTATCAGGCGCTGGAATCTGCCGTTCGAGCTATTGTCAATAATGACCAGCGCGCGGCTCACGAGGTGCTGGCGTTGCGCACGGCGATCAATCAGGGTGAAGAAGCGGCTTTCCGGCGTAAGTCTGAAAGTCTGGCGATCAGTGGTGCCGAGCGTCTTGAAACGTTGCAGGTCGAATTCGAGTTAACCGATAAATTGAAGCGGATCTACTCGTTGTGCAAGCGGATCGCCCGCCTTTATGTGCCCAAGGAGGTTTGATTGTCGTTGACAGCATCGGGGTTTCGCGCCAGTATCTGCCGTTTACAGACAGCCCATCAGTTCGTAGAGGATGCCGAATGAACAAAGCGACCGCCATTATTCCCGCCCGTTACGCTTCGACCCGCTTCCCCGGCAAGCCGCTGGCCCTGATTCATGGTCTGCCGATGATCCAGCATGTCTGTCAACGGGTCGCGCAGGCCAAAACGGTTGATCGGGTGGTTGTCGCAACCGACGATGTGCGTATTGAGCAGGCGGTCAGGGCGTTTGGTGGTGAGGTGATCATGACCCGCGCCGACCATCCGACCGGCACTGACCGGCTGGCCGAGGTCGCGCAGCAGCTGAGCGCCGAGTTGATCGTCAATGTGCAGGGGGACGAGCCGCTGATCAATCCGCGGATGGTCGATCAGGCCGTAGCGCCGCTGCTGGAAAATCCGGCAATCCTGATGGGGACGCTGGCCGGCCGGATTGACGCGATTGATGATTTTTACAATCCGAATGTGGTCAAGGTGGTCAAGGATGCGCAGGGGCTGGCGCTCTATTTCTCGCGGGCGCCGATCCCCTGGTCGCGCGACCTCAGCAGGGAGCAACTGGCCGACTCGCTGGCGGTGGTCGCTCTTTATCGCCACATCGGACTCTATGTTTACCGGCGTGATTTTTTGCTGAAATATCCGCATCTGCCGAAAACACCGCTTGAATCACTGGAGAATCTGGAGCAGCTGCGCGCTCTGGAGCAGGGTGTGAAGCTGCATGTCGCCGAAACTGAATTCGCCTGCCACGGGGTCGATACACCGGAGGACCTTGAGCGGGTTTCGCGACTGATGGCAGTAGAAAAAAACTAATTAAAACGGCAATTTGTCGTAGTTAATCGATGTGGAAGGTTTTTTGCAGGATCGGGGTTTCCTTCGATCCTGTTTCTGTGTAGAATCAATCTTTCGACTTGTCCGCAGCGTCTCTGTCAGCTTTTGAGGCTTGTTGTTTCTTCAGGTCATCATCATTCATTTAAGGAGCAGTTTTGACAATGAAGACGAAGTTCCTCTTTGTCACCGGCGGAGTTGTTTCATCCCTCGGTAAGGGTTTGGCGGCCGCATCGATCGGTGCCTTGATGGAGTCCCGCGGGCTGAGCGTTTCGATGCAGAAAATGGACCCCTATATCAACGTTGATCCGGGAACCATGAGCCCCTTTCAGCACGGTGAGGTTTTTGTCACCGACGACGGCGCCGAGACCGACCTCGATCTCGGGCATTACGAGCGTTACACCTCGGCGAAGCTGTCACGCAAGTCCAACTTTACTACCGGCCAGGTTTACGACTCGGTGATCCGTAAGGAGCGCCGTGGCGATTATCTGGGTGGCACCGTTCAGGTCATTCCGCACATCACCAACGAAATCAAGCAGAAGATTCTTGATAATGCCAAAGACGTCGATATCGCGATTATCGAGGTTGGCGGCACCGTCGGCGATATCGAGTCGCTGCCGTTTCTTGAGGCGATCCGCCAATTTAGTGCCGACCGCGGCCGCGAGAACGTGCTCTATATCCATCTGACTCTGGTCCCCTATATTCCGACCGCCGGTGAGCTGAAAACCAAGCCGACCCAGCACAGTGTCAAGGACCTGCGTGAAATCGGTATTCAGCCGGATATTCTGCTCTGCCGCTGCGATCGGGAGATCCCGCGTGACATGAAGGCGAAAATTGCGCTGTTCTGTAACGTCCCTGAAGATGCGGTCATCACCGCCCGCGACGTTGCGACCATCTACGAAGTTCCGCTGGAGTTTCACAAAGAGGGGCTGGACGAGCGGATTGTCGATTATCTGAATATCTGGACCAAGTCTCCTGATCTGACTGACTGGGAGCGGATCGTTGAGCGGGTCAAGCAGCCGGCAGGTGAAACGACGATCGCGATTGTCGGCAAGTATATCGGTCTGACCGAAAGCTACAAGTCGCTGGCTGAAGCGTTGACCCATGGCGGCATCGCCAGCAATTGCCGGGTGAACCTTAAGTACGTCGACTCTGAAGCGCTGGAACGGCATGGTGTCAATGATTCGTTCAACAATGTCGACGGTGTCCTGGTGCCGGGCGGTTTTGGCGAGCGTGGCAGTGAAGGGAAGATCGCCGCAATCCGTTACGCGCGAGAGAACAACGTGCCGTTTTTCGGCATCTGTCTTGGCATGCAGATGGCGGTGGTCGAGTTTGCCCGTTCGGTCTGCAATGTTGAAGATGCCCACTCTTCCGAATTTCACGAGGAAGCCAAGAACCCGGTCATCCACATCATGGCGGAACAGAAAAAGGTCAAGGGCAAGGGCGGAACCATGCGCCTTGGCGCTTACCCCTGTGACCTCGGCAAGGGGACTCTGGCACGGCGCATCTACGGCATGGAGCACTTGACAGAGCGCCATCGGCATCGTTTTGAATTTAACAACGCCTACCGTAAGCAACTCCAGAAGTGCGGACTGGTTCTGTCCGGGGTCAATCCTGAATCGGATCTGGTCGAGATTGTCGAGCTGGCTGAACACCCCTGGTTCCTCGGTTGTCAGTTCCATCCAGAGTTCAAATCCCGGCCGATGGCGCCGCATCCGCTGTTCGAATCTTTTGTTGGGGCTTGTCTGAAAAAGCGTCAGGAGTAAAGCTATGAAGCACGTGCAAGTCGGCTCGGCCAGCTTTGGCGGCCAGCAACAACTGGTTCTGATTGCCGGCCCCTGTGCCATTGAAAACGAGGCGATGTGTCTGCGGATTGCCGAGCGGCTGAAAAAGATCACCGCCGAGCTTGGCTGCGGCCTGATTTTCAAGGCCTCCTACGACAAGGCCAATCGGACTTCGGTGACCTCGTTTCGCGGCCCCGGCATGGACGAGGGGTTGCGGATTCTCGAGAAGGTGCGCAGTCAGTTCGAGCTGCCGGTGATCTCCGATGTGCATGACGTCAGCCAGGTTTCAGCCGCTGCCGAGGTACTTGATATTATCCAGATTCCGGCCTTTCTGAGCCGTCAGACCGACCTGCTGGTCGCGGTCGGCAACAGTGGCAAAGCGGTCAACCTGAAAAAGGGGCAGTTCCTGGCGCCCTGGGATGTCGGGCATGGCATCAAGAAAATTGAGTCGACCGGCAATCAGCAGATTCTATTGACCGAGCGCGGCGTCTCTTTTGGTTACAACAATCTGGTGGTCGATATGCGTGCACTGGTGATCATGCGCGAAATGGGCTATCCGGTGGTTTTTGATGCGACCCACGCGGTGCAGTTGCCCGGTGGTGCCGGCGGCTCTTCTTCAGGGCAGCGTCAATACGTTGGGGCGCTCTCGCGAGCGGCGGCGGCAACTGGTATTGACGGGTTGTTCTGGGAGGTCCACGAAGACCCGGACAAGGCGCTTTGCGACGGGGCGAATTCCCTGTCACTCGATCAGGTCAAGCCGATGCTGCAGCAGGTGCTGGCGATCGATGCATTATTCAAGGAAAACTGTACGGGAGTGAGTTACTGATGATTGAAACCGCGAAGCGGGTCCTGCAGATTGAGGCCGACGCTGTTCTGGCGCTCAAGGCGCGGGTCGATGGCGACTTTACCAAAGCGGTCGAGATGATCCTTGCCTGTCAGGGCAAGGTGGTGGTCACCGGTATGGGCAAGTCGGGTCTGATCTGCCAGAAGATTGCCGCAACCATGGCTTCGACCGGCACGCCGACTTTTTTCATGCATCCGGCCGAAGGCTTTCATGGTGATCTCGGCATGCTCTCCAAGGGGGATGTAGTAATTGCCGTCTCCAACTCAGGTGAGACTGAAGAGGTCTGTCGCCTGCTGCCGGTCATCAAGCGGATGGGGTTGCCGCTGGTGGCCATGTCCGGCAAGCCGAAAAGCACTTTGGGCATCGCCGGTGACGTTCATCTGGATATCTCTGTTGCTGAAGAGGCCTGTCCGCTTGGCCTGGCACCGACCGCCAGCACCACGGCAACGCTGGCGATGGGCGATGCCCTGGCGGTGGCGCTGCTGGTGGCGCGCGGCTTCAAAGAGGAAGATTTCGCCATGTTTCATCCCGGCGGCGCGCTTGGCAAAAAGCTGCTGCTGCGGGTTGAGGCGCTGATGCATGTCGGTGACAACGTTCCGTTAGTTGCGCCGGATTGCCTGCTGCGTGATGCGTTGTTCGAGATTACCAGCAAAAAACTGGGGATCACCGGTATCGTTGCTGCCGATGGCAAGTTGCTCGGCGTCTTTACTGATGGTGACCTGCGGCGCATCATGGGAGCGGGGCTGGAGAGTCTGCAGCGACCGATCTCTGAAGTCATGACCACTTCGCCTAAGCGGATTCTGCGGCGTAATCTGGCCGCCAAGGCATTGCAGATCATGGAGAAGCATTCGATCACTTCGTTGTTTGTCTTTGATGACGACGATGGTGAGGTGCCGGTCGGGATTGTCCATCTGCACGATCTGCTGAAGTCGGGGGTCGTCTGATGGAAGCGAAGCTGGCGAAAATTAAACTGCTGCTGCTTGATGTTGATGGTGTGCTGACCGACGGTCGGATTATCTATGACAGTGAGGGCAACGAGTTGAAGGCCTTTGATGTCAAGGATGGGCATGGCATGAAAATGCTGCAGCGGGCCGGTATCGAAATCGGCATCATTACCGGGCGCAGTTCGCAGGTGGTGATCAGGCGCGCTGCGGAGTTGGGGATAGCTATCCTCTATCAGGGCGCTTTGAGCAAGCTTGAGCCTTACCAGGAGATTCTGGCTCAGCAGGGTTTGACCGATGATCAGGTTGCCTATGTCGGCGATGACGTCGTCGATCTGCCGATTCTGCGGCGGGTCGGATTCAGCGCTACGGTTGCTGATGCGGTCCCTGAGGTTCTACCGCTGGTCGATTATGTCACCAGTAAGCCCGGAGGGCGTGGTGCCGTGCGTGAAATCTGCGACCTGCTGATCAAGGCGAGCGGCCGCTGGGATGAGTTGACCCGCCGTTATTTCGATGCCTGAAAACATCATTAGGTATTATTTACAATCTGCCTTGCCGGTGCTATAAGAGTGAACGGGAAAAGAGCCGCCGATGCCTAAGTTGCGCCGCCTGCTAGCACTGCTGATCGTTCTTGCCATTGTTGCCCTTGTCGTGACGGTCTGGCGTGAAGTACGTCAACAGAGCCCTGAAGAATTGCTGGCCGCATTGCCTAAGCAGATCGACCTGTCGCTTGACCAACTTCACTACACCCAGAACGAAAATGGCCAGCGAAGCTGGACGCTCGATGCTGACAGAGCCGAATATCAGCGCGACCAAAGCCAGGCTGCCCTCGATAAGGTGCGTTTGCAGTTTTACCAGACCGAAGAGGCTGGCGACATCCTGCTTGAAGCTGAACACGGTCTGTTACATCAGGATACCCGTGAAGTCGAGGTGTGGGGGCAGGTTGTGGTGCGGACCGAACGTGGCGAGCAGCTGTTTACAGAACGTCTGCACTACAGTGATCGGCTGCGTCAATTAACGACTGCAGAGGCGGTCCGGGTTTTGGCACCGCGACTGGAACTGACGGGAACCGGTCTGCTGTTTGAGCTTGATAGCGGTCGCTTGGAGGTGAAGGATGATCTCTGGATGTTGCTGTTGCCTGCAGACCGGGAGAAACAACATGATTAGGTTGGTGTGGCTGGTTGTTATCGTTGTGCTGTTTTTTCCCTTCACGGGGTTTTCCGCTGACGAACAACTGCCGAAACCCTCCAGTCTGCCGGTTGAGGTGACGGCCCGGAACCTCGAGGCGTTGAAGCTGCAACGTCAGGTGATTTTTACCGGCGAAGTTGTCGCCAAGCAGGGGGATATTACCCTCTATTGTGACAAGCTGACAGTCTTCTCGCTGCCGGAAGCGGATCAGGTCGAGCGGATGGAAGCCTTCGGTAACGTACGGGTCGTTCAACTGGATCGAACCGCCACCGCAGAGCAGGCGATCTATCGTCAGCAGGCCGGCACCTTGGTGCTGATCGGTAATGCCAAGGTTCATCAGGGGCAGAACCAGGTGGCTGGAGACGAGATCACGGTTTATCTGCAGGAAGATCGCAGCGTGGTAAAAAGCAAGGAAACCGGACGGGTCAGGGCGGTTCTGTTTCCAGAGCAAAAAAAGGGTAAGCAGTGAGCCGAGTCCTGAAAGCTTGTGGTCTGTATAAATCCTACGCGGGTCGTGAGGTGGTTTCCGGGGTCGACTTGGAGGTTCATTCAGGACAGGTGATCGGGTTGCTCGGGCCGAACGGTGCGGGCAAGACAACCAGTTTTTATATGGTTGTCGGTCTGGCAACGCCAGATCGGGGGCTGGTTTATTTCGATGACCAGCCGATCACTGAACTGCCGATGTATCGCCGGGCACGTTTGGGCATTTCTTATCTGCCACAGGAAGCTTCAGTTTTTCGCAAGTTGACGGTCGCAGAAAACCTTTTGGCGATTCTCGAAACCCTTGAGTTGTCAACGGCACAGCGGCAGCAGAGGTTGGAAGAGCTGCTAGAGGATCTGAATATTGGCCATATCCGCAACTCGAAGGGCTATGCGCTTTCTGGCGGCGAACGACGGCGGGTAGAAATTGCCCGGTCGCTGGTGCTTGAGCCGGAATTTCTGTTGCTGGATGAGCCGTTCGCCGGAATTGATCCGATCGCGGTTATCGATATTCAGGGGATTATTTCCAAGCTCAGGGAGCGCGGCATCGGCGTGTTGATCTCGGATCACAACGTGCGCGAAACGCTGGGGGTCTGTGATCAGGCTTATATCCTCAATCAGGGGAAGGTGCTGGAGTACGGCACGCCGGAACAGATTGCTTCCAGCAGCATTGCCCGGGAAATCTACCTGGGAGACAAATTCAGGCTGTGAGCTTTATCGGCTGAGACATTCTTTGCTGGAAATGTTAGTATCGGATTAATAATTTCACGAACTTCGCATTGAGAAACTATGGCACTTGATCTTCGTTTACAGGTAAAACTGAGTCAGCAACTGGTGATGACGCCCCAGCTGCAGCAGGCAATCAAGTTGCTGCAACTGTCGCGGATGGAGTTGGTTGATGTGGTCACTCAGGAACTTGCCGAAAACCCGATGCTCGAAGAGGGGGGGGAAGACCCCAAGGAAGAGCGTGAGGAGCGGGCTAAGACTGGCGAAGAGGAGACCGCGGCGGTAGCGGACGTTGCCCCGGAAGAGGAGCTTAAGGGCGAGTCTGAGGGTGCGAACGATATCGATTGGCAGACCTATCTTGAAGGCTACAGCCTGAGCAGCAAAGATTCCCGTGATGCCTATGAAGATTCCGAAGAACGCCCTTCATTTGAAAGCCTGTTGACCAAAAAGAGCAGTCTGTCCGACCATCTGTTGTGGCAATTGGGTCTTTCTACGGTTGATTCTGAGGAACGCCTTGCCGCCGCTGAAATTATCGGCAATCTCGATGACGCTGGCTATCTGCATGCGAGCCTCGAAGAGTTGGCGGAATCCTCGGGATTTACTGTTGAGTTGATCGAGCGGGCCTTGCAGCGGGTTCGTCAGTTCGATCCGGCCGGTATTGCCTGCAGGAACTTGCAGGAATGCCTGTTGTTGCAACTTGAAAGGCTGGAGCTGTCTGACACGCTGGCCGCGACTATCCTGCGCGATTTTATCAGCGAACTGGAAGGGCGGAAGTATCCGGCTATCGCCAAGGCGTTGAAGGTGTCGGTGGATGAGGTGCTGGCTGCTGCCAAGCTGATCGCGGGGCTCGATCCACGCCCCGGTCGTGCCTACAATGAAGAGGACGTGCATTATATCTCACCCGATATTTATGTGCATAAAGTCGGTGATGAGTATGTGGTAACGCAGAACGATGAAGGGCTGCCGAACCTTCGGATCAATTCGTTTTACCGTGCGGCGCTGACTGATTCCTCTTCGGTCGATAAGAAGGCCGGTGAATATATTCAGGACAAAATGCGCAGTGCCGTCTGGTTGATCAAGAGCATCCACCAGCGTCAGCGCACGATCTACAAAGTCACCAAGAGCATCGTCAAATACCAGCGGATGTTTTTTGAGCACGGCATCGATTACCTGAAGCCGCTGGTCTTGCGCGATGTCGCTGAAGATATTGAAATGCACGAGTCAACGGTCAGTCGGGTGACGACGAATAAGTATGTGCAGACGCCGCAGGGTTTGTTTGAACTGAAATATTTTTTCAATAGTGGGATCAGTACAGCCGACGGCGATTCGGTTGCTTCAGAGAGCGTAAAAAGCCGCATCAAAGAGATCGTCGCGGCGGAAGATCCGAAAAAGCCCTTCTCGGATCAGAAAATTGTTGCTCTGCTTGACGAGCAGGACATCCACATTGCCCGCCGTACGGTGACCAAATACCGTGAAATGCTCGGGATCGGTTCGTCGACCGAGCGAAAAAGATTGTTCTGATACAGTGCTGTCGTTTTACTTTTGCCGCCGGGGACAGCTGTCGCCCTGCATAATCTAGGTTATACTTGACCAAACCGGGCTCCGTCCGGAGCTCGTTTATCGAAGGAGGTTTGTCTATGCAAATTGCTGTTACCTTCCGTCATATGGAAAGTAGTGATGCTGTTCGTAGTTATGTGGAAGAGAAGCTGGCTCGGGTTCGGAAGTACGTTGATGAGCCGATCGATGCCCAGGTCGTACTGTCGGTACAAAAAAAGATTTACCATCGTGCCGAAGTCACCATGGTCGCCAAAGGGTTGACCATGAAGAGCGCCGAAGAGAAGGATGATATGTACGCCGCCATCGATCTGATGGTCGACAAGATTGAGCGGCAACTGAAGCGCTACAAAGAAAAACTCAAGAATCACAAGGGTGGCAACAGCAGCAATCAGCGTCGGGTAGAAAAAACTGTTATCGCTGCGCCCAGCGTTGATGATGGAGCAGAAGCTCCTGAAATTATCCGCAGCCACTCTTTTTTCGTCAAGCCGATGTCGGTGGAAGAAGCGGTGATGCAGATGGACCTGCTGGACAAGGATTTTCTGGTCTTTACCGACGACCGTTCAGCAGATATGCATGTTGTTTATCGTCGTAAGGACGGTAACTACGGCTTGATCGTTCCGCAGGAAAGTTAATCGTTCGGTGGCGGGCACACCTCTTTGGCTGGGTGTGCCCGTCCTTTACCTTTGCCGCTAAAAGATTATGAGTATGAAAATTTCAGAACTGCTGAATCCTCAGGCAATCGTCGCTGACCTGCAGGCAAAAGATAAAAACACTGCCCTTGCTGAACTGACGAACGCACTGGTTGCCTGTGAACCGGGCCTTAACCGCGCCAATGTCATTGCAGTATTGCTTGAGCGCGAGAAACTCGGAAGTACCGGCATCGGTGACGGGGTCGCTATCCCGCACGGTAAGTTGGGCGGGATTCCAGAGTTGCGACTGGCTTTCGGGCGCAGTCGGCAGGGGGTCAACTTTGAATCGATGGACGGTCAGCCGGCACATCTGTTCTTTTTGTTGATCGCACCCGAAGAGTCGGTCGGTGTCCATCTGAAGACGCTGGCGCGAATTTCCAAGCTTCTTAAGGATTCCTCCGTTCGGCAAAAACTTCTCGATGCCGAAGGGGCGCAAGCTGTTTATCAAGTCATCCTGAACGAAGAGGATTAGGCCTTATCCCTAAATGAGTGCTTGGCTATAGCCTTATGTTGCCACTTGCATTTACTTAAGCGTTGAAGGCTTTTTCTTTCTGAACTTTTCCCGAACGACTGACCCGATCTGGACTTATGGCTAAGTTAACTATTCAGGAAATTCTCGACGAAAAAGAAGCCGGATTAGATCTGGAGCTGCTCGCCGGAGCTGGCGGACTGGCCAACGCCGTGTCGGCTCCGCGAATCCAGAAGCCCGGCTTAGCTCTGGCCGGCTACCACACCAGCCTCCATGCTGATCGAATCCAGATTCTCGGCTCGACGGAACTCAGCTTTCTCGCTGCCATGCCGCGTGAGAAAGCCGTACAGCAGATCCGCGAGCTCTGCCGCTGCAAAGTCTCCTGCCTCATCATCACCAAGCATCAGGATGCCCCAGACTATCTGCTTGCTGAGGCGAATGCAGCTAACATCCCGTTGTTGCGCAGCAGTCATCTCAGTTCCCACTTTATTTCGTTGATTACCCGTTTTCTCGAAGAGCGCCTGCTGCCGACTTCGACAGTGCACGGGGTTCTGGTCGACATCCTTGGCGTTGGTGTGCTGCTACAGGGCAAGAGCGGGGTTGGCAAGAGCGAGTGTGCGCTCGAATTGATTTTACGCGGCTATCGACTGGTCGCCGATGACGTCATAAAGGTGCGCCTGAAGCTACCGGCGGTTATTTTTGGCGAGGGGATGGATCTGCTCCATTACCATATGGAAATACGCGGTCTGGGAATTCTCAATATCAAGCATCTGTTCGGCGTGGCGGCGATCCGCGAGCGTAAAAAGGTCGATATGGTTATCGAACTGGTGCGTTGGGAAGATGGCAAAGAATATGATCGCTTAGGGTTGGAAGAGAAAACCTACAATATTCATGGTGTCGAACTCCCCTATCTGCGCATTCCGGTCGCACCGGGGCGGAATGTCAGCTCTATTGTCGAGGTCGCGGCGCGTAACCAGCTGCTCAAAGAGATGGGTTACCACAGCGCCAGAGAATTTCAGGATCTGCTGGAAAAGCGGATGGCTGAAACCGCCCGTTTGCACGCGCACACTATCATCGGGGATGATCTGGAATGAGTCGTCGGTTACTGATTATTTCAGGTTTGTCGGGATCGGGAAAAAGTACTGCCGCCAGGGTGCTGGAAGATCAGGGTTTTTTTGTGGTTGATAACCTGCCTTTGGTCATGCTGCCAGCGTTTATGGACCGCGTTCAGGAGGGGCTGCAGGAAACCACGGACGTTGCCGTGGTTATCGACGTGCGCAACCGTGGTTTTCTGGCAGATTATGCTGCGACTCGCAAGCAGTTGCAGCAGGCGGGCTATGCGCCTGAGGTCCTGTTTTTTGAGGCTTCGGACGCAGTTCTGCTGCGCCGCTACTCTGAGACGCGCCGAGCCCATCCCTTGGCGGAGGGGGCGGGCGTGCAGGCCGGGATTGAGCTTGAGCGGCGACGAATGCAATCCTTTCGCGACGAAGCCACCCGGGTTATCGACAGCAGCAGTCTGCATACCCGGCAGTTGCGCGAGGTGCTGCTGACTTACCTCGATGAACGAGGCGAATCGCTGCTGATCGTCAATCTGGAGTCCTTCGGTTACCGCTATGGCCTGCCTCCGGCGGCTGATCTGGTTTTTGATGTCAGGTTCCTGCCGAATCCCCATTATATTGATGAACTTCGACCTTTGACCGGGCTGGACGAGTACTTGCGCAATTATGTTTTAAGGCAGTCGGCCTGCCAGGATTTTCGTCGGCACCTTGATCAGTTGCTCGGGTTTCTCATGCCGCATTATCGCGATGAGGGGAAAAGTTATCTGACGATCGCCATCGGCTGCACCGGTGGCCGCCACCGCAGCGTGTCGATTGTTGAAGATCTGTACAGCAGTTTTCCTGACGCAAAGGTCCGCTTGCGAAAGAACCACCGCGACGTGGAAAAGGCGTAACCAGTGATAGGTGTTATTGTCGCGACCCATTCAAGGCTTGCCCAAGAGCTGTTACTGGCTGCTGAAATGATCATCGGCCCGTTCGTACTGGTCGAGCCGGTAAGCATTGATCGCGGCGACTCAGTTGATGACGCCAGGCTGCGGATGCAGCAGAGTTTCGACCGGGTTGCCGGTGATGGTGATGGCGTCATCATTCTGACCGATATGTTTGGTGGTACGCCGACCAACATCAGTGCGGATTTTTTAGCGGTGGGGCAGGTGGAGATTCTGACCGGAGTCAATCTGCCGATGTTATTGAAATGTATCAATGCCCGGGGGGGGATGTCGGTTGAAGCATTAGCTGGAATGCTCAAGGATTATGCGCGAAATGCCGTGATGCGCCCATCCGAATTGCTTGGCCGATAATGCTCTATCCCTTGGAGTCTTGATGAGTCTTGTTTTAACACGCATAGATAATCGATTGATACACGGCCAGGTGCTGGAATCCTGGGTGCCGTTTGTACATGCAGATTGCATCGTCGTTGCCAACGATGAGATCGCCTCCTCACCGCTGAAGCGGATGATGATGGAGGCGTCGGTCGCCAGCCGGATGCGCGTCGAAATCGGTTCAATTGAAGAGTGCGTGACACTGTTCGCAACCAATGAGCTGGATCAGTGCAAAGTGCTGCTGCTGTTCGGGTCCACAACCGATGCTTTGCGGGCCCATCGTCTGGGCTTGTCGTATCAGCAGTTAAACCTCGGTAATCTCCACGCTGGAGAGGGGAAGGCAAGGCTCAGTTGTACGATCTTCATCGACCCGGAGGGGTTGGCGGAGTTGGAGCAGCTGGAATCGGCCGGTGTGACGATAACCGCCCGCTGTATTCCCGCCGATTTTGAACGCAGTTGGCGTAAATTGATACCGAGTCGGGAGACAAAAGGTTGATCGCTGTCGATCTGCTTTTCGGCGGACTGGTTTCACTGGTCTGCGGCCTTGACCGGATGGCCATACTGCAGGTCATGATATCGCGGCCGCTGGTCGCTGCGCCGTTGGCCGCATGGGTGCTCGGCGAGCCGCTGATCGGGTTGCAGGTCGGAGTCATGGTCGAACTCCTCTGGTTGGCCCGACTGCCGGTCGGTGCCGCAGTTCCGCCGGATGATACCCAGGTCTCCGTTGCCGCAACCGTATTGGCGATCACGCTCGGCAGGGCGCTTGAGACCGGTGGCACAGAGCTGTTGTTGCTTTGTTTGCTGGTGGCGTTGCCGCTGGGTAAGTTGGGGCAGTACTTTGATCATCTGGCCCGGCAGTATAATGTGCGGTTGCCGGTTCGGGCTGAAGCCGCGCTCGATAATGGCAACCTGTTTTCTGCCCAGTTGCAGCATTTGCTCGGAATCCTCAGTTTCTCTCTGGTCGCAGTTGGGACCTATGCGGCCATTATCGGGGGGGGACTGCTGTTGGTGCCGCTGCTCTGGGCGCTGGTGCAGCAACCACTCGCACTTTCTGCGACCTGGTTGCAACTTGCGTTGCCGCTGGTCGGCGTTGCGGTGATTCTAGGGACAATCAATGTCAGTCGTGCCTTGACCCTGTTCTGTGCAGCCTTCGGCATGGCTTTTTTGTTGATGTGGCTGGTGTAAATAATGGCACTTTCCAGGGCAACCCGTATTCATGTCTGGTTGAGATTGCTGTTGCTGCAGGGCAGTTGGAACTTCGAGCGGCTGCAGGGACTCGGTTTCTTCTTTGCACTGCTGCCGGGCCTGAAAAAAATCTATCGGGATGATGAGTTGATAGCAGTCTCCAAGGAGCATCTTGGCTACTTTAACACTCACCCCTATCTTGCCCCAGCCGTTGCCGCTGCAGTCCTTAAGCTTGAAGAGCAGCGAGCCGCGCAACAGAATCTGCAGGTTCCGGTCAGTGACTTTAAAGAGATGGTTGCTGCCCCCTATGCGGCGATCGGTGACGCACTGTTCTGGGGCGGGTTGCGCCCGCTGGCCGCAGGCATCGCGCTGTTTTTCGCCGCCAAAGGAATCCTCTGGGCACCACTGGTGTTTTTGCTGTTCTATAACGCAGTGCCCTTCTGGTTTCGTACGGCGGGTTTTGTCCGTGGTTATCGTCAGGGGGTGAAGTCGGTGGAATTTCTGCAGCGCCACCGGCTGCCCGATTGGGCCATCCATACCAAAGAAGCTGCTATCGTCGTGTTGGGTGGTTTCAGTGCGTTTCTGGTTTTTCAGCAGCTTCAGCAGCAATCACTCCCCAGTTGGCTCGGGTTGTTTACTTTGGCACCGGTTATTTTACTCGGCTTGGTTGCGCGTAGAGGGATTTCAACCCTGTTTTTGACGATGTTGACGGCTGTCAGCATTATTCTGACCTGTTTGTTCTGGGCCGATTTGATGAGTTGGCTAGCGCTATGAGGGATATGTTAAATGCAAAGTAGAAATTTCATAATCAAAAATCGTCTTGGACTGCATGCCAGAGCAGCTGCGCAGCTTGTCCAAACCGCGAATAAATTCAGCTCTGAGGTCACTTTATTTAAAGAAGACATCGAAGTTAACGGCAAAAGCATCATGGGAATTTTATTGCTCGCCGCACCAAAGGGGACGGAGATTACCGTACAGGTTGATGGAGCCGACGAAGTCGAGGGCATGCAGAAAATTTCAGACTTGATCGAGGATGGTTTTGGGGAAGATTAATGTCGCAATAGATACCTATCTGGTTGGTATCGGTGTCTCGCCGGGGATCAGTATCGGCGAGATCTGTCTGGTCAGTCATCGCGCGACTGTCGATGAGTGTTCAATTGATGCCGCAGATGTTGAAAGTGAAATCGAGCGTTTTCACTGGGCCGTAGAGCAGGCGAGTCTCCAGCTGCGCGAGGTGAAAAGTAGCGTTTCCAGTCAGCAGCATTTACGCGAACATCTCTATATCCTCGATACGCATCTGCTGATTTTGGAAGATAAAATGCTGGTGCAGGGGACTGAGGACGCGATCCGTCAGCAGTTGAACGCAGAGGGCGCCCTGAAGCAGGTTCTTGGCCAGTTACGCCAGCTGTTTAACAATATCGAAGATGAGTATCTGCGTGAGCGGCGTTCCGATGTTGACGCTGTCGGAGATCGCCTGATGCGGATTCTGACCGGCGAGCATGATCGCAGCCTGAATGACATCGGGCATAAGGCGCTGGTTGTCGCCCATGACCTGTCGCCGGCCGATACCATGCAGATGGACCGGCAGAAGGTGCTCGGTTTTGTCACCGACAGGGGAGGACGAACCTCGCACACGGCGATCCTGGCGCGCTCTCTGGAAATTCCTGCAGTTGTCGGGCTGGAGAACATCACGACGCTGGTGTATGACCGACTGCCGGCGATCATCGACGGCTCGACCGGGGTGGTTGTCCTGAACCCTTCGGAAGAGACCTTTAAAGAATATCTCAATCGCAAGCAGACTTACGAATATCTGGAAAAAGAGCTGCTCTGTTACCGTGATCTGCCGGCAGAGACTTGCGATCAGGAACGGGTTGCCCTGCGCAGCAATCTGGAATTGACCAGTGAATTTCCGCTGGCCGATAAACATGGGGCCGAAGGGGTTGGCCTGTATCGGACCGAGTTCCTCTATCTTGGCCGCACAGAGCCACCGGGCGAAGAAGAGCAGTTTGCGGCCTATCGACAAATTCTTGAAGAGATGCAGCCGAACCCGGTAACCATCCGTACCCTCGACATCGGCGGTGATAAATTTGTTCCCGAGTTGAATCTGGCCGACGAAGACAATCCGGCGATGGGGTTGCGGGCGATCCGTTTTTCCCTGCGTGAAGTCGACCTGTTCAAGCTTCAGCTGCGGGCCATTTTGCGCGCTTCGGTGTTCGGCAAGGCGCGGATCATGTTTCCGATGATCAGCGGTGTTGCGGAAATACGTACCTGCAAAAGAATCCTGGCAGAGGTACAACGACAGTTGACGGAGGAAGGGATTTCTTTCGACCCAGAAGTGCAGATCGGGATCATGGTGGAAACACCATCTGCCGTTTTTATCGCGCCGTTTCTGGCCAAAGAGGTCGATTTTTTTTCCATCGGCACCAACGACCTGATTCAATATTGCTTGGCGGTTGACCGGGGCAACGAACATATCGCCTATCTCTACGATCCGCTGCACCCGGCTATTTTGCGGGCGATCAAGGCGGTTTGTGAGGCCGCTAAAGCGGAAGGGATCAGCGTCAGCATGTGCGGCGAAATGGCCGGAGAACCACTCTATCTCCTGGTGCTGCTTGGTCTGGGGTTAACAGAGCTGTCGATGAATCCCGCCTGTGTGCCGCGGGTCAAGCGGGTGCTGCGGCAAGTCACCAGGCGTGAGGGAGAAACACTCGTCGAGCAGCTGTTTGCCTTGCCGACCGGTAAAGAGATCGCTCTTTATCTGGACAAAGAGATGCGCGGGCGTTTACCGGATGTCTTTGGCGATGGCCTGATCTGAGATTTTGATTGACTCAAAATCCCCCCTTAAATACTATACCCCGTTCATTTCACCCATATCAGCTGGAGGAATACCGCAAATGCCGATGACCGATTTTCTTTTTTCGTCCGAGTCCGTCAGTGAAGGGCATCCCGACAAGGTTGCGGATCAGATTTCTGATGCCATTCTTGATGCGATCCTGAGCCAGGATAAAAACGCCCGCGTTGCCTGTGAGACCATGGTAACAACCGGTATGGCGATTATTGCCGGTGAGATTACCACCAGCGCCTACGCGGATTTTCCGGCGATTGTCCGGCAGACCATCAAAGAGATAGGTTACAACGATTCCGCCATGGGTTTCGATTGCGATACCTGCGCGGTTCTGACCTCTATTGATCAACAGTCCCCCGATATTTCTCAAGGGGTTACCGCTGGAGAAGGTCTGTATAAAGATCAGGGCGCCGGTGATCAGGGAATTATGTTCGGTTTTGCCTGTAACGAAACTCCCGAGCTAATGCCGATGCCGATTACTTTTGCCCACAAGCTGGTCAAGAAGCTTGCTGACGTTCGCAAAAGTGGCCAGTTGAATTTTTTGCGCCCCGACAGCAAGTCGCAGGTTTCAATTCAGTATATCGATGATAAGCCGGTTCGGATCGATACAGTCGTTATCTCTTCGCAGCACACCCCGGACGTCAAGTACGAAGACCTGAAAGAAGCGATCATCGAAGAGGTCGTCAAGCCGATCCTGCCTGCCAACCTGCTGGACAAGAACACCCGCTACCTGATCAACCCGACTGGCCGTTTCGTTATCGGTGGGCCGATGGGTGACTGTGGTCTGACCGGCCGTAAAATCATTGTTGATACCTATGGTGGACAGGGTTCGCACGGTGGTGGCGCTTTCAGTGGCAAAGATCCTTCCAAGGTTGATCGCAGCGCCTCCTATATGGCACGCTACGTTGCCAAAAACGTTGTCGCAGCAGGCCTGGCGCGTAAGTGCGAAGTCCAGCTGGCCTACGCCATCGGTGTTGCCGACCCGGTTTCCGTCATGATCAATACCTTCGGCACCGGCAAGCTGCCGTCCAACCGGATTTCTGAAATTGTTCGGGCCGAATTCGATATGCGTCCGGCGGCGATTATCGAGCAGCTGGAACTGCTGCAGCCGATCTACCGTCAGACAGCAGCTTACGGACACTTCGGCCGTGAACTGCCGGGCTTTAACTGGGAGCGCACCGACCGGGTCGCATCCCTCAAGTCGCGCGCCGGTATTTAAGACCTCGCAGCAAAACCAATGTTAAAAAATAAAAAGGCGCGCCATATGGCGCGCCTTTTTATTTTTGGTGCTGTTAGACATTTAAACTTGCTTAATCGCGATAACGCTTCAACAGATCCTGATAGCTGTCAATCCGTCGGTCGCGTAAAAAAGGCCAGATCCGGCGGACATCTTCGCGGCGTTGCTGATCAATTTCCACCACCAGTACCTGCTCTGCGACTTCTGACGCCTGCGCGAGAAACTCCCCCTGGCAGCCGACGACGAAGCTGCTCCCCCAGAACTGCGCTCCGGCGGTTGCGCCACTTGGATCGGCCTCGAAACCGACCCGGTTAACCGCCAGCAGGGGGGTGCCATTGGCAATGGCGTGGCCGCGCTGGACGGTTGTCCAGGCGTCGCGCTGGCGCTGTTGCTCTTCCGCGCTGTCCTGCGGGTCGAAGCCGATGGCGGTTGGATAAATCAGCAGCTCGGCGCCAGCCATAGCCATCAGCCGTGCCGCTTCCGGGTACCACTGATCCCAGCAGACCAGAACTCCCAGCGTGCCGAGCGACGTTTCGATCGGTGTAAAGCCCAGGTCTCCCGGAGTGAAGTAGAATTTTTCGTAATAGCCGGGGTCGTCGGGGATGTGCATCTTGCGATAGCAGCCTGCGATTGTGCCGTCACTCTCCAGAACCACTGCTGTGTTGTGGTACAGGCCGGGCGCGCGTTTTTCAAACAGTGAAGTGACCAGCACGATCCCAAGTTCTTTGGCGATCGCACCAAATTCTGTGGTCGAGGGGCCGGGAATGGTTTCGGCCAGATCAAAGTTGCTGGTCGTTTCGAGCTGACAAAAGTAGGGCCCTGTGTGCAACTCCTGCAACACCACCAGTTGCGCACCCTGTTTGGCGGCTTGCCGGATGCCGGCAACGCTTTTTCTCAGATTGTCACTGCGGTCAGCGCTGCAGCTCTGTTGTACCAGTCCAACTTTCAGTTGTTTCATGGCAGGACTCCTTGCGGTATCTGCATGGTCACGCAATGCAGCGACCCATGTTGCCAGATCAGCGGACGGCAATCGACGGGGATGATCTCGCGGCCGGGAAAGGCTTTGGCAATCGTCTGCAGCGCTGTGGTATCCGCCGGGTCCGCGTAGGTTGGCACCAGCACCGCTTCGTTGATGACCAGATAGTTGGCGTAGGTTGCCGGCAGTCGCCCCCCTTCGTTATCGTAGCTGGCCTGCGGCCAAGGGAGAGGCAGCAGCCGATAGGGTTTGTCGCTAGGGGTGCGAAACTCCTGCAATTGCTTTTCCATCAGCTGCAGAGCAGTAAAGTGCTCATCCTGCGGGTCATCGCAACGCACATAGAGAATGGTCTGGTCTGGGCAGAGCCGCGCCAGGGTGTCGATATGTGAATCGGTATCGTCACCTGCCAGATAGCCATGTTCCAGCCAGAGGATCTGTTCAGCGCCTAGCAGCTGTTTCAGCTCAGCTTCTAACTGAGCTTGATTCAGCTGCGGATTGCGATTGGGGTTGAGCAGGCATTCAGCGGTCGTCAGCAGGGTTCCAGCCCCGTCGCTTTCGATGCTGCCCCCTTCAAGGATCAGCCCGCTGACCTCTCTGGTCGTTGCTCCAAAGGCCCCCGCTTCGTGCAGACGTCGGGTGATCTGATTGTCCTGATCGGCGGCAAATTTCAGACCCCAGGCATTGAAGCCGAAGTCGAGCAGCCGTGGTTGATTGTCGTGAAGGATCGTCATCGGTCCAAAATCGCGACTCCAGGTGTCGTTGGTCGCCATCGGGTAGATTTTGACGCGCTGTAGAGAAATCCCAGCCCCGATCAATTGGTCAGTGACCTGCTCAGGCTCGGGAGTCACGATCAGGATCTGTTCAAAACGGCTGATCTGCCGGGTCAGCTCCAGAAAGACTGGGACCACCTGGGCAAGAATCGGCTGCCAGTCGGAGTCGGCATGGGGCCAGGCCAGCAGGACGCCGTCTTGAGCTTCCCATTCAGCCGGCAGGCGGGTATTTTTATCGGTTTTGTTCGTCATCAGTCTCTCGAAAGTTATTGGAGAAGGGTGTGCTCCAGCAGGATTTTAACACCTATGGCGATCAGGACCAACCCGCCAAGGACTTCGACTCTCGGTCCCCAGGCACGTCCCAGTCGGCGACCTAACAGCATGCCGCAGATGGTCAGGATGCCGGCGACCAGACCGATGAGCAGCGCCGGGGTCCAGATGGTGATCCCCAGTACCGCAAGGCTCAGGCCAACGGCCAGCGCGTCGATGCTGGTTGCGATCGAGAGCATGACCAGCGACAGGCCTTTGGTCGGATCCCCCTCGCGCGGTTCATTTTCGTCGGCATGAAAAGCCTCCCAGAGCATCTTGCCGCCGACCAGGCTCAGCAGGGCGAAAGCCAGCCAATGGTCAAAGGCTTCAATCTGCTCACGCAGGCTGATTCCGGCTAGCCAGCCGAGAACCGGCATCAAGGCCTGAAACAGGCCGAAGTGAAAACCGAAGCGGAACAGGTGCCGCCCCGTCAGTTTGGGCAGGCTTAACCCCGCCGCGAGGGCAACAGCAAAGGCATCCATCGCCAGGGCGATGGCTATTCCGAACAGGGTCAGAAAATCCATAGACATCTGTCTTGTCTGGGGTGAGCAGGCAGGAGTCTTCGCTCCCGGCAGGCGAATACGGCATTCTAAAAGCGGGACCGACAGCCTGCCGGCCCCGCTCGGGGTTATGCTTCGATGCTGACGGCTTCGATAATGACGGCTTCCTTAGGAACATCCTGATGATGCCCACTGTTGCCGGTCGCAACTTTGGCGATCTCATCGATGGTTTCCATCCCTTCGGTCACCCGACCGAAAACGGCATAACCGTATAAGTTCGGGCTGGTGCCTTTGTGGTTGAGAAAATCATTGTCGGAGAGGTTGATAAAGAACTGATTGGTTGCACTGTCAACCACCTGGGTGCGCGCCATCGCCAAGGTGCCGCGCAGATTTTTCAATCCGTTGTCGGCTTCATTCTTGATCGGTGACAAGGTCTTTTTCTGCGCCATGTCGGTGGTAAACCCACCCCCCTGAATCATGAAGCCCGGAATCACCCGATGAAAGATCGTCTGGTTGTAAAAACCGTCGCGAACGTATGAAAGAAAGTTTTCGGTACTGATCGGCGCATTCTCGGCGTCAAGCTCAATCGTGAAGGAACCTTTGTTGGTTTGCATGCGTACCGTCGCTGTTGCGCTCATTTCTCTCTCCTTTTGTTGCTGGCCTGATGGTAACCAGCTGCTACTGACATTTCCATGTTGAAATTCGGACTCACACAGCCGGACCCGCCCCAGACGAAGATTCAACATCATCGATCAGAGAGCAATCATTGAGACGCAGCGTGATAACTTAAAGGGATGAAAAAACCAAGGAGGAATTTTAACGGGTTTGGGTTGAATATGACAGGAAAAAATCAGCCGGCCTTCCCTGTCCGGAATGGCTGTCTTCGGTCGGTGGGATTCAGGCGGCCATTCAGGTTGGCGGCCTGCAGTGCTAAGAGAAGACTGAGCCTTTGGTCAGCATTATGGTGAATTGATCAGCCGGTAGCGGCCGGCTGAAATGGTAGCCCTGGTAGAGCTTGCAGCCCTTGTCCGCAAGGAAGTTCAGTTCGAACTCGGTTTCAACCCCTTCGGCGATGACTTTCAGGTCCAGGTGGTTGGCCATCGAGATGATGGTGTCAACAATGGCGGCATCATTGGCATCAGTTTCGATGTCGCGAACAAATGACTGGTCGATTTTCAGGATGTCGAGCGGCATCCGCTTCAGGTAGGTCAATGACGAATAGCCGGTGCCGAAATCGTCGATCGACAGCTCAACGCCCAGCTGTTTCAGCCCCTGCATTTTCTCTATCGTGTCGTATATGTTGTCAATCACCATCCCTTCGGTCAGTTCCAGTCCCAGCTTGCTGGCTTCTGCTCCTGTTTCTTGCAGGATGCTGCAGACCTGATTCAGGAAGTCGGGTTGGCGAAATTGCCGCGGGCTGACATTGACCGCCAGGTGATGTACGTCGAGGCCGGCATCGGTCCATTGTTTCAGTTGCTCACAGGACTTGCGTAGAATCCATTCGCCGATCGGCAGAATCAGTCCGGTCGCTTCGGCAACCGGGATAAAGGTCGCCGGCGAGATGAACCCCTTGGTGGCGTGGTTCCAGCGGACCAGCGTTTCGGCACCCATAATCTGGCCGCTGCTGTTGACCTGCGGTTGAAAATTCAGGGACAGCTCGTTCTTTTCCAGCGCGTAGCGTAATTCTTTTTCGATCGCCAGCCGCGAATCGGCCGCAGCCTGCATACTTGGCAGGAAGAAACGCACGGTGTCGCGGCCATCATCTTTGGCCCGGTACATTGCGGTGTCGGCATGGCGCAGAATGTCGTTGCCGGTTTCATGGGCATCCTCGCTGGTCGGGAACATCGCCACACCGATACTGGGGGTGACATGCAGTTCATGCCCCATAATATGATATTTTTCTGCCAACCGTGCCTGAATCTGTTCAGCCTTCTGCTGTGCGATCGCCGCACCGTCGGCCGGGTCAGCGCCCAAGTCGGTGAGCAGCATGACGAATTCATCGCCGCCCAGCCGCGAGACCGTGTCTTCAGCGCGCAAATCATGCGTCAGGCGCTTGGAGACTTCCTTGAGTAGCGCATCGCCGATCGGATGGCCAAGCGAATCATTGATGTTTTTAAAGCGGTCCAGGTCAAGAAACAGCATCGCCCCGTAGTGTCCGTAGCGGCGCGCCCGGGAGATGTTCTGCTCCAGTCGGTCGAGCAGCAGCCGCCGGTTCGGCAACTCGGTCAGCGCATCAAAATAAGCCAGATATTCGATGCGCGCTTCAGCCTGCTTGCGTTCGGTAATGTCGCGCAGCGTTCCGCAGATCTTCGCCGCGGATTGTCCTTGCGGTTCCTGATAGCGGGCGCTGAGAGAGCAGGGAACCTGGGTGCCGTCTTTGTCCTGCAGGTAGATTTCATAGTCGGTGACGCTGCCCTCAGTTTTCAGGCGGGACATCAGCCGCTCGCGGTTTTTGCTGTTGGTGAAGATTTTACCGATAGGGTTGGCGATGATATCGGCCCGGCGATAGAGAGAAAAATGCGAGACTGAAGGGCTGACCTCGGTCACCATCCCGTCCAACTGCATTTCAAAATAAACGTCCTGCAGGTTTTCGAAGATCGAGCGGTACTTTATCTCGTTCTCTTTCAGTTTCAGGTGGGATTGATTGAGTTCGCCAATCGCCTGCTGCAGCGCCTCGGTCCGTTTAGTGACTTCCTCTTCGAGGTGCTCCTGATAGGCGTTGTTTTCAATGATCAGGCGGGAGCGTTCCATCGCCTGGCTGATCGCATGCAGCAGCACCGACATGTCCTGGATCGGTTTCAGCAGATAGTTCCAGGCGCCGCGCCGGATCGCCTCGATCGCGTCGCCGATGACTCCGGTCCCGGAAACAACGATGATCGGTGTGTTCGGTGAGCGTTGTTTGATCGCCTCGAGAACCTCAAGTCCATCCATCTCGGGCATGCGCAGGTCGCACAGCACCAGGTCGGGCTTCTCCCGGTCGAAGGCAATCAGCCCCTCGCGACCATTACAGGCTTCGACGACATGATAGTCAAAATCCTCAAGAAACAGCCGGAAGCTGTCGCGGATGTTGTCCTCATCATCGATGGTCAAAATGACCGGGTTTTTTCTTTGCTCCATGTGGCAGCCTGTATTATCGCAGTAAATTTGTGTGGAGATGGGCCGTCATCTTAAGCTTCTTAATGTGTCGTACAGTAAAAAACTCTAAGAAAGTCTAGCACAAATTGCTGTAACTGCTGGAATCCTGATGAATTTTGAGGGCAACCATCAGTCAGCAATTCGAGCATTATGCCCACAGTTATGAGATTAGTCAAACTTAATTACTTGTAAATACTTAAGCCCGATGACTTCTCGGTGGGTGCGTGTTTATTGGCGGATGGAGTCATCCTCGGTAGGAGCCAGCAATCGTTGCGGCCAGTCGGTACAGATAAAGGTGGCTCCGGCAGAGGTGGCAGCTCTGGCTTTGGCTAAGTCATTGATCGTCCAGAGGTTGACGCGCATGCCCTTGGCAACCAGCTGCCGGATCAGCAGCGGATCGGTGATCCGCTGGTCTGGATGATAAGCATCGACGTTCAGGTCGTGGAGATAGTTGAGAAGATTCTGGGGATGTCTATTTTCCACCAGCGCGGCGGTGGCAAGCGCCGGATTCTGCTGTTTGACCTGGCGCAGATACTTGTGGTTGAAGGATGAAATCAGCGCCAGAGATTCAGTTTCAGTCGTCTTGAGCTGGGCTAGGATCTGGCCGACGATGGTCCGGTCCGCCGCCGTCCCTGTTTGGTCCTTGATTTCCAGGTTTACCGGAAAGTCGTGTCTGCGACAGTAATCAAGTGCTTCAAGCAGCAAGGGGGGGTGCTGCCCTTTGATGGCTGCGAACTCACCCTCGGTGACTTCCCCACTGGCAACCGTACCGAAGGGATCCGACTGCAGAAACCAGGAGCCGGCGTCCAGTATGTTCAGCTCATTCAGGCTGAAATCAGCCAGTTTCCAGGGTTTACGGCTTGAATAGGCTTGCTGATTAAGGATGTCTGTTGTGCGTTCAAGGCTGTGGTCGTGGAACAGAATCAATTTACCGTCAGCTGTCGCCTGCACATCGGTTTCCCAGAGGTCGGCACCGCAAAGGTGCGCTTTTTCAAGCGCCAGCAGGGTGTTTTCCGGAGCGATCGAGCGTGCTCCACGATGGGCACAGACGTAACCTGTCGCCGGGAACCGGTCAAAAAAATTGCTCATTTTCTTCCTTTGCTCAGCTTCATCCGCCGCCTACGCATGCAATCTCAATAACAGTCTCTTGCATGACTTGCCTTTTTGGCAAATAAAAACAGGCAACCTGCCTCTGAGTCTATCCCCAGGGCAGGTTGTCTGCTGTAGCTGTACCGATCGGTTTATCCGCAAGCGTTTGCTAGCGTCCGCCGACGGCGCCATCGCGGCGATAGTCGGCGCCACCGACCAGCAGGGTTTTGCCCTGATCGTCTTTGGTGATCTGGATGATCGACAAGCCGCTGGTCTGTTCGATGATGCCGACGGTATGTCCGCGTGCGGTCAATTCGCCCGCCAGTGACGCGGCATCGTAATCCTCGGTGACTCCCGGAATCGGGGTTTCAAGGTCGCTGCGACCATTGCGGTTCATGTAGTGCGGCACGTTGATTGCCTGCTGCGGATCGAGACCGAAATCGATGATATTCATGATCGACTGTGCTGTGTAGCCGATAATCCGCGAGCCACCAGGTGAACCGGTGACCAGCTCGACCTTGCCTTCACTGTCAAAGACAATGGTCGGCGACATGGAACTGCGTGGGCGCTTGTTGGGCTGAACGCGGTTGGCGATAGGCGTTCCGCTTGAATCCTCGAAAGCAAACGAGAAGTCGGTCAGCTCGTTATTGAGCAGAAATCCATGCACCATGACGCCGTTGCCGAAGGAGCTCTCGACTGTGGTGGTCATCGACAGTGCATTGCCGTAGCGGTCGACGATTGAGACATGGCTGGTTCCGCTGAGCTTGGCGGCGCTGTCCGGCGCATAGGGGTCGAAGGGGCCCGGCGGAACGCCTGGTGCCGCGCTGCCCATATCCATCGTGGTCAGCATTGCGGCGCGACTTGCCAGGTAGTCAGCGTCCAGCATCCCTGCGACCGGGACGGTGACAAAATCACTGTCGGCGACGTATTTATTGCGATCGGCAAAGGCGAGCCGCCCGGCCTGAGTGAACAGGTGAACCGTGTCGGCAGAAAGCGGCATCGCGCCCATCAGGTCAGGACGGTTCTCGATGATGCCGAGAATTTGACCCACCGCCAGCGCACCGGAGGATGGCGGTCCCATGCCGCAGACTTTGCGACCGCGGTAATTCAGGCAGACCGGGTCACGTTCGACCACCTGATAATTTGCCAGATCGGCGGCCGTCATGTCGCCAGGCAGATGCATATCATTCTGCACCGCTGCAGCGATATCCTGCGCGATCTGTCCGGTGTAGAAGGCGTCGGCACCGCATTTTGCGAGCGCCTTGAGGGTGTTGGCGTATGCCTTGTTCTTCATCAGGGTTCCGGCGGGCTTGGCAGTGCAGTCTTCGTGATTGACAAAATAGTCGAACGCGGCAGGATCCCTGAAAAACAGCCGTTCGCCTTCTTCGCAGGAAGAGTTGTTTTCCAGTAGCCCTGCAACCTGTGAACTGGTGCGTTCGGTCAGTTTGAAGCCTTGTTGAGCCAGGGTCTTCGCCGGGACAAACAGTCGCTGCCAGGGCAGGCTGCCGTAGCGCTTATGCATATATTCCATCATTCTCGGCACGCCCGGTACGCCGACCGACAGGCCACTCTGCCAGGCGGGGAAGAAGCTTAATGGACTGCCATCGACGATGAAACGGTCTTCGGTCGCCGCCGCTGGTGCTTTCTCGCGGGCGTCGATGGTGGTTGTTTTGCCGGTCTTCGCATCGTAGTAAACGATAAAGGCGCCACCGCCAAGGCCGCTGGATTGCGGCTCAACCAGTCCCAGCACCGTTTGAACTGCGATCATCGCGTCAGTCGCCGTGCCACCAATCTTAAGAATATGCGCGCCGGCTTCGGTTGCCAGCGGGTTGGCAGTGACCACCATCTCGCGTTTGCTGGTGACAGCGGTCGGTAGATCTGAGTTGGCGAGTGTCCAGTTCGGTGTGACCAGCAGGCCGACTGCACAGGCGGCAATGATGAACGTTCTCAAGCCCATAATGATATCCTCCTCTCTGAAAACTGATGACGGTTTGCTGCTCCTTAACACTCTGCGGATCTTCTGTTTCACGACTGAATCTTTGGTCGGATGCGAAGCTTAACTTCTATCAGAGATTAATGAGAGATCAAGTCATGGCTTGAGTTTTCGCTGCTGTTTCAAATTCTTAACCCTTGACTTTGACAGTGGCGCGAATAAGCTGTCGGTGGTTTAGAGGCACAGGTAGATAAGCACGACTTTTTAGATTTTTAACCGCTTTGACAAGTAACAAGATGCCGATAAAAACATTCTCCGTACCGCTACAGAAATTCGATCCACTGCTTTGCCATCTGCAGTTTGCTGCAGGGGGCCCGGGGTTTCTGGAAACTCTCAACCCGATGACCAAAACCGGGCGTTACTCTGTTGTTCCGTTACGGACCGTCGATTCCTATTGTCTGCAGAATCGCTGCCTGACTCGCAGCGCTGGCGAGCGGTTGACCGAGCTGCCAGGTGAACCCATGCAACTGCTGGCGGAGATTCATCGGCAGCGCAGCATTCAGGGTGCTGCCGAGACACCGTTTCCAGGCGGGTTTTTCGGCTATTTCGGTTATGACATCTGCCGTCTGGTTGAAGAGCTGCCGCAACAGGCCGAGCGCGATCTGCCGATCGCCGACCTGCGCCTTGACTGGGTCGATATCACGGCTGTTTTTGATCATCATCAGCAGCGTTTACTGCTTGGTTCTCTGGATGACTCGGTTGATCTAAAGGTTCTGGCGCAGCGCATCATTGACGGACAACAGCAATCGCTCGTCGAAGCACCGCTGCGTTTGCTGCAACCGCTACAGCCGAAACTGCAGCCGGAAACCTTCATGGCGATGGTCGAAACCGCTCGCGACTATATCGCTGCTGGTGATATTTATCAGGTCAATCTCTCCTGTCGTTTCGATGGTCGCTTGCAGGGCAATAGCAGTGAGCTTTACCGCCGTCTGCGCAGCATCAATCCCGCTCCCTTTGCCTGCCTGCTGCAGTGGGGCGATTTCGCGATTATCTCCAGTTCCCCTGAACGCCTGGTTTCATTACATGGCTCGCTTGCCGAAACCCGACCGATTGCCGGCACCCGGCCGCGCGGTAGCAGCGAGCTGGATGACAGCCGGCTTGGCGCAGAATTACTGGCCCATCCGAAGGAACGCGCTGAACACATCATGTTGCTCGACCTGGAACGTAATGACCTGGGCAAGGTTTGTGTTGGCGGATCGGTCTCTGTTGACGAATTGATGGTGCTCGAACGTTACTCGCACGTCACGCACATCGTCTCTAATGTGCGCGGCACGTTGCGCCCCGAGTTCGGTCCCTTTGACCTGCTGCGCGCGACCTTTCCCGGCGGTACCATTACCGGGGTGCCGAAAAAGCGTTGCATGGAAATTATCGATGAACTCGAACCGGTCGGCCGCGGTAGCTACACCGGCAGCGCCGGTTATATCAGCGCCTGCGGCAGTATGGATCTGAACATTCTGATCCGCAGTTTCCAGCGGATCGGAGAACAACTGAGTTATCAGGCCGGTGCCGGAATCGTCGCCGACTCAATCCCGGAAAAAGAGTGGCTTGAGTGTCTGGCAAAAGGGGAGGCGATGCGATTGGTCCTGAAAGCGGTGGAGGAATAAGGTGCAGGTCTGTCTGAACGGTCACTTCATCGCAGCAGAGCAGGCGAAACTTTCGATCAGTGATGGTGGTTTTCTGTTCGGCGATACCCTGTTTGAAACGTTCAAGGCTCAAGGGCAGAAAATCCTGCTGAGCAAAGAGCATCTGGATCGCCTCGAGCTCTCGGCGAAGCTGCTTGATTTTCCCTGCAACCGCAAGCAGATCGAGCTCTCATTGCAGCAACTGGCGGCTCAACTTACGACACCAGTTAGCCGGATTCGACTGACCATCAGCCGCGGCGATCATCAAGGGCTGACTCTGCCTGCTCCGGATCAGGGCTGGTTTCTGCTGACGGCAGTGCCCTACGACGAACCGAGCGATCAGGAGCGGCAAGCTGGGGCCGACTGCGTGCTCGCACCCAACCAGCGCGTCAATCCCTTAAGCCATCTACCGCAGATGAAGCGCGGCAACTATGCCGATTGTTTATACGCTGCGAACTACGCACAACAAAAAGGTGCGCGTGAAGCGCTGTTTGTTGATGCTGGTGGAAATGTTCTCGAGGGCTGCACCAGCAATATTTTTGCCGTGATTGACGATCAGCTGGTAACACCGCCGACCGGAACCTTGATTCTGGCCGGAGTGATGCGTCGCCAGATTCTTGCCGCTGCCAACGAAATCGGGCTGAAGATTGCTGAAGAAACGCTACCATTGGTGAGGCTACGGCAAGCCGATGAGATATTTTTGAGCAACTCGTTGATCGAGATTCTCCCGGTCAACTATTTGGATGGGCAGGTCTGCAAAAGAGGTGGCCGCTGGCGGTCATTGCTCGCAAGAGTGAACGGTGGATAGATGCTTGACAAACTATTTCGGATCACTATAATCGTCAATCTCGTGCCGAAGTGGTGGAATTGGTAGACACGACGGTCTCAAACACCGTTGCTTCACGGCGTGCCGGTTCGATTCCGGCCTTCGGTACCAAGACAACTCTGAAAGCCCTGCTATCTGTCTAAGATGGTGGGGCTTTTCGCTTTTTCAGGCACCTAGCCAACCTCATGTTCTTGCTAGGGGTCCACAAACGGGGCCACAACTTACAGAAATTTGTCGGACCACTGGAGGGCTTATGGCACATTCCGTAAGGTGACCCTCTTGTTGCGCAACTCTTCGATGAAAGGACCGATGGAAAACTTTTCTTCGCCAAGCGGGTTCTTGAGTTTTGCGAAGATCCGCTTCTGTATAACAGGGTGAAGCTCCCTGAAGGCAGCAAGGACGTGAGCTTCATTCAGTAATTTTGATTTTGGGGCCATCTAACTCCCTGGATTCAAGAAGAATGATGATCATAGGATCGGAGAGTGTCAGAATATTTCACACATCAGAAAAAACTCCGCTGGTGATTTCCTATGAAAATCAGTTCAAATTACTCACAGAGCCTAAAAAAAACAGGCTATCGTGATAAATCTACACGACAGTCGATATTTCATACCAGTTTTGTTATGATTGCTCCTGGTTTGTTTCATTAAAGGGTAATCGCAGGAAAAGAGGAGACCGATGACAGGGAAAAAATTACTGCTACGGGCGCTGAAAGAGCAGGGCGTCAAGTACATCTTCGGCTACACCGGTGGGGCCATCATGCCGATCTTTGACGAGATGGATAAGCTGGGTGACTTTCGTTTTATCATGTCGCGCCACGAACAGGGTGCTGCATTCATGTCGCAGGGGATCTCGCGGGCCTCGCTGTCGACCGACAACCCGCAGGTCGGTGTCTGCATGACCACCTCGGGACCGGGGGCGATGAATCTGGCCACCGGCATCGCCGACGCCTATATGGATTCAGTGCCGATGCTGGCTGTGACCGGCCAGGTGGCCACCGGGGTGATCGCGACCGATGCCTTTCAGGAAAGCGATGTGGTCGGGGTGATGATGCCGATCTGCAAGCAGACCTACATGCCGCTGGCCGCCGAAGAGGTGGAGATGACCATGCATGAGGCCTTCTACGTCGCCACTACCGGCCGCGGCGGACCGGTGGTGATCGATATTCCCAAGGATGTGCAGAACCAGCTGGTGGCCGACGAATACCAGTTCGATGTGAAAAGTTTCCGGCCGAATCTGCCCGGTTTCTACTATCATCCGACCCCGGAGCGGGAAACGCTGCAGCGGGCCATCAAGCTGATCAACCGCAGCGAGCGGCCGGTGATGTTCTGCGGCCACGGCGTGATCAACAGCAACGCCGGCAAGCTGCTGCAGGAGTTCGCCGAAAAGGTCAATATCCCCATCGCCTCGACCCTGCACGGACTTTCCGCGATTCCCGCCGATCACCCGCTGCACCTGGGGATGATGGGGATGCACGGCACCGTCGAGGCCAACCGGGCGATTATGGAAGCCGACCTGCTGATCTCGTTCGGCATGCGTTTCGATGACCGGGTCACCGGCAAACTCAATGAGTATGCGCAGAACGCCGACGTGATTCACGTTGAGATCGACCCCTCCGAAATTGATAAAAATGTCGCCACCACGGTGGCGATCAACGCCGATGTTTACCGCACCCTGCACGTCCTGGTCGGTGATCCGATGCTCACCTATAAACCGCGCCGTCGCTGGTTCGAAAAGATCGAGGGTTTCCGTCAGGTGATGGCTGAAGATCTGCGCCAGGAGATTGAAACCGGCGTTGGTGACGGCGGCAAGCTGCTGATGAAAACAATCGTCCACCAGCTCTCAGTGCTGACCGGAGGCAAGGATCTGATCGTGCCTGATGTCGGTCAGCACCAGATGATGTCGGCGCGTTTTTATAACTACCAGACCGTGAACAGCTGGTTCGCCTCCGGCGGTGCTGGCACCATGGGCGCTTCGCTGCCGATGGCCATCGGCGTCAAGCTGGCCCGTCCCACCGAGCGGGTCTGGTCGATCAGTGGCGATGGTGGAATCCAGATGAATATTCAGGAGTTGGGCACCATCATGGAGCAGCAGCTGGATGTCAAAATCATCCTGCTCAACAATGGTTACCTCGGTATGGTGCGCCAGTGGCAATCGCTGTTTTTCGATGGTCGCTTTGCCGGCACGCCGATGCAGAGCCCCGATTTCGGGTTGATCGCCCAGGCCTATGGCATCCCTTACCGTAAAGTCGAACAGCTGGCGGACGTGGTCCCGGCGCTGCAGGCAGCGATCGATCATCAGGGCGCAATGGTCCTGGAATTTATCTGCGATCCGAGCGAGATGATTTTGCCGATGGTTCCGTCCGGCGGCGGTTTTGGCGATATGCTGACCAAGCGCCCCCAGCCGATCACCACTGACAGTGACAATGACGGAGGGGAACAATGAAAAGGCGTGCAATTTTAGCTTTTATGCTCGATCGGCCCGGTGTGCTCAACAAGGTTTCGATGCTGATCCGTAAAAAGATGTACAACGTCGACACCCTGACCGTCTGCAGTTCGCGCAAACCGGGGATCAGCAGGATGACCATCACCCTGCGGGAGGATGATCAGGCCAAGGTGACTCAGGTGATCAAGCAACTGGAGAAATTCACCGAGGTGATTTCGGCCAAGGAACTCGACACCGATCACAGTTATTGGCGTGAAGTGGCGATCATCAAGCTGGAGGTTGACGCCAGCCACCTGGAATCGTTTCACGGGCGATACAACTTTGAGGTGCTCGATCAGAACATTGAGGATATCCATATTCTGCAGGTGGCCGGATCGACCATCCGCATCGACACCTTTCTCGAAGAGATCGGCCATGAGCATATCATCGAAATCGCCCGGACCGGGGTTACCGCTTTAGAGAAATAATGGAGGCAGTATGAAACGGCGCAGCGGCGAAATTACCGGCAACCGGGCAAGCGACAACTGGGTTGAACGCACCGCAGCGCGGACCATGCTGCGGGCGGTCCGGTTTAGTGATGCTGATTTTGAAAAACCGCTGATCGCCCTGGCGGTTCCTTACACCAACGGTACGCCCTGTAACGATCATATTCGTGAACTGGGGGATCTGCTGCAGGCCGAGATCGAAGCGGCCGGCGGTAAGGCGATTGTCTTCGGTACGCCGGTGGTCTCCGATGGCATTTCGATGGGCACCGAGGCGATGAAATACTCGCTGGTCAGCCGCGAGGTGATCGCCGATGCCATCGAGCTGATGACCGAGGGCTACCGGGTCGATGCGGTGCTGACCCTCTGTGGTTGCGATAAAACCATCCCCGCGGCCTTGATGCCGATCGCGCGCAACAACCTGATCGGCCTGACCCTCTACGGCGGCAGCATCCTGCCGGGCCATCATAATAACGAAGAACTCAATATCGTCAGCGCCTTTGAGGGCATCGGCGCCCATGCCGCGGGCAAAATCGATGACCAACAGCTGCACGCCATCGAGTGCAACTCCTGCCCCGGCGCCGGTTCCTGCGGCGGCATGTACACCGCCAACACCATGGCCGCAGCAATTGAAGCGATGGGGATGAGCCTGCCCGGTTCCTCTTCGAACATGGCCGTCGATAGCGACAATCACATCTCCGCCGACAAGCGCGAAGATGCCGCCCGCAGCGCGGTTGCCCTGATCGGCCTGCTCAAGTCGGGGCGTTCTGCCCGCGACATCATGACCCGCAAAGCCTTCGAAAATGGCCTGACGGTGGCCTGGGCGCTCGGTGGCTCGACCAACGCCGTGCTGCACCTGCTGGCGCTGGCGAAAGAGGCGGATGTCGAACTGAGCCTTGCGGATATCGCTGCCATCACCAAAAAGGTGCCGCTGCTCGGCAACTTCAAGCCCTTCGGCCGCTATCTGATGAATGATTTGCACCGGATCGGTGGCGTGCCCTTGGTGATGAAGCAGCTGCTTGATGCCGGCTACCTGCACGGTGACTGCCTGACCGTCAGCGGTCAGACCATCGCTGAGAATCTGGCGGATCTGCCTGGGCTGCCGACTGGTCAGGACATCATCTTTACCGCAGATGCCCCTTACGCGCCGGCGGGAAAACATATCCGCATCCTGCACGGCAATCTGGCGGCCGAAGGCTGTGTCCTCAAGCAGAGCGGCAAAAACTTAGCGACCAGTTCCGGCCCGGCACGGGTTTTCGAGCGCGAGGAAGAAGCGCTGGCAGCCATTCTGGGCGGCAAGATTGCGCCGGGCGACGTCATCGTCATCCGCTATGAAGGGCCGAAAGGCGGTCCCGGCATGCGCGAGATGCTGGCCCCCTCGGCGGCGCTGATGGGCGCCGGGCTGGGCGACAGCGTCGCGCTGATCACCGACGGCCGCTTCTCCGGCGGCACTCACGGCATCATGATCGGCCATGTCGCCCCTGAAGCGCAGGTCGGCGGGCTGCTGGCGCTGATCGCAGAAGGCGATCTGATCGAGATCAATCTGGAGACCGAAGAGTTGAACCTGCTGGTGCCTACGCCTGAACTCGAGCGCCGTCAACAACGTTGGCAGGCCCCGGCGGTGAAATACTCCAGCGGTGTCCTGGCTAAATACGCAAGGCTGGTTTCATCGGCATCGCAAGGGGCGGTGACCAGCTAAGTTCAGTCGCAGTGTTCAGCAGCACGCAGCAGGTTCCGGAGGGGCCATGAGATGAAAAGCTACAATGTGAAATTTCCGAATGCCGCTGGCGAGCAGCTCTCCGGCCGGATCGACCTGCCGGAAGATGAAACTCCCCGCGCCTGGGCACTGTTCGCCCATTGTTTCACCTGTGGCAAAAATCTAAAGTCGAGTGGACAGATCGCGCACGCGCTGACGCAGGAAAAGATTGCCGTGCTGCGCTTCGATTTTACTGGCTTGGGTGACAGCGAAGGCGATTTTTCCACCAGCAATTTCAGCTCGAATGTCGCTGACTTGGTCGCTGCCGCACAATGGCTGGGGCAGGACTATCAAAGCCCGGAAATATTAATCGGCCATTCCTTCGGCGGTGCGGCGGTGTTGCAGGCTGCTGCTCTGCTGCCAGAGGTTCGCGCTGTTGCGACGGTTGCTGCTCCCTTTGATCCGGAACATGTCAGCCACCTGTTTGCCGACAGCCTGGAGCAGATCAAACGCGAGGGGGAAGCGCAGGTCAATCTGGCCGGTCGCCAGTTCAAGTTCCGCCGGCAGTTTTTCGTCGATCTTTCTGCCCAACAGGTTGAGGAACAACTCGGGCGTTTGCGGGCGGCCCTGCTGGTGCTGCATTCGCCGCTCGATCAGGTTGTCGGGATCGAAAATGCGGCGAAAATTTATCAGGCGGCGAAACATCCGAAATCGTTTATCAGTCTCGATGGGGCTGATCATCTGCTCAGTCGCGACAGCGATGCCCGTTATGTCGGCCAGATGATCGCCAGTTGGGCCTGTCGCTATCTGGCCGAAGCAGAGCCTGCCGTGATCGAATCGGCGGTGATTGATAACCGGGTGACGGCACGAACCGGCCCGGAAGGTTTTTATACCGAACTCTTTGCCAATGGCCATGCGCTGACGGCCGATGAGCCCGTGGCTTACGGTGGCAGCAACCGCGGGCCGACCCCTTACGATTATCTGCTGAGCGCCCTCGGGGCCTGTACCAGTATGACCGTGCAGATGTATGCCCGGCGCAAGGGCTGGCCACTGCAGTCAGCGGTCGTGCGCTTAAGTCACGAAAAGATTCATGCTGAGGACTGCGCTGCCTGTGAAGAGAAAAATGGCAAAATAGATCGTTTTAGTCGTGAATTGGAACTGATCGGCGACCTGACCGCTGACCAGCGACAGAGATTACTGGAGATTGCTGAACGCTGTCCGGTGCACAAAACGCTGCATGCGACTGTCGAGGTCGTTACCCGGTTGAAACACAGCGACGACTGAAAGCTGCCCTGAGTTCTTTATCGATATCCTTTTCCCCTAACTTTGCTATTATTTCCAACTGATGCTTTGACCTGTTCGACAATCATTCAGGGTCTCTGCCACCCTCACCTTCAGAAGCTATGAAACAGCCGGCGACATTGAAGCATCTGGTTAACCTGGTAGACCAGATCGAAAAAGACGAGGCGCAAAGCGATGCCCAATTGCGTCGTCGCGACCGTCCCGTCGGTATCGCGTTGTAGGCTTTGGCGACTGCGCCGGTGATGCAATTATCCGCATGGCTGGACAAAACGACCCACCAGGAAGATGCGTCCGCCGGACAACGGGTTTCGGCCGCACTGCGTGTCGCAACCTTGGGCCTTGTCATCGTCGGGTTAGGTTTGGGGTGGCTGACTGCCGCGGGTGTTTTTTATTATGATGGCTCACACCCCGTCAACATCATCAATTTTATGGCGGTGTTGGTCGGTTTACAGCTGCTGCTTCTGCTGTTTACCGCTTTGACTATTCTTCCCGATAAGATCATGCGATACCTCCCCGGGATTCAGTCGCTACGGGAAACTTTCAGCCTGTTCAGCCCGGGGCGCCTGTCGCAACTTTTCAGTCGATTTCTTCCTGGTCGCTACCGAATTGCACTGCTGTCTTTTTGGGGAAATGCCAACCGGCATCGTGCTCTTTTCGGGCGCGTTGAAAAATGGCTGATCCTGCGCTCCGGGCAGGTCTTCGGGGTCGCTTTCAATCTCGGTGCGCTGGCCGGTTGTCTCTACCTGGTGGTCTTTTCGGACCGTAAGCTTCCCCAGTAGGTTGACATGTCAAAAGTAGAGTTTTCTGGCAAACTAACGCCAGGAGGCTCTGATGAAAAAAATACGTTTTACCGAAAACCAGATTATCGCCATTCTTAAGGAAGGCGAAGCTGGCATTCTAGTGAAAGAGATCTGCCGGAAGCACGGGATCTCCGATGCCACTTACTACAACTGGAAATCGAAGTACGGTGGCATGAGCACTTCCGATCTCAAGCGCTTGAAGGAAATGGAGGGCGAACTCTCCCAACTCAAGCGCATGTACGCTGATATGGCTCTGGAAAACCGGGCCCTGAAGGACCTGATCGAAAAAAAGCTTTAAGGCCGTCTGACAAGCGCGAAGCTGTATTTACTTGATTGCTGAGCACCGATTGTCTGTGCAGCGTAGTTGTCGCTGCATCGGCCTGTCTCGGGCGGCCTATTATCGAAACCCTGCGGCTCAAGATCGCGATGCAGAAGTCGTTGATGCCATCAACGGGCTGCTCGACAAGCATCCTCGCTGGGGCTTCTGGAAATGCTGGAAATATCTGCGCAAGCTCCACTGCTGGAACCACAAGCGTGTTTATCGTGTCTACTGCAAACTGAATCTGAATCAGAAACGCCGGGCCAAGAAGCGACTGCCGAAACGTGTTCAACAACCCTTGCTTGTGCCACTGCAACCGAACCAGGTCTGGTCCGCCGATTTTATGAGCGATTCGCTTTATGCTGGTCGCCGGTTCCGAACCTTCAACGTGATCGACGATTTCAACCGCGAATTGCTGCATGTCGAGATCGACACCTCGATTACCGGCAAGCGCCTGATCCGAGTGTTTGAGCGGCTCCGTCTGGAGCGTGGGCTGCCTGAAACACTGAGAACCGATAACGGCGCCGAATTCCTCAGTGGTGAGTTCATTGTCTGGGCCGAAGAGCACGGGATGACGATTCAATACATTCAGCCCGGCAAGCCGAACCAGAATGCGTATATCGAGCGCTTCAACAAGACCTACCGCAACGAAGTGCTCGATCTGTACCTGTTCCGAAACCTGAACGAGGTAAGGGAAACCACCTACTGGTGGAGACTCGAATACAACGAGCAGCGGCCACATGATTCTCTTGGGGATCTGACGCCTGCTGAATATCTTTCAAAGAACGCTGGAAACTCTATTTTTCAACTGTCTACTTGACGGGGAAGCTTACGCCATTTTCTATAGTAATATTTAACCACTGAATTGCTTCTTCATATCTCTTGAAAGCCATTGTGCGAATGTTTCGAGGGT
>DATCYW010000099.1:0-3632 GCA_036526255.1 Malonomonas sp. | reverse complement strand
CGACTTGGCGCAGACGATGACATTGAGCTTGGCGCGGTGGGCGCAGCGGATATCCGCCACCCGGCCGTCGCCGCTCAAGGTCGAGAGGATGCGGATGCCGAGCTCTTCAAGCAGCGGCGAATACTGCCACATGTCGCCGGTGACGTTGTATTCGCCGATCAGGTTGATATCGAAAGGGGTGCTGTGGTCCGGCTCCTTGGTACCGATCAGGTGACGCAGCGCCGCCTCGCCGCCAAGACGGCTGCCGAGGTTCTTGCCGCCGACAAAGCCGGGCGCGTGCACCGGAACCATCGGCACACCATGCTTCTCGGCCGCCTGCTTGCAGATCAGGTCAAGATCATCACCGATCAGCGCGGTGACGCAGGTGGAATAGACGAACACCGCTTGCGGCGCGTACTGCGTCATGATGTGGTCGATGGCCTTGGCCAGCTTCTCTTCGCCGCTGAAGACCACATCGTTGAGACTGATATCGGTGGTGAAGCCCATCTGGGTCAGATCGCGCCCCGGCCAGCTGGTTCTGGTGGCGCGGGTCTCCCAGCTGCTGCCGATACAGGTCATCGGCCCGTGGACCAGATGCGCCGCGTCGGCATAGGGAAACAGCGATATCTGCGCGCCTTCAAAAGCGCAGCCGCCGGTGGTCGCACCCGGGGTCGGGGCGTTGCAGGCGACCTTTTTGCTGCTGCTGTGATCGCAGGCGCTCTCGTTGAGCAGGTCTTTGATTTTTGGTTTGTTCGACACGACAGTCCCTTTCTGAGCTTTTCAGAATCGGAGTAAACCCGTCGCGTCATTGGGAGGGGGGAGGGCGGTACGACTTTGTAGCGCACTGAGGAACAAAGCAAGAGTCTTGCCAGTTAATAAAACCATTTAATATCAGTGGCTTGAGGAATCGCATTGAGCGGAAGTCGCAGCAGATGGCCGCATGTGCCGCTTTTTTAATCAGCGCCGGTTTTTCTCAAGATCTGCTGCCGTGGTTTTGCCGGCGGTAGAAACCTATTTGTTACTAATCCCTCGTTATTTTAACCTGTTAAGTTCTGAAAATTTATCTTTTTGCCGAACTGGAAAGATGCCGGGCAGGACTTATAATGAAAGTAAGCAGAGCGTTCAGATTTCAGCAAAAGGGGGCCATTATGACAATGAATAGCAATAAATTTGGGATCAGTGACAAGCGCGGCCGCACCAGGACCAGCGTGGATGCTTTTTTGCCGCATGAAGGGTTTAAGGATCCTTCGCTGTGTACCAGCTGCAAATCCTCCTATCACCACAAGCGCTGGTCGTGTGACGAGGAAATCTATCGTGAGCTGGAGCTCAATCCGGCCGTCAGCCACATCACCTGTCCGGCCTGCCAGAAAATCGCCGCCGGCTACCCCGAAGGAATTGTCACCCTGCGTGGTGATTACCTCTGGGAACATGAGCAGGAGATTTTACGGCTGCTGGACAATGTAGAGCAGGAGGCCAGTGCAAAAAACCCGCTGGAGCGGGTGATCCGGACGATCCGGGAGGAAGATCGGCTGGTGATTGAAACCACCGAGGAAAAGCTGGCCGCGCATCTCGGGCGGGTCATTAAACGAGCGCACAAGGGGGAACTGAAAATCAGCTGGGCAGGCAATCCGGATATCTGTCGGGTCAACTGGGAGCGACAGCAATGATGGCGCCTACATCCGCTTGCCGCCAGCAAGGATAAAAAACTGGCAGCTTGCCTGATATTTAATCAGATGGTTGGAACCATCACTGCCAAACGTGCAGAAAACCGGCAATTTTAAATCGGCACAGCTATTGCTCATCTCTTGAGGCGTGACAAGGGAACGGCGATGGCGCCATCCCCGGTAAATGGCAACGAAGCCCTGACCTTGAAAAAGGTGCGGGGCTTTTTCTGTTTGGACTCGAGCTGATGAGGTGAACCATGGACGCGTTGAAGAATGCACAGCTGGTGATCGACGACACGACGTTACGCGACGGCGAACAGACGGCCGGCGTGGTGTTCAGCCTGGAGGAAAAAAAACGTATCGCCCGGATGCTGGATGAAATCGGCGTCGGCGAACTGGAGTGCGGCATCCCGGCGATGGGCAGGCAGGAGCAGGCGTCGATCCGGGCGCTGGTCGATATGGGCTTGCGGGCACGGCTGATCACCTGGAACCGGGCGGTGATTGCCGATATTAAGGCGTCGCTGGCGACCGGGGTGCAGGCGGTCGACATCTCTCTGTCGGTCTCCGATCAGCATATTGAACACAAGCTGGGCAAAAGCCGGCGCTGGGTGGCCGAGCAGTTGAAGGTCGCGCTCGGTTTCGCCAAGCAGCACAACCTCTATGTTTCCGTCGGCGGCGAAGACGCCAGCCGCGCCGATCCCGACTTTCTGGTCGAGCTGCTGCAGATTGCGCAGCGCGAAGGCGCCGACCGCTTCCGCTTCTGCGATACCCTCGGCATCCTTGACCCCTTTTCGACCTACGAAAAGATCAGTTACTTACGCGCCCGCTCCACCCTCGATCTGGAAATCCATACCCACAACGATCTGGGGATGGCGACCGCCAACGCCATCGCCGGGATCAAAGCCGGCGCGCGCTTTGTCAACACCACCGTCAACGGTCTCGGCGAGCGGGCCGGCAACGCCGCGCTGGAAGAGGTGGCGATGGCGCTCAAGCACGCCTGCCAGATCGATCCGCAGCTCGACACCAGCCGCTTCGTCGAACTCTCGCGCTACGTCGCTGCGGCCAGCGGCCGCCCGGTACCAGCCTGGAAAGCGGTGGTCGGAGAGAAGGTCTTCTCCCACGAATCAGGTCTGCACGCCGACGGGGTGATCAAAAATCCGCGCAACTACGAAGGCTTCGACCCGGCCGAAGTCGGCCTTTCACGGCACCTGGTGATCGGTAAGCACTCCGGCAGTCACGGCCTGCAGGAGCGTCTCGGCCAACTCGGGATCGCGCTCGGCCCGCCCGCCCTGGCCGGGCTGTTGAAGCAAGTGCGCAGCTTTGCCCAGCACAACAAGCGGCCGTTGACCGACAGTGACCTGGTGCAGCTTTCGCGCGCCCCACAGCTGGTGGCCTGAGCCCGGATGCTCGCTCTGCGTCAGCCCCGCCCGGCAGATTGGCAGAGTTTTTATGCTCTGGCGGAGGCCGAAGGGTGGAAAGTTCCGCTGCTTGAACGGCAGCTGTTTCAGGGTGCCTGGGCGGAGCATGCCCGGGTGCTGGCCGATGGCGACAGCTTCTGCGGCCTGATCACCGCGCTGCCGCACCAGCGCAGTGGCTGGATCGGCAACCTGCTGGTGGCGCCGCAACTGCGCGGGCGCGGTTACGGCGCTAAATTGTTTGCCGCAGGATTATCACGCCACCGCAGACAGGGGGTGACGTCAATCTGGCTGACCGCCTCGGAGCTGGGCCGGCCGATTTACGAGAAGTCGGGCTTTGTCGCGGTGGATCGGATCGAACGCTGGGTTCTGCCGGCGCAGAAAGGCTCTCCAGCAACGCCAGCAGTGACCCAGGTCGGCTGGGATGCCCTCTTGGCGGCGGACCGCCGGGCATGGGGGGAGAGCCGCCGCCCCTTGCTGGAACAATTCTCGCGGCAGAGTCAGGTTTTGGGCGAGGGGGATGCTGTCGCGCTGCTGCAGCAGGGGAGCGATTTCCAGATCATCGGCCCCTGGT
>DATCYW010000098.1:0-3140 GCA_036526255.1 Malonomonas sp. | reverse complement strand
CTGTCGATTAATACGAGAGAGGCCCCATCGGGTCGCCGAATATGGGAGCAGGCGAAAATAACCACCGCCGGCGATCGGCAGATTCCGTTTACCGAGACGCAGAGTTGTAATCGGCAGCTCACGCAGTGCTGTTTCAGTCGGCGCGGGGATATCTGCAGCAACCCAGCTATCCCCTCTTTTTACCGCATAGCCGGCAAACCTTGGCCAGTCGGGTATTCCGTAAAAATCGTGCTGCATCGGAAAGATGCTTGAATCGTACTGGTAGCCGGCTTCAAGCAGTTCGTCAAACGCCCAATCGGTCTGCCGGGTAATCGAGTAACTTGGGGCGCGATAACCCTTGACCGCAGCGCCCAGCTGATCTTCAAGCAGCCCTTTGCTGCGCCTGATATCTTCTCGGTAGGTTTGACGATCCTGCAGCGCGACCCGCTGATGCAGATAACCGTGGCTGGCAACCTCGTGCCCCTGCGCGGCAATTCGGGTGACCAGCGAAGGGTGACGCTCGGCCACCCAACCCAGAATAAAAAAAGTCGCCTTGACTGCAGCCTCATCCAGAAGCGCTAGAACCCGATCGGTATTCCGCTCGACCCGACTCTCGCGACTGGCCCAGGTGGCCGGCGGCGATATCGTTTCGAATGCCGACACATGATAATAATCCTCGACATCGATGGTCAGATAGTTACGAATCGGCATCAGAAAAATCCGCTATAACGACCAATAGGCCAGACCGCAGGCTTCAACATCCTGCTGCTTGAAGCGCCATTTCACGTCAACCACGACCCCTTTGCCGTTGCCATTCGTACAGAACTGCGCGAGCTGGCTGGCAGTAATCTCAGCAAAAGCTTTGTGATTTACGGCACAGATAACCGCATCGACGTGGCCGACGGCGTCCAGCGCTGTGAGCTGCAAGCCGTATTCGTGGGCGGTCTCTTTTGGACAGGCGAGCGGATCGTGGATCAGCACCTCGACACCGTATTCTTTCAGCTCTGAAACAATATCGACCACCTTGGTGTTACGGATATCCGGGACATCTTCTTTGAAGGTCAGCCCGAGAATCAGTACTCGCGAACCTTTGACCACTTTACCGGCTCGGATCATCTGCTTGACGGTGTTTTCCGCGACAAACTTGCTCATGCCGTCATTAATCCGCCGGCCGGCTAAAATAACCTGTGGCAGATAACCGATCTGTTCGGCTTTATGGGTCAAATAGTAGGGATCGACGCCGATGCAGTGCCCGCCAACCAGACCGGGCGTAAACTTGAGAAAATTCCACTTGGTGCCAGCGGCTTCAAGGACATCCTGAGTCGGGATATTTAGCTTGTCGAAAATCAGCGCCAGCTCGTTGATCAGGGCGATATTCAAATCGCGCTGGGTATTTTCGATGACTTTGGCGGCCTCAGCGACCTTGATGCTGGAGGCGCGATGTACGCCGGCAGTCACCACCAGCTCATAGACCTTTGCGACCGTCTCCAGGGTCTCTTCATCCTGCCCTGAGACCACCTTGATGATCTTGTCGACGGTGTGAACCTTGTCGCCGGGGTTGATCCGCTCGGGAGAATAGCCGACTTTAAAATCGCTACCGCACTTGAGACCTGATTCCTTCTCCAGAATCGGTACGCAGATGTCTTCGGTGACACCTGGATAAACAGTCGATTCATAGACGACGATCGCGCCTTTTTTCAGGTTCTGGCCAATGGTTTTCGACGCCTTCTCCATGGGAGTCAGGTCAGGATTGTTGTTACCGTCGATCGGTGTCGGCACCGTGACAATAATAAAATCGGCCAGCGCCAACTGTGTCGGATCGGTGGTGTAAGCGATCTGCGTTTCGGCCAGTTCGGCTGAGCTCAACTCGCCGGTTGCATCAAACCCTTCGACCAGCTGGGCGACTTTTTCTGTGTGGATATCAAATCCAATAACATCGACCTGCTTACCAAAAGCGGCGGCAAGAGGTAAACCGACATAACCCAAACCAACAACAGCGATGCGTGCTTCTTTTTTCAGAATCTGAGCGACAGTAACCAAGGCAAACCCCTTTAATTCGATAATGCTTGTTTATGTTGAGAAAGATACCAGTCGTAGGTGACCTTCAGGCCGACTTCGACCGAACTATGAGCTGCATAGGCAAACTGTTCCTGCACCCGGGCGTTGTCCGCCAAAGAAAAACGGATATCACCTGTGCGGGGCGCGGAGTAACTGATCTGCAGCGGCAATGCATTAAAACTGGAAATCATCGACAACAGCTGTTTCAGGTTCGTCGCCTGTCGGTTGCCAACATTCATTGGCTGGCAAACGGGCGCGGATGATAGTAACGCTTTACGCAGCAGGCCGACCAGGTCGGCGACAAAAACAAAATCGCGACTCTGTTCACCATCGCCGAAAACCGTTATCGGGTGTCCTGAAATTGCCCGTTGCATAAAGATACTGATCACCCCCGAATAAGGGGATGATGGATCTTGACGCGGCCCGAAAATATTAAAAAAACGAAAGACAACTGGTTCTAGACCATGCTGCCGTCGATAAAAATCAATGTAATATTCACTGGCTAGCTTATCTGCGGCATATGGAGTCAGCGGCGCTAAGGGGGTACTCTCGGAGACCGGCAAGACTTGGGTATCGCCGTAAACTGCGGCCGATGAGGCAAAGACAAAACGTTTTATTCCCTGCTTGCGGGCCGCCTCAAGCAGGTTCAGAGTACCGATCAGGTTGACCTGGTGAGTTCCAACCGGATCATCAACCGAGGCCTGTACCGAGGCTACTGCAGCAAGGTGGACTATCGCGTCAATCGCAGTGGTCGCCCGTGCGACAGTATCGGGGTCACGAACATCCCCCTGCTGAACCTCCAGGCGGTCATGTTCGAGCTGCAGATTACACCGGTTGCCGGTACTGAAATTATCCAGCACCCGCACAAAATGCCCATCTGAAAGCAATAAATCGACAAGGTGGGAACCGATAAAACCGCCCCCGCCGGTTACCAGAATTTTCAACTCTGCAGCTCCTGAAAATGGATAATTTAAAAAGGACCGTTCTTGGCGCGGGTTTCGAGCAACAGGGTCTCCTGATGACCGGTACGCTTTCCGTCAACCAGGATCATCTGCCGCAACCGATCAATCTGTGCAGAGATTTTTTTCAATTGATCTTCAAAC
>DATCYW010000097.1:0-38625 GCA_036526255.1 Malonomonas sp. | reverse complement strand
GGTGTCCAATCGTCAAAAACGTCACAGGACTGTCACAGAATCGTCACAAAAACGTCACAGACGAAAAAATGGGTTAGCAGCTAACTGCTAACCCACTGATATTATTGGTGCGCCCGACAAGATTCGAACCTGTGACCCCTGCCTTCGGAGGGCAGTACTCTATCCAGCTGAGCTACGGGCGCATAAGGCTGTAGTTTATACTGCATAAAAGATGACAATGCAACTGCAAAGAAAGAGGTTTTCTATGCCCCGTTTCGTCATTTCGATCATCATGCTCCTGCTGTTGACTCCACCTGCCTTGGCACAGAACTCCTACCGGATTGAAGAGGTTGACAAAGGGGTCTACGCAGCCATTGCTGAGCCGGGTGGAGCTGCAACCTCAAATGCATTTATTGTCGACCTCGGCACTCAACTGGTTGTCTGTGGTGCGCATTTCAGTCGCCGGGCAATCAATGATCTGATTGCCGCCACGACAGCGATCAGCCCGAAACCGATCAGGGCCTTCGTGCTGGCTCATCATCATCCAGGCTATACTTTTATCGATTTTGATTTCCCGGCAAACAAAGATCTGGCGATGAGCGTTGAAACCCGCATGATCATGCGACAGGAATCGCGGACACTTGAAAACCTACTGGTGTTTTTCAAAGACGGTATGACCTTCGAGGGGACAGAGAGAACTCTGATTCTGACCAGTATCGGTTCTGCTCACAGTGGGGGAGATCTGATCGCCTATGTGCCACAGAGCAAGGTTCTGTTTACCAGCGATCTGAGTTATTTCGACAGTGTCGGATTTCTTGGCGCAGGCTCTCTGTACGGTTGGGCGGCGGCGCTTGAGGGGCTCAGCACCCTGCAACCCGAAAAGGTTATCCCCGGGTTCGGATCGGTTGGCGGCATGGCCGAACTAAACGCGTTCAAACGCTACCTGAAAGATTTTTTAACCGAAGTTCTAGCTCACATTGAAAAAGGCGACAGCCTGGAAACGACACTGGCAACTTTTTCCCTGCCCAAACACGAGCACCTGCCTGGATTCAAGAGCTTTACGCCCGGCAACGTGGAGCGCGCCTACCTGCAATTGAAAAAGAATTAAGCAGAACAGTTATTTGCACAACTCCATTAAAAATATCTTTTTTAGTCTAGGCACATTTATAATTTTCTGCTAATCTTCAGCCTTCAACACATAAGGACTGGAGGCCTCTATGAAAAATGTTCTGATCGTGGATGACAGCATCGCTGTTTCACGTCAGCTGGAAAAGATCGTCAACAGCGGCGAAGAGTTTGAAGTTATTGCTCAAGGACGCAATGGGGCAGAAGCCATCAAGCTTTGCCAGCAGCACAAACCGGACATTCTCTGCATGGATATGAACATGCCGGTGATGGATGGATTGACCGCTCTGCGCACACTGATGCAGTTGATGCCTTCGCTTGCCGTCATCATGGTCACCTCCCTGGGTGGCGTCGGCGACAAGTACACCGAGGCGATCCGGCTTGGAGCCAGAGATGTCATCTCGAAGCCCTTCGAGCGGGACACCGTACTGGAAATGTTGCGACGCGTTTAAGCAATTTTGACCCGGATCACAAGGAGAACAGAGAGAGATGGCAGTCAAATTCTTTGGACAGTTTCTGGTAGAAAAAGGTGCGGTTTCCCGGGTGGACCTGCTGAAAGCAATCGACCTGCAGGATAAAACCAACCTGAAATTTGGTGAAATGGTGGTCGAGATGGGCCTGATGTCTGCCGTCCAGATCGCCAAAGTGCATCATGCGCAACGTAGCGAGGATCTGCAATTCGGCGACATGGCCGTTAAACTGGGGATTCTAACAACAGAACAAGTTCAGCAGGTTCTCACCAGGCAACGCAACAACCATCTGTATATCGGCGAAGCCCTGATCAAGGTCGGCGCCATGACGACAGCCAAGCTGGAAACCTACCTGAAAGACTTCAAACAGGAGCAGAGCGCCTACATTTCAGAAAAGATCGAAATTCCAGCTGGCGTTCCTCATCAGCCGATCTGGGAAATGGTCGCGGACCTGACCTATAAAATGCTGACCCGGGTCGCGAATCTTTCTTTCCGCCCCGGCCCCTGCACCTTGATCGACAAACTCCCCAGTCGGCCGATTATTGCCGAGATGGGCTTCAGCGGTGAAGTCAGCGCCCGCTACCTGCTCTCGGCGACAAAAAACAGTCGCGAGTTGATGGCGAAAGCGATTCTTGACGAGACCTCGGTTGAAAACGAGCCGGTCGAAGTGCTGGATGACTCGGTCATGGAATTCATCAACATCGTCTGCGGCAACGTTGTTGCGAAGGCGGCTCAGACCGGTCACAGCATCGAAATCTCGCCTCCAGCGATGCGTGCGGATGCCGCCGAAGGGGTTGCTGTTCCAGCTGACCATACCGGCCTGATGTTTCCGATCTATCTTTCGGATGGTGAAGTCTTCGAGCTGACCATCTTTGTTGCCAAAGAGTAACCTTCAGGATGGTTGCGCCGCTGGTACTGATTGTGGCAACCGGCACCGGCGGGTTGCTCGGCTGGTACGCCGGCTCACCCATGGGGCTGATGGGCGCGTACCTGCTTGGTGTTCTCGGTGCCTCCGTCGGTCTGTTTATCGGTCGCAGGCTACAACGGAACTTGGACGGTGATTAAAAAAAGCGGCAGTGACTTTGTGGTCACTGCCGCTTTTCTGTTCATTGCTCCTGCACTCGCACAGCTACTCTTCGGCCTGATAGCTGCGACGGATCAGCAGTGCAATACAGCCGCCCAGCAACAACAACAGCACCATAATCCCGCCAACCACTTTCCGTTGACCGAGTTCAGTTTCATGATCGTCAATCTGCTGCTTGGTTTCACTCAGATCCTGATTAAATTGATTGGTCTGGGTTTTGATTTTTTCCAATTCGACAGTGTGAAACAGACGCCGGAAGCTGTTGCGTTTGGCGAACAGATCCGCCTTGATTCGTTCGACATCAATCCCGACCCGGTGCAATGAGGCCACTGACGACTCCAGCGTTTGCAGGGTCGTTTCAGTCGCAGCAATCGCCTGCTTGACCTGTGTCGCGCGCTCATAATCATGACAGCGCGAGCAACTCTCTTCATTGATCAAATCGATGGTTGCCATCTGAATTTCATGGTTCCCGTGGCAGAGGACACATTGCGGCCCACCGCTTTCCAGCGCCCGGCCATGCGCGCTGTCCAGGTAATCCTCCATCACACCAAGGTGACAGCGACCGCAGAACGCTGGCACCTCCGCGTAATCCGGCGCGCCGATGAAACCACGCTCCGGGCTCATCGCCATGGCAAAATCGGTCGGGTCGCCGCCGTGGCAATCATGGCAGGAGATCCCGTTGGCGGCATGCACACTGCTACGCCACTGGTCGACCGGCTCTCCCAGCGATCCCTCCTGACCGGCATGACACTGAATACAGACCGTATCCTCCGCCAGGGCCGGAGCCACCCACATCAGCGTCACACACAGCAGCGCCAGACAGACATTCTGAACCTGTTTCATGAGTAATGCCCCCAGATCGACAGACCGATCGTCAATAGAATACCAAGCAGATAAAGGGTTACAAAGATTGGTCGTTTGCTCGGACGACGCTCCGGACCACGGTCGATAAACGGCAGCATCGCCAGAAAGCCCATCGCCGCCCCTTGCGCAGCCAATCCCAAAAGAGCGCTGGGGAAAATCTTCAAAGACTGATAGGCCCAGAGAAAATACCATTCCGGTTTAATATGTTCCGGCGTCGAGAACGGATCGGCCGGTGTCAGGGCATCGGGTGGAATGAACAGCCAGGGGGCGAAAAAGGTAATCGCCACCAGTAGCGCCAGGGCGAAGAAGATCATCGACAGATCTTTAATCGTGTAGTTGGGGTGAAAGGGCACGCCGCCGGGATGTTCCTGATGATGAAAACTTTTGGTCAGTTCGGTCGGACGGTAATCATCACCAAAAGGAGCGCTGGAAATCCCTGCACGGCGGACGCAGAAGAGGTGAAAACCAACCAGGCCGAGAAAAGCCATCGGCAGCCCCATGACGTGCAGGGCAAAAAAGCGACCCAGGGTTGCCTCACCGACCGAAGGGCCACCACGCAGGAAGACAATCAGGTGATCACCGACCACCGGAATGGCCCCGGCCGCATCAGTCGCCACGGTTGTCGCCCAGAAGGACAGCTGGCTCCAGGGGAGCAGGTAGCCGGTCAGGCAGAAGATCAGCCCCATGTTGAACAGGCCGAACCCTGACAGCCAGGTCAGCTCACGCGGACGCTTGTAGCTGCCCATGAACAGAACCGAGAACATGTGCAGCAGGATAAACACCATGATCAGGTTGGAACCGACCACATGCAGGTAGCGGATCAGCCAGCCGTAAGGCACCTGATTCATGATTGCGGTGACACTGGCGAAGGCTTTTTCAGTATCGGGCACATAGTAGATCAGCAGCAGGATCCCGGTCAAAAACTGCAAACCGAACAGCGCCAGCAACACCGAACCCAGAGTGTACCAAACGTTCACATTGCGCGGCAGCAAGTAGCCATTGAGATTACTGTGCAGCAGTTCGCGAATTCCAAGCCGGCTATCCAGCCAGTCCATGGCTTCTTTTTGTAACTTCATTGCCAGCCTCCTCAGCCGATCAGAACCTCATCTCCAGCGACAGAAACAACAAAGGTCTCCAGTGGCGAAGGGGGCGGACCCCCCAGCACCTGTCCGGCCGTCGAAAATCGCCCGCCATGACAGGGGCAGAGAAACTCCTGTTTTTCATCAACCCATTTGACAATGCAGCCGAGATGGGTGCAGACCGCGCTCAGCGCAATAAACTCACCAGCCTTCGGTTGCAACAGCACTGCCGGACGCCCCTGATAAGAAAAAAAATGCGTGCCACCCACCGCAATCTGCTGCCGTGGAACACGCACCTGCTGCTGCTCAGCGCCCTTATCGATCGGCGACAGGTAACGGAACAGCGGCCAACTGAAAGCACCGGCAACCACCGCACCTATACCGCCCAGCAATATTCCGAGAAAAGTCCTTCGCTCGGCTGCTTTGCCGGCAGAATCGTTCATAATCACTCCTTAGTAACATTGAAAAAGAAAACAGCTTTACTTGGCCAAACGTGCCGACACCGGCACCCGCAACTGCGGATAGCTGGCGTGATCGGTTGCAAGTATAACGTATCCGCCGAGGCGTGCCTGATCATCCGGCAACTTCGCCTTGATCAGTAACTCGACCTGCCCCCCCGGCGGAATCTGCAGCGCACTCAGTTCGGCGCTGACTGCAGGATTTGTCGATTTGGGCCTCTCCAGCCGTATGGTGCTCTTACTCAGGTTGCTGATCGTCAGCCGCGACTCAAGCGGTTGCTGACTCTCCACCACCCCCCAATTGACCCGATCCGGCTGCAGCACCACCTCGGCCGTGACGTTACCGTACAGGCTGAAGGAAACCTGCGGCTGTTGCGGATCGTTCGAATCCAGAGAGATCACCTTGGTCACCGCCCCCTGAAATCGGGTCGAATCAAAGGTGGCCTGCAGTTCACCCATATCCCCCGGAGCAATCCGGCGGGCCGACAGCAAAGCTGCGGTACAACCACAGGAGCTGCGCACATTTCCGACCTCAAGCACCTCATCGCCAGCATTGCGAAAGCGGAAGGTGAAATCAACCTTCCCCCCCTGCAGCACCTCACCGAAGTCGTAATTCAACTGCTCAACTACCAGCTGCGGGGCAGCGAACAGCGAAGTCGCACTGGCAAAAAACAGCAGCAGCAGAAGCAAATATCGTCTCATCTATCAATCCTCCCTTTTGAGGTCAGCATTCTAACAACTTTGAATCATAACACAATCACTATAGGAAAACTTTCCCACCAAAGCCGGTTGCAATTGACAGGATTACATGCTTGCTGCTATAAATTTTCGTTAATTTACATAACCGGAAGTGAGAAAGAATTATGCTTGAACAAAAGCGCAGGATCCTGTTTTCGCGGGATAAAATTGCCGCCGAAATCAAACGGCTTGGTCGCGAGATCAGTGACGACTATGGCGATCAGGAAATCATGCTGGTGGGAGTGCTAAAAGGCTCGTTCCTGTTTATCGCCGACCTGATCCGTGAAATCGAATCGCCGAGCGTTGTCGACTTTGTCCGGCTGGCCAGTTACGGGTCAGGAACCCAGACCTCGGGGATTATCGAATTCCGCAAAGAGCTGGAGATGCCGATCAAGAACCGCGATGTTATTATCATTGAAGACATCGTCGACAGTGGTTACACTCTGGAATGCCTCTACAATAAATTGCTGCTGCAACAGCCCCGTTCACTGAAAATCTGTACCCTGATCGACAAACGGGCGCGCAGAGAGGTGGAGATCGAAGCTGATTACGTCGGCATCAGCATGGAAGATGGCTTCATCATTGGCTACGGCCTTGATCACGATGAGCGCTATCGCAATCTGCCCGATATCTATCTGGTCGAAGAGGCCTGAACTAATTTTACAGCTGCCACTTCAATGAAGGCTCAATCAGGAGCCATGGCAAAGGAGAGAGACTGATGGTCATCGTCTGCCCTGAATGTACCACCAAGTTCCGCGTCAACCCCGAGCGGATTCCAGACCATGGTACAAAGGTTCGCTGTGCGCGCTGCAAACACGTTTTTCTCGCCGAAAAGCCGCCAACTGAGGTCGCTGAGGCACCGGTCGTCGAAGAGGAAATTGTCCCACCGCAGGCATCCCGCGTTGAAGCTGCGGTTGTCGCTTCACTTGAACGGACAGATACCACCGAACCCGTAGCCGAAGAGACCGATGCCCCTGCTGCGACTGAGAGCGATTTCGACTACAACAGCTTCCGCGAACAGGACAGCGCCCCGGAGGAAGACCCTTTCACCTTCAGCAGCGCAGCGGAAGAGCAGGAAGCAACCGCCGAAGTCGCAGCTGAACCGGCAGCGACAGACGAAGAAGAATCGTTCAGCTTCGGCACCGACCAGCAAGAACCGGACAGCGCAGAGTCCGCTGATTTTGCCCTGACCGATGAACCTGTGCAGACGGAACCAGCGGCTGAAACCCCGGCCTCGGACGAAGAAATTGCCAGCGCCTTCACGCCGGCTGAAGAAGAAACCCAGAAGGTTGCCGCACCGACCATAGCACCGGCAAAGCCCAAGGGGGGCGCCTTCGCAAGCATCATCCGCATCCTGCTGCTGCTGATCCTTGCGATTCTGATTATCGGCGGCGTGCTGCTTTACATGAACGGCCCGGAACAGCTTGAGCAGGTTTTCCAGCAGCTGATCGGCCAGAAAGCCGAAGCGCCCCCTGAGTCAGGACAGATTGTCATCAAGAATCTGCAGGGCAAGTTCATCAACAATCAGGAGGCCGGCGAACTATTCGCCATTCGCGGAGAAGCGGTCAATAAGTTCAAGGAAACCAGGGCGTCGATTCAGGTCAAAGGGGTCATCTTTGACCCCAACGGCAAACCGCTGCTGCAGAAGACCATCTTCTGCGGCAATCCGATCAGCGATCAGGAACTGCAGGCCCTCCCCTTCAACAAGATCGAAGAGTTGATGGGCAACCAGTTCGGCAAATCACTGAGCAACATGAACGTCAACAAAGATCAGTCGATCCCCTTTGTCATCGTCTTTCGCGACCTGCCACAGAGCCTGTCAGAGTTCAGCGCTGATGTCACCTCGTCAAAACCCGCCACGCCGTAATCTGCAACAACCATCGACAATAAAAAAACGGCGACTATAAAATAGCCGCCGCTTCTCAATTGTTACTGCTTGCTGGTCTGTTGATTAAGCTTCAGCGATAGCAGTGACCGGGCAGGTGTCCACGCATGCGGCACAGTCGGTACAAGTGGCAGCGTCGATCACGTAGATCGGGTCACCTTCAGCGATAGCGCCAACCGGACAGGAATCCATACAAGCACCACAAGCGATACATTCGTCAGAAATTGCGTAAGCCATTTTTCTCTCCTCCTCGAAAAGTGAGTTTTTTCAACCCCCACTACCGGGTGTTGTCATTTGTGCCGACACTTTAACTGATCTTTATCCGAGTGTCCAGCCCTGAAAACCCTTGCCAAGCAACAACATTTCGGGCTAACTTATGGCTTCATTTAATTCGGCAACCCCCTTATTGCAAAGGGATTTTGCCATTTCAATCCGTTTCACCCCCGGGCATCCGCATCAGGCCAAAACAGTATTTTGTTTTGGCCAAAAATTATTTTCTGCAACACAATTTTGGAGGAGACAAAAACATGGATATTCTCGCGCTTAACTGTGGCAGTTCATCAGTTAAATATCAGCTTTTCGACTGGAAGAAAAAAGAAGTCATCGCCAAAGGGATGGTCGAGCGGGTCACGGTCGGCGATTCCTACATCATCCACGAAGTTCCCGGTCGCGAAACCTACCGTGAAGAGTACGAGTGCCCGAACCACACCACCGCTATCCACCTGATCATCAAGGTTCTCACCAGCAAGGAGCAAGGTGTGGTCGCTGACATGAGCGCGATTTCGGCGGTCGGCCACCGGGTGGTGCACGGCGGTGAAAAGTTCACCTGCTCGGTGACCATCAACGATGAGGTGTTAGATGCGATCAAGGCGGTGCAGCACCTGGCACCCTTGCACAATCCGCCGAATATTGCCGGCATTGAAGCGGCGCTGGAAAACCTGCCCGACGTACCGCACGTGGCGATTTTCGACACCGCCTTCCACCAGACCATGCCACAGCACGCCTACATCTATCCGGTTCCTTACGAGTGGTACGAAAACCACGGCGTGCGCCGCTACGGCTTCCACGGGACCAGTCACCTTTACGTCTCCAAGCGGGCGTCGGTGCTGCTCGGCAAAGCACCAAAGGACTGCAACCTGATCACCATGCACATCGGCAACGGCGTTTCCCACACGGCGATCAAAGATGGCGTTTCCGTTGACACCTCCATGGGCCTGACCCCGCTGGAAGGCGCGGTAATGGGCACCCGCTGTGGCGACATTGATCCGGCGATTCCGGCGTTTATTCAAGGGCTGGAAAACCTCACAGCGCCCGAGATCGATAACATCCTCAATAAAAAAGCCGGCGTCTACGGAATTACCGGCAAGTACACCGACCGCCGCGACATTATCGAAGCGGCCGAAGGTGGTTGCGAGCGCAGTGCTCTGGCGCTGGAAATTGAAGGCTACCGGCTGAAAAAATATATCGGCACCTACTATGCAGCCTTAGGTCGTCTGGATGCCGTGGTTTTCACCGCCGGTGTTGGTGAAATGGGCTGGCTGATCCGTGAAAAAGCCCTCGAAGGGCTGGCACCGATGGGGATCATTCTCGACAAAGAGAAAAACCGCAAAACCATGACCCGCAAAGTCGAGACCATGATCAGCACCCCCGATTCGCCGATCAAAGTGTTCGTCATCCCGACCGACGAAGAGCTGGTGTTCACCGAGGACGTCGCGGCGATCCTCGAAGGAACCTACACCGATCATATGAACTTCAAATACTCCTTTGCTGAAAGCACTTTCCAGCGCAGCTAAACGTAGAAGCACCACAGGTAACAGCAACGGCCGACAGGAATCCCTGCCGGCCGTTATCGTTCTACAATCCAGATCACTTCAGCTTGATTTTGCCCGCCTCATACAGCTGATCGACGGCACTTTTCAGGATGGGGATTTTTTTCTGCCACCTCGGATTACTTGGCTCCACGTTCTCCGTCATGCGCTTGATGAAGGAGGCGCGACTGGCATAATCCCCTCGCTTTGACTGTGCTTCAGTACGGATCTTTTGTACCGTGCCACTGGTGAATGCTGCTTTATCCAGGGCCGAGAGCACGGTATGTGATGGGTTGCTCAAGCTTGGAATCTCTCCCGCTTTCGGCTGGGGAACCTTGACATCTTCTGAAATCCTTGCCGAACTGTCTTTCGCCCAGGTTCCATCCTTTAGATAATGTAAGCCGGCTCGAAATGTCACTCGGTCCGGGAAGTGCGGCAAGTTATCCCATTGAGGCTTCGCCGGATGAGTTGAGGTCACACTGCTCTTGGCCCAGACCACATTGGGCAAATTGCGGGTTGCTTTCTTCTCCACCAGGTTCTTCATGGCGGTTTCAAAGCTCATAACTTTACCCCCGGTGTTCACGGAATTCGGAGCCGGCACCCAGTTCTTTGGCGCACCAGTGCCGCCCACTTTCTCGTTGATCAGGTGCATCCTGACCCATTTATCACCGGCATTTGTCATCCCCCGACTGCGAAGGAAATCAAATTCAGGCGTCGACCCCGACGGGTCACTCCCGCCGGTGCTGGTTTTTGTCGACAACAGCTCCACCTTCGCCGACTTCCCTGCCCCGCCGGTCCAACTCCAGTTGGCTTTTGTCGGCAGGGCAGCGAGCCCTGCTTGCTCCAGCACCATTAATAACTTGCTCAACTGAGTCACTTTGTCGGTGACCTGTTTCGCTTCTTTGCTATCAACGGGGTCCTTTTTTGTGTCACTGCGCGTAATGACCCGGATCTCACCAACCAGCTTTTTCGCCTGCGCCAAAGCTGTCGCCCGTGGGTCGCCCGCGGCCAGCTTGATATTCGCCAAATAGGTTTCTATCGATTGCTCAGTACTTGCGATCATGAATTTTGCCGAGGGCCCCTTGCCTTTGAAAAACAGGGTATGCGCTTTTCCAGCTTTGGTTTTAAAGCTCAGTCTCTGCTTCCACCAGAGAATGGCTGCCAGCCCTTTCTCTTTGAGCGCCTTCGCACCGGCCTGCCCTTTCTTAAACAGCTTCTTCGCCAGCGTGACCACTGAATCGATCACTTTGTTAACGATTTTGTCGATCGGTTTTCTGATCTTCTTGATGATATTTGCGACCGCTTTGCCGATCCCGGACAGGCCGAGCAAGCGGGCCAGAAAATTGAGAATAATCGGGATGGTCATGGCCATCGCCTTCTCAACCGCCTGGGATGCGGCCGAGAGCTTGCCCATGGCGATATCGACGATTGAGTTGAACACGGTTTTGACGAAAGTGACGATCCGCTGCCAGTTTTCGACAAAGAACATGATGGTGTTATAGATGGCCAGAATCGCCTGTATGATTGCGCCGGCCGGGTTCAGGAAGCTCAACAATTTAATAATCGCCTGTTTCACCACCTGGGTGATCAGCCAGTTGCGGATACCATCCATGACCTGCTGCTTGATCTCGACCGCCTTCTCCTTGAGCATCTCCCAGAGGGCCATCGGGCCATCCTTGATCACCCGTTTGACGATATCGACGGTTTTTTCGGCAACACTGACGACTTTTTCGCCCAGACGTTTAACCAGCTTGACGCGGATATTGGCCCAGGTCAGTCCCAGGATCTGCAGCACCAGATGCAGGATCCCCTTGAGATCAAATTTTTCCGGCAGGGTGATCGGCACGTCGGCCATCGCCCCGGTTAACCAGGCAATCATCCCAGCGATCAGATGTTTTTTGATATTGGTGACGAACAGGCCGATGCCATCCTTGACCGCCTTGATGATATTTTTAATAAATCCGACCGGATCGGTGACGATTTTCTTAATTACCTGTTTGCCTTTGTTGATAATGCCCATCAACTGCTGACTTGCATAACCGGCTTTTTTTAATGCCCACTCAAAGAATTTCAGCATGGCATTGAGCAACAGGTTGCCCAGTTTAGAAATCAGCCCGGACATGGCTTCCTTCATTTTTTCGATTTTTTCTTCGATCGCCTTGATCGCGGCTTCGCGTTTTTCTGCAAGTTTCTGCTGAAGGGCCTGCTCCTTGTCGTTAACGGCCTTGTCCAGGGCATCCAGCTTGCCCTTCATCTGCTGCAACGCTTCCTGGCCGGTTTTCTGTAGCTCCGGGCCAAGGGTGTCGACATATTTTTTGATCTCCACCCGTGCCGTGGAGATGAGCTGCCGGCATTCCTGAATGACGCGTTTATTTTCAGCGGTAATGGTTGTTATCAGGCGGTCGATCGCAGCGATGAAAGAGGCCTTCTCGCTATCAAAAATATGCTTCACTGCAGGCAACTCATCCATCCCGAACAACTTGTCTTTGGCCCACAACAAGCTGCCACCGATCCGATCATAACGCCGGTTTTTAAAGGCGTTCATACGCCGGTTAACGTTCTCCTCAAAGGCACTGGTGGCACTTGCCTGCCCGTCATCAAAATCCTTGAGTGATTTTTTTTCCAGGTCGTCCAGCTTCTGCTTAACCGTGCTGTTGGCCAGCGCATAAATTCCGTTGATATGCTCGGTGACCTTTTGCCGCTTTTCCTCAATTTTCCCCTTGGTCTTTTTCTGCTCCCCCTGTGAACCGAGCAACTGCCGATTGCGCTCTGCGCGCATTTGCCGCCGGCCGGCCAGCTCTTCATGTTTCAAGTCCTGATGAACCTGCTGCTTCTGCTGTTGCTCAAGCGCCTTAACCTCCTTGGGTCCGTCTTTAACCGTCTGCTTAACCTCTTTCCGGTCGGCCTTTGCTTCTGCCAGATCGCCTGAATCGACCATATCCAGATGCTCATCCTTGATCCCCTCTTTTTCCATGAGATTGTCCGCTTCATTCTGGAACTCACTCAGGTCGGTATGCTCGGCGGTCACTTCACCAACCACTCCATCGCCCAGATTAAGGGGCTCGGTCGCCGCTGCCGTTTCCAGAGCCGGAAGTTCAACGGCAGCCTCCGCGGGGGCTGCCGCCGGGGTATTTTCGATCTGCTGATAGGTTGCCTTGACCTCTTGCGAATCGGCGGTCACTAAAACGTTCACCGCCTGGCCGACTTCCCGCCCCTTCCCTTCCTGCTTAAACTGATCGACCTCTTCCAGGCTCTTCGGCACCGCATTTTCCATCGCCCGGTCGAGCCCCTGCCTGGCCTTGGTTTCATCCGGTTTCGGCTGTTCAAGCTGGTCGACCGTTGCCACCTGCTGGAAATTGGCGCGGGATTGAGATTCATCCCCCGGCGGAACGACCGATTTTTCGCTCTGGGCCAGCTTCGTGGCTGCGGATTCGGTTTTCTTTTCGTTGCTGGCGAGGCGACTGACCTTAGCCGTCTTGGCCGCAAAGGTAGCCTTGGTGACTTTACGTAAAAATCCGCCGACGCCAGCGTCTTTTGATTGCTTGCCTGCTACAGGCACTGCTTCTCCCGCTGTCGCGCTGGCCGCCGATTGCTGCTTGCGGTCGCCCTCTGTCGAGTCCTGCCCCGCTACGGCACCCACTTCGGGTTGGACATTCGGGCTAGCTGCGACCGGCTTTTCACCAACAACCGGTCGCGGTGCCTGAGTCCTATTTACTTCCGTTGACTCACTCGCCGTTGCTTCCACCTGCCTGCCGCTTGATTCTGCAACCGGCAGTTTTGCGGCACCCATACTCTGCACCTGCTGTTGTGGTGCGACTTTCGGTTCCGCTGCCCCCTGTTGCACGACGTGAGTCAATTCGTGAGCCAGTAATTTCTGCCCCTTTGAAGAATCGGGCGAGTATTTTCCAGAGTTGAAATAGATGTGATTGCCTTTGGTAAAGGCCTGCGCACCGATCAAACGGTTCATCTGCGTCGAGTCGCTGTCGCTGTGAACCCGGACCGCGGAAAAATCGACACCGAAAGAACCCTCCATCTGCGCTTGCACAGCCGGAGCCAGTGGCGTCCCGCCTGCTTTACTGGAACGGAGCAAGGCTGCCACGGCGTCCGGAACCTGCCGCTGCAGGTCGCCACGCCCTTTCGGCTGAAGCACCTCCTCTTCCTCTTCCTCCTCCGGCTGGCGTTGCAGCAGTTGCGGCTGCATCACCTCTTCCTCTTCTTCTTCCTGCCTCTGTAAATCCGGTTTGGCCTGGACCGGTTCTTCTTCCTCCTCAGGTTGTCGCTGCAGCAATTGTGGCTGAACCGCGGCTTCCTCTTCCTCAGGCTGCTTGGCCTTCGACGATTTTTCTTTATCTGGCGGCTGAAGCGATACGGGCAAAACAGCGGTAAACTTGGCTTTGCGCTGAGCAACAACCGCCTTCACAGCATGGCCGGCTTCGTCACCGCTTGATTTAACAAGGTTTGTGGCCTTGGAAAAAACTTTCTTGCCGCTGATTTTGACCTGTTGCGTCGACGTATTCGCTTCGCGAACTGGTCCGGTATTCGGATAAGGGATGGGAACAGGGGTAATGGGGGTCGGAGTTTTGCAGACATCCGGCGTGCCGGCCGACTTATCCGCAGTCGCCGTCACCTTCTCGGCGATCTTGTCAGCTTCCTGCTCATAGGGATCGTCCGGTTGGCCGACTTTCAGTTTCGCTTGGATGTTCGCGTTACGGATCAGGCTGCTGAGTTGCACCGTCGCTCCATCAGGCGCACGTTCAGGATGGGCCGCTGCGGAGGAGTTACGCCGAACGGCAGGGGAAGACTCTTTCTGTTTTACCGGCGTTGCAAACATGTCGACACCTCGCGACTGAAGAAACGGGTGACAGTCATCTCAGGATCAAGTCGTTTTCCCTTCCTTCTGAAATTCCTTGCGGATCCCGTCCAGCAGATCAGCGTTAGCGATCAACAATCCCCCCCGTTCGAGTGCCCGCAGGGTCGCATAGCGCACAACGTTCATGATCGAACCGCCAGAAAGTTCATAGCGTCCGGCGATCTCTTTCAGGTCGATCTCCGGGGCCAGGGCGGTCTTTTCTGAAAACGCCGCACTCCATAAACGCTGCCGCTCGCGGGCATCCGGCATCGGAAAATGGATGATCGACTGAAAGCGCCGGATAAAGGCGTCATCAAGATTGGCGCGCATATTCGACGCCAAAATAACCACGCCCGGATAATCCTCAACCCGCTGCAGCAGATAGGAGACCTCCTGATTGGCGAAGCGGTCGTGCGAGCTGGAGATTTTCGTGCGTTTGCCGAACAGCGCGTCCGCCTCGTCGAAAAACAGAATCCAGTCACGCAACTCGGCCTTCTGGAAGATTTTTTCCAGATTTTTCTCGGTTTCGCCGATGTACTTGGAGATCACCGCCGACAGGTCGATCCGGTAGACATCACGTTCAAAACTCTTGCCCAGCAGGCTGGCGGTCAGGGTTTTGCCTGTACCGGGCGGGCCGTAAAACAAGCTGCGATAGCCGGGCTTGAGCTTTTTGCTCAGCCCGAGTTCGTACAACAGCTGATCACCGTACTGCATCCAGGTTTTGATCTCCTGGACCTGCTCGTAAGTTTGCGAATCGAGCACCAGATCATCCCAGACCATTTCAGTTTCAACCCGCTTGGCCGGGAAATCAGCGCCAAAAATCGGCCGACCGACTTTACCGGTGGTCACCAGTTCAAGGATTTCACGATTGACGGTCAGCGTCCCGCTCAGGTGCGGTTCACCCGGTTGAATTTTATCCAGCTGCAGAATGCCGTGCTCGGCGAAAACATGCTCGGCGTCGAACAGGTAATGGAACGAGAAGCGCTGCGCCAGGTCATTGCCTGCCAGCAGAAACAGCGCGGTCTCGGCGGTCGGCAGAAAACCGCCGAAGCTGTTGCTGCTGCGACCGCCGAACTCGGTGAAATCGCGCTGACTCACGCTGTTTTTGGTAAAGAGCACATCCAGCAGCTGCGGCCTGACCTGCGGCGTCAAGGCGAGAACAAACACCAGCCGTTCCGCCGCATTCAGTTCGTAGTGATGGACCACCCGGCTGAAGTTCGAATCGTTTTCCTGCAGCTGAGGCGGCGGCAGGTCGAAGATATCCTGATAGTCGCAAGCCTCGCCGAAGTGCAGCTTTATGCGCGTATCGAGCACCTGCAGCAGCCAGTCAAGTTCGGCGTTCAGCGCTGCGGCATTCTGGGTAAACGGATTCACTTTCATCGCCTTGGTTACCACTCCACGCGTAACGGTTTCTCCATCCATGACAGCTTGATCATACCGAGCCCCCAGGGCAATTGATCGAGCAGCAGGTCATAAACCTTGCGATCAACGCGCAGCAGCCAACCCTGTTCGGTCTCAAGCAGCAGCCCGTCGCGTTGCAGAAAAGAGCTGCGCAGCCCGAACACCGAGGTGTCTTTGAGCACCGCCCAGTGCCTGATCACCGCCGTTAGCAGCGCCTCGATTTCAGCGTCCCAGACTTTCGAGCGCCGCAAACGTCGCGCCACCGGCAGCTGCTGCGAGACGCCGCAGAGCAGTTTGTTCAGCGCCAGCTGCGGTTCCGGGGCGGCCGGCTGGCCAGTGACCAGCTGTTGCAGCAGCAGCACCGCCGCAGGTTTCGGGCGCGGCTGCCGGTCAGTGCCGGTTTCCAGCAAATCCAGTTTGCCGAACAGTTCTGGAAGGTACGGCCAGAGCAGCACAAGCCCGGCATTATCGAGGGCAACCTCCAGCCCGGCGGCAGGCTTCGCGGTGACCGGTTCGACATCCTCCTCGTCAGTCGAATCGGCCTGACCAGACGAATGCCTGGTTCGCTCAGACCTATCCAAAACGGCAGCCGACCGGGGACCCTCGCGCAACAACTGCGCCAGCAGGTTCAGACTGGCCGGCGCCAAGCCACTGCGGCCGACTTCGGGATCAATGGCCGCCAGCAGTTGCGCGTAGGGCTGCCCGCTCCAGTCCGCCAGATCGACGAACAGCTGCCGGACCAGATCGATCGGGCGGTCCGCCGCCGACAGCTCTGTCTTGCTGAGCAACTGGTAGACCAGGTCATAGCTGCCACTGCGGGCCGCCTGGGCCGCGCCCAACTGACGGTACAGCAGGACGGCGGCTAGTTTGCGCAGATCACTGAGCAGCGACGCCAGTTCTGCCGGTAACAACTGCCGCAGGGTCAGTTGATGGCTCTGCGGGCCGAACTGCTCGGTGAAGCGTCGCCGCTGCAGCGGCCCGACCAGCGTGGCCAGCATCAGCCGCCGCGCCTGCTGCGGCGCAACCTGCCAGAAATGCTGGTAAAGGCTGTCCAGCCGCTCCGCCCGCTGCTTGTCGACCCACCAGGGCAACCGACCTTTCTGCAGGAAGAGTTCGAACAGCTCCAGCAGTGCCGCAGCGCTGAGGGATTCGTCCGGTTCATCTTCAACCCGCTGGTTTTTCTGCTCCTCGCTGCCGGCGCGGGCACCTTCGGTCATGGCCGGCAGATGGGGCTGCAGCGCGGCACCTAACTGCTGGCGCAGCTTATCCGACAGCTCTGCTTCCAAAAAGTCCTGAGAAATCCGCCCCAGATCCAGTTCGAGCCGCTCGATCTGCAGCGAGTGCCGGTCATCAACCAGCTGCGAGAAGGCCCGCTCCAGTTCGGGCAGAACGCTGCGCTGATTCAGGCCACTCAGCTGCGGCGACCAGCGCCGAGCCGTGGCTTCATCAGCGAACTGCAGCTCCAGAATCTGCCGGTGTACCAGATGTCCCATCGGCTATCTCCCCTTGATAATCATATTGTTCAGCATGTTCGCCATGCGGGTTTTGCCGGCTGCGCCCTCCTGCACCACGACCAGATTTTCGGAGAGTTTCTGCTTGCCGGCGACGCTCATCCGCGCACTGTTGGCGATGGCCACCTCGATGAATTTCTCCTCTTCCGAGCCGGGCAGCACATCTTTCGCCCCAGCCTGCATCCCTTTGACGGTTTCGTTGATGATGCCGCTGCTGACCTCTTCGACCTTCTCTTTCATCGCCACCTCTTGCGGCGTGGCGTTGCCGGCGGCGGCGCGCTGGTCGATCAGGTCCATATATCTGGCCATCTCTTTGAGCATCCCGGCGTTGGCACCAAGGGCTTCATTTTCAAACACCTTGCCCATGTCGACCTTCGGATCAATCCGGGCGACCAGGATCGAATCGGCGATGGTTTCCTGGGTGCGCAGACGCCAGTCAAAGGTATCGACCTTGGCCTTGACGCCGTTGAAGGCCTCGGTCAGCTCTTCAACATCGGTGCGCTGCACCAGAAAATCGTTCCAGCGGGTCCAGTCCAGTTCGTTCTCGGCCACGGCATCCTCCTCCGGTTCCTCCACGTCAGGCAGATCGACGTGCCAGTAAGGCAGGCAGAAATCAGCCACCACCCGTTTGCTGCTGCCGGAATAGACCAGGATAAAGGTCCCCCCCTTCGGCACGCCGCCCAGATGTTCCATGGCCGGCGCTTCCTTCAGAAACTTGGCGAAGATCGATAACTCCTCCGCCCGCAGCTGGCGCTTATCCAGAATACCCTCGATCCAGCCGAGCCACTTGAACTTACTGTCGCTCAGCAGGGTTTCGTAGGGAGTGAAAGCCGAGGCGTAGGTCACGCCGCGCACGCTCTTGTTGATGCCGGCCGCCTTCTGCACGGTCGATTCGTAATTCAGCTTGAAATCGTTGAATTTAAACTGGCTGTGACTGACCTTCAGGTCGCTGCTGACCTTGGTGATCGCCTGCTCCAGCTCCGCGGCGCCGTCATCGATAAACGCCTTGTACGAGAGAGTTTTGGCCTGCACGTCCTTGCCCGGCAGCTCCTGCGCCTGATTGACGGTTGCTTTGACCTTGTTGGTAAATGTGCGGATATTGCCGAGATTTTCCAGCAGCTCCTGCCGATGGAAACGATGCAGCACCTTTAAATCGCGCAACGGCCCCAGCGGCCGAATGCGAAATGGCTTCAAGTGGGTTTCGATCTGCAGGGTCAACAGCCGGATCGGCAGGTTGTTATCCTCGATCTGTTTTTTCAGCTCAGCCTCGACCGTCTCGACAACCCCGCCGAGATGCCCTTCGACGCGGAAAAAGTCATGTCCGTACAGATCGTACTTGAGCGGCGTTTTCGCTTCAACGCTCCCCCCCTGCGCTTCAGCGTGATAATTGTAGATGCCGTTCTGCAGGCCGCGCTGACTCAGCTCGAAGCTCCAGTACCCAGTGAGTGGCTGTTTATTGTCCGGCTGATAATAATAGGGGATCGCCCGCCCGCCCAGCCCGACGCACTTGCTGCGACTGGGGGTGATGCGGATGGTCGTGGTCACCGCCGGCAGTTGGAATAGCCGCAGCAGCTTGTCGATCCGCAGATGTAAGAAGCGCAGCCGCGCGATGGCGGTCGCTTTCTGATTGAGCTGCGGCGACTCGTAAAAACCGTGCCGCAGTTCACTCAGGTCACCGCTGCCGCCAAGTAGCAGATGCTTGGGGAACAGCTCCACCGGCGGCACACAAATCACGTTATCGGCAAACAGCGCTTCCTTGAACTCGTCGTAAGCCTGGGCCAGATCGAGCAGAAAATCGTACAGATACTGGATGCCGAACAGGTTGTTCTGCGCGCCGGCCAGCAGGGCGTCAAGCTTTTGCCCCCAGGCCAGGGTCGGATCGGTTTTACCGTACAGACCGGCCAGCAGCGGCCGGATCAGCGGCTGCCAGGTTTTCTGCAACACCCCTTTAAGCTCCGGCAGCGCGCTATTGATGACGGTGCGATATTCACCGCCAAGCAGCGGATAATCGGTCACCTTATCCGGATCCAGAATCACCCGCGCCAGTTTGAACGGCGCCAACAGCGGATAACGGCGCGTCAGCAGCAGCGGATCGCCCAGCAGCTGGGTGGCGTTCTCGGCATCGACCAGCAGCAGCTTCAGGTTGTTGCGCGCCTCCTGCCCCTTGTTGTCGCAACCGGCGCCGGTGCAGAGATCAGGATCATAGAAGTAGGATTCCAGATAGAGCACCGCCACCATACCGCTCAAATCGCTGCCGGTCGCCGCGCTGAAATTGCTCAACGGTTCGCCACCTTTTTCCAGCAGTTCGTAGAGCGGCAGCAGCGTTCCATCCGGACGGAACTGCGGATACTTGGCGTCCTCGTCAGTAAACTTGCGGAACTGGGTCAACTTGCGCGGCTGCTCGACATTGAGCAGATCACCATCGGTGGTCAGCGCCACCCCCTTGGCGAGCACCACATTCGAGTTACTCAGCTGCAGCTCCAGCCCGCAGACAATCCCGACGCCGATCAATCGCGCGCGCGTCAATCGCTGCTGCCGATCCAGATAATCGGTCAACTGGTTGAGTTGCTGCGCGGTCAGCACCTGATTCTCTTCAAAGACCGTATGCGAGGTCACCTGTGTGGAGAGTCTGTTTGCATCTGCCATAGCATCACCCGTCTCGTCTGCCCAGAACCGTACGGTCCAGGATAAAGTCGCAAGGCGCCAGAGTCGCCTCGTCGTAAACACTGCGTAAATTGCTCAAGGTCGCAACCAGCTCGGCCAGGACCTGCTGCTTGTCCCCACGTCCGCCGCCGTAGCTGACCTTCAACCAGCGCTGATAAGCCCGCTCGAAACCGGCCATCTGCTTGCGGTCAACCCAGCAGATCCGCGGCAGGAGATGCGCCGGGGTCTCCTGGCGGATGGTCTTTTCGACAAAGCGGCGGAAATCGTTGTTAGCAAAACGGCTCGGCCAGGCCGGCAGCACGATACTGATCCGGCAACTGTAGGGATCGATATATTTGATACTGCTGCAATCGCCGCCGCTGCAGATCGGCAGAAACAGCTGCGGCCCGGTCGGCTCAATCGGCGCGATGGCTTTCTCCTTCACAATTGAGCGCTGCGGCCGCAGCAGCAGATGTTCCAGCAGAAACAGTCCTTCGTCGCTGTACTTGTCCTGCAGCAGGTCGAGAATCCGGTCGATCGCCGCATCCCGCTGCGCTGCTGTGGCGAAATACTCGATCCGCCGTGCGAGGATATCGCCGGCCCCATCGGTCAGATTGAAATAGAAACGCCCGTCCCGCGCGACGCGCAGCTGGTAGTTTTTCCGCTCCAGGGCAAAACCGAGCACCCGCTGCATCTCGGCGCGCGCCTCGCGCGAGTCATAAAACTTCCAGCTGCTGCTGAGCAGGATTTTCCCTGCCGCTTCGGGGCGGTCATCGCGGATCCGGAAACGGTATTCCTTCAACTCGTCGGCGTCCCGTTCGTCGTAGATATCCAGCCGGATATTGGCCAGATTGCGCCGGCGGATGTTGCGGATGCCGAGCAGCCGACCGAGCCGACGACTGAGGCCGCTGATATTGTCAGTGTCCCAGAGCTGGTCTTTCTGCAGATAATCAAAGGCGCCGCCGCGGTTGGCGCTGAGCTGAGGATATTCGCGCAGAAACTCGCGCTTGGCGCGCGCCGCTTCGCTGGCCGCGACACTGCGATCGACGGCGTACATGCTCCAGACATAGTCATTGAAGTTCTCGGCGAAGCGGGCCAGTAGGTGATCCAGAAACAGGTTGCGGCGGCGCAGAAAATCGGCGTCGGTTTCGGTCGCCTGCTGAATCGCCGCTTTCAGCCGGGCGTTGTCATGCTCCCTATCCGGATCGGCATAGAGCGTGTCCCGCTCCAGCACCCCCTCGACCAGCTGGGTGAAGTAGCTCTGACCGATGCGGTCATCCAGAGAGAACAGCTGGCGCACCTCGCCGAGCTGGGCAAAATAGTTGGCCAGCAGCTGATCATAAAACAGCAGATATGCCTGCAGCTGCCGGGCCTGCGCCTTGCGCTCGGTGGCCGCCGATTCGGGCAGGCCGCTGCCGCTGATACCGTAACAGCCGGGGTAATGTTCCTGAATGCTGCGGTAACTGCCGCTATTTCGATAGCGCCCTGCCGGGATCGGCAGATCGGCGCTGCCGGGGTAGGCGCTGGCCTGCTCAGCCTGCTCCATCTCGGCCAGCAGGCTTTCGACCTGCGCAAAATCAGCGCGGAACGGCAACAGATCCTTGTAAAACACCAGCCGCGAGCACTCGACGCTGATCACCGCCTGCACCGCTTCCTCGCCATCTTCCCAGACCGGCAGAATCCAGGAATCCTGCTCTTCCGGCAGTGGCGCGCCGGACGGGGCGATGATGATGTCGCGCACCGCCCGCACCCCTTCGACCTTCATGATTTCCTGCAGGATATCGGAAAGATTGATCTGCTGGCGCAGCTGCGCGGCGGCCAGTTCGCTGCTGTCGATGAAACCGCTGTGCAACAGTGGTCCCTCATAAATCGTCTCGACCGGCACCTTTTTGTCGAGCAGCTGCTGCAGGGAATAAAACTTCACCGGCGGAGTGAGAAACTGCTGCACGGCACGAAAAACCCGCGCTTCGCTCAACTCGATCGGCGCGTCCGGCGCCAGTTCGATTTCGGCACAGAGACAGAACTTGCGCTGCTTGACCCGCTTGATGCCGGTGAAATCTTCACAGAGATTGCGGTTGGCGTGCAGCAGCTGCCAGGCCTGCGCGATAGTCCGCTCGGCCTCGGCGGCGGTGACGTCCTCTTCCAGCTCCAGCAACAGCTGATAGAGCCCCTTAAGGTCGATCCGCCCTTCCTGCAGCGGCCGGTTTTTCTGGGCAAATTCCAGCCGGCTGCGCTGGCAGTTGACGGCATAGCTGGCGCGATCCGGCAGCAGCCAGGCGTTGCGCACTTTCGGCAGGTCAATCAGTAGCCGGCGCAGGTCATCCACCGTCACCGGCCGGGTCGGTAACACCTGGGCGGCGGTCGGAAAGTCCGGCAATGTCCGCAGCGCGGCCTTTTCCTCTTCAGTTGCAGCGTCGGCGATCGCCTGTTCTTCAGCGGCGATCGCTTGCGGCGAACGGGCCAGCAGGTCGGGCAGCGGCTGGGAAATCCGGTAACCGAGATCGGTGATCGCGTAGCTGAGCAGCTCCAAGGTGGTGATGCCGGGATCGTGAATATTGTAGTCAGTCCAGAGGCGGCGCGACAGCAGCTGGATGTGCTGCAGCCCTTCCTCGCGCAGCACCGCGTAGTTGCGGGCCGGGTTGGTGACAGGTTGTTTGCTGATGCTGAGTTTTTCAGCCATGGCCATCCCTTTATAATTTCCGGATATCATGTTCAGCCGCAGAAACCAGAATCGCTTGCGGATCGGTCGCCTGAACCTGGGCCAGATCCTTGCTCACGGCATCTCCCGAAAAAAGTTTGAACTCGGTCAGATAGTCGACGTAATCAAGCTGCTCGATCTGCTGCAGGATCACGGTTTTATGCAGCTTGCCGCCAAAGCTGATTTCGCGCCCGCCATCGAACGCCCAGGGGGACAGATAGCGGATAATCGCGTCGTTGAGCAGCTTGCGGTAAAAACCGAAATCGAGCTGTTGCCGGAAGCGCACCTTGAAGGCGACCCGGATCGTTTGATAGTTCGGGTTCGCGGTATGCGCGCTGACGGTCGGCCCGCACAGCTGCTGCAGATAGCGCTGAATCCGGTCGAGGGTGTCAAGGTCGGCCCGTGGGCGCAGCGGGTCGACGGCGTTGCGGTTCTGCAGGTCGGGAACCACCACCAGGGTCAGATGTCCCGGCGCCTGACAGGAATCGGGCGCAGTGTGGGTCAGGCACTTGGCCAGATAGATTTCGGGGAACTGCTCCAACACCAGCCGTTCGACGTCCCAGGCGCTGACGGCGCGCCCCTTGTGACGCAGCCGTTCGCTGACCCGCACCCGGAAGGCGCTGTCGTCCTCGGCCATCCGACCGCCGAAAGAGGCGTAGGGCTGCGCGACCGACTTGATTGTCGCCAGTGAGTTGACCAGCTTGCTGATGCTTTTCGCCGGCAGCGGCTGACGCAACCGTTCGGGGTCGTTGCCGTTATCCTGAAACACTGCCAGCACGGCGTTCGGCTGCACAGCGACCAGCCGGCAGAGCGCCCGACTATTCTGCGCGACCGCCCCTCGCAGCCAGTAATGTCCGGCCGGCAGCAGCGTGTTGTTGCTGGTCGCCTCGTCCGGCAGCTTGAACCTGATCACGCCGCTGGTCAGCAGGCCGTTGCTGCCATCGCTGAGCAGCTCGTCGGCGCTTAACGGGCGCCAGTGGTTATCGCTGAGAATACTCCAGTCGAGCTGCGGCCGCGACAACGCCGGATCGCCGCTGCCGTCGGCCACCTGGAACAGCAACGACAGGTTGCGGCCTGGTTCGATGCCGGAGAAGCCGAGGTAGAACTCCCCTTCGTACGGATATTCCGGCAGCAGGCTGACGGTCTTTGCCGGCAGAAACGCTAGCTGACGGCGCAGATGGCTGTGGTCGCGGCGCTGACCGAAGGCGGCGATCTGAAAAAAGTTCAACTCACCGCGCAGCAGTTCAGCGGAGCTCTGTGCGGCCAGATCGATCTTACCGCTGGTTGCCGTATAACTGAGGGTCAGAGATTCGAGCAGCGGGGTGTAAGGGGCTTTCGGCAGCACCGGTTCGGCGGCGGTACGGGCGGCGGCCACGACCCGCTTGGTGTAAAGCTCCATATATTCCTGATGCAAAAACCCCTGGTTCAGCCGCAGCGACAGGTAACCGTCGCGCAAGCGGGGTGCGGTGACCGTCCGCCCCAATAACAGCGGATAGTACCAGTGGATCGGGCTGACCAGCTGCGCCCGCTGCATCCGCCTGGAGGCCCAGCGGTTCTTTTGCAGACTCAGCCGTTTGGCCTGCTGAAGCGGCAGCACTTTCAGCTGCGCGCGCGACAGCGAGCCGCCATCATCCGGTACGCTGATCCTGTGCGGGCTGGTGGCGTTGGCGTCATCAAACAGCTTGACCGTCGCCTCGGTCTGCTCCCCGTCAATCCGGCCGGTCAACTTGACGGTGAAGGCCGCGTTACTGGAAACCCGGTAGCCGCTGTCGGCATAATGGCTGGCAAAGTTGGCCGGCGCGTTCAGCCACTGCAGCTTGAGACTGAAACTCTCCAGCCGCTTGTGAAAGGCTTCGGCGTGACCGATATAGAAGGTCGCGCCCTGCTTGGCCTGCGGCCCGAAGGGCATGAAGGGCTTGGCCGGATCAAGGCTGCCGAAATCGTTTTCCAGCTGCAGGGTCGAAACCCCTTCGACCGTGACCTGAATTTCCACTTCACCGATCTTTACCTGCTGCAGCGCCGCGTAGCCGACATCATCCTGTTGCTGATCAAGCAGCAGCTGCAGCACCGGCGCATCGCTGTCGAAGCTGTGTCCGTGCAGATCGCGCTGGTAGCCCGTCACCGCATCCTCTGCGGCGCTTAAACTGAATTCAACCTGATAGCGTCCCGCTTGCCCCGCAACCGGCAACAGCGCCACCGACTTCGGCCCGAGCCACCCCTTGGCACCGGAGAGATAGGCCTGAAAGCTGACCTGACCAGTTGCCAGATCCAGCCCGTCCGGCAGCCCGCTCAGCGCCATTTCGACGCGCACCGTCCGACTGCCTTCCTGCATCGCCAGCACCGGCGCGGCAAAAGCAAAACCGATCTGCGCCTGCGGCAGCGCTGCACTGCCAAACGCCGACCAGTGGGGGGCGGCTTTATCCAGTTCCGCGCCGAGTCCGTCGGCCGAATTGCTGATCGGCGCCAGATGGACGCGACACTGATTGGCCGCATCGACAAACACTGAACGTAAAGAATCGATGCTGACCGGGAACACCCCCAGGTCGTTGGCCAGCGTAAAGATCAGCTCTTTTTTCGTCGCGTCTTTGCCGGCGGAGACTTTGCTCCCCTTTGTCAGCAGCTGCTCCTTGACCTGCTTTTTCAGCGCAAACAGCAGGTGCACCCGGTCAGGCTGGAAGGGGCGCGATTGCAGCCGCAGAACGTCGCGATAGAAATGCTCCAGATGCCGCCCGGTGATGCCGTTCAGTTCGTTGCGCGCGTGACGGGTCAGACGCAGAAAGCTGATCAGCAGGCCGAGGTGCGGCGGCAGATCGCCACGCGCGGCGAAGCTCTGCTCGACGGCATCCAGATCGATATCAAACGCCAGCTGCCGGGCAACGTCGGCCGGCAATCCGGAAAAAAAGCTGCTCCAGTTGCCATCGACCTGATTGCTCTGTGGATTGAAGAAGTTAAGCTGCTGCGCGTATTGCGTCGCGAAATCGAGCCACTGCTGCAGGTCGCGCTCGTCCACCGGGGCGCTGGCCGGGTCGAGCGCCGGCAGCAACCGTTGACGTTGACTCTGCCCGGCGCGCAGCAGGTTGCCGAGACATTTCTGTTGCTCAGCGCCGCTCATCCGCTCACCTCACCGCGATAGAAGGGAAACACCAGGTTGTAACGCGAGTTGGTCGCCCGCACCCGGTAATGCACCACCAGTTCGATCTTACCGGCCGGTTCGTCGAGGGTTTCAATCTGCACATCTTCGAATTCGATGCGCGGCTCGTAGCGCAGGATCGCCTGTTTGACCAGCCCGCGGATGTAGGTTTTCAGCGTGGTGTTGAGCGGCTCGAACAGCAGCTCATCGAGGTTGCAGCCATACTTCGGCTGCAGAAAGCGCTCGGTCACGCGGGTCGATAGCAGAATCCGCAGACTCTCCTGAATGTCCGCTTCACCGGAAACCAGCTCGACGCCTCTTTTGATCTTTGAAAAGCGCGGCGGAAAACTCCAGCCGGTGCCTAAAAAAGGGTTCTCGGTATCGCTGAGCTTTGCCATAAAACTCCCTCTAACCAATGATCACTGTCGGGCAGCCGACCGCCGCGCTGGCCCCACAGACACAGCTGTCGCCGACCCGCAGCGGCATCTTGCCACCGATCTGCACCGTGGCGCTGCCGACCGGGAACGGGCTGACGGTCGGATGCGGCGGCGGAATCGGGCAGACATGGTTATCGCCCATTACCGCTGCCGGCAGCCCGCCGATCAGCACCGTCGGCACGCCGGGACCGATGATCAGGCCACCGTGGGTTGAAAGATCTGTCACCCGTGCTGCTGCGGGCATAGTCACGTTCCTTTCGGTCAGTTGATCTGCACCAGCGCGCCTTGAATCTTGGCGGTGCCGCTGGCTTTCAGTTCGGCCGCGGCGCTGCCTTCCGCCTTGAAGTTGGCGCTGGCCTTGATTTCGACATTGGTCCCTTCGAGCTTGATATCGCCGCTGGCTTTGAGGCTGATATCTCCCTGACTTTCATAGACAATTCCGCTGCTGTCGAAGGTCAGGCTGTTGCCGTGTTCATCTTCGAGCAGAATGCTGCCGGCATCTTCATCGATAACCAGCTTCTTGCCGGCCGGGGTTTCGATGGTCAGACTGATCTTGTCGTCATTCCAGATCATCTTCATGCCGCTGCGGGTGACCAGCCCCTTTTCGTGGTTGTCGTCACTACCGGGCAGCGGTGCCGGTTTGGCGCTGCTGTTGAGCATGCCGAGGATGATCGCGTCGCGCGGATCGCTGTTGAGAAAGCCGAGCACCACCTCATCGCCGATCTCCGGCCGCCAGAAGCTGCCGCGGTTCTCGCCGGCGTCCAGGCAGGCGACCCGTGCCCAGATGCCGTCGTCATCGGCAGAAATCAGCGGCGTCCGCACCCTGATCCGGTCTTCTCCGGCCGGATCTTCGCCGATCGCCGTAGCAACGCCGAGCTGCAGGCCTGAGACCGCCGGCAGCAGGCCGGCCGCCGGCGGGCTGTTGACCGCATAGCTGCTGGCGAACCAGTCCGGCGCAAGGCCGATCTGGATATCGGTGGTCCAGGGACCGCGGCTGAACTCATGCCGCACCCCGGAGACAAAGGCGGTGCCGTTGAAACGCTCGCCGACCCCCTGCAGTTCGACCAGCGCACCCGGCTGCAGGTTCACGCCGGTACACCTGGCGCGCCCCTGCACCTTGGCCAGCCGCGCCTTTAACAGCCGCGCGTCGGACCAGGCTTTCAGCTCAGGCTCGGTCAGCTGGCCGCCATGTTTCTGCACCGGATCGGCCTGTCCGGCGACCTCGGCCAGCTGGTCAAAACCGAGATTACCGGGGGCGGCCACAGCATCCGCTGCGCCATCACCACTGAGCAGTTCCTGCCCGGCGAAATCCCAGCCCTCGCTGCTGACCCCGGCCAGCTGATCGCGGGCGTCGATCTCGGCGGAAAATTCAAGCAAGGTCGCGCCGTAGGTGAGTGTCAGCGCCGGCTCGGCGCTGAAATCGGGCGCCACCACCTGCAGCTGTTCAGTATTGGTCAGCACCTGCAGGCCGTTGGCCTCGGCGCGGGTCAGCAGAAAATCCCAGTCACTGCAGTCGAACTGCACCAGCTCTTCGTGCTCGACACTGGTCTCCTTAATCTCGTTAGCGAGGGAATATTTATCCGCCAGCTGACTGAAAACATCGCTGTCCTTCAGCTCGGCAAAATAGCCACTGCGGCGATACAGGCTCATGCGGAAAGCGGCATGCCGGCAATCGACGCTCAGGTACGAGGGGCGGTTCTGCCGGGTCTTGATACCCTGACCGGTGATGATGCCGGTGAACAGGGTCTCTTCATTTGAATGGTAACCGCCGGCAATCTCTATCTTCTGCCCCGGCACAAAGTGTGCGCTGTTGCTGATGGGAAAATCGCCGCTGGCCGGATCGCCGTCGAGCAGCAGCAGCTTGGCCGTGGCGATCTGGTTGACCCGTTTGACCACGGTCAGCGCCGCGACCTGGTATTCGGGCGGAATCGCTTCCCCCTCAATCAGGATGCTGAAGGTCGGCCGATCGATCGGCGCCCGGGTTCGTATGACGCGCTCTTCAGGCATTGGTTGTCGTGGTCCCCTTTTCCAGCGGTGGAAAAACCAGTTGTTGACCGACCTGCAGGTTGCGGAAATCATCCAGCTGGTTGACTTCGGCCACCTGCAGGTAATAGCCCTGTTCGCCGTAGGCGCGGAAGCAGAGCAGCGGCAGACTGTCCCCGGCCTTGACCGTCACCCGGCGCATCAGGTCGGGGGACTGGTCGTTGGCCTCAGCTGCGCGGGTATTGTCGTCGACATTTTCGCTGAAGGTGGCGTCCATCACCGCCCGCAACGGCCGGCCGTCGCTGTAGAACAGCTTGTAGGTGATATCGGCCTTGAGCAGCACCGACTTCGATTCCAGCTTGCCCCAGAGCAGCTTCAGGTAACGCGGCCGGTGGATTTCACCGTCGTAGCCGGTGACGCGGAAGAACTCCTGAATCCGGTCGTAAACCTCGACCTTGTCGCCGCTGGTGCCGGTGCCGTCGAACATCAGCTTAAACTTGTATTCCTGCGGTTTGACCTTGCGGAACACCACCGGGCTGCCGGTTGTCCCCTCCCCCTGCTGGCGCTGGTACTCGACATCGTAGACCTGACCATACTCCTGCGGATTGAAATCGACCCTGAACTCGGCCACCGGCTCGCCGCTGTAATCGGCCTCGGTGTACGCCTTGATCAGTAATTTTTCCAACTCGCCTTTATTCGGTGCGGCCACGGCGGTCTACCTTTCCTGCCGGTTCCTGAGGATTTCCAGAACCTGCTCGACACATTCGTTGACGATCTCTTCACGCTGCTGTTGCGGATCGGCCTCCGGCTGCTGCGTGCTGTCTGCTTCAACGACGGCGCGGATGACTATTTCGTTGATCTGGACCGGCATAGCGACCTCCTGTTAGTTGGCGATCCGGGTAAAGTACTGGTACGACAGCTCCAGCGTCTCGACCACCAGACTGTTCTCCTGCGCCTTGAAATCGGACAGCGACCACTTGACCGGATAGGCCCGGACAAAACTATAGGTCGGGCCGAGCGGATCATGTTTTTCATTGAGCAGCGTGACGTTGACCGTGGTCGGCGCAAAGCTGAAGTTTTCGATGGCGTCTCGGCACCACTGCACCAGCCCGGAATCGGTCAGCAGGCCGCGCTTGAGGGTCAGGTTGCCGTACTTCGGCAGGGTCGGCAGGCGATGCACGAAGCGATTTTCGCCCCCCTCCTGCAGCTCTTCGCTGCCCAGTTCGGCCGACAGTCCGGCGACCTCCTGAAAACGAGTGTCCCGGTCGGTCATGCCACTGAGGCTGAACTCAACGCGAAAGTGGAAGCCGACCGGTGGCCTGTAGACGCTCATAAGTTAGCCGTTTTCGATGCTCAGCCCTTCGTGGGCAATTTCGATCGACTCGATCGCCACCTCGTTGCCGGTCGCCTTGAGCCCCGGCCCTTCAATCTTGACCGGGAAGGCGTTGACCGCTTTCCAGGTGATGACCGGCTCGTGATTCTCGTTGAGCAGGCTGATGGTCAGGTCGCGCCGCTCCACCTTGTTCAGACTGGTGGTGTTGAGCCAGGCGTAGAATTCGTTGTCGTTCGGCAGGATCCCCCGTTTCAGGGTGATGTTGCCGTACTTGGGAATCCCCGGCATCTTGCTCGCCGAATAGACCGGACTCAAGCCGTCGCGGTATTCGATCACCTGGGTTTCGATGTTCAGCCCGGACACCTCGGCAAAGCCAAGTTTGGTGCCGCCCCACTGAACCTGAAAATGAAAAACCGGCAAAGGATAGTCAGCCATCGATCTGTCTCCTTATATGTTCGTTTAAAATCAACGTTTTCAATCCACCTGCATCAGGATTCCATCATCTTGTGGGAGAACTTCAGGATGATAAACTCGGCCGGCCGGACCACCGCCATGCCGATCTCGACATTCATCCGCCCTTCCAGAATATCTTGCGCGGTCATGGTTTCTCCCAACCCGACCCGGACGAAGAAAGCGTGTTCCGGCTTCACCCCCTGCAGGGCGCCGTCGCGCCATTTCTGCACCAGGTAATTCTCGATCATCGCCTTCAGTTTGATCCAGGTGTTGGCGTCGTTCGGCTCAAAGACCGCCCAATAGGTCGATTTTTTCACTGACTCTTCGACCATGTTGAAGAAGCGCCGCACTGAGATGTAGCGCCATTCGTTGTCATTGCCGGCCAGGGTGCGGGCACCCCAGATCAGGGTGCCTTTACCGCTGAAGGGGCGGATGGCGTTGATCGACTTGCCGGCGTTGACATCGACGTTCAGGTCTTCCTGCTCCTTGGCGTCGATCTTCACCGTGGGACCGTTGACCGAACTTAAGCTGATGTTGGCCGGCGCCTTCCAGACGCCGCGGGTGCGGTCGGTAAAGGCGTAGGCCCCAGCAACCGCACCGCTCGGCGGCAGGGTGCTGAGTTTGTCGTTGATGCCGTTGACGATATTCTTGTAGGTCGCGAAACGCTCGACCAGCAGGCCGTCGAAGGTTGATTCATAGTCGGCCGCCGAAGCGGCCAGTTCGGCGAGTGCGGCGCTCAGACCGCCAAAGGCCATAATCGCCGCTTCAAGGGCGATATTCGCCTTGGCGTTGGCATTGGCCGCGTCGTCATAGCGGTCGTTGACATCCGGGTCGGTCAGCGCGTCGGTCAGGGCGCTGCCGGTGATGCTGTTCAGCGCGGCGATGGTTTCGGTCAGGCGGGTTCCGGGTGCGCCGCTGGTGACAAAAATCTTGCCGGCGGTGAAGCCGACCGTCGAATTGTGGTGTTCGAGCAGCAGCTGCAGATCTTTCTGCAGCTGGTTGTTCTTGACGATGGTGTCGAGGTCGGTCCGCAGCTTGAAATCCTCGGTTTCAACCAGGCTGGTGCGATAGCTGGTCAGCATGGCATGCAGCACATCCAGCACCAGGCTGTACATGCCACGGACCGGGATCTGAAACGCATCGACGGTTGCGTAAGGTTGCGCCGCCTTGAAGCTGTCATCGAGCTGGCCGAACTGTTCTTTGAGGGTTTTATTGTCGCCGGTGGTGAAAGCGTCGATCAGGTTGGTCTGCAGGCTGGTGGCCGCCAGAATCGCCGCGTTCAGTTCGCCGGTGATAAAGCTCTTCAGCGCGGCGTCCTTGGTCAGGTTCTCCAGCTTCAGGGCGCCGCCGGTTGAAGCACGCTGCAGAGTGACGTTGCGCGACTTGATCTGCTTGGTGTACGAGGTCTTCAGCCAGGGCATGTAGGACGCGCCGTACTTGAGGTTCTTGATGCCGATATTGTTGCGGAAGGCCGCCTTGTCGGCGTCGATATCGCCGGTGTCTTTCAGGTCACAAATGGTCACCCGGTCCATCAGCTTGCCGCACTGGGCCAGCGCCTGCTGCTGGAACTGGTAGAGATTGGTCGAGCCGAGCAGGGTCGCGTCGGGGCAAAGCAGCATGGTCGGCTCATCCTCTTTTTCGAGCAGCTTCAGGCCACCGAGAATGCCGCTGGTATCGTTACCGATCGACGGCGGTGCGCTGTAATCGCCAACCGACACCAGGTAGCACTTGCCGCCGCCGTTGTCGAAATAGATGCGCATGCTGTCGTACAGAAAGAAACTGTTCCCCCCCAGCTCGACCTCAGCGACCGAGTTGTCGTCCTTCAGCTTGACCGTCGGAGTGATCGGCGGCCCGCCACCGAAATAGCGCAGGAACTCGATCATCGACCGCACCGGCGTCGGCTTCATGTGCAGGCTCTCGCCGTTCTTGTCCGCCCGTTCGGTATAACCGATGAACGCCGGCACGGCGGTTTCGACCTCCGCAACCGACGGCGGAAACAGGGAAATTTCTTCTACGTAAACATCGGGTGTCTTGTAAGTCGCCATTTTCCGTCCCTCATCTGGTTAGAGTTAGACTTAATCATGCCTGACTAGATCAAGCTTTATGTAGTTACACTTAACTATAGATACACATAGACCCTGGAAATCACCTTGCCTGCCAACGCCGGAATCACTTCTGTCACGGCAGGATTCGGCAGACTCTCGATGTCAAGTTTGGGCGTCGATGCTCCTTTCTTCTTGCTCAGCGCGATCCCTTTGATTGGCTGCTGGCGCAGCGGTAGCGGCGTTCCGGCAATAAAGGGGATGGCGGTGCTGCCGTCGGCCAGCGTCACCGCCGGCTGGCGGGTGAAGGTCACCGGCGGATCATCCAGCGTCAGGGACAGATCGGTCGGCTTCAGCTCGGCTTCGTACTTGGCCACGACGAAATATTCCCAAGTGGTTTTGCGCGCCTGCAATTTGACCAGGTAGCGACGGAACTGCACATCGCCGCCGGCCGTGACAAAAGAGAAGGCATCCGCCACGTTCGGATCGACGGCAATTTCGAGCAGTCCGAAGGGGTAGCCGCTGACCAGCCGGTCGGCGGCGTAAAACCGCAGCTGTTCAGCGCTGTCACGCCGCAGCAGGTAGAACCCCGGCGGCCGATTGCCTAGATCGACCAGATAACTGGAGTTCCCTTCGACGCTGATCACGCGTTGCCGATGCACCAAGCCACCCTGCGCATCGAACAGCTCCCAGAGCAACGAACCCTTGTCGGTGGCGACATCGACCTGAAAACGCTGCGGACGCAGGGGCAGCAGGTCGGCGGCGGAGACAAACTCGCCGACCGGATCGGCGCTGAGCAGCAGTTGCGCGTTATTGAGAACTTGGTGCCGGTTGCTCAGGTAGAAGATCTGCTCGGGGGTTTTGCTCAGCGGCAGGTTGGAGTAGTTCAGCAGGTAGGGGGATTTCGCCCAGAGGACAAAAGAGAGCGCCAGCGGCCCCTCAATGCGGCGTTTCGGCTCAACCGGCCCGTCGGTACCAGTGGTTTCATAGAGGACGATAAAACCACCGGCGGTCTCTTTGAACAGCAAGCCAAAGCGGCGCAACTGCTGCTGACAGTCCGGCGTTGGCGCCAGCATGAAATCGGCGCTGATGCCGTCCGGGTAGTAATCGTGTTTGATGTCGACGGCGAAGGCCGGTTGAAAGTCGATTTTCATCCAGCCTCCTTCCCTTTGCCGACGATCTGAATTGTGGTAATCGGCAGCTGCTGATCCCTGACCTGCCCTTCTTGAATGCTGATAGCGCGGATTTTATAGAGCACCGACGGCAGGTACTTTGCGCCGATCGCCGCCCAGAGGTTGTTCTGCTGTTCCAGGTTGAGCGGAAACAGCTCGACCAGCAGCTTCTCAATGCCGACATTCATCGCAGGAGAGTTGGCTGGCGTGAATACGCTCTTACGCTGAAAAAAACGTACGACCCCGGCGATAAACTGCAGGCTGGTTTTGTAGTCGCTGAAGTGGGCAGTGAACAGGACAAACAGGTTGAGGCGGAGTTCCGGATTCAGGTGGCTGATGCTGCCGTCAGGGTTGCTGCGGTGGGGCTTCTGGTCACGGACGACCCGCTCTTCTTCGATGTTGGCCAGCGACAGACCGAGGCTGTTGTTCGGGATGGCAATGCTGCCATCCTCCTTCGCCACGTTCGACAGCTCCACCACCTTGTTGCCGGTCAGGTTTAACTCAGGCAGCGACTTAAGATAATCGCTGGCCTCACTGCGGAGAATTTCCAGGGCATCGTAGATCATCTGTCCCCTCAGGTGCGAGAAGTTGACCGAAGATGACAGTCTCAGCTCGGCAACAAGCGACTCATTGCACAAAGCCCGAGACTCGTCGTTATTTTAATTAAATACCCAGATTGTTATTAATCAAGATTCTGAAAATATTTTTTTCAGCTAATCCGTAGAACGCGTCATCTGGACTTTTAATCACGGTATTTCGGTGCGTTATGACGCTATGATTAGAAAAAACGCGCTACTGATTCGGCTATCAGGCCGTTATCACAAAGGAACAAAGGACCTAATAAAGAGCAATCGGGGAAGGAAAAGGCGGGAAGGATGGACGGATAAATACATGCTTAAATCGATCAGCGCAGCTCTTCGGGCAACAGCGCCGTGGGAAGCCCCTGAAAACAGACCGGCCGCAGAAAGCGCCGGATCGATTCGTGCCCGACCGAGGTGAAGCGGCTGTCGGTGGCTGCCGGATAGGGGCCACCGTGGAACATCGCCTGACAGACCTCGACGCCGGTGGGAAAGCTGTTCAGCAGCAGACGACCGGCTTTGCGTTGCAGGATGGCAAACAAACTGCGGCAGTCGGCTTCTTCAGTGGCAGCGGCATGGACGGTTGCGCTCAGCTGCCCTTTCAGGGCCTGCGCCACCTGCTGCATTTGGGCAGAAGAGTCGCAGACCACCAGCAGCGCCGCCGGGCCGAACAGCTCATCGGCCAATAACGGCTGCGCTAAAAAAGCCGCGGCGGTCGTTTGCAGCAACGTCGGAAAAACCTCGCAGTTGCCAGCCGGCGCGGGGCGCAGATCAGACACTGGCGAAACGTCGGGGCAGCTCAGGAACCGCTCAAGTCCGGCAGTAAAGTTCTGCTTGATGCCGGCATGCAGCATGGTCCCAGCCGGCAACCGGGTAAAATTTTCACGCAGCCGGGCAACGAAATCATCCAGCTCCGCTCCCTGCACCGCGAACAGCAGCCCCGGCTTGGTGCAGAATTGCCCGACCCCCAGGCAGACCGATTCGGCAAACTGCTGCGCCAGCCGTTCGGCATCAACTTGCAGAACCTGCGGCAGCATAAAGATCGGGTTGACGCTGCCCATTTCGGCAAACAGCGGAATCGGCTCGGCGCGGGCGGCTGCCAGGTCGAACAGTTCACGTCCGGCGGCCTGCGAACCGGTGAAAGTGACGGCGCTGATCGCCGGATGTGACACCAGCGCCGCGCCAAGCTGGTGACTGCTCCCCTGCAGCAGCGCAAAAATCCCTTCCGGCAGCGCGCATTTTCTTACCGCGCTGGCAATCGCCTGCGCCGCCAGTTCGCTGGTGCCGGGGTGCGCAGGATGCCCCTTGACGATCACCGGGCAGCCGGCCGCCAGCGCCGCAGCGGTATCGCCACCGGCGACGGAGAACGCCAGCGGAAAGTTGCTGGCGCCGAACACTGCCACCGGCCCCAGCGGAACCTGGGTCATGCGCAGGTCGGGGCGTGGTTGCGGCTGGCGCTCAGGCATAGCGGTAACAATCTGCGGCTGCAGGTGCTCACCGGTTTCAATGAAGCGGGCGAACATCTTCAGCTGGTTGACCGTGCGCGTCAGCTCCCCTGCCAGCCGCGCTGGCGGCAGGGCGGTTTCCAGTTCGGCACGCGCAATCAAAGCGTCCTTTACCGCCAGCAGTTCAGCGGCGATCGTATCGAGCAGCGCTGCACGCTGGCTTTTATCGACCTGCATAAACGTAGGAAAATCCTGCTCCGCCAGGGCTGCGGCCCGTTCAACCTCGGCCGCCGAGCCCTCACAGAACGCCGGTTGCAGCTTTGCTCCGCTGACCGGATTAACGGCAAAAAAGCCCTGCCCAACCGTGGCAACTGACTCGCCGGCGATAATATGCCCTCCGCTTAACGCCGTCATTCCGGCAACAGCCCGGTCAGTTGCGGCTCGAACACCGCCCAGACCCGTTCTTCCAGCTCGGCGAAAAACTCGCGGGTGGCGATGTTCGGCAGCTTGATGTTGGGATTGGGATCGGCGAAGACTTCATCCGGCAGCACGTATTCGGCCCTGGTGTAGCCCTGCCGCAGCTCCAGCGCCAGGCCGCGCAAAAAAGCGCGATGTACAGCGGCCCGGATCGCTTCGGCGCTGAGGTTCAGTTCGAATTCGCTCTTCAGACACTCCTCGACCATCTGCGTGCCGATGCCATTGACGATATCGAAAAACTTGCAGAGACCGATCATGTCGAAACCGACGATCTGCAGCTTGCTTTCGGTAATCCCCTGCACCCAGGAGTCGAGATCCGACTTGCCCTCACGGGTCAGCAGGCCATAAGTGGCCATCGACATGTGCCCACCGGCGATCGCCCAGGCGTAGCCGGGGTTGGTCTCCGGCTGATAGGCGGCAATCTCCAAACCTTTGACATGATAGGCGTAATCAGTTTCACCGAGCTGATGCGACAGGCGCAGCGAGCCTTTGCCGATCTCCGGCAGATGCCCCTTGCCGGCCTGAATAATCAGCTGGCGGATTTTATCGTAATCGCCGAACGCCACGCCGCCCAGAATCTTGCCTTGTGGATTGCGCTGGTTGTAGGAGAGCGCATAGGAAAGAGTCACGCCGAGCGAGATGGCGTCCATGCCGTAATTATCGCTCAGCTGGATCAGCCGCGCCGCCTGCCCGGCGTCGTGGATGCCCAGATTGGTGCCGAGCAGGTTGAGCGGTTCATAGTCGAACTTGGCAAGAAACTCACCAGCGCTGCCGTCGGCGTTCTTTTCGTAAACATAGTTGTGACAGGTGATGCCACAGCGGTAGCAGGCCTGCGACTGCAGGTGGTAATCCTTCTCGACATTCTCGCGGAACAGCTTCTCAGGCAGCGCATTGCCCTGCGGACGAAAGTTATTGACCGGCACCGCGTGAAACGCCTGCAGCACATCGTAAGCCGCCCAGGTGCCGCCACCGCCGCCGCGACTGATCGGCTGCAAACGACCCGAACCGCCGCCTTTGACCACCTTGATATTGACCTGTTTGACCGCTGTCGAAACCGGCCGCAGCCGGTCGTCGGCCTGCGCCACCAGCGCCAGCACGTTCTTGTAACCCATCAGGCTGCCCATGCCGCCGCGCCCGGCGAAACGACACTTGTCATCCCCCGACTTCAGCTGGTTCTCGGTCGACAGCGCCACCGCGCCCATGTAGTTGGTCCGCCAGTTTTCGCCGGCCGGGCCAATCGCGGCAAAGTGCGCGTTCGGATACTCTTTCTGCAGCGCCATGATTTTTTCGTGGGTGCTCAAACCAAGCAGCTGTTCCGCTGCTTTCAGCTCGACCTGTGGGCCGCTGTCGCTCTGCCGGATGACGACATAAACCGGCGTCGCCGAGCGGTTCTCGAACACCAGCTCGTCCAGCCCGGTCCATTTGAATTTAGCACCGAACTTGCCGCTGCCGGTCGACCAGATCGCTGCCGGCAGCCCCGCCTTTGAGCCTTTGAGTGGGCTGTAGCCGGAGAAATAGGTGCGCATGCCGGTCATCGCCGTGCTGCCGGTCAGCAGGCCGGTATTGACGATCAGGGGATTTTCGTCGCAGTAGGCAGCGGTGATCCTGCGCTGCGCCAGGTCCTGAAACGAACGGCCAAAACCGCCCAGCACATCTTCCAGATTGCGGCAGGGCAGATCAGCCAGGGTCATTTTTCCGCTCTGCAGGTCGAGGGTGCAGCGCTTATAGAAAACTGCGGAAGGTTCAGCGGCAGGATCGGTGGTGTGAAATTTCATCGGCAACTCTCCCGGTTCGACATAAAAATGCAAAAAGACAGCTTAGCGCGAAAACTAGCCGCCATCAACAATCGGCAGGATGGTCAGGGTGTCGCCGTCATGTAGCAGATCGGTAAAATCGGCGTGCACCCCGTTGATCAGGACAATGCCGAGAATCTGCTCCGGCAGCTGCAGACTATCGACGACCTGCTGGATGCTGCTGCCCGACGGATAGGTGCGGACCTGTTCTTTAAAGCGGCCGACGCGAAACGCGCCGCTGAGTTTTACGGTTATCTGCATAAGGATATCCTGAACATTGACAAAATGGTATTTTTGCTCAATTTGCCAGAACCCGCCACCCCTATTTCCAAGGAAGTGCAACGCAGAGTAAAACATCACAGAATAAAGCCTGAGCATAGCTGCAAAAAAAACAGCAGGGCCCAACCAATTGTTGGACCCTGCTGTTTGCTTGACTGGAAAAGGTCTATTTACTGCTCAAGTTCCACCTGTAATTTCGCCTGAGACAGTAACCCGACGATTATCAGTCTAGTGTCCTCGGAAGACAAAATCGCCCCCAGATCTTCTTCAAATTCCGACTGGTTTTTTGCGGTAAATTCCTCGCCACTCTGTTCGTTGCGCAAGATCGACGGATAGAGTTTGATATCATGGGTGATCCGCAGAATGACCTGTCGATATTGCACACTCGGGACAACAATCGAACATTCGTAAATAAACAGGGTCTTATTCAGTAATCGCTTGATCTCAAGCTCCAGTAACCCTTCAGTCACCTCGGCAAGATAAGCCCCCTGCTCAAGCATAATCGTGTGAGGAGTCCTGATGTTGGCGATGTCAGGCATCGCGCCCCAAAGATTTTTTCCTGACATGTATTTCTCCTTTTAGCAACAGATGAGTCGATATTTCCCAGGGTTCTGAACACCGAAATAAGAACTGGCCAGTCTTCATGCCGAAGAAAGGCCAGTTAACGTTTTCTCTTCGGCAACCCGGCTATCCCTGAAGGACCCGTGGCTTTGCGTCCCCGGATTACTCCGGGTTTGCTATTGTCGGATATAATTAATTCCATTCAAGATTAGCGGCAACAAACTATATTGTCAACCGGATATTTATTAGACTCCGGTCAACCTTGACCAACGATAACTTCAGATTGCCGCAACGGCTTTCTGCGTCGGCACGGCATTGGCCAGATAGGCGCCGCTGACCACCAGCGCACC
>DATCYW010000096.1:0-3579 GCA_036526255.1 Malonomonas sp. | reverse complement strand
GCGTGGGAATCGTGACAGACATTACAGAGTCCGACGGCCACCGGGCCGTGGACATACTTCATGCCGAGGTAAGTATCGACGATATCCTGATGGCATTCGGTGCAGAGTGGCGCATGAATAGCGCGCTCGCGAAAACGCCCCTGCTCGTTCTGCAGCTCGTGGCAGCTGCCGCACTCAAAGGCGCCGGCCGGTCCGTGAACCCACTCCGGACGCAGCATGCCGCGATGACAACCGACGCAGGGGTTCGCCTGCGGAGAGGGGTTGTCAAGATCGGATTGTTTCGGGTCAAGATTATGACACCCAACACATGCAGCTTCGTTTGCAGCGGTATGCATCTCAAAAGGGCGATAGTCTTTCGGTGGTGGACTGGTGCGACTAGTGTGATAAAAAAAGCTGGTCTCGGTTTCGGCAACTTTTTCCCCTTCGAAGTAGCCGAACACCCGAATCCGATTCGGCCCCGGATCGTAGCTCGGCTGCAGAATCAGCATGTCCTTGAACAGGGTGCGATACTCCTGTCCGGATATATCGATCAGATCGCTCTTCTCGCCGCCCAGTTCCAGCACCAGCCCGTCGATACCGGCACCGGCCTTGATCACCAGTGAGTCGGAGCGGGTCACATAGGTGCCATCGGCGGGATAATGAATTTCCAGCGCCGTAGCAAAACTGACAACCCCGACCAACAGCACCAATAGTAAACCTGCAACTCTGAACATACCCTTAGTCACCCCTGCTAACGCCCGAGGCTCTGCGGAAAGTAAAGATCTCCTTCCAGAACCGGGCGCTGCTTAAGATAGTCATCCGTTAAAAATTGAAAGTTGTGAACCATGCGACTGAGCGAATCAACAACAAAAATCCCCCCATCACCACTGGTCGCGATCCCTTGTGGAAAGTCGAAACCGCCCGGATGCACATTGCCGCCGACCACCACCGAACGACCACCGATGGTCAACAGGTAATTACCGGCCAGGTCGAAGATGACAAAGCGATGCGCCAGTGCGTCGGTCACGTACACATGCCCGAGACTGTCAACCGCCAACGCCTTCGGCATCATAAAAGAGCCCAGCGCCGTACCGCGCTCACCGAAGCTGCGCAAGAACCTGCCAGAAGCATCCAGAACCTGCACCCGTGAATTCAGCGCGTCGAGAACCACCAGCTCGCCATTCGGGCCAAGATCAACATCGAGGGGAAAATTGAATTCACCCGGTCCGCTACCGCGTGTGCCGATACGCTCAAGTAAATTTCCAGCCGGATCAAAGACCGCCAATTGATGATTCAATGTGTCCGCAACGTACAGTCGCTGCCGCTGCGAATCAAAAACCAATCCGTTTGGACGATTCAGCTCGGCTTTGCCGAATTCAGCGACGACAACCTCGGCAGAGTTAAACCGATAGATTGAACCGCTGGACGTATCAGAGACATATCCGCCACCATCGGCGGCAAAAGCAACGCCAATCGGCATCGGAAAGCGAACCACTTCACCGTCGCGATCCTGCAGGCTGCGAATCGCGCCGGTGCGGTAATCGCAAATGATAATCTGTTGCTTGCCAACATCCGCAACCATGAACTTGCCAGAATCATGAACATCCAGCCCTCGTGGAGATGAAAAGAGCGGTACGCCGGGATCGATACCAAGCACCGCCTGAGCGAAGGCGCTCTCCGGCTTGCGAACATCCTGATCGGCAGCAAAGAACTTGAGGTATTCAATTTTCGGCTGACTGCTGCCGATCGGCCAGAAGAACCGCTTTTGCGGCTGCACCGGGGCGGCGCAGGCGGACAGCAGCAGGACAATCGTCAGAAGCAAAAACAGGCGCATAGACATTTAAAAGCAGACTCCACCCCTAATTGTTGGGGAACTTTTCGTAGCGGTCATAGGTTTTCGGCTTATGACAGCCGACGGTACAGGTTGCACCGGCAGCCTGTTCCTGCCAATAGATCGGGATCTCCCAACGACCGAAACCAGGGATTTTACTCTTCACCAGCTTGCCCTGATCTGCGCCATGCACACCATGACAGGTCTTGCAGACCCGCCCCTTGGTCGCTTTGTTAACATGCAGAAAGTGCAGGTTACGGTCGCCATTGCGGAAACCGGTCAACTCGGAGGTTCGTTCGTACTCAAACGCGCGACTGTCGTGACACATGAAGCAGAGCTGAAACTGATCCTCATCGTAACCGCTGTAGAAAGGCTCGGGATAGCTGGCCTTAAGCAAGCTGAAGACCTCAGAGCCGTGTGGATTGTGACATCCCCAGCAGCGCCCTTCGGCAACCGGCTGGTGCTGACTTTTTGCAGCAGCGACCGTTTCGCCCATCTCGCTGTGGCAACTGACACAGAAGGTCTCTTCGGCAAAAACGAACATCCGCGCATTGCCGTTACCGTGCGGATCGTGACAGGCAACGCAACCATCGTCCATCGCCGCATGCTTAACCGGGGCGGTTTCGGCGAGGGTCGAGATGTCGGCGTGACACTCACCACAGAAGCTAATTCCCACCGAAGGCAGCATCGCGGGAGCCTTGCCGCTGTGCGGATTATGGCAGGAGGTGCACCCCTCAGTGACCGCCGGATGGACATTGACCATCCCCTTAAGTGCCTGTTTATCGTCGTGGCAGCTGAAGCAGAGGTCGTTGCCCGGCGCGTGCAGTTGAAATTTATAATCGGTCGCGTGAACGTCGTGGCAGTCGGCGCAATCGCCATCGGCAACCGGCTTATGGTCGAACTCTTCACCGATCATCGACTCGTGACACTCATAACAGAGCGCTGCGCCTGTCGCACTGAGCAGCGCGGCCTCTTTACCCAGGTGCGGATCATGACAATCGGTACAGGCTCCGGCGCCGACCGGTCCGTGTGCAAAGGCCTTGCCGGCGGTTTTACTTTCATGGCAGAGATAGCACAGATCGCTGCCGGGCGCTTTTAACATCGCCTTATTGTCCGTTGCATGCGGATTATGGCAGCCGAGACAATCTCCGGCGGCAACCGGCGGATGGACAGTCCCTTCGCCGAGCGTCTTGCTTTCATGACAGAGCGAGCAAAGCGCCGCTCCCTCGGCCTGTAGCATCTTAGACGCCGGCCCGCCGTGAGGGTCATGGCAGGCGGTACAGCCATCGGTCAGAATAATCGGATGAACCACCGCCTTGCCGGCGATAAAGTCTTCATGGCAGCTGAAGCAGAGCTGCTGCCCCTCGCCGGGGAGCATAAGGGGCGCATTAGCAGCATGCGGATCGTGACAGGCGATACAGTCACCTTTGCCGACCGGCGTGTGCAACACAGCCTTTCCGGTACGCGGATCAGCGTGGCAGCCGAGACACAGCTCGGCGCCGGCCGCCGGAAGCATCCCCTTCGCCGCTCCGGAATGGGGTTTGTGGCAGTTCAGGCAGCCATCTTCTACGATCGGATGTACGCTGCTGAAGCCGGTGGTCTTATCTTCGTGGCAGAGATAGCAAAGCTGACGGCCACTCCCGTAAAGGAAGTACTGATTCTCGCCCTGATGCGGCGAATGACAGCCGGTACACCCCTCTTCCAGAACCGGATGAATAACCGAATCACCCTCTGTTTTACTGAAATGACAGCGATAACAGAGTCCGCCC
>DATCYW010000095.1:0-2823 GCA_036526255.1 Malonomonas sp. | reverse complement strand
AGCTTGCCTTTTCGCACAGCGGCCTGGGCGGTCAGGGAATTCAGTCCCGAAGAGTCAAACCTGGAACAATCCCCGGCTGACAAAATATTCTCCAGCGTGCTCCCGCTGCTGATGACCTGCCCGTACCCATTGGTCACCATTGTGGAGGGGGTTGCAGAGACCCCGGGAAACTGTAACGTCAACTGCGAAGGCAGGGAGTATTCGCGGTTGGTCGCCAGCTCCGCCAACTGGATCTGCGCATCCGCTCGGCCGAGGTAGTTTGTGCCGGGCAGGTAGTCGATACCGGCCCGCCGCAGTTTCCTTGCAATGTAGTTGTGGGCCCCTTCGGGGAGGTTTGACACCAGGCGCTGGTTCTGATCGATCAGCCGTAGCTGGTTGGGAACCTGTTTTCTTCGCAGCTGTTCATGCAGTTCGAACAACACCTGGACACCGGTGGCCCCGCCGCCGACCAGGGTTAGCTGCAGCGGTTCTTCCCCCCGGGTTTCGAGAAAACTTTCCAGCAGCGCCTTGCCTTCACCACGGCGCAATTCGTTTTGGCCAAAGTTCCCCGGCCCAGCGTCAAGCTGGATCGGCGCAGCGCCGGTCGCGACCACCAGCCAGTCGAAGGGCAGCGCGGCCTGATGCAGAGGTAATTGCTGCTGATGATGCCAGTGAGCAAGATCCTGCCTGGAAAAAGCAAGCCGCTGCTGATGAAAGGTGAAATGGAATTTCTCTGCCAATTCTGCATAGCTGACGGTGAACTTTTCCAGCGGCTGCTGGAAAGTTTTGTGCAGGTTGGTGATTTTGCAATGCTCCGCACCTGCATCCACCAGGTGAAGCTCCAGCCCCTTGTCCTTTTTGCTCAGTTCGATCAGACAGGCCAGCCCGGCGTAACCACCTCCCAAAACCACGACTCTAGGCATCTGCGCCTCCTTGTGCCGCTCAGAGATTTAAAGCGGACCCCGCAAACAACCGATTGATCTCGGCGGCAATCAGCTCCTGATCGGCCAACTGGTCAAAGAATTCAACGATTGTCGCAGCATTGATCAGCCCCAGGATGACACCCAGTACAGCCCCGCGATGCACATTATCGCCGCCGAGATTGGTGTTGACCAGGAGCGCCTGTTTCGGCTCAGCCGCATATTTATATGCCAGATAAAGGACACTCGGCCAGGAACCGCTGATGTAGCAGGCGGTAGAAAAAAGACTGCCGACCACATGCCTGTCATCGCGAGCTTTTTCGACCAGTGCCGGCAGGTCGAGGCCAATGCTGACCTTCGACGCCCGGGCGAGCAACTCGTAAGGCGACTGAGCCTGGTCGCGAAACAGCAAGGCATCAAGCAGTGCGACATAAACCGCGCAGACCTGCCCCAACTCTTGATCTGGATGAGTCAGGAAAAGATGCTGCAGAGAGTGCTTCTGCACCTCGATCAGTGGCAGACCTTGTAATCTTTCGCTCAGCACCAGAGCTGCGATGGTCACCAACCCGCCAATCGAAGGGGTATCGTGGGTGACCGCGCCACAGCGATCTTTCGCTATACCGCTTTCCAGGTTGGCAAAAAAACCGCGATGATACGATTCGGCATATGTGTCGGGGTGACGGGGCGGATCAGCGGTCATGAAATCGATGTAATCATCGAGAAAGCCCTGCTGGTCGTAGCGGCCTGAGTTGGCCAGCAAGCTACGCATGACGACCCTCGCGCAATGGGCGTTGAGGGTGTTCTCTCCCGCCTGCATCTGCCGGTGATAATGCTGGTTAGCGACCCCCCAGTATTGCCGTCGGCCCTTAAGAATCACTTCACCGACGATCTCTCGTTGCCGCCCATGAGACGCTTGCACTCCCCGGCCCCCTTTGGTCGTGGAGTGGAGTGCCATGATCGATGCCGGATGAGACTCAGGAGCCGCCTCCAACCGAGTGATTCCACCGGGAAAGGCTTTTTCGATGTCGAGCGGGTTGTAATACCAGTGAACCGGCATTGCCAGGGCGTCAGCGACAAATAAATTTTTGAGTGCGGCGCACGCTCTTCGTTGTTGCAGCTTCATTGCCTAATCCTTGCTTTGACGTTGCCCTCTTTTTACTTGTCAAGCGCCAGGCGGGCAATCCGATTGGCAACCTGTGCCTTAACATTTATCGAACTCCGTGACCTGGGTACCCGCGGCCACTAAGCTCCTGGCAGCGGTCAAACCAGCCATACCTGGGCCAATAACCGCAACGTTCATAGCTCACCTGTCGTTGTCGGAAAAGATCCGAACGGTAAGTGCCCCAAACCGTGGCCGCATCTTCAGAGGCTTGTCCAGTGTCATGGGCTGCCCTTTTTTACAAGTCCGTTCAATATGAGGCGCGCAACTTAATACTTTCGCGAGTCATAGGCCCAGTGCAGAAGGGCCTGCCTCTGTTTGCGACGACAATTCAGGTCGGCCTCGAAGCAGTTTCTTTTGATCTGGGTGATATGCCTGCGCATCCCCTTCCACCTCTTGATCTGGCGTTCATCATCTCTACAGCGTCGCCCCATGTAATAGCGGCAATACCACTGGAACCAGCCACGGGGATCTTCCTCATAGATCCAGCCTTTCTGTTGCCACACGGATCAGGGTTGTGACGCATTCACTCCAAAGAAATTCAAATCCGGATCATGCCGCTCGGAACATAGCTTTGCATTTTTGAACCATTCGGCAGGGAATTCATTCTGGCAATCTGTCATGTATTTTCCACCGAACACACCCAACTCAAGCATCTCTTTAGGAGTCAACTCGGGGCAAAATTCTGGATGGTAATTCTTCCCGACCGGTTCGATGCGTTCATAACTGTAACCTGTCTGCATCAAATCATTGACCTGAACAGTG
>DATCYW010000094.1:0-30599 GCA_036526255.1 Malonomonas sp. | reverse complement strand
CCAGCACGCCGTATTCGCTGCTGACCAGCAGCCGATCATCGTTGGTGATGACATACTTGGCCGGTCGCAGGCCGTTCCGGTCGAGGACGCAGCCGAGATAGCGGCCGTCGGTCATGCTGACCGCGGCCGGGCCGTCCCAGGGCTCGAAGGCGGCCGAGGTGTACTCGTAAAAGGCCCGCAGTTTAGCCGGCATGTTGGCGACGTTGTGCCGCGCCGGCGGCACCAGCGAGCGGATCGCCTTGAAAAAATCGACCCCGTTGGCGAGCAGAAATTCGAGCATGTTATCGAGGTTGGCGCTGTCGCTGACCCCCTGCTCAAGAATCGGCTGCAGCGCCTGCAGCTCTTCTCTGGAGAAGACCGGACTTTCGGCATCGGTAAATTTGTTCAGCGCTTTGAAGCGGTTGCCCTGAATCGAGTTGATCTCGCCGTTGTGGGCGATGCTGCGTAACGGCTGGGCCAGCCGCCACTGCGGCAGGGTGTTGGTAGAAAAGCGCTGGTGGACCATGGCAAAGGAGACCTGGAAATCCTCCTGTTGCAGATCGGGGAACAGCTTGGCGATGTACTGCGGCATCACCAGCCCCTTGTAGGAGATCAGTAAGCGGGAAAAGCTGGCGATGTAAAAGGCGCGTTCGCCGTCGAAGCGGTGTTCCACCTGCTTGCGGGTCAGATAGAGCAGCGCATCGAAGCGCCGGGTCGCAATCAGGGCCGCTGGGACAACAAAGGCGTGGACGATTTTGGGCAGCATCGACAGGGCATATTCGCCGAGCGCCTCGGTGTTCAGCGGGACCTCGCGCACCAGAATCACGCTCAGGTCGTTCAACGCACACTGCTCTTTAAAGGCCGCCAGTTGGGTTCTTTCATCGCTTAAAAAAATCGTCGCCACGGCGAACTGGTCGGGGAGCGACAGTCCGTGTTCTTCGGCGACTTTCTGCATGAAGCGAACCGGCATCGAGCAGAGCAAGCCGCTGCCATCGCCGGTTTTGCCATCGGCCGAGATCGCGCCGCGGTGCGTCATCCGGGTCAGGGTGCGGATGGCATCCTGCAGCAACTGGTGACTGGGTTGGTTCTTTATCTGCGCCAGCATGCCAAAGCCGCAGTTATCTTTAAATTGTTCAGCAAGATTCATGATGGGTCCTTGAGTGTGAAAACGATCGACGCGATCTGCGCACAGAGATGCGAAACTAGCCGATTTCAGCAGAAAATTCAAAAAATCCTACAAAGTATACATTATCATTAGAATTCAGAGGAGGGTGCCAGCACAAAAAAAGGGAACCCCTGGCGGATTCCCTTTTGTGTTGCTGTGGCTTGACTGTTCATCAGAGCGCGGTGTCGCGCGGCGGCTTTTTATTGTCGTTGTCGGATGAGTCAGAATCATCCTCAGGCTTTTCTTTGACCGGCTTGCCCAGCCAGCTGGTCAGAATGCCGGCGGCGCAGAAAAGAAAGATCGGGGCAAAGATCAGGTCGTTGTCAGACATGGCCAGCTTGAAGTTGCCCTGCTGGACAAATGACTGGCAGAGCATCACAATCAGGATGCTGCCGGTAAATAGAATTGTCGTAACGCGAGGCATGGTCTCCCCCCTGCTGGTTGTCAAACGGACTTCGTTGCTTATCGGCCATAAGTTTGGAACACTTTAATTTGATCCAAAATGTGTGCCATTTAATTGTTGAGGTTAAGTATGCGTATTCAGGTCTTGCAGTTCGACGAGCGGGTTGGTCTGGGAACATTCTCCGGCTGGTTGGCTGAAGCGGGCAGTGAAATCACCTGCTGGCGTTGCGACCAGCAGCAATTACCCGGTATTGACGACCGGGGGCCGGTGATTCTGCTGGGCGGATATATGGGGGTCGGCGACCGCCAGCAGTTGCCCTACCTGCAGCTTGCCGCCGATTGGGTCGCTGCGCAGGTCGAGGCCGGGCGACCGCTGCTGGCCATTTGCCTGGGGGGGCAGCTGCTGGCGCATGCGCTGGGTGGCAGCGTGACCAGCCAGTACCGTCAGGAGAAGGGGATTGCCGCGATCGAACTGACGCCGGCCGGACAGGTGGATCCGTTATTTGCCGGGCTGCCGAATCCGTTCTGCAGCTTTGAGTGGCACAACGATAGCTTTGACTTGCCGCAGGCGGCGACGCATCTGGCGTGGACCGAGCCTTGTCCGGGGCAGGCGTTCCGTTACCAGAACGCCTGGGGGCTGCAGTTTCATCCTGAAGTCGATACGACCATTGTTGCACAATGGTGCCAGCGAACCGGCGCAGGCGAAAAACCGCAGCAGATTTTCCATCAGCATCAGCAGCGCTATCTGCAACATTCCAGGCAGCTGCTGCTTAATTTTCTACAGACTGCGCAGTCACTGCTGTAAATAACTTTCTGCCGGTAAAGCGGCCTCGCGACGGTTTTGAATTTGACAGCATCCGAGGGGTTTTGTATACAGGAACGCTGGTCGTTTTTATTCCCTTTAGATGCTCTGGCCAATCGAGGCCCGTAGATGCAAATGAATGCTTTAGATGACTCTGGACATTCGATGAACAGAATAAAAGAAAGCGCACAGGCCAACCTGGAAAGTCTTTACCGGATCTTCACCGTTCCTGAAGCGCCCGACTCCACCCTCGGTGGTATTGACCAGGCGATTACCGATAATGTCACCGGTTTCCTGCAGGAGCATATCGTCGCTCTCGAGCGTGAACTGGAAGATATCGAAGCTGATTTCGCCGATCCGAAAATCCCCGAAGAGCCGACCTACGTTTCTGATTACACAGAATTTATAAAGGAAAAGCTGGTCGCTCAGTCAGTGCATACCGCGGCGCCGGGATTTGTCGGGCACATGACCTCGGCGATCCCCTATTTCATGCTGCCCTTGTCGCGTATCATGACCGCGCTCAATCAGAACCTGGTCAAGGTCGAAACCTCGAAGGCCTTCACGCCGATGGAACGGCAGGTGCTGGCGATGCTGCACCGGCTGATTTATAACGGAACAGACCAGTTCTACCAGCAGTGGATTCACGACAGCCGGCATGCGCTGGGCGCTTTCTGCTCCGGCGGTACTATTGCCAATATCACCGCCCTCTGGGTGGCGCGGAACAAGCTCTGCGGGCCATCCGGAGACTTCCGCGGCATCGCCGATGAGGGGTTGTTCAAGGCGCTGCGTCATCTCGATTGTCAGGGGCTGGCGGTGCTGGTGTCACGGCGTGGTCATTATTCCTTCGGCAAGGCTGCCGATCTGCTCGGCATCGGCCGTGAGAATCTGGTGCTGGTCGATACCGATGAACACAACCGGCTCGATATGGCACAGCTGAAAATTCAATGCCGGCGTTTACAGGATCAGGGGATCCGGCCGCTGGCGCTGGTCGGTATCGCCGGGACCACCGAAACCGGCAATGTTGATCCGCTTGATGCGCTGGCTGATTATGCCGCCGAGATCGGTTGTCACTATCATGTCGACGCCGCCTGGGGCGGCCCGACGCTGTTCTCCGAAACCCACCGTGGCCTGCTGCGCGGCATTGAGCGCGCCGACTCGGTCACGCTGGATGCGCACAAGCAGCTTTATGTGCCGATGGGGGCCGGGATGGTACTGTTCAAGGATCCGGCGGCGCTGGCGGCGATCGAACATCATGCCGCCTATATTCTGCGCCACGGATCCAAGGACCTCGGCAGTCACACCCTGGAAGGTTCACGCCCCGGCAAATCGATGCTGGTTCATGCCGGACTGTCGATTATCGGTCGCAAGGGGTATGAGCTGTTGATGGATCGGGGGATCGAACTGGCCAGCCGCTTTGCGGCGAGGATCGATGCTCTCCCCGACTTTGAGCTGGTCACCGCCCCGGAGCTGAACATCCTGACCTACCGCTACAATCCGGCCGCGGTGCAGAAGGCGCTGGCAGGGGCGACCACCGAGCGGGTCACGGCGATCAACGCCCAGCTCGACAACATCACCCGCGCGGTGCAGAAACGGCAGCGCGAGGCGGGTAAAACCTTCGTCTCGCGGACCCGCCTCGCCCCGGCCCGTTACGGCGGCGAGATTATCACCGTCTTCCGCGTGGTGCTGGCCAATCCGCTGACCACTGAAGCCATTCTGGATACGGTCATCGAAGAGCAGTTGAGCATTCTGCAGCAGGGGGAACTTCCCGAGCTGTTGGCCGGCCTGCAGGCGCTGATTGCTTCCTGAAGACCGCTTATAAACGTCTGCGAACCGTCTGAATAGAACCCTCCGGGTTGATCGTCCGGCACTATCCGCTATCCTTAGCGTTTAGGCACGCGAGAAGACTTCAAGTGTCGCTGCGTATAGCGCTCAGCTCGGATGCTCACGCAGTAACGGCACTCTCTCCGGAGGTTGCAGCATGGCGCATCAGACGGTTAAATCCAGCTATGCCCGCTTGGTCGAACGGCTCAACCGTTACCCGCAAGGCGCTCCCCCCACTAAAGTCCTCTATCAAATCCTTGCCATGCTATTCAGTCAGAAAGAAGCTGAGCTGGTGGCGCAATTACCGCTCCGACCATTTAATGCCGAACGTGCCGCCCGGGTCTGGAAATTGGATCTGAATGCAACGCGAAAGATTCTTGATGCGCTGGCGGGGCGGGCAATTCTGGTCGACATGGAGCAGAACGGCGAGACGCTTTACGTGCTACCGCCGCCGATGGCGGGATTTTTTGAATTTTCTTTGATGCGGATCCGCGCCGATCTTGACCAGAAACTGCTCAGTGAGCTGTTCTATCAGTACCTGAATGTCGAGGAGGACTTCATCCGTGAACTGTTCACCGTCGGCGAGACCCAGCTCGGTCGTACGTTTCTCCATGAACCGGTACTGAGCAACGCGAATGCCCTGCATGTGCTCGATTATGAACGGGCCAGCGAGGTGATCAAAACCGCCTCGTCTATCGGCGTCGGACTCTGTTACTGCCGGCACAAAATGCAGCATATGGACCGGGTATGCGCAGCACCGCTGGATATCTGCATGACCTTTAATGCCTCGGCCGCCTCCTTGATCAAGCATGGCCACGCCCGGGCCATTGATGCCTCTGAATGTCTCGATCTGCTGCAGCAGGCCTACGCCAACAACCTGGTGCAGTTCGGTGAAAATGTCCGGCAGCAGGTCAACTTCATCTGCAACTGCTGCGGCTGTTGTTGCGAGGCAATGATTGCTGCCCGGCGCTTCGCCAACCTGAACCCGGTGCACACCACCAACTTCATCCCGGTCATTGAACAACCAGATTGCACTGGCTGTGGACAATGCGTCAACGTCTGCCCGGTCGATGCCATGGTTTTGATTTCAGCCCAGGATCCAAAGCAGCCCAAGCGCAAACAAGCGGCACTGCTTGAAGAGCACTGTCTCGGTTGCGGTCTTTGCGTCCGGGTTTGTCAGAAAAACTGCATCGGGCTGACGAACCGTCCGGAACGGGTCATTACCCCGCTCAACAGCAGTCACCGGGCGGTGGTCATGGCGGTCGAGCGGGGCAAACTGCAGCACCTGATTTTCGACAATCAGGTGCTTTTCCGCCATCGCGCCCTGGCTGGTCTGCTTGGTGCCATTCTGCGACTCCCGCCGCTCAAACGGGTCATGGCCAGCCAGCAGGTGAAATCCCGCTACCTGGAAAGACTGGTTGCCAATCGGTAGGATTATTTTCGCCTTGCAGCCGTTTTGTTTGACCCCGTGCCCCACTTATAAATACACCCTTTCGTCGGGAACCTCATCGTGCTGAGAACGTCAACGAAAACGGCTGCCCCCTATTTATTTCCATGAAACTGCGGCATAGTTCTAGGCGGCGGATGCCTTTTGTGTCCGTGCCTGCCAAGTCAGGTTGATCCCTATTGCACAGGAGTGACTGATGCTTCCAAAGATTAAAAATATCCTCTATACCACTGGATTGGGTAGCGGCACCCCCTACGTCTTTCGCTACGCACTGAGTCTGGCCCAAACCCACGATGCTAAAATCCACATAATCCACGGTCACGAGCCCTTGTCCGCTGCCGCGCAGAGCATGGCCGATCTCTACATGCTCAAGGAGAAATCCGAAGACGTCTTTGAGCGCACGGTCGCCGAAGTCGATAAGAGTATCCACGAGCGACTCGAGCGACTCTGCGCCAAAGAGACCAGCAGCGATCCCAAGGGGAGTGAGCGGGTCGCCAGCATTACTGTCGCGAAGCTGCCAGCCAAGCAGGCGATCCTGGAAGAAGCCAAAAAACACGATATCGATCTGATCGTGATGGGGTCGCATCGGCATTCTGTATTAGCCGACGCGATGCTCGGGACAACCACCCTCAAGGTCTTGCACAGCTCGACTATTCCAGTGCTGGTGGTGCGCATTCCTGAAAACTATCAGGAAGACGGTTTCTGAAATTCTCTAGCCACACCCCCCAAGCCCGTCATCCTCAACGCGATGGCGGGCTTTTTTTCTCTTTGATGGTACCGCAGATGAAATTGCTCAGAATGGATAAACTTTACGATCTGCCCGGGAAATTTGGCGCCTGGCCGTCGCTTGCCCGGGCGGCCGATGGCGAGCTGCTGGTGGTCTTTTCCGGCGATCGCAAAAATCATATCGATCCTTATGGTAAAACCTTGCTATTGCGCAGCCGCGACGCAGGGCGCAGCTGGAGCGAGCCGCAGGTGATTGTCAATACCCCCTTCGACGATCGTGATCCGGGCATCCTTGTGTTGCCGGATGGCCGTTGGTTGGTCAGCCTGTTCACTTCGGAGCTGTTCGTGACTTGGGCAAAAGAAGCGGTCAGCTACTACGGCGCGGAGGAAGTGGCTGCCTGGAAGCCTTACGGCGACCGGCTGACGCCGGAAGATTACCGGCAGTATCTCGGTAATTTTACCTTAGTCTCCGCCGACCGGGGAGCCAGCTGGAGCGTGCTGCGCCGGCTTCCCGTCCACGGACCGCATGGGCCGATTCTCGGCCGCAACGGCGAGCTGCTTTATCTTGGCAGTGAACCCAAAGAGGGTGGGGCCGACGTCGCCTGCTACGCTTCGAGCGACGCCGGCGAGAGTTGGCAGTTGCGCGGCATCTTAAGTGACGCTTACGCTCTGCCGGGGATTTACCTCTGCGAACCGCATCTGGTTCAGTTGCCTGATGGGCGCTTGTTGGGGCAGATGCGTGTCAATGCCGCCGACATCGAAAAACGCCAGCTGATGCAGAGTGTCAGCAGCGATGGCGGGCGAAGCTGGAGTCCGGTCGAATCGACCGGGATCTGGGGCCTGCCGCCGCATCTGCTGCTGCATTCGAGCGGGCTGTTGCTCAGCAGTTACGGCCATCGGCGCGAACCTTTCGGCCAGCGAGTGGCGGTCAGCGCCGATGGGGGGCAAAGCTGGCCACAGATCCTCCGCCTCGCCGAGGTTGCCTATCAGGGTTGCGAACAAGCCGAGGATGTCGGCGAAATCTACTACCAGGTCCCTGACCTCGGTTATCCGGCGACTGTCGAGCTGGCAGACGGTTCCCTTTATAGTGTCTGGTATCAGTCGCGCCCGAGTGGCGAAGGGGCGATGATCCTCGGTTGTCACTGGCGGTTGCCTGACTGAATTGCCGTCTGTACTGCCAATCTGCCAGCCACCGTTTCGGATCGAAACAGGTCATTGCGATGTCTTCTGCTCTCTTCTGATAAACCCCGGTTAATTGCAGTGAAAATTAATGAAATATCCGGCCCCGGTCTGTTGACTTTGCCCGATCTTGCACTAACGTCATTGTTGTTGCCTGGTTTAATCCACCCATCTTTTAACCAGTAAGGAGGACGGCATGAAGCTCAAACTGAAACTCTGTATTGTGATGATGGCGATTCCTGCATTGCTTGGCTTGTTGGCCAGCATGGTATTGGCGAAAACCGACATTGTTCCTGGCGGCCCCTGGCTGACCGATAATCAGCATGTCAGTCTGGAGCGACTGAGCAGCTACCCGGAACTGGTCATGCAGCTGCAGCAGATCGAAAAGACCTCAAAAGGGTTGGTTCAGCTGGAAGTGATCGGGACCAGCAACCAGGGGCGTGACATCTACCTGGCCAAGGCGGGCAATCCGCAGAATCCGGCGGTGATGATCATCACCCAGCAGCACGGCAATGAGCCGATGACGACCGAAGCGGCATTGCAGCTGCTGAAAATTTCTCTCCACCGGCAGCAAACAGGCCCAGGCAATCCTCGACAAGCTTTACGTGCTGGTTATCGCCCGGGTTAACCCCGACGGCAGTGAACTGTTCCATCGCTACAACGTCGATCCCGCCGCACCGGCCAGCAACACCGCCGAAGGTTTCTACACCAGCTCGACCGCTGGCGTCGGTTGGGATATCAACCGTTATCACTGGGTGACCGGCTGGGAGGAGAGCACCCTCTTCCAGAATCATCCGCTGGATTACCCCGTCAATCCGGTCCCTGAGGCAGTTGCAGTTATCAACGCCTTCAACAACTACCAGCCTGAGTGGATCGCTGACTTTCACCATCAGGGCACCTATGTCACCGCCGATGGCGAAAGCGTCACCAGCTCAATCCTCTGGCCGAAGAACGAAAATGTGCTGGAACCGGTCGTAAACCTGTCGAAGCAGCTTTGCGTCGTGATCATGGATCACATGGAGAAGTTCGGCTTCTCGGTGGTCACCGAATACCCCGGTGGCACCTATGCCGGGATCGGTCGCAACGGTTACGGGCTGGCGGGAGCCGGCAGCATTCTGGTCGAACTCAAAGGGGGGATTGGACTGAAGTCGAGCGGGATGATCATCAAGCATGCTTACGAGCAGATGATGGCGATTCTTGCAGCCAGCGCCGATGGCAGCCTCGCCAGCGTCGACCCTTTCCGGGCCGACGATATTCCACCGCGCGGCAGCTATTACTACAAGGACCTTCCGCCTGAATAAGCTCTGAACTGAGTGCCGGCAGGGTGCGAATGCTCCTGCCGGCTACTTGGCAGTTCTCTTCAATCCCTGACAGATCAGTCCCGCCACGATCAATACCAGCCCGACAAAGGTTGATGGCAGAATCTCTTCACCGAGCAAAAAATAGATCAGCACCAGCGACAGAAATGGCGAAATAAAGATCAGGTTGCTGATTTTTGCCGTGTTGTCGGTCAGTTTCAGCGCCAGCAGCCAGAGTACGAAGCAGGCACCCATCTCGAAGGTTCCGATATAAATAGCACCGAGCAGGCCAGGCAGCGGCGGCAGTTGAATCTCCGCAGTCAGCAGATAGTAGCCGAGCACAAACGGAAAGCCGCAGATAAAGTTGACGAACAGGCCGACCACCGGGTCGCGGCGATCACGGGTGTTGTAGATCCAGTAGAGCGCCCAGAGGATGGTGCTGCCGAGCGCCAGCGCGACGCCGAAAGGATCGGTGAACTGCAGACTGAAGGGATCGCCTTCGGTGGCGATGATCACTACACCGCAGTAGCTGATCAGCAGCGCCAGCCACTGCTGCCAGTAGATTTTCTGCTTTAGCAGCGGCACCGCCAGCAGCGACAGGGTGATCGCCCAGGTGTAGTTGAGCGGTTGCGCTTGTTGCGCCGGCAGCCGCGCGTAAGCGTTGAGCAACACCAGATAGTAGAGAAACGGGCTGAGCAGGCCGAGGCCGATCGACAGCAGATATTCACGGCGGCTGCATTGCAGCGCCAGCCGCAATTTCCCCTGCAGCAGCAGGATCACCCCGAGCAGCAGGGTGGAGAAGGCGCCGGCGAACAACAGCAACTCAATCGGGCTTAAGTAGCGCAGCGTCAGCTTGAACGCGGTTGCGACCGTCGACCAGAGCAGCACTGCGCTCAGGCCGTAGAGGGTGGCTTTGTGTTGCCGGGTCACTTTGCCAGCACCAGCTTACGTTTTCTTTTCAGCACCAGCAGCAGCAACCCGGCAAAGATCAGCGCGATGCCGGAAAAGGCCTGGGAATTGAGCTGTTCACCGAGCAGCAGAACCCCCAGCATTGCCGCGGTCATCGGTTCGGCCAGCGACAGGGTGACGGCGGTGCTGACCGGGATCTTCTGCAGTCCGTGGGCGAACAACAGATAGGAAAGCGCGGTCGCGGCCAACCCGAGATGCAGGGCCACGGCGATGGAGCGCGGTTGCAGCAGCCAGGCAATATTGCTCTGTAGCAGTAACGGCGCCAGCAGCAGGGCGCCGAGGCAGAAAACCACAGCGGTCACGGCGATAGAAGAGTGTCTTTCTAAAAGGCCCTTAAGCACCAGCGTGAAGGCGGCGTAGAAAACCCCGGCACCGATTGCCAGCAGAATTCCCCAGAGATCGACCGCAACCTCGCCGCCGGTCAGGCTGAGCAGGCTGCAGCCGGTAATGGCCAGCGCCGTGGCCATCAGCCAGCGGCGGCTGAGTTGTTCACCACGAAACAGCAGGCCGAGCAGGCCGCCGGCAATCGGCGCGCTACCAATCCCGACCACCGTGCCGATCGCGACGCCCGTTTTCGCCACCGCCGCAAAGAAGCAGAGTTGGTAACCCGCGGTGAAGATGGCGGCGAGCAGGGTTGGCCAGAATTTCCAGTCGTGCCAGCGTCCCAGTTCGCGGCGGCCGACCGCCAGAGCCAGCAGGGCAATCCCGCCGACCAGCAGCCGCAGGGCGCCGATCACCAGTGGGTCAAAGCCGGCCGGGGCGAATGCCTGCGCCGTGCCGGTAGTGCCCCAGAGCAGCGCCGCTGCAAGGACGAACCAGTGGCCGCCGAGTTGATTCTTTCTCTCAGTTGTCTGTGGTTTGCGCATCAGGGGGCTTTCAGTTGTAATCGGCCGATGGGCCGCTGCAAAATGCCGACTGCCAGCAGGCGACCGAGGATATAGGCGGCTGCCGCCGCGACCATGCCGGAAACCGGGAAGTATAGCAGCGCCAGCAGTAAAATCGAGAAGATACCGCAAGCCTCAAGGGTTGTGGCGACGGTGACCGGCCGGGTCAGGCGCGCATCGATTAACACCGCGCGCTGCCAGCAGATCAGTACCGTCAGTGCCGGGAATATCGCCATGATCTGCAACGGCAGGACGGCGAAATCGCTCAGCTTCTGCCCGAGCCCGGACAGGTCGCGGAACCAGAATCCGGCCAGCGGCGTGAAGGCGATCAGGCTCAGGCAGGCCGAAGTGGCAAGTCCCAGGCCGATGGCAAAGTTACGCACCTGTCGATAGTTGTTTTTGTCCTCAGCGAGCAGGGCGATCGCCACCTCCTGATAGGAAAGCCCCAGGGCGCGAAAGATGAAAGTCAGGCCGTAGATCACCGGCATCACCGCCAGAGACTCCAGCGCATCGCGGCTTTTGCCGAGAAAGAAGGTCACCAGCGGATGGATCGACAGGCCGATGAACGGGGTCAACGCCAGCGGCAGGTAGTAATCCCAGATCGCGCGGTAACTCATCGGCGCGCGGTTGTCGACCGGCTGCGTTTGCAGTACCTCGACAATTGTCTGCCGGGCCAGGACGCGGGTCAGCAGCGCTTCGGCGGTAACGCCCACGGACAGAGCGATTGCCCCGATCCGGGCGCCGTCAATCCCCCCTTGCAGATAGAGCAGCATGGCGATGCCCGCCATGCTGGTCACCCTTAAGCCGGTCGCCACGGCGACTCTGCGGGTTTTACGCCGGGCGATCAGCACTCCTTGGTAAAAGCGGCGGATGCCGATTGCCGCCGGCCAAGGAATCAGGCAGAGCAAAGCCGCGTGGGTCAGGCTGGCGACCTCAGTCGGCAGTCCCAGTACTTTCAGCGCGATCGGTTTGAATACCGGCGGCAGCAGAAACAGTCCGAACAACAGGGTCACCGCCAGGCAGAGGGCTAGGCTGAAATTACGCAGTCGCAGGTAGGATTCCCGGTCGCGGCAGAGGGCGGTGCTGGCGCTCATCAGCATGATGACTGGTGATTCGGCCACCAAGCCGAAGGCATAAGCGACACCGTAGGCTGCCAGGTTCAGTTTTTCCGCTGTCATCCGCGCGATGATTGCAGCCAAAAACGGCCCCTCTACGGCCATCATCAGCCAGGTGGCCGCCAGCGGCAGCCAGAAGCGGAAGATTTTGCCGTAGGTCAGTTGGGTGTTTAATTCGGCCACAGGGTTCACTTTAAGTGCTAGATGGATGATTGTCCCGCAAACTAGAGTGATTTTCGGCGCGGGTAAAGCAAAAAGCAGCGGTTGCGGTTTATCCGTCGCTCATCCGCCGACGGAGGCAATGATGTCGTGACGGGCGAAACCTTCGATGGCGCTGCGCAGCTCGGTAGTGGAGGGTTCCGCCATGCCACTCAAGCCGCGGGATTGCCCCAGCTTTAAGTCTTTGCCGCTGGCGCTCGCATGATAGGGGAGCAGGCTGACGCTCTTTTTGCGGCCAGGCAGCTGGCTGATAAAGGCCGCGGTCGCGGTGATGTTCTCGGCGTCGGCGTTGACGCCGCTGATCAGCGGCATGCGGATCTGGATTGCCGCTCCGCTCTGTGCCAACGCCTGCAGGTTCTGCAGAATCAGTTCATTGCCGACCCCGGTCCAGTGTTTGTGTCTGGCGCTGTCCATCAGCTTCAGATCGAACAGAAATAGCTCGGTACGTTTGGCAACCTCAAGCAGGGTTGCGGTTTTCACCAGCCCGGCGGTGTCGACACAACGATGAATTTGCCGTTGTCCACAGGCATCCAGCAGCTCGCAGAGAAACTCGGGGAACAATAGCGGTTCGCCGCCGGAGATGGTCACTCCGCCCCCCGATTGGTCGAAGAAGGGGCGTTCCTTCTCGATAATCTCCAGCAGCTCCGCAGTGGATCGATAGCGTCCCGACATCTCTGTCGCCCGGGATGGGCAGACTTCAGCGCATTTTCCGCAGCGGTTACACAATTGAGCATTGGTAACGATCCCGTCTGCTGTCAGTTTGCAGGCCTGTTGCGGGCAGACTTTCACGCATTCGCCGCAGCCGATGCACTTGGTCGCCGTGTACATCTTCTGCGCTTGCGGTGCGATGCTCTCCGGGTTGTGGCACCAGCGGCAGTTCAGTGGACAGCCTTTGAAAAAGATGCAGACGCGGATGCCGGGGCCGTCGTTGATGGCGTAGCGTTTGATGTCGAAGATAAGAGGCTGTTGCACGGCTGAACCTTTGTGGTTTTGTTTTTGACCCTGAATCCCGTGTGACGCCGCCGGAGTGAAGTGGAGCGTTGCAGGAATACGAAGAAAAATGTTTGAGCCGCAGGCGAGTTTTTTTCTTCGCTGCAACGCGTAACGGAACGAAGGGAACCCGCAGGGCAAGAAACTCGGGCGCCTTTTTCTGCCTACTCTTTTGTGGCGTAACAAAAGAGTAGGGCGACGGGCGGGGGCGCAACCCCGCGGCCTTTGCCTTTTGTTTTCGGATGAAAGTCAAAATCAAGGTCGGCGGGTTTCGGCCCGCCAGCCGACTTCATTTTCTTTGTGCTGACAAAGAAAACGGAAGCAAAAGAAAACAGCCCAAACTGTTTTCACCCGCTGCGCGGGAGCCTCCATTCCGCATTCTTTTCAGGGCCGCTCCCATTCGCTGCGCTCAACCTCGCGGCAAAGCTCCCGAAATCAATATTCCGCTCCGGCGAAAACAGATGGGGGAAGCTCAAATTCTCAAAATCTAAAAGGCTTCATTCTCCGTCCGCTCGATAACTTCCTGCTGCAGATCGGCATTCATATCATTGAAATAATCACTGTACCCCGCCATCCGCACCAGCAGGTCCTTGTAATCTTCCGGGCACTCCTGCGCGGCTTTTAAGGTCGCGGTATCGACGACGTTGAACTGAATATGGTGCCCACCCAAAGTAAAGTAACTGCGGATCAGCTGGCCGAGCTTTTTGATGTCTTCGTCATGCTTGAGCAGGCTCGGCAAAAAGCGCTGGTTGAGCAGGGTGCCGCCGGACATGGTGTGGTCCAGTTTGGTCAGTGAGCGGATCACCGCCGAGGGGCCGTGGGTGTCGGCTCCGTGCGACGGGGAGGTGCCATCCGAAATCGACTTGCCTTTAAGCCGGCCGTTGGGGGTGGCGCCGAGCATTTTGCCGAAGTAGATGTGGCAGGTGGTCGAGAGCATGTTCAGGTGGAAGGTCTCCCCCTTGGTGTTCGGCTTGCCGTCGATGGCGGCGAGCAGATCAGCATAAACCTGCAGGGCGATGTCGTCGGCTTTGTCGTCGTCGTTGCCGAAGAAGGGGGTTTTGTTGAGGATCGTCTGGCGCAGGAATTCTTCGCCGGCAAAATCCTTCGCGACCGCGTCGAGAATCCGTGCCATGCTGAAGGTCTGCTCTTCAAAGGCGTGTTTTTTCAGCGCCGAGAGGCTGTCGGTGACCGTGCCGAGGCCGGTGCACTGGATGTAGTTGGTGTTGTAGCGCGGTCCGCCGTTGTAGTAGTCCTTGCCTTTGCTGATGCAGTCTTCGATCACCACCGACAGAAACGGCGCCGGCGCGTATTTGGCGAACATCCGGTCGATGTAGTTGCTGACGCGGATTTTGGTGTCGACGATAGCGTTCAGCTGTCTGATGAAGGCGGCGTAGAGTTCGGCGTAATCTTTGAAATTACGCGGGTCGCCGGTTTCGATGCCGACTTTCTTGCCGGAGAGCGGATCGATGCCGTTGTTCAGGGTGATTTCCAGCACCTTCGGCACGTTCAGGTAGCCGGTCAGCACGAACGCTTCCTTGCCGAAGGCGCCGACCTCGATGCAGCCGCTGCAACCGCCCTCACGGGCGTCCTTGAGCGATTTCCCCTGGCGTAGCAGCTCCACGACGTAGACATCCGGATTGAACACCGAGGGGTAACCGTGCCCCTGGCGGATCACCTTGCAGGCGGCGTGCAGGAAGCGGTCGGGGGTCTTGCTGCTGATATGCACCGCGTTGCCCGGCTGCAGGATGTGCAGTTCCTCGATGACCTCCAGCATGATGTAGCTGACCTCGCTGACACCGTCTTTGCCGTCGCTGGTGATGCCGCCGATGTTCAGGTTGGTGAAGTCGTTGTAGGTGCCACTCTCGCGGGCGGTGATGCCGACTTTCGGCGGTGCCGGATGGTTGTTGACCTTGATCCAGAAGCAGCAGAGCAGCTCTTTGGCCTGCTCGCGGGTCAGGGTTCCGGCGGCGATTTCAGCAGTGTAAAAGGGGGCCAGGTGCTGGTCGAAGTGGCCGGGGTTCATGGCATCCCAGCCGTTCAGTTCGGTGATCGTGCCGAGATGGACAAACCAGTACATCTGGATCGCTTCGTGAAACGTGCGCGGCTTGTTGGCCGGCACCCAGCGGCAGACCTCGGCAATCTTTAGTAGTTCGGCGGCCCGCTGCGGATCACTCTCTGTTGCCGCGAGTTGTTCGGCCAGCTCAGCGTGGCGCTGCGCGAACAGAATTACCGCGTCGCAGGAGATATCCATCGCTTTCAGCTCTTCGAGCTTGTCCGTAGCTTCTGGGTCGTTCAGATAATCAAGACGTTCAATTTCTATGGCAACTTGTTTTTTGAAATCACGCATGCCTTTTTGATAGATCTGGCCGTCGAGCGCTGTATGGCCGGGGGCGCGCTGCTCCATGAACTCGGTAAATAATCCCGCCTCGTAAGCGGCCTGCCATTCCGGCGGCACATGGCCGAAGATCCGTTCGCGCACCGTGCGCCCCTGCCAGTAGGGGATCACTTCGCGGGCGTAGGTGGCGATGTCCTCGTCGCTGATCAGGTAGCGCTGCTGCTCGCGGCTGTTGAGCACCTGAAAATCTTCGACGCTGTGGCAGGTCAGCTCAGGGAAAGTCGGCACCGCGCAGGGTTTTGGACCGCGCTCGCCGACGATCAGCTCGTCTTCGCCGAGGTAAATAGTCTTCTTTTGGCAGTGATCGAGAAAGTTCAGCGCCCGCAGCACCGGGATCGAGTGCTTGCCGTAGTTCTCTTTGTAGAAGGCGGTTTCATGCAGGGCGCGCTCGATCGACAGGCTCGGTGCGGTCTCAACGCTCAGTTTTCGCAGGCGCTGAATTCGCGGGTTCATGCCGGGACCGATGCCGCTGTTACTGGCGGGATAAAAATTCCCTTCGGTGGCTGCGCTCCGTTGTGGCCCAAATTCTGGTGTGTCGGTGGTTTCCATAACGATCCCCTTTGTTGATACCGTCTCGTACGGATGTGCAACTTGCATGCTCTGGTTGCTAAAAAATACAGCCTTAAATTTACCCTGTCTTGTGAACTGGAGACAAGGACAGTGAGTATCGCTGCTGTGGATAAAAGTGTAGAGCAATTAAAATACCAATTCTTCCGATCCTCTGTTTGTGCTCAGGTGACTGAAATTGCTGATATTATTTTGCTCTTGGTACGCCGTAGGGTGATTTAAATGTATCGATAGATTTGATAACGAATAAAATATTCATAAATAAGTATTGGTGCGTACAGGTACTGATCGGCAATGCTACCGGTTAAAAAATACCGTTAATAGCGGCTAGTTCTGTTAACGGGTAGAAAATGACTTTCTATCGTTGATCATTGACAAATCATATTATGGGTAATAAATTACTTATCAACCCGTATTTTTCGTTTAAAAGGTTTAAAATGACTCCTAAAGACATTTATGCCATGAGTGACAAGGCGCTTGCCGCTGAGGTCGGCCAGCGGATTGATCAGCTGCGACTGGAGCAGAATATCACCCAGGAGCAGTTGGCTGCTGCCGTCGGTGTCACTGAAAAGACCTATCGGCGGCTGGTCGACGGTGGGGGAAAGTTCGAGACGCTGATCGCTGTGCTTCGGGTTCTTGGCCAATTGGAGTTGCTTGATCGCTTTATCCCGCAGAGCACGTTCAGTCCGTTGCAGCTGAGCAAGCTCAAGGGCAAAGAACGCCAGCGTGCCTCGGGTAAGCGGGGAGCTGCTGCGGCCGTTGCCGAAGCGAAACAGGAGCTTGACTGGTGAGCCATCAAACCGCACGGGTCAAATTATGGGGCGAGCTTGTCGGTGCGCTGGCTCTCGATAAAACCACGGGCTTCGCGACCTTCGAGTACAGTCCAGAGTGGTTGGCGAGCGGGGTCGAAATCGCCCCGATTTATATGCCACTGGCTCCCCGTAAATATACCTTCCCTGCGCTGAATCCGGACACCTATCTTGGGCTGCCGGCCGCTTTTGCCGATTCGCTGCCGGATGACTTCGGTAACGCGGTCATCAATGCCTGGCTGGCCCGGCAGGGGCGTAGTGGTGCGTCTTTCACGGCGGTTGAGCGCCTGCTCTATACCGGCTCGCGCGGGATGGGGGCGCTGGAGTACGCCCCGGCGCTGCGCGGACGCGGACGTAATCCGGTCGGCGCGTTGCAGCTTGATTCGCTGGTGGAGATGGCCCAGCGGGTGCTCGATCAGCGCTCCGGTCTGCAACTGGAGCGCAACGACCAGGAGGAGAACGGGCTGGAAACCATCCTGCAGCTCGGCACCTCGGCTGGCGGTGCGCGGGCCAAGGCGGTCATTGCTGTCAACCCGCAGCGCACCTCGATTCGCTCCGGCCAGCTGACCGCGCCGAATGGTTTTGAACACTACCTGTTGAAGTTTGACGGGGTCAGTGAAAAGCGCAGCGACAGCCAGACCTTCGGCGATCCCAAAGGCTACGGGTTGATGGAGTACACCTACTACCTGATGGCGACCGACGCCGGTATCGACATGTCACCGTCAGAACTGCTGCGCGAAAATGGTCGCGCGCACTTCATGACCAAGCGTTTCGATCGCGACGGCAACGAAAAAGTTCACCTGTCGTCCCTCTGTGCGCTGGATCACGCGGATTACAAAAAGCCCGGCAGCTACAGTTACGAAGAACTGTTCGCGGTCGCCCGCCGGCTGCGCCTGAGCCGGGCCGAGGCCCTTGAAATCTATCGCCGCATGGTCTTCAACGTCGTCGCCCGCAATCAGGACGATCACGCCAAAAATTTCGCCTTTTTACTGCACAAAGGGGATCCGAAGTGGCGACTGGCGCCAGCCTACGATATTGCTTACAGCTACCGGAAAGATTCCCCCTGGGTTGAAACGCACCAGTTGAGCCTTAACGGCAAACGCGATGATTTCGTGCGGGCCGATCTGCATCAGGTCGCTCGCACCTGTATCGGCCATTTCAGTCAGAAGGCGGCGGACGAGATTATCGACCGAACGATTGCGGTGGTTGCAGAGTGGAATCGCTATGCGCAGCAGGTCGGGGTTTTTCCGGCGCTGCAGCGGGAGATTCAGAATAATCTGCGGCTGCAGCTCTAATGGTAGAATGAAAAAACACTCTCGAGAAATATATTTATCCAGACTAAAAATATCTGCTTATTTATGCTAATCTGTCAGGGTTAAACCCGTGAACTGATGACAGGAGGAACGCATGACAGAAGACAAAGACCGGGGCAAGCGGATCGCCATCATGGCGATAAAGGAGAACACGCCGAAAAACGTCGAGCAGGAAATCCTCAACTTGATTTCCAAGGGTTACACGCTCAGTGATCTGAAGAAATCCGGCTATACCCGGCATCTGACTTGATCAGGGTGAATTTAAACGGGGCTGCAGAATCTCTTCAGGCAGCCCCGTTTTTCTCTCGCTGGAACAACTTACTTGAAACCTGCTGACCTCAGGATTTGGCCTGCTGGCAGAGAACCTTGATCGCGAACCAATTGACGCCGAGAACTGCGGCCAGTGCCGCTATCCCGACCAACTGCATCCCGTCCTGCACGCCGCTTCTGATCAGATCCATCGCCACCACGCCGAAAAAACAGACGCCAATCACCATATTTGCCGAAATTGCCCAGTTGCTTCGACTGCGCCACGCCCAACTTAAAATATAGACGTTCAGCAGGCCGTAGCCCCCGGCAACATAGGCAAAGGATTTCAGCCATTCCGTCGTGCTTTCGCCGGTGAAGACGCTGACGGCGTAGAAGACCAGCAGGAATGAGGTGATGGCGCTGAACAGCGCAAACCCGGTGCGCAGAAGAGTATCCGGTTTGCTCATCTTGGTTCCTTGTGGCTGAGGGGTTGATGGTGTCGGCCAGAGACTAGCAAAAGTAAGCGAGAAAAGCCAAGCCTGGCGCATCTTTTATCCTTCTGCAACCGGTAGTCGCAGTAGGTAAATGGTGACGCCGGCGGCCAGCAAAAACAGCAGGATTCTTACCCAGACCAGTGGCACCAGAAACAGGGCCGAAGTGGTAATCGTCAGCCAGATCAGCAGGATCGCAGTTATCTTTGCTCGCAGCGGGATTCCCGTGCCATCCAGGTAGCCGCGAATCAACGGCCCAAGGTGATTATGATTCAGCAGCCAGCTGTGACATTTTTCCGAACTGCGTGAGAAACAGGCCACTGCCAGTAACAGCAGCGGCACCGTTGGCAGCAGCGGGAGAAAAATCCCCAGCACTGCGATCGCCGTAAAGAGCATTCCGAGCAGCAGAAAGCACCACCTCACCGCTGACTTTCGGAGCAAGTTCCCGTTATCGCTTTTCATCATGATTGCCGCAAAAAAAATACGCTGCTATTTCTGTCCCCAGCTACCGTCAGGCTTTTCCAGATACCAGCCTGTTTGTGCCTGATTGCGCCAGGATTCGGCAAAAATCGCCTGAATCTCGGCGGTTTTGTCCGGCAGATCGTTGGCGGCAGCGATCTCCTGATAAAGTCGCAGGCGGTCCTGATTTTCGGCATTCACCAGCTGATTGATCTGCCCTTTTTGTTTCAGGTTCAAACCGTCGGTGCTGCGGACCTTAAGCAGCCCATCGTAGCTGAGGCCGACATTTCCGCTGCTGAGGAAGCCGATCAACTGGTCGGCGCGGGCCTTAATTGCCTCTTTGATTGCGCGGATTGCCGGGGTGCTGACATTGATATCCTGCGCAGCAAAGGCGGTTTGCGGCGCGAACAGCTGGTAAAAGCCGCTGCCGGGGTTTTTCTTCACAGGTGGCAGCGCCTCGTCGTTTCTGATCTGCTCGCCCCAGACTTCATTGACGATTTTATCTGCTGCGCCGCGAATTTCCTCGGCCGGAAAGTAAATATTGATGGTCACACAAGAGGCAACGGTCAGCGCCAGCAACAAGCTTAAACTGCGAGTGATGTTTTTCATCTTTGTCCTCCCTGAGATCTGCTTTTTCCGGTCCGTTCAATGCGGCCGAGGCGGTTGACCATCTCTTTGAACGAGATGGTTGGTGTCGATGTCGTAATGTCGATCCGGGGCGGCAACAGCCCACCCTGAACCAGGTAGCGGTTGGATCCCGGCATGGCCGTTCCCAACAGGGTAAAGGTATCATTTTCCAGCGAACATTTGATACCGATCGTTCGATAGCGATAAAAATCGATAAATTTGTAAATCCCCCGCGACAAAGCAGCGGAAATCCCCCCCTGACTGAGGATACTGAGATTGTTCAGCGCCTTGACGCTGATGTTGCGTTTGCCCTCATTGCGGGTTGAAAACGCCGCTGTAAATGCCGCCGGAGTTTTGCCAAAAATCTCCAGCCCATGGATATGTCCGTCGAGCACGCCATTCATCTCACCAAAGTCGAAGGTTCGGGTCGCCTGCAACAGGTCCACCCCGGAAAAATCGATGTTGGTATGAAAAGTCGGATAGCGGGAAAAAGGATTGGAGTAGCGCATATTCTGCAGCTGAAAACGGCCGTCAAAGACTTCAATGCTGGCGACACCGTCGCTTTTGAGCTGCCTGTCGGCATAGTGGATGGTTCCCAGATCGGCGCTGAACCGACCTTGCATGACCGGCAACCCGAGTTCTTTGGTCAACGTCTCCAGCTCGACTTCGGTAATCTTGATCTTTGCCGATCCTTGCAGGCCGTCGGCCAACCAGCCGAGGCTGAGATTTTCTATCTTCGCTTGGCCACCGGCGAGCTGCAGCCGCAGCGGTGAAATAAAACGGAGACGGTTAGGGGTTGCAACCAGCTGCAGGTGTCCCTGCTCCAGGCTGGCCTGGCTGACAGAGAGGGCCGCGAAAGAAAGCTCTCCAGGATATTCTGTGGCCGGTGTTGCTGCGGATAACTCTACACCGGAGGAGAGAGCAAAGGGGATGCTGCCGGTCACAGCAGTCATTGCCAGCCGCTGCGGTTTCCAGTCAGCAGTTAAACCTCGAAGCTGCAGTGCTCCGTATGTTTGCCAGGAGTTCTGGTGCCAGTACAGTGCGGTCTCAAGCGACATGCCTCCAGCAAGATTCAAGTCGGCAAATGCCGGTCGAAAATCGCCTAGTAGCGGCCTGAGCTGCTCCCCGTAGTTGGTGGCTAAATCCGGCAACTCGAGATGACCCTGCAGTTGGATTTGCACGGGGCTGAGCTGGCCGGTTGTCGTCAGGCTGCCGATTTGTGGCAGCGCGATGGTCAGGGGGTGGACATTGAGCTGCAGCGTTGCCGGGAGCCAGTCGCCACTTAAGCTGAAGTTTGCTGAATAGGCGGACAGGTCAGCGTAAAAGGTCCCGGAGAGAACCTCCTTGACCCTCAGGTTTCCGCTCAGGTTCAGGGCTATCGACTCCTGCGTCTGGTTGCCGCTGATCTCCCCCTGCAGGGTAATGATCGCGTCACCCACGCCGGACTGCCCATCCGGAGAGCTGTAGTTGAGCTGCGCTAGGGAAAGTTGCTTGATTGCCAGTGAAAACTGCTGCTGCGAGACTTTTCCGGCGAACTCGGCTGCGACCTGAGAGGTTAATGTGTCGTGGTACGCGATCCCGAAGCGGCAGGTGCTTTGCTGAAAACTGAGCTGGTCGGTTGCCAGCTGCAAGGTTCCACGGCAGTCAAGTGCCTGGCTGGTCAGTGCCGGCAGCACGATTTTATCGGCCGTCAGCTGGAGTGTTCCTGACCAGCCGCTTGCTTTCCTGGCAAAGCGGCCGCCGGCTTTGATTCCGCTTGCTGCCAGCAGCTGCTCGGGCACCTGCCCGGGTGGTAGCAGCTCTTCAAGCCCCTGCAGCTGAGGCAGGGTCAGGGAAGCATTCAACTGTTGAAAATTGCCGGATACGCTGAGGAAAGGTTGGGCCGCCAGCTTCAGGGCGAGAGAAAAATCTTCTTTATCTGTGTCCAGCAGCAGTTTGCCATGACCGCTCAGGTTGGCGAGGTTGAGCCGATAGTCGCGGTTCTGTTGCTCGGTCGCAAAGCCCTGGATGTTACTGGTCAGCTGCAGCCGTTTGTCTGTCAGCGCGTAGTCTGCTGTCAGTTGCAATCCGCCGGCAATTCGCAGCGGCGCGCCTGCGAAGAGTTCGGTTTTGAGCTGGTCAGGTTCGGGAACCCTCAGCTGTGCCGTTCCGGTCAGACGCATCTCATCGCTGAGTTTGCCGGCCAGATCGAGCGACGAGTTGGCCGGTCCCTGCAGCTTTCCTGCAATGTCCCAGCTGGCCTGCTTCCGGTCCAGCCGCAGTTTGAGCTGGTAAAAGTTGCCACGCAGGTCGTTCCAGTCAACTCGGCCGGTTGCAACTTGCAACTCCAACTGGAGCTTCTGTTCCACCAGTGCCAGCGTGATACGGCTGTCGTTAACAGCAAATCCCAGATTCTCAGGGAGTGGTGACGGCTTTCCCAATGCGGTCAGGATTGCCAGCAGCTGTTGGTGGTCGAAGCGCTTCAGCTGCAAAGTGCTGCGTTGCAGAGAGATCCCTGTTTCAGCCAGATTTGCCCGTAACGGTGTCGCCAGCAGTTGTTGCCCCTGCCAGGAAAAACTCTCCAGAACCAACGATTGTTGCCGTAAGAACTCGACTGTCCCGCTGGCGCTAATCGGGAAATTTTCGTCCGCGCCGAAGCGGGCATCAAGCTTGAAAGGTGCCTGCTGTTGCAGTGCCGCGGAAAAATTTATTTGCTGCAGTTGCCAGTGTCGATTTGCGACCTGCAGCAACAGCTGTCCGTTCGTCACCGTCAACCGTTCGATTGTCAGCGGCAGCTGTTCCGGAATCTTCAGGCCGGTTTCCGCCGGGGTGGCGGCGTCGGTCGACTGGTTGAGTTCAATCTGCGGATTGCTGATGGTCAGCGCGGCTAATTGCCGGTTCCAGAGTTCTGTGAGGGTAAAGTTCAGTTCGACCCGTGGTACCGTCACCGTCATTTTTCCGGGCGAGCTGATGCGCAGCGCATGAACCGCGATCCCGGTTTCTGTCAAGCCGAGTTGGCCAATTTTTACCTCTGCAGCCAGGAATTCAGAGGTCAGCTTTTCCAGTTGTGGGCGGGCGAAATTGTTCAGGATTTGCTCGGCATAGAACCAGCAAAGCAGGGTGATTAGCAGGAACGTCAGCAGAATCGCTGCTGATCTGAAGAGATATTTTTTCATCGGATTCCGCCGGTTGCAAACAGCTTATGCCAGGGTGCAGACATCTTAGCATGGACTGATCAGAAATGCGGCGGGTGGGTATTCTCTGTCCTGTGCGGCGGGAGCCGCATAGCTGGTTCAGGTTGCGTCTCGAATTACCTTTTGCAACTCGGCAAGCTGGAATGGTTTTTTCAGGAAGCCGGCCAACTCCCGTTGCGCGAACCTTGGTGTGATCTCCTGTTCGTTATAGCCACTGCAGATAATGACTTTAACTGTCGGCGCAATCCTCTTCAGCTCGTGAAAGGCCTCTTCACCATCCATCTCCGGCATGGTCATATCCATCAGCACGAAGCTGATTTGTTGGTGTTGTGCACTGAAAATGGCGACGGCCTTGCGTCCGTCTTTGGCGGTGACGACATCGAAGCCGAGCTCTTCGAGCATCTCTCTGCCGGTTCGGCGGACGATCTCTTCATCATCGACCAGCAGCACCAGGCCGCTGTTTTTCAGTGCGGGGGCAAGCTTTTCACGCTGGGCGGGTTTGACCGCTTTGTCTGATGCCGGAAGCAGAATTCTGAAGCTGGTGCCCTTGCCGAGGGCAGTGTCCAGTTTGATCGCACCTTTGTGGCCACGGACAATCCCCAGAACGGCGGCCATGCCGAGGCCGCGACCGGAAAATTTGGTGGTGTAAAAAGGTTCAAAAATACGTGCAGCCGTTTCAGCGTCGATTCCGCCGCCGGTATCTGCGATCTCAAGATAGACATAGTTTCCAGCCGGAAGCTCCTGGGGCAGGCAGGTGCCGCGCAGATAGTCCTGATCGCAGGCCATGGCCCCGGTCGCCATGGTGATCGTGCCTTGTCGGTCGCCAAGTGCTTCAGAGGCGTTAATTACCAGATTCATAATAACCTGACGAATTTGCGTCGCGTCGGCGATTGTCGTCGGGAGCTGCGCTGCAAGTTTGTATCTGAGCAGTGCTTTTTTGCTGACCGAGACCGCCAGCATCTGTGCCATCTCGGCAACCAACGCCGAGAGCTGCAGTGGTTCGGTAACGAATCGGCCTTTCCCCGAGTAGGCCAGCATCTGGTTCGCCAGATCGGCGGCTTTGTTGGCGGCCAGCTTGATCTGTTGCAGGTTTTCCAGCGCCGGTGAGGGTTCCGGCAGCCGACGCAGCGCCAACTCGCAATGGCCGAGGACCGCCATCAGGATATTGTTAAAGTCATGAGCAATCCCGCCGGCGAGTACGCCGAGGCTCTCCAACTTCTGAACCTGCTGCATCTGCAGTTCAAGCTGTCGTTGTTGCTCCTGCAGTGTTTTCCGCTCGGTAATGTCGTGGACGATCGACAGAATACAGTCTTCGTTGTTGATCCGGATGACGCGACCCGAGATCAGGCAGGTGACGTAGCCGCCGTTTTTGTGGCGGAAGGGGAACTCGAACTCCTTGACTTCGCCATGCTGCCGCAGACCGTCGATGAACTGTTCGCGGTCGGCGTTATTGCACCAGACGTTGATCCCTTCATGGTTGGATTTTCGTCCGATAACTTCTGCACGTTGCCAGCCGATAATGTCGGTAAATCCCTGATTGATCTCGATGTAGCTGCCGTCTGCCATCCGCGACAGCGCTACGGCATCCGGGTGCAGCATGAATGCGCGCGAGAACTTTTCTTCTGACAGCCGCAGCGCCTCTTCCATCTGTCGGCGACCGGTCAGGTCACGCATAAAGCTGTGGTAGGTGCCGTCCGGCATCATCCGGCTGTTCATTTCGATCGGTACAGTCGAACCATCTTTGCGGGTCAGCAGCCGTTCGGTAGTGATGGTTTTTCCCTGCTTGAGCAGGTCGTAGCGCAGCGGCGTGCGTTGCTGCTGCTCGGCCGAGAACAGTCGACCAAGGCTCATTCCCAGAAGTTCGGTCTGGCTGTAGCCGCAAAGAATCGCAGCGCTGCGGTTAGTGCCAATTATGTTGCCCTGGGGGTCGCCCATGAAAATTGCGTCGGCAGCGTGTTCGATCAGATCTTCATAGAAGGAGAAGTTCTTTTTAAACTCAGCGAGTGATTCTTCCTGCAGGCGGGTCTTCAGTCGCAACTGTTCGAGCTCCTGGATGAGCTCCTCGTGGGATTTTTCGAGATCTGACATCTATTGCTCCTGCAGGGATTTACTGCTGCCTGAGTTTAACCGGATCGGTGGGAAAACACAATTTTGCTGCCGCTGCGCTCTTTGCTACGGCAGTGGCTCAGGACCTGGTGGGACATCCCAGCCAAACTGCTGAAAATCGACCCGCTGATGTTGGTCGAAGCACACACCTTCGGCCTCCAGCAGATCGCGTTGCAGAACATTTCCTTCACCATCAGTGCGGAGGCTGACTTTTCCCTGACTGTTGATGACCCGCTGCCAGGGGACGTCGCTGCCGGCCGGCAGGGCAGCCATGGCAAATCCGACGGTGCGCGCGGTACAGCCGAGCAGCTGGCCGATCCGACCGTAGCTGGTGACACGGCCGGGTGGAATCTGGCGGGTCAGGGCATAAATCCGCTGATACAGAGGACTGGGGGCTTTCGGCATCCTGTTTCTTTCGGAAAGATAATGAGTGCGCAGAATCGCAGATTTGGCGCTTTGCCGCGAGCTATTTTCTCCTCAAGCGGTTATTGGTCGCCGCTGGTCATGGCCTGTCAGAAAATTTCCAGACGGTTCTGTTAGGCTGCGGGCCGTGCAAAGACGTGTGTGGAGGGGCGGATGTTTTATCGATTGTTGAATCGGCAGCCAGAGTTGTCGTTGTTTCGGTTGGCTACAGCTGTGTTTCTGTTACTTATCTCCGGTCTGTTGCCTGCGGCACCGGTCGGGGCAGCCGAGCTGATGCTGCCACAGGTTTACAGCGAGCAGGTCGATGTCGCTGGCTGGCTGATGAGTGAGAAGCTTGACGGAGTGCGCGGTTATTGGGACGGCCGGCAACTGCTGACGAAAAACGGCAACCGCCTGTATCCGCCGGAAGATTTTACCCGTGGACTGCCCCCCTTTCCGCTGGAGGGGGAGCTCTGGGGCGGCCGCGGCCGCTTTGAGCAGACCGTAGCGATCGTCAAGAAGCGGCAACCTCACGCCGGTTGGCAGCAGGTCAAGTTTGCTATTTTTGATGTGCCGCAAGCACCCGGAGGCTTCAGCGCACGGATCCAACTGGCAAGTGACTGGTTTGTTGCTCATCCATCAGGCTATGCGTTTGTTATTCCCCAGTTGCAGGTCTACGATCAGTCTCAGTTGCAACAGGAGTTGCAGCGGATCGAAGCGCTGGGCGGGGAAGGTCTGATTATCCGCAGGCCTGAGGCGCTCTACACCGCAGGGCGCAGCAGCGAGATCCTTAAGGTGAAAAACTCTCAGGATGCCGAGGCGCTGGTCGTTGCGCATCTGCCCGGCCAGGGGCGTCACGCGGGGCGGCTCGGCGCGCTGCTGGTGACGCTGGCGGACGGCACCCAGTTCAAAATCGGCAGCGGCTTCAGTGACGCCGAACGTGACTTGCCACCGCCGGTCGGCGCTGTGATCACTTTCAATTTTTACGGGAAATACCCGTCCGGTATCCCCAAGTTTCCGACGTTTCTACGGATTCGTCAGGATCTGGATCTATAAAGGAAAAAAAGCGGGGCAAGCTGTCGACCAGCTTGCTCCGCTTTTTCTGTCGCTATCCGCAGCGCCTACAGCTCTTTCGGCTGGCAGACGTTAGCCGCGTCATGCACTTTGGCCCCGCAGTTGGTGCAGGCAAAGCGCGGGTTTTCAAACATCTTGTCAATCTCCGGATTTCTGATGGTGGCCGTCAACTGGCAAACGTGCAGGTCACAGTGTTCTTCCGGGTTGTCACAGCTATGTTCAGTCATGGTTTTCTCTCCTTGGTCGAAAAATAATTTCTCGTTGAAGATGTGATTTTAACACAATTGTAACAAGGAAATTGCATTCGGAAAGCGCTGCGACGATTTAATCATTGCTGCCGTATTGAGCGTTGATGCCGTATTTGTGCAGCTTGCGGGCGACGGTCGGCTGGCTCATCCCCAGCGCGGTGGCGATATGCTGCTGCTTGCGGTAGCGCTTGCTGGCGTCGAGCAGCACCAGGCGCTCAACGCTTTCGACAATCTGCGCCATGCTCAGCTCGGGCGGCCAGTTGCCGAGCGGCAGTCGCTTGCCGGCGTCCGCACCGTTGACAATATTCTGCGGCAGGTCGTTGACGTCGATCAGGTCGCTTTCGGCCATCACTACCAGCCGCTCACAGAGGTTCATCAGTTCGCGCACATTGCCCGGATAGCTGTAGTTCGAGAGCAGTTCAAGGGCCGCTGCTGTCAGCCGTTTCGAGCTGCCACTGCGCTTGGAAAACTGTTCGATGTACGAATGGATCAGCGGCAGCAAGCATTCCTTGCGTTCCCGCAAGGGGGGGATGGAGAGCGGAATCACGCTGAGGCGGTAGTAGAGGTCGAGGCGGAATTGCCCGGCGTCGATCATCTGCTGCAGGTCACGGTTGGTGGCAGCGAGAATCCGCACATTGAGCGTGCGGCTGCGGGTGCTTCCCAGTCGGGTCAGCTGACCGTCCTCCATAAAGCGCAGCAGTTTGACCTGTGAGCCGAGCGGCAGTTCGGCGATTTCATCAAGGAAAATAATCCCGCCGTCGGCCAGTTCCAGCTGCCCCGGCTTGCTGCCGACCGCGCCGGTGAAGGCACCTTTTTCGTAGCCGAACAGCTCGGCTTCGATCAGGGTTTCAGGGATGGCGCCGCAATTGATTTTGATGATCGGTTGTGCGGCGCGGCGCGAATTCTTGTGGATCAGGTCGGCGAACAGCCCCTTGCCGACCCCCGATTCTCCGAGCAGCAGCACCGTAGAGTCGACCTCGCTGATTTTGCGCGCCTGTCTGAGTGCTTTTAGCATGCCGGGGCTTCTGGCGATGATCGTGCGGCTGTCCAGCTGCTGCTGTTGCAGCTCGAGCACCTGATGACGGAACTGGTCGCCGAGCAGCAGCTGCTCTTCGAGCTGGCGCTGCAGGCGATCCATTTCGGTAATGTCCCGTTCGCTGACCACGACCCGGATCAGTGCGCCGCTTTCGTCGAAGACCGGCGTGGCGGTCGAGATCAGCTTGCGACCGTGGCGGTTCTCCTGCAGCAGGCTGATCTGTTTGCGCTGCTTGATCGCTTCGAGTGTCGCCGAGGGGAGGATAACCAGCCCATCCCTGGCTGCGTCCAGATAGTCGCGGCCGACCAGCTGCGCCGCCGAGGCGTTATTAATCCGTTCCGAAGCCGGGTTGACGCGCAGAATCCGCCCGCTGCCATCGCAGACGAACAGGCCGTCGGAGGACGAGTTGATGATCGCGTCATGTTCCCAGGTCAGTTCCTGAATCGTCCGGTCCATCCCCGCTCCACAATTCTTAGTGCGACATCAGCACCGGGACAGTCATGAATTCGAGCAGGTAGGTGCCGACCTCGCCGAGGGTCTGGTGGCCGCGCCGTGACTGCGAAAATGCCCCCATCACCAGCAGGTCAATCCCCTGATCGGCGCAACGGTTGAGCAGCAGGTCGCCGACGCTCAGGTCGCCGGCGTTCAGTTTTTCGCTGCTGATCGGCAGCTCGTAGCGCTTCAGGTGCTCGCAGATGTCGGCGTTATGTACCTTGTAGGCTTCGTCGCCGCCGCGCCCCTGAATACTGATCACCTGAATCGACTCGGCGTTCTGCAGCAGCGGCAGGGCATCGTGCAGGGCGCGACTCGACTCGGGACCGCCGCGCCAGGCGAGCATGGTCCGTTTGCCGAGGGTTTTGAATTCGCCGGCGTAGGGGACAATAAGCACTGGCCGGCCGGATCCGAGCACCGCTTTTTCCGGCAGACTCGGCGGGATGGTGCGGTCGGGCGCATCGTAGTCGGTCTGGCTGACCACCAGCAGGTCGTGATAGTGGGCATGCAGGTTCAGCGCGTTCGGCAGGTCGAGGCCGCTTTTCAGGTTGTCGACACAGATCCAGGCGGTTTCCAGCCCGGACGGTTCGGTGGCCTGCAGAAAGCGCTGCTGGGCTTCGTCGGCCAACACCTGCGGGTCGCGATGGTGCGGCGCAAAATAGGGGTGCGGAATCACATAGAGACCGGTCAGCCGGGCGTTCTGCTGTTTGGCCAGCTGCATGGCCACATTCAGCCGTGAGCTGCAGGTCGGGCGGTTATCGATATGAACCAGGATGTCTTTGAGATTCATTTGTCTCTCCCTTTTGGCAGGTTAATGCTTCTTGCCGAGATAGGCTTCCTGCACTTTTTCCGAAGCCAGCAGCTCTGCCGAAGTGCCAAAGAGGGCGATCTTGCCGACGTCGAGTACGTAGCCACGGTCGGCCAGTTTCAGCGCCGCCTTGGCGTTCTGCTCGACCAGCAGCACGGTGACGCCGCTCTGGGCGATCAGCTTGATCTGCTTGAAAATCGCCTTGACCAGGATCGGCGCGATACCCAGCGAAGGCTCGTCGAGCAGCAGCATCTCCGGCTTGCTCATCAGTGAGCGGCCGATGGCGAGCATCTGCTGCTCGCCGCCGGAGAGTGTGCCGGCCAACTGCTTGCGGCGCTCTTTCAGACGGGGAAACAATTGATAGACCCAGCCTAAAACCTCACGGTCGAGCTTGCTCTGCGAGAAGGCACCGAGCATCAGGTTCTCTTCCACGGTCAAAATGCCGAACACCCGCCGCCCTTCCGGCGAATGGCTGATCCCCAGTTTGACAATCTTGTGCGCCGGAAGCTTGGTCAGCTCATGTTCTTTGAAGCGGATCGAGCCGGCTTTGGCCTTGAGCAGCTGGCTGATGGTACGCATGGTGGTGGTTTTACCGGCGCCGTTGGCACCTAAAATGGTGACGATTTCACCCTTGCGCACCTCAAGCGAGATCCCCTTGATGGCGGCGATGCTGCCGTAGGAGACTTCCAGGTCTTTAATTTCGAACAGGACATCACTCATCGTCATCATCCTCACTTCCCAGGTAGGCCTCGATGACCGCCGGATTTTTCTGGATTTCTTTTGGCGTGCCCTCGGCGATCTTTTTGCCGAAGTTGATCACCGTCAGGTAGTCGGTCAGCTGCATCACCATGTCCATGTCGTGCTCGATGAGCAGCACCGTCACCCCCTTGTCGCGGATCTGGTAGATGGTCTGCAGCAGTTCCAGGGTTTCCTTGTCGTTGAGGCCAGCCGCCGGCTCGTCGAGGATCAGCAGGTTCGGTTCCACGGCCATGGCCCGCGCCATCTCGACCCGCCGCTGGATGCCGTAGGGGAGGCTGCCGGTGGGGGAGGCGGCGTACGGGGAGAGCTTGAAGAACTCGAGTTGCTCCTCGACCTTTTTCCAGTTTTCGTGCTCGTCGCGCCTCGACCAGGGGGTGGGGATGATCCCGTGCCACCACTTCTGGGAGCTCTTGATGTGCCGGCCGCTCATGATGTTCTCGGCCACAGACATCTGGCTGAACAGGCGGATGGTCTGGAAAGTGCGGACGATCCCCCGGTCGACGATCTGGTAGGGGGTCAGGCCGCGGATCTCTTCGCCGCGCCACTTGATCGACCCCTCTTCCGGGGTGTAGATGCCGGTGATGTTGTTGAAGGC
>DATCYW010000093.1:0-6457 GCA_036526255.1 Malonomonas sp. | reverse complement strand
CTGTAAAGACACATAGTGTTTCAACCCAATCCAAGGCTCCTGGTCGGGCAAAATCAATCTCACATTCATTACCCCAAAAGTGCAGATCAAACAAAAACAGCGACCCGGCCTAATCGGCTAAGTCGCTGTTTTTATTATGGTGCCCGGGACGAGAATCGAACTCGTACAGCCTTACGACCGAGGGATTTTAAGTCCCTTGCGTCTACCAGTTCCGCCACCCGGGCTTGAGTCGTCCTATCTTAGAGAATCTTTGGGGGCTGTCAACCGGAAATTGCCCCTACGGCGGGATTATTGCTAAAGAAGTCGAGCGGCGGAACCTCTTTGAGCAGTGTGTTTTTAACGCAGAGTTTAAAGAAAAGTTGCAGCCCTTTCAGATGTGTTGCTTCCAAACGATAATCGATGCGGTGCCAGTAATCGACAACCTGAGGGACTGTCAGGCCAGATGCGGGCTGGACTGTCGCTGCAACATTGGCAGAATCCTGCATTACACGCTGGCGCGAGCGTTGAAGTTGTGATGTTAACTGTGTCAACTCTTGGGAAAATCCTGCAAGGGCTTCACGACGGATCATCCAGAGTGCAAAAACAAAAGGCAAACCGGTATATTGGTACCAGAGTTCACCGAGATCATAGCTACGCATACCTTTCGGGACAGCATTAGCAAGACGCAGCGCACGGTCACCAATCAATAGCGCAGGTCGACCTTCCGCGACTTCCTGCTCGACCGAACATTCAGGAACGGCATCGGCTACATGCAATAAACCGTTAAATTCACGCAAGATAATACGCAATAGATTAATTGAGGTTGCGGACTCGCCAGTGATGGCAATCTGCTGCCCTTCGAGTTCGGAGAGCGGTACAGGGCTGAAAAGTAGCACGCTGTGCACTTTTCCAGATGAAGAGATCGAGTGGCCCGGAAGAAGCACGTAATCTTGCCAGTTTCGGGCATATTCAAAAGAAGAAGAGGGGCTGGCTGAGAGTTCCCCACGCTGCAGCATAAGATTCAACTCAGATGGGACTCCCGAGACCAATTCACCTTGAAACCCCTCCTGTTTCAGGTAATGAAAAAAGGGAACACAATTCAAATAAGGGATGTGACCCAGGACCAGGCGAGCGCGAGAACTCATAGACAGGGCGACTCTCTGCTGAAATTGCGACAGGCGGGGTTACCCCCGCCTGTCATTGCTCAATTAGATTTTTGTTCGTTCAAGGAAATTCGTATCGAAGTCGCCCTCGATAAATTGCTTGTTTGCCATCATCTTCTGGTGGAACGGGATCGTGGTCTTGATGCCTTCGATGATGTATTCATCCAGCGCGCTTGCCATCCGCTTGATCGCTTCCTCGCGGTTTTCAGCGTGCACAATCAGCTTGCCGATCATTGAATCGTAATGTGGCAGAACCGTGTACTGATGATACATGGCGCTTTCGACGCGAACCCCCATACCGCCAGGCGTATGATAACCCGTTATCTTACCGGGACAAGGGGTGAACTTGACTGGATCTTCAGCGTTGATGCGACATTCGATGGAGTGTCCGGTGATCTTGATGTCGGATTGCTGATAGCGTAGCGGGATGCCAGCGGCAGAATTGATCTGCTCCTTAATAATATCGACGCCGGTGACCATTTCAGTGACCGGATGTTCAACCTGAACCCGGGTATTCATCTCCATAAAATAGAAGCTACCATCGGTATCGAGCAGATATTCTACGGTTCCGACGCTGGAATAGCCGACCGACTTTGCCGCTGCCACAGCACAAGCGCCCATCCGCTCGCGCAGTTCAGGAGTTAACACCGGACAAGGTGCTTCTTCAATCAGTTTCTGGTGGCGCCGCTGGATGGAGCAATCACGCTCGCCAAGATGGATGACGTTCCCGTGCTTATCACCCAGAACCTGAATTTCGACATGGCGCGGGTGCTCGCAGAACTTCTCAATGTAGACGTCAGCCTTACCAAAACCGGCCTGTGCCTCAGCCCGTGCGGTGGCGAGAGCAGTCGCAAGCGATGCCGGGGAATGGACGATTTTCATTCCGCGCCCACCGCCGCCAGCAGAGGCTTTGATGATAACCGGATAGCCGATGCTATCTGCGATCCGCTGAGCTTCTTCGATAGACTCAATGCTCTCGTTGGTACCGGGCAGGATTGGCACACCCGCTGCGGTGACAGTCTGGCGTGCACTGATCTTATCACCCATGCGCCGCATGTTTTCTGCCGTCGGCCCAATAAAGGTAATCCCACACTGCTCACAAATTTCTGCAAATTCGGCATTTTCCGAAAGAAAACCGTAACCGGGATGAATCGCATCAGCGTCTACCAACTGGGCAGCACTGATGATTGCTTTCATGTTCAGGTAACTGGCAGAACTGGGTGCCGGACCGATACAGATACTTTCATCCGCCAGACTGACATGCAGGGCATCACTGTCGACGTCAGAATGTACCGCCACTGTTTTGATACCCAGCTCTTTACAGGACCGGATAATGCGCAGGGCAATTTCCCCGCGATTCGCTATCAGTATTTTGTGGAACATCGTCTATGACTCCATGGCAAACCGCTCCCTAAGGATTGGTTAGGGTTCTTATAGTTTAGATAACCGTACGCCGGGATTAGAGCCGCTCGACAAAGAACAGGGTTTCACCGTATTCGACTGGTGCGGCGTTGTCCTTAACGATCTCGACAATCCGGCATTTGAATTCTGCTTCAATTTCATTAAACAGCTTCATCGCTTCAACCAGACAGAGAACCTGACCAGCCTCAATAACACTACCAACTTCACAGAATACGGCAGCATCAGGGGACGGTTTGCGATAGAAGGTACCGACGATCGGTGAAGAGATCGCTTCATACTTATCATTTGCAGTCGCGGCGGCAACGACGGCTGGAGCCGCTGATGCAGCGGCTGGAGCAGCGATTGCTGCCGGCGCGGCTGCCGGCGCGGTCATTGGTGCTGCCATCTGCACATATTCTTTATCAGGACCACGCTTGATGAGGACCTTTACATCATTGTTTTCCATTTTAAATTCAGTGATGTCTGTCTCAGTTACCATCTTGATCAGACTTTTAAGATCTTTAATTTCCATTATGATTCCTCCTGAGGAAAGTTTTTAACTTCGATCAAATTGGCGCCAAGTGAAAGGCTTATAAAAGCAGGCCCTCAAGCAAAGCCGGCCCTGCCTTGCACCTGGAGTTTCAGCTTACGACAAGCTGTGTAAATTGTTTTGGAATCGCCGTTATCAACTCATAGCCCGTTGCGGTAACCATGATTGTATCTTCAATCCTGACCCCACCGGTGCCCGGCACATAAATGCCTGGCTCAATGGTAATGACCATTCCCTCTTGCAACGGTTCGGTCGTTTTGACCGAGACTGACGGATATTCATGGATTTCCAAACCCACGCCATGCCCAAGGCCATGGCCAAAATAGGCAGCATAGCCTTTATCCGCGATATAATCACGCGCGACCGCATCCAGTTCACTGATTAACAATCCAGGCCGAACTGCTGCCAGAGCCAAATCATGAGCTTTTAACACGATATCAAAAATTTGTCGAAGTTTTCCGTCGATGCCACCAAGTGCCAAGGTGACAGTCTCATCTGAGTGATAACCAGCAACGCGAGTGCCAAAATCTATTGTCACCAACTCCCCTGCTCGCAACAGCTTTTCGCTGGCAACACCATGCGGCAGAGAACCTCGTTCGCCAGATGCGACGATAAAATCAAACGCGTTGACTTCACCACCGCGGCACTTCAAAGCAAATTCTAATTCCAGAGCAATCTGACGTTCTGAAATTCCAGGCTGTATTTTAGGGAGGATCTCTTCGAAGGCCTGCCGATTTAAGCTGGCAGCTTGACGTAAATGGTACAGTTCATCCTTCGATTTTATACTTCGCAAGGACCGAAGTTGTTCCGACAGCGGATACCATTCAATATTTCCACCGGCCAATACAGACAGCTCGTTATAAGTCGCAACACTCATAGCTTCGGCATCAAATCCTACACGCTTCAGCTTGTTTTCTGTTAAGACCTCAACTAATTTTAGGAGTTTGTTTTTATAACAAACAAGCTGATCAGCACAGACTTGGCTCTGTGCCTGCGTTACATAGCGCGAATCGGTCAAAAAAAATGACTCTGCGGAAGTCACTATCAAAAGACCATCGGTTCCGGTAAAGCCACAGAGATAACGGATATTCGGCAGACCAAGCAATACTAACGCGTCAACACCTTCGGCAGCCATTCTTTGCCGAACTGACTCACCCCTGTTACCGATCATCTAGCCACTCCTGTGGTTATAGGAATCTGCTTAACAGGGCGCGTAAAGCCAGACTGTAACCGACAGCACCAAAACCACAAATCTGCCCGATGGCGACCGGAGCGATGTAGGAATGTTGCCTGAACTGTTCGCGGGCATGGATATTAGACAGATGAACTTCGACTGTCGGCAATCCGACACCGACAATTGCATCACGCAGGGCGATGCTGGTATGGGTGTAGCCGCCGGGGTTGATAATTATCCCACAGAACGCCTCAGTACCGGCTCGCTGTACTTGATCGATCAACTCGCCTTCATGGTTAGACTGAAAAGCCTCAACTTTCACCCCACAAGCTGCAGCCTCTGCTGTGAGCTCCTGCATAATTTCTGTAAGAGTCTGCTTTCCGTATATTTCTGGCTCGCGGCTACCCAGCATATTAAGATTTGGACCATTTAAAACTAAAATTTTCATCAGCTAAACCAATGCCTGACGTAAGTTTTCTGACTCACGCAACAAAAGGTAACGCCCCTGGCCGTAGTTACCCGCACGTGACACCATCAATGCAACAAAATAATCTTCTGTCAGTGCATGAATAATCACATAATAGTGGTCAGTTTTTATCGAAACCTGCTGAAGTGCGCCGGTTTCAAGTACATCGGCAGCCTTGCAAATTTCCTTGGTGACATTTGAGTACTCGATAGCCACCAGGTTAAGATCAAGTCTCACTTCCGGACAGACAAACTGGTCGATAGCGATACCATCATAACCCATCAACACGGCACCAACCCCTCCAGTTGTCGAAGTGACAATTGTTTCCAGAATGCGTTTAAACATCCCCTCTCCTTTGTCGGATTGTCACCAGCCATTGCTGCAAAGTGTCCAAAACTTTCTCAGCCCCAAAGATTTCGTCCACAGGGCGGCCTGTGAACTGTTCTGAAATTTCGGCACTGACAGGCATTGTGACTTCAAGCGGAGCAGGGACAACGACTTCATGAGCAGAATCATTGTCAGTAGCCTTCTCCAAGGATGAAGGCTGCACGGGAAACGCAACAGAAGAGTCATCAGGGTTTGTTTTTGTGGACCCAGCACAACGCTCCTCTAAGCTCTTGATTTGACGTCTCAACATCAAATCATTCGGCTTTTGCGCAGACAACCGTCGGTACATCTCAAGAGCTTCACTCTCAAGCCCTTGTTTTAAATAGAGCTCAGCCAATGTAACAGAAGCTAAAGGTATTTCCTTCGCTTGCGGTTCTACAGGTTCAGCTGACTCCTCTGCATAAAGTTCCTCTTCAACCCCTGGTGTAACCTCAGGTTCAGGGTCAAGTTGCTCGGGTAATGAGAGGAGCAATTTATTAATAATTGAATCTGCTGGACTAATATTACGGGCGGCGAGTAACAACTTTCTGGCTCTATTTTCATGACCGAGCAGAATACTAAGTCGCGCGTATCCAACTAAGGCAGCCAGACTCCCTTGATCCGAATCTAAAGCTCTTTGAAATGATGCTTCAGAGCCTGAATAGTCGCCTTGCTGACAGAGTATTCGTGCTAGAACGATGTGAGCTGGAGAAAAATCGGGATTCCTTACAAGTCCTCGCTCCACAACATCTCTGGCATCATCCAGCATACCCATCTTTCGATAAGCTTCGCCCAGCGAGACAAAAATGGTTGAGGACGGATCTTTCGCCCAGATTTCTGTATAGGCCGCGATTTTCCCTAAAAGCGAACTCTGCTGATTCGTTTCAGTCATGATCTCCTCTTTAAGGATTCAAGATGGGAGTAAAAACAGATTCAACATTAGGAATTTTCTTTGCGATCACGCTGCCAATACCTTGATTAAGAATCAGGGTCAAGGTTCCATCATTGACTTTCTTATCACGCAACATAGCGACAACATAGTCGGTAAGTGCAAAATCAGGCGGGCTCACTGGCAAATTAAATAGCTGCAATAATTCGACGATCTTAGTAACATCTTCAGAACTGCACAATCCTTGTGATTGAGCTATCTTGGCCGCAACGACCATACCTATTGCTACCGCTTCGCCATGCTTCCATTGACCATAATCAGTCAAGGCCTCAATGGCATGCCCGAAGGTGTGACCGTAATTCAAAAAAGCACGAACAGAGCCTTCTTTTTCATCAATTTCTACAATACCCGCCTTTATTTGGCAAGACCTCTTTACCACCTCTATCAAACTGAAAGTGTCTCTTTTAAC
>DATCYW010000092.1:0-89774 GCA_036526255.1 Malonomonas sp. | reverse complement strand
TTGGGGATGATGTCGAGCAGCAACACTTCGAGCCCGGCGTTCGCCAGATGCGCAGCGATGGTTGCGCCCATGACTCCGGCGCCAAGAACGGCGACGCGCTTGATTTGTCTCATCTCTCTCCTCCGTTTGCCAGATAGAGCTGTTCGATCTGGTCTTTATAGATGGAATAGATCACTTTGCGTTTCTGTTTCATGGTCGGGGTCAGTTCGCCCCCCTCAATCGAGAACTCGCGCGGCAGCAGGACGAACTTTTTAATCGTCTGGTAGGAGGGGAGCGTCTGGTTGAACTGCTCTACCCGTTCGCCATACAACTGCAGCACCCGCCGGTTGGTGACCAGTTCGTCGATCGACAGGTAGGTGAGCCTTTCCTTTTGCGCCAGTTCGATCAAGCGCTCCAGATTTGGTGTCAACAATGCCACCAGATAGGGTTTGGTGTCGCCGTAAACGAAAGCCTGAGAGATGTATTTGTCGAGCTTCAGACCGTTTTCCAGTGGCTGCGGAGCGATATTTTTGCCGGCTGCGGTGATGATGAGCTCTTTTTTCCGGTCGACGATGGTGACAAATCCCTGCGTATCGATCTCGGCGATGTCGCCGGTTTTAAACCAGCCATCAACGATGGCCGCAGCAGTGGCCTGCTCGTTTTTATAATAGCCCTGCATCACCTGAGGTCCTTTGACCAACAGCTCGCCGTCCTCGGCCAGTTTCAGTTCGGTCGCTTCCAGCGCCGTGCCGACCGAGCCGAAGCGCAGGTGTTGCAGGTTGCTCAGGGTGACCGCCGGACTGGTTTCGGTCAGGCCGTAGCCTTCGAAGACCGGCATGCCGATAATCCACATGAACTCATTGATCGATTTATCCAGTGGCGCGCCGCCGGAGATGAAAAAGCGCATTCGGCCGCCGAACTTTGCCCGGATCTTTCTGAAGACCAGTCGGTCGTAAAAGCGGTATTTGAGACCGAGCAGGCCAAGTGGTTGTTTGTCGATGTAGCGGGTCTGAACATATTTGCGACCAATGTCGATTGCCTGATGAAACAGGTTGCGCTTGAACGGCGAACTCTGGTGGACGCTTTCATAAATCCGCGAATGGATTTTTTCAAACAGTCGCGGCACGCTGATCATCGAGGTCGGTCTGATCTCAAGAATGTTCTCGATCACGCTGTTGACACTTTCGGCAAAGGCGATGTGGTTGCCGAGCATCAGGGCGATGTGGTAGCCGGCGGTGCGCTCAAGGACGTGGCTCAAGGGGAGATAACTGAGAAAAACCTCATCCTTTTTCATGCCGCCGAGATGTCTATGGCCGGCGATCGCGTCGAACAGCAGGTTGGCGTGACTCAACATCACCCCTTTGGGGTCACCGGTGGTTCCGGATGTATAGATGATGGTCGCCAGGTCTTCCGGCTGGATCGTGTCGATTTCGCTTTCAATCCGGCTTTTTTCTTCATCGGTGATCGGATAGGAAACTTCCGACAGCTGATAGAGGCTGTGCACCGGCAGCTTGCGGTCGCCGAGAAAACGGTCAAAGGAGACAACCATCTCGACCTGCGGAATCAGATCGCGGACGCCGAGCAGCCGTTCATACTGCAGCCGGCCGGAGACGAAGACAATTTTTGCTGCACAGTGATTAATGACGTAGGCGGCCTGTGCGCCGGTGTTGGTGGCGTAGATCGGTACGCTGGTTCCGCATGCCGACTGGATGCCGAAATCGGCAATCGCCCAACCGGCGCGGTTTTCGGAAAAGATCGCGACCTTATCACCCGGCTGCATTCCCGCTTTGCGCAGTCCGCGCGCCGCCATCAGCACCCGGGTGTAGAATTGCTGATAGTTGAGGGTCAGGTAGCTGCCGCTGCGTTTGTAGCTGATCGCCGGATTTTCGGCGTGATCGGTCGCTGATTGGCGCAGCATCTGCGGCAGTGAGCGGTAGGGGAGTTGGGTCTGGTTCGGTTCGTTGCTCATGATGCAGTCTCCTCCCCTTTAAGAATATTTACTTTCACGTTTGCGTCAAGTTGCAGGGCGGATAAAACCGTTCTGCTTGAGGTCGTTCGGGGTTGCTACGGGGGTCTGGATTTCGCGTCTGCTTTGAGCTGCCGTTGTCAGTCTCTGTTTGGCTGCTGCGGTTGAGATGGTTTTATATTACCTTTACGTACGCGTCAAGTCAAAAATAGAACGACTTTCTATCGTTACTGTACCTGTCGATTCGTCAGCTTTTCGGCTGATTCTGCTGGTTGCGAGGCAACAGCACGCAGGCGAGCGCCGGCAGCAGCAAAATCGCGCCGAGCATGTTGACCAGAAACATGAAGGTCAGCAGGATGCCCATGTCGGCCTGAAATTTGAGCGGAGAGAAAATCCAGGTCGCAACGCCGATGGCCAGGGTGACGCCGGTAAAGACGACCCCGTTTCCGGTGATTGACAGGGTGTGCAGGTAGGCCTGCTGTAACGACTGCCCTTCATTCATGTAGCTGCGCAGCCGGCTGAAGATGTAGATGCCGTAGTCAACGCCGACGCCGACCCCCAGCGCGACCACCGGCAGGGTCGAGACTTTCAGGCCGATCTGCAGGATGCTCATCAGGGCGTAGGCCAGCAGGGAGACCAGCCCGAGCGGCAGAATGATACAGAGCACCGAACGCAGCGAGCGGAACTCGGCGTAACAGAGCAGAAGTACCGCGGCGAATACGTAAAACAGGATCGGAAACTGGGCCGCCGAGACCTCTTCATTGGTTGCTGCCATGACTCCGACGTTGCCGGTGGCCAGGCGGAACTTAACGTTTTCCGTGACCTGCGAAGCGCGGTAGTCTTTCACTTCGGCGACGATTCTGGCGATGGTTTCGGCCTTGTGGTCCTTGGTGAAGATCATCAGCGGCATGACGCTGCAATCGGAGTTCAGCAGACCGCTGCTGGTCGGGACATAGCCGACCGCCTGCACCATGGTCGACTGGTTGCGCGGTAGCGCCCGCCATTTCAGGCTCCCCTCGTTCCAGCCGGACGAGATGACTTTAGCGATGCCGGGTAGGCCGATGATCGACTGGACCCCCTCAACATTGTTCATGTGCCAGCCAAAGCGGTCGATGGCGGTCATGATGTCGTAATCGATACAGCCGTCCGGTTTGGTTTCAACAATCACGGTAATAATGTCAACGCCGATAGAGAAGTGCTTCGTGATGACTTCGCTGTCGAGGTTGTAGCGCGAATCGGCGCGCAGTTCAGGGACCCCACGGTGCATGTCACCGATTTTTACGTCGGAGCCTTTCCAGAGGCCGAAGCCGAGCAGGAGCGCGGCGACGCAAAGGATGATCACGGCCGATTTCGGTTCGGCGGCCAGTTCGAAAAATCGCCAGACCGGCTTCAGGACGCTGATTTGCTCGTCGACACGCCGCTTGTAACGGCGGCCGGTCTTGACGTATGACAGCAGAATCGGAATCAGAATCAGGTTGGTCAGGATGATGACGGCAACCCCGAGGCTGGCGGTGACGGCCATCTCCTGGATGACCCGGATCTCGATCAGGTGAATCGTGACAAAGCCGATGGTGTCGCTGGCCAGGGCGATGACGCCGGGGATCAGCAGCTGCCGGAAGCTGGACTTGGCCGCGGTCATATTGTCGGCCCCGGCATGGACTTCTGCGGCATCGGCGGTGATCATCTGCATGGCGTGACTGACGCCAATGGCAAAGATCAGAAAAGGCACCAGCAGCCCCATCGGATCGATGCCGTAGCCGAGCAGCGGCAGCAGCCCGAGCTGCCAGATGACCGCGATCAATGAACAGCCGACCGGGATCAGGCTGAAAATGACCGAACGGGTATAGAGGTAGACCAGCAGGGTGGTGATCAGAAAGGCGATGGCGAAAAACAAGATGACCCGTTTCGCGCCGTCGGCGATGTCACCGATGACCTTGGCAAAGCCGATGATGTGGACGTCGACCAATTCGCTCTGGTAGCGGTCACGGATCTGTTCTTCGAGCTGGCGCGATACCTTGATGAAGTCGAGTTTTTCGCCGCTGCTTGGGTCGATCTCCAGCAGCTGGGCGCTGATCACCGCGCCGCTGAAATCGTTGGCCACCAGTCGGCCGAGAATCCCGGCTTTGAGGATGTTCTTACGGACTTTCTCCAGCCCTTCGGGGCTTGTGTCAAAGTCGTCAGGAACCACGTTGCCACCGGCGATGCCGTCTTCAACCACTTCGGTAAAGCGGACATTGGGGGTAAACAGCGAGGTGACCTGGGCGCGATCCACGCCGGGGATGAAAAACACGTCATCGGTCGCTTTCTGCAGGGTGTCGAAGAACTCCGGGGTGAAGATATCCCCCTGCTTCGCCATCAGCGCAATCAGCACCCGGTTGGCACCGCCAAACTCCTTCTGGTGTTCGACATAGGTCTGCATGTATTCGTGCTTGAGTGGCAGCAGCTTGCTGAACCCGGCATCGATGCGCAGGTTGGTCACCGAGTAGGCCATGCCCAGGGTGATCAGGATGAAGGCCCCCAGAATCACCGGTCGGTTATTAAAAATGAGCTTTTCCAGGCCCGCTATCAATCGATCAAATTTCATGTCAATCTCCCGCCGCCTGTCTATTCTTTAGCGAAGCTGCTCTGCAGATGTTTTGTGACGCCTGCGTCACCCACGGTGATGATGCTGCCATCCGCTGCCTGCATCAGACTGCTGAAGCCTCTACGTTCGGGGTCTTGATGCAGATGAAAGCTCTGGCCGTCGTCGCTGCTGAGCAGCAGGGTGCCGGCGAGACCGGCGATAAGAATACGGCCATCTGCCAGCCGCAGGCCGCTGGTCAGGCTTGCTTCTGTGCCCGTTTCAAGCTGTTGCCAGCTGTTGCCGGTATCGTCAGAACGAAACAGGTTGCCACGCAATCCGAACAGCAGCAGGCTGTCACCCCCCAGCGGCAGAATACCGAAAAATGAGCCCGGGTAGTCCGGGGTCAGAGGGATCCAGCTTTCGCCGCCATCGTCTGAACGGTAGACTGCTCCGGCTTCAGCGGCGATAAACAGCCGCTCATCGGCCGGAACGATCTGGTTGAGATGAAAGTCATCTTCACTGATAAAGCGCTGCTCCCAGCTGCTGCCGCCATCGAAGGTTTCCAGAAACAGGCCGTAGGCGCCGATTGCGTAGCCATGCTCGGCGGTGCGGAAATAGACATCCAGCAGCGGGCTTTCCGCTTCGGCGTTCTCATAGACCTGCTGCCAGCTGTTGCCGCCATCCTGACTGCGGAGAATCACCTGGTCATGACCGACGGCCCAGCCATGCTGGCGATCAATAAAATAGACCCCGGTCAGGGTTACCCGGGTCGGCACATTCGCCTGTTGCCAGCTGCTACCATTATCCTCGCTGATCAGGATATGGCCGCGCTCGCCGACGACGATCAGCGCATCTGCCACACGCTGGGCATCGAGCAGCAGCGAACGGCTTGCCAGTGGCGCGATCACGGCGTTTTCACTGCCGCCGGCCGGAACCGCAAAGTTGAAAAGCAGCAGAAGAAGCACGAGAAGGGGCCGTTTCGAGGGGAAATGCAGGGTGAAATCGTTTTTCATGTTTCATCCATTTTTCTGGCAAAAGGCATGAAAAACGGCCGAGCCGTTACCGGTCCGGCCGTCAGGTTCAGCAGAAGCAATCGGTTAACGCTGGCCCGCGCGGCGCAGTGCGCCCGGAGAATAATCTTGATCGGTGCGCACGGCACTGAAGTCGTACATGGTCGATTCGTTATCGAGACCAAGCGCCAGGTAGCGGCCGGACTGCAGGTCGTAGTGGGCTTCGAGGGTGGTCCAGAAGGTTGGGACTTCATAGTAGTTGATCGAGTGAGCTTCTGAGACCCGCCACAGCTGATCGCGGTTGTCATAGATATCCGCCGCCATGATCTGCCAGGAATCTTCGTCAATGTAGAAGGTGCGCTTTTTGTACAGATGGCGCTCCCCTTCACGCAGGGTGGCTTCGACCACCCAGACGCGGTGCAGCTCGTAACGCAGATACTCCGGGTTGAGGTGCAGCGGGGTCAGTATATCGCTGTATTTGAGTTTATCGCTGTGCAGCAGGTAGCTGTTGTAGGGGATATACAGCTCTTTTTTGCCGATTAGCTTCCAGTTGTAGCGGTCCGGCGCGCCATTGAACATGTCGAACTGATCGGAGGTGCGCAGGCTGTCGGCGGCGGTGCCGGGATTATCGTAGGCGACATTCGGCGCACGGCGAACCCGGCGCTGGCCGGGATTGTAAACCCAGGCGGCGCGGGGCTCTGCGACCTGATTGAGGGTTTCATGCACCAGCAGGACGTTACCTGCCAGGCGCGCCGGCGAGGTGACTTCCTGACGGAACAGCAGGATCCGGTTCTTCAACTTCTCTTCGGTCATCCCTTCCTGAGAATAGATCAGGCTGAATTCGTCGTCAAACTTGACCAGCGTATAGTCGCCGCCGCGGGTCATCGGCGCCTGGGCGATCTGCCGGGTGGCAATATCTCCGCGGTAGCGCAGCATGTGGTTCCAGAGCACCTCGATGCCGCTTTGTGGGATCGGGAAGGGGATGCCGTTGACCGTTCCGGTGACGCCGTCGCCGTTGTTGATCAGGGTGGCGGTTTGCGCCACCTTCTTGGTCATGTCGTAAATGCGCTGTGGCGAGGACGCGCTGCGATGGGTCGGATAGATGTTCATCTTGAAGCTGTCGTAGGTTTTGAGCAGTTCCTGGTAACCGACCGTCAGCTTGTCTTTGTACTGCTCCATGTTGTCGGCAGTGATGGTGATTTGAACCTTGTCAGCGGCATAGGGATCGGGGTGGTGCATGCCGACTTTATAGCCGGCCGGGGGTGTTGTTATGCCGCCGTTCCATGCCGGGATGCTGCCGTCGGCGTTGCCCGCCTGTTCGGCGCCGACCGGCGTCAGGTCCTTGCCAAGGCGGGCGGCTTCGTCTGCACTGATGGCGGAAAAAGAGTGTCCTGCCAGACCCGTCACCAGCAGTATGGCAGATGCCCATGTCAACGCGTTTTTCAGCATAATGATAGCTCCCTGTCTCGATTAGAATGAATACTTGATATTCAGGGCCACGAAGTCGCGGTCGTTGACCAGATTGTAGCGACCGGCACCGAAAAACTCTGTGTAGCTGAGATCGGCCGACCAGGTGTTCTGGTAGTCGGCGCCCAGCCCTAGGGTGATGGCTTTGCGGTCTTCAATGAAATTACCGCCCGGGCCGGGAGTGGTTCCGGAAACGTCGTGCGCCCAGGCAATCCGCGGCGACAGGGTGACCGCACCGATGGCGTTGTTGAAGTCCATTCGGGCGACCATGCGGTAGCCCCAGGAGGTGGCGTCAGCAAAAGCGCTGGATGGCTCCGCGGGCTTAGAGGCATGAGCCCCCCCGGCTGCGGCGTGGATTGGATTGCCGCTGACATAGGTTCCGGGTGCTTCCATGCGCAAGCTACTTTTGCTCGGCATGTCGTGTACATGGGTTATGCCGACTTCGCCGGCCATGACGAACTGGTCGGCACCGAGGGTCGGTCCGAAGGTCTGGGTTGCCGTGACCTGGGCCTGACTTACATCGAGGCGCCTGTACCCATGGATAATGGTGTTTTCGCCATAAGTTCCAAGCTGATTGTTGTCATAGAGGAAGAGGCCTCCCATCGGGGTGCCTTCGAGGGGCGAAAGGGCAGCCAGTAGCAGTTCCACGTCGTCAACCTGCAGTGGGGCGTCCTGGCGAAAGGAATACTCCCCCTGGATCGCTGTTCCGGTCACGTTGAGCAGGGTGTTGAAGCTGATGCCGTAGAGTTTTATGTCTTCAGGATATTCAATGAAATAGTGCGCTGTCTCGGCATACTCGTTGATGAGGATGCCGCCAAGTGTCTGTTGAGCGGCAGCTGCGCCGATCGCTCCGCTGAGTGCAGCGAAGGGTGTGGTTGCAGCAGGGAAGGGTGGAGAGGGTAGCGCAGTGGCAGCGGCTGCTATGTATCTAGCAGTCGCCGCGGCTGTAGTGCCGGTTTTGGCGCTGATGATCGGCAGGCGGCTGTGATAGTTCATGAAATAGAAACCGAATTCCGTGTCGTTCAATCTGGGAGCAAAGACTCGCAGGGCCACCCCGTATTGTCCGTCATCGCTCGCTTCGACATCAGCCATCCGCGACACGCTGAGAAACTCGGACTCGAAAGCGTCGACGCCGAAGAACGGGCGCAGTGCTCCGAGTGCTGCTAGGCTGGTCCCAAGGTCGGAGGTGTCCCCCCAGCCGAGCATGACCTTGCGCCCCCCTTTGCCGGCAAAATCGTTGGTGCTCCAGTAGGAGCCGGTCGGATCAATCGCAGTTTCTTCCCAGTCGTACTGGTAAAAAGCCTCGAAGGTAATATTTTCAGTCGGTGACACTGAGGCTGAGGCGATGCCGACCGGGATCAGGGCTTCTTTTAATTCGGCGCCGGGAACCCGGATCTTGCTGACATCGACCGGGTTGATGCTGTTGATGCTGTTCTGAATGAAGGTGCTTTCACCCCAGCTGATGACCTGATCGCCAAGCCGGATCTGCGCAGGCATATCGGCAACGCTGAAGTTCCAGGTGAGATAGGCATCGAGCAGATCGACGTCGGTACCGACCATGTCGAGGGCGTCATCTGTCAATTGTGTTCTGGCGCGCTCGCCGTCATTGTTCTCGAAATCGTAAAAGGCAGTACCACGGAGGAAAATCCCGAAATTATGGTACTTCAAGGCCAGATCACTGGTGATTTTTGCGGCATTACTGATCAGGTCGCCTTTGTCGTAGTTGAGGTTGCCGTCGTCGCCGTTGACCGAGTAGGCATTGCCCTTGCCGCCGTTGTAAGTTTTGTTGGCCCGTCCGATCAGGTCAGGATCGCGACCATCCACTCGCCAGGCGGCGCCATAAGAGAGCGTCGAATCAAGGCTCCCCTGCAGGTCGCCGGCCTCAAATTGAAAGGCGAAGGTTGGGATCGGCAGCAGCAGTATGGCCGTTAATGCCGATGCCAGCAGCCAGGATTTTCCTGGCCTGTTTCTGAACAGCTTGGGGATCTGATAGGTGTTCATTGGGCCTCCTTGGTTCGTGGTTGATAGGGTCAAAGGCAAAGGACATCACATCAATTTATAGCGCTGTATTAAAGCTTAGTTAGCGCTGATTGTCTATTCCGGAATACGGGTACTCGCCTGGTTCGGGCGCCCCTGGCATGGGGCTGTCTCAGGGTTGTGGTTAACGTGAACGTTAACGTTCCTGGACAGGCTAATGATTGTTGCAGTAAAAATCAAACATTTTTTTACTGGCAATAAATACATTTTGAATAATAGGTTCAATTACCAGATTTTCAAAAGGAAAAAGCGTTATATTCAATGCTTTGTCAGGTTTCGCAGTGGCCGGCCAATCTTGACAGCCTCGGTACGCTGTGCTAGTGAGGCGCTTTGAATTGGTCGCGGTGCGTTGGTACTGTGAAGCAAGGCAAACTCCTAAACGACTCTTCAGGGGGTGTTATGAACCATCAGAAATCAGCCGCGCTGTTCGATAAAGCCAAGCAACTCATTCCGGGCGGCGTCAATAGTCCGGTGCGGGCGTTTAAATCGGTCGGTTGTGACCCGATTTTTATCGAGAGGGCCGCAGGCAGTAAAATCTACGATGCCGATGGCAATGAGTATATCGATTACGTCGGTTCCTGGGGGCCGATGATTCTTGGCCACTGCCATCCGAAGGTGGTCGAGGCGATCCAGAAAACTGCTGCCAGCGGCGCGTCGTTCGGCGCGCCGACCGCGCGTGAGACCGAGCTGGCTGAGCTGGTCTGCGAGGCCTATCCGAATATCGAGAAAATCCGCATGGTCTCCTCCGGGACCGAGGCGACCATGAGCGCCATCCGCCTGGCTCGTGGTTATACCGGCCGGGACAAGATCCTCAAGTTCGATGGCTGTTATCATGGCCACGCCGATTCGTTGCTGGTCAAGGCCGGCAGTGGCCTGGCGACCTTCGGTGTGCCAACTTCTCCAGGCGTGCCGGCTGATTTTGCCAAGTACACCCTGACCGCAACCTACAATGACCTTGACGAGGTCAAGCAGATGGTCGCAGCCAATAAGGCTGAGATCGCTTGTATTATCCTTGAGCCGATCGCCGGCAACATGGGGTGTGTGCCGCCGGCTCCCGGCTTCCTCGAGGGTTTGCGGGCGCTCTGCAGTGCAGAAGGTATCCTGCTGATCGTTGATGAAGTGATGACCGGCTTCCGGGTTGCCTTCGGTGGTGCGCAGGAGCGTTTCAATGTGCGCGGCGATCTGGTCTGTCTCGGAAAAATCATTGGTGGCGGTCTACCGGTCGGCGCTTTTGGCGGAAAGCGGGAGATTATGGATTCTCTCTCTCCGGAGGGAGGCGTCTACCAGGCCGGAACCTTGTCGGGGAACCCGCTGGCCATGAGCGCCGGAATCGCGACTCTGCAGCTGCTGAAGGCGGAAGGCTTCTACCAGCAACTCGAAGAGAAGAGTGCTTATCTGGAGAAGGGGCTGTTGCAGGTCGCCGGGAACAGCCCGTTGGCGACCTGTTGGCAACGGGTTGGCGCAATGTTCTGCACCTATTTTCAGCAGGGCCCGGTCGCTTCCTTTGCCGACGCGGCCAAGAGCGACACGGTCACCTTTGGCAAGTTTTTCCGTAGTATGCTCAATCACGGCATCAATCTGGCTCCGTCACAATTTGAGGCCGGCTTTATGAGTATCGCTCATTCGACCGAGGATCTGGACCGTACTATCGAGGCGGCTGAGAAATCGTTCGCGACGCTCTGAGCAGCTCCTCGTTGAGGCGCCTCTGTGCAGTTGTTATGCTTTGATTAAGCGGTTGACTTCAGTGGGGCGCTATGGTACTTAAGGTCCGCTTTTGTGGCAGCCTCAGGGCTGTATAGGCAGTAATGGCAGAAGATAAACGACAGTTATTCAGGACCCTCGGTTTTTTATCGAGTGTCGGAATCTCAATGGTCGCCGCGACCTTTATCGGTCTGGCGATGGGGCACTATCTCGACAAGTGGCTCGATACCGGTCCCTGGCTGACGCTGATTTTTCTGCTGTTGGGGATTGTTTCCGGATTCCGTAATATATTTATTCTGACCTCGCGCGAATTGCGCCGGCAGCAAGTAAGCGAAGCGACAGACGCTGATCGATCAGATAATGAACAGGGATGACCAACTGCTGGAGCTAATGGTCCGGCGTAACTGGTACATACTTGCATTGCTGGTACTGATAAGTCTGTTCTGGCGTTCGGTCGAAGTGACCCAGGGGGTTCTGGCTGGAGGACTGCTGGCAATCCTCGCTTACGGTTGGCTTTACCGCTCGCTGGTAAAGGCGCTGTCCGGCCCTGAGCAGGTTGCTGCGCGGGGTTTTCAGAGAACATATTTCTTACGCTTGGCGGCTTTGGCCGCGGCTATATTCCTGCTGATTGCCAAGGGCGGTGTACATCCGGTGGCGTTATCAGCGGGTCTGTCGGTGGTGATCGTCAATATTCTCTGGACAACCTTCCGGCGGATGCTCTAACGAGGAGATGTAATCAATGGTTCATCCTTTTTTAATCCTTGAGTGGCTCGAGCAGCAGCTTCACACTCACCTGGGCCCACATGTCACTTACACCTGGCTGGTGATGGCGATCCTGATTGTTGTGGCTTTTCTGGCTTCGCGCAATATCAGCATGGTCCCTAGCGGTGTGCAGAACTTTATGGAAACCGTGGTGACTGGTGTCGAGGGGTTGATCGAAGAGACCATGGGTGAAGAAGGCAAGGCGTACTTCCCGCTGATTGCCACTTTTGCCCTGTTTATCCTGGTCTCGAACCTGATCGCGCTGATTCCCGGATTTTATCCACCGACCGCCAACCTGAATACCAACGCAGCGCTGGCGCTGACCGTTTTCTTCATGACCCATGTTGTCGGAATCAAGAAGCACGGGCTGGCCTATCTGAAGCACTTTATGGGGCCGATCCTCTGGCTGGCTCCGTTGATTTTCATCATTGAGATCATCGGTCATCTGGCTCGTCCGATGTCGCTGTCGCTGCGTCTTTTCGGTAACATGTATGGCCACGAGATCGTACTGATGATCTTCGTCGGGCTGGTACCGTTTCTGCTGCCGGTGCCGATGATGCTGATGGGGGTTCTGGTTGCTTTCATTCAGACCTTTGTCTTTACCTTGCTGGCGATGATCTATATTGCCGGTGCGCTGGAAGAAGCTCACTAAAAACGTTTTTTAGCTTTTCGCAGGTGCGGAAGCTTAAGTCCTATAGAATATAGGAACAATAAAAACCACAGAACGAAGGAGTCGTAAGATGGAATTTTTCGCATGGTGTATGATCGCTGCTGGTATTGGTATGGGTCTTGGTTCTTTCGGTACCGGTATCGGTCAAGGTCTGGCTATCAAGTCGGCCGTTGAGGGTGTTGCTCGCAACCCAGGCGCTTCCGGTAAAATCCTGACCACCATGATGATCGGTCTGGCGATGATCGAGTCTCTGGCAATCTACGTTTTCGTTGTTGCCATGATCATCCTCTTTGCCAACCCGTTCACTGAGCAGGTTGTTCAGCTGCTGGCTAAGTAAGCAGTATTTAAAGTTGCAGGAAGAAGGGCGGTCCCGTTTGGGTCCGCCCTTTTTTTGTTCCTGCTCCCGAATCACTAATATTAGCGGGGATATTTGCTGAAATTGTTTATAGAACAGCATTATTATTGTCGACTGTATACTTGGTGTGGGCAGCTAACTCTATGAATATAAACAAAATAATCTGTTTTTTTAGATAAAGTTTTTTAGTTGCGTCGATTGATGGATATGGTATTCTCGGCGGGATGTATTATAAGTGATTATCCGTTAATTCTAATTTTACAATCCTGGCCGTTAATCACTGGCTAAACCCTGTTTTTATCGAATGACTTGGGCATTATCCCGGAGGCTGCTCACTTCCTGCCCATAGTTATTCTGTAATGGTTTGTTCGGAGTTTTTTTCTGCAGGCCTTTATCAACAAAGGAGATGTTTGATGAGAACAGCCCGGTTTCTTCTCGCTGTAAGTTTGCTATTTTTACTGTTCGGCTCTCAGGCGCTTGCCGATACGCACCTGATTTCCGGGCCGGAAGCGTGCCTCGAGTGTCACGGCGATGTGGTCTCTGCGGAAGAGTTTTCCGCTTCCGTGCATGGTATGAACGGCTGTGTCGCCTGTCACGTTGAGTTGACAGATGTTAATCTTCACATGGAGGGCGAGTTGATGCCTGAACCTGTGAGGTGCGTACGCTGTCACAAGAAAGAGACTGCCGAGCATTACTCTAGCGTTCATAAGCTCAACGAGATTGGCTGTGCCTCCTGTCATAGCACCATTCATAGCCAGATGGCTTGGATGGGTGACAAGCGGATTGCGATTTCTAAGTGTGCAGAATGTCATGATGGTTCACATGAAGTTTACAATGAATCGATTCACGGCAAGGCTGTCGAGGCTGGCAATATGGATTCTGCGGCCTGTCTCGATTGTCACAATCTGCATCAGATTCAGGAGATTGGTGACCCGGATGACCATGATACCCGGGCCTTTCACACCGAGGTCTGTTTAAAGTGCCACGGTGACAGCGAGATGATGGCCAAAAATGGCGTCTACAATATCGCGGTAGAGACGTATCTCGAAAGCTATCATGGTAAAAACTATGCTCTGGGCTACCCTGAGCTGGTTGCCGGTTGCGCCGACTGCCACACTTCGCATGCGATTCTGCCACATGACGACCTGAAATCGAGCCTGCATCCGGATAACCTGATTGCGACCTGTGCGAACTGCCATGAAAACTCATCGGCGCAGTTCATCAAGTACTATTCGCACGGCAAGATGACCGACCGGGAAAACTTCCCGATTCTTTATTACACCTATGTCAGTATGACCGGTCTGCTGCTGGGTACTTTCGCCATTTTCTGGATTCATACGCTACTGTGGATGTTCCGCGGCTTTGTTGAGAATCGCGAAAAGAAAGCCCTTTTGATCGCCGGCAAGCACCATGTCATCCCTGATGCGCACAAGATTTACCGTCGTTTTACCAAGCTGCACATCGTTCTGCACCTGCTGGTTATTACTAGCTTCCTGTTGCTGTCACTCACCGGTATCCCGCTCAAGTTCGCCGAGCAGGGTTGGGCCGTGGTGTTGATGGATTTCTACGGCGGTGCGCCGGTTGCTGCACTTTTGCACCGTGTTGGTGCGGTGATCACTTTTGTCTATTTCGGTGCCGCTCTGGTGATGAGCGCAAAATTCCTCTTCTACCGTTTGCAGTCGCCGGCTGACTTTTTCCAGCGCCTGTTCGGGCCTGAGTCGCTCTGCCCGAACCTGCGTGATGTTCGCGACGTCACCGCCATGGTGCGCTGGTTCCTGTTCCTTGGTCCCAAGCCAAGCTTCGATCGCTGGACCTACTGGGAGAAGTTTGATTTCCTAGCGGTCTTTTGGGGTATGTTCGCCATCGGCGGTTCCGGGCTAATGCTCTGGTTCCCGGAGGCCTTCGGTGCTTTCTTGCCCGGCTGGGTGTTCAACGTGGCAACCATCATTCACTCGGATGAAGCGTTGTTGGCGACCGGTTTTATCTTCACCGTTCACTTCTTCAATACCCACGGCCGTCCGGAGAAGTTCCCGATGGATTTCGTTATCTTCAATGGTGAGCTGCCGAAGGAAGAGTTCATCGAGGAGCGAGGCGACCAATGGAAGCGTTACGAGGAGCAGGGGATTCTTGATCAGTATGTCAAGGACAAGCCGAGTGGCGTTGTTTACGACTTCTTTATCAAGGGGTTCGGTTTCTTCGCGGTGTTTACCGGGATTGCATTGTTGATCCTGATGCTCTACGCTTTCATTGCCGGCGGTCATCATCTTTAGTCCGCTGTTGAAGCATTGAGAGTCCGAAAGGGGTTGCCGAGCGGCAACCCCTTTCTTTTGTCTGGTCGGGTGAGGACGTATGAAAGATAAAGAACTGGTTCTATCGATTTCTGCAATCAGCGTGTATATCATCGGCGGACTTATGACTTTTGTCGGCGCCGGTCTGATTCTGCTGATGAAGGGGAAGGATCTCTGGGGTTGGGGTGAGGGGCATGCGATCGGTTACCTGCTGGTTTGCGTCGGGCTCTGTTTGACTATACTGGGTGTTCTGGTGATGCGGGTACTGCGAAACAGGACGTAGGTTTATCTCAGGTTTGCCCGGATTTTGAAGTTATGTTTGATAATTCCTTGGCGATATGGCCGGAAACGCCGGTCAAATAGCAGGGGCTTTGTCTGCTTCCTTGCCTTTTCATTGAATCGCTGCCAGCGCGGGACAAATGCTATTGACAGCCTTGCTTTTATAGTGCTAGCATCCCGACTTCATTTTTAAAAAACCCTTATAAATTAGTTAATTGCAAAGATTGCATACACTTGGCCGGGGCCAGGTGTTATTTATATTTACGAGGAGTCAAGAATGGCAACAACACTGAGTGATATTCCAAAGGCGTTTCTCAAGGGCATTGCGCACAGCCGGATTGCCCTGCTGGGGGCGATGGCCGTTACAGTCATTTTCCCTTTTCTGGTCGGCGCGATTCTATACGATCTGATCTTCCATATCCCGAACCCCTATTTCGCCGGTGCGGTCTACATGATCCTCGGTCCCGGGTTTATCGGGGGTCTGCTGCTGATTTTTGTCGGTCTGTTTTTCGCCAAGGGAAGAGAAGAAGTCAGATTGTTTACCCTGGCTTACTTTCGCGACAAACTGGCGGATGAGTCTGGCTACGACAAGATCCGCAAGCTGGTTTTTCTCGGCGTTTTCCTGACCTGTATCAACCTGTTCGTCGTTGGCGTTATGGCATACAGTGCTTATCATTTCATGGAATCAAACGCATTTTGTGGCGAGGTTTGTCACGTGCCGATGACTCCCGAGTATACGGCCTACAAAAATTCGGCACACTCTCGTGTTAATTGCGTTGAGTGTCATATCGGTTCCGGCGCTTCCTGGTTTGTTAAGTCGAAAATTTCCGGTGCCCGGCAGCTCTATGCGGTAGTTGCGGATACCTTTCCCCGTCCGATCGAGACACCTGTTCACGGTTTGCGTCCGGCGCGTGATACCTGTGAGCAGTGTCACCGGCCGGAAAAATTCCACGGTGACAAGCTGGTTATCATCGACAAGTTCCTTGAGGATGAGAAGAGTACCAACGTGAAAACCGTGCTGTTGATGAAAATCGGCAGCGCCGGCGATCAGGCTGCTGAGTCGAATGGCATCCACTGGCACGTCGCACCTGAAAATCAGATTACCTACACGGCTGCAGACTGGCCGCGTAACATTATTCCCGAGGTTTCACAGCGGACTGCTGACGGCAAAACAATCGTCTATCGTTCCGGCGAGGCTGACGAGCAGATTGCGGCAGCAACCCACCTGCAAGAGCGGGTGATGGATTGTATCGACTGTCACAACCGTCCGAGCCACGTTTACCTGCCGGCTGACAAGGCGGTCAATGGCAAGCTGGTGAGTAACGAGATTCCGCGAGATCTGCCGTACATCAAGCGTCAGGCCATGGCGGCAATTACTGGTAAGGAATTTGCCACCCAGGATGAGGCGCGTACTGCGATCGCCAACAATCTGACTGAGTTCTATAAACAAGAGTACGCTGACATTTACGCTAATGACCGTCCGAAGGTTGCCAAGGCGATTGCCGGTGTGCAGGCCGCTTATCTGGAAAACGTTTTTCCGGAGATGGGCGTTCAGTGGGGGACCTATGGCAGCAACCTGGGGCACGCTGACGAGCTCGGCTGTTTCCGCTGCCACAACGAAGAACACGAAGCGGAAAATGGTGACGTGATCTCGATGGATTGCGATACCTGCCACACTATCCTGGCTGAAGATGAGGAAGACTCCGCAATCCTCAAGACCCTGCTGGGCGATAGATAATCGCATGACACACCCGGGGTAGTTTCCCTGGCTGTGGCTGAATAAAAGAGCCCCGCTGTCGAATCAGACAGCGGGGCTCTTTTGCGTTGCGTGCAGGCTTGTTCGGTTAGGTCGATTGCGGTTAGCCCGGTTCCGTGCCTGTCTCGGTCGAATCCTTCTTGTGCTCAGCAGGTTCGGTTTTCCAGCGGGCAAGAACCAAGGATTGCAGGGCGGCAGCAATCCCGAAAGCAAAGATTCCGGCAACCAGCCAGGTGCCACTGATTCTAAACAGGTCGAGGATGAAGACCTTGCAGCCACCGAGGATCATCAGCAGGATGGCCATGTTCCTCAACTCTTTATTGTGTCGGTAGAGCGCCAGAAAGATCATCAGAATGGCGGCCAAGTTGATCGTGACCGACTGTGCGCCGATAAGGGCTGTGGCAAATACCCCCTTGTAGTAGGTCTGCAGGAAATAACCGACAATCAGCATGGTCATGAAGAAGCCATTCGTCAGTCCGGCGAACAGGGGGAGCAGCGCGGCCTGATCATTTTTGTCGAAACGCTCAAATGCTTGCGAGTGGTCCGGCGGCTGGCTCTGGCGGCAGTAGCGATAATGGTAGAGCGCGATCAGGGTACAGGTGGTGGCGACGATGAGGCTTACGGCAGGATGTTGGCTGTTTTCGCTGATCAGCTCTAGGGCAAGAATCAGACTGACGTAGCCTTGCAGCAGGTAGGCCGTCATGCGCATCCCGCCACTGACCCATTTCTTTGAATAGTAACAGGAGACAAAGGCCAGTACTGACAGGACCGGCAACGGCAGCAGCATGTCGCCGAAGAGCGCTGGCAGAGAAAGGCCCGCCAGGATGATCCCCCCGGCGGTAAAGGTGTTGGTGCCGGGTGCGTGGCGGCGCTGGCGGTCGGCAAGTCTGAAGGCTATAGCGAAGTGGATGATGGCCGCCGCAGCAGCAGGTGCGCCGAACAGCGCCGGATCTTTCAAAGCATAAATTCCGGCCACATAACACCAGCCGGCATTGACAGCCGGCAAAGAGAAGTCAAACTTGGATATCTTGTCATCGCCGCTGCGGATAATGCCGAGCAGCGAGATCAGCATGAAGGTTCCGCCGATGAGTGTGACGATCGGAATGAACCAGTCGGGAGACAAATGTTCGGCTGCGTTGCCGCGGCTGAGCAGTCCGCTCAATTTCAGGCCCCAGATCTGCAGCATGAAGTGGGTTGTGAAGAGTAGCATCCAGCGCAGCCAGGAGCAGCGCTTTATGCGGGTGGCAAAGAAGCCGAGGATGTTGGATATCCAGAGCAGCAGTCCCAGGTAGGGGAAGTAGGGGTTGGGGTAATCGATGGCAACGGCGGCCAGGCACATTCCCAGGGTGCCGATGATGATTGGCAGCGAGGTCTTGGTGGTGTAGCTGATCACCGCCATGCAGATTCCGGTTATGGCCAGCATGATGTAGACCAGTTCGACCGGGATCGCCGAGAAGCGGGTGTAGGTCTCGACCAGTACGCTGAACATCAGCAGGCCGCCGGTGGTGATGAAGATCGGGGCCATGCTTTTGTTTTTTCGATAGAGCAGGTAGCCACCCACAATCAGCGCTGCCGCATAGCCCATCCCCAGTGCTGTGCCGAGCTGCAGGTCGAGCATGTCGTTGTCGGTCAGGGCGCGCAAGCCAAGGGCGGCGACCAGCAGGAAGCAGAGGGTCGAGATATGCTGCAGCAGCGAACTGCTGCCGACCAGCAGCATCGCCTCGTTGGGGATGAGCTCTTCTTTTTGTGCCGGTTTGGCGGCCGGGGTGCGGCTGGCGTAGGCTCCGCTTGCGGCACGCTGCTCAAGTTCGGCAACCTGCTTGCTGAGGAGCTGTACTTGCTGTTCGAGCTGTTCGACGCGGGCTCCAAGGGGGGATGGCTCTACGCTCATGGCGACCTCTTGTAGGGACAGAAAGGGTTGGCTTTCGGTCAGATTGGTGAGTGGTGATAACGCTAGGTTGCCACTGTCATCATAGTGGGGTTTCGTTTGGGCGGGTTTGGCATCGTAAGCACCTGAATTCATTTAGGTCCTGCCTGTCTGTGCTTTTTTGACCGCTAAAATTATTTGAAATATAACACTTTTTCGGTCAAAAAGTACAGCAAAACCAGTAGCTTGAAAAATATACCGAAAGACATTGTTGATATGTAAAACAGTTTTCTATATATTGTCGATTTAGTAGCTTATTTTTTGATCTTCGGATTGTTGAGATTTTGGCTGTTTGATTCATTAGGGTTTGTGTTAGCTGTTTCGTAAGAGGTTGTGCCTGCATTTCCCATGGCGAGGATACGATGAAAAGAAAATTATCTGTGGTTGCCTTGATCGTTGTTGGGCTGCTGTCATTTCTCTGTCTCGGGATCTCCGAGCAGGTACAGGCAGCGAAAGAAAAATACTTTGACCGTTCCGGTCGACTGGTGGTTGAAGAGAATCCGACGGCGGAGTCGTTGCGCCCCTATGATGTAAAAAACCGGGTACCGGATAAGACTTTCCCGGTGCCGCCGGCGCCTTTTTCTGAGGGCATCTTCCCCTGCAGCGACTGTCATGGCGGGATGGAGCCGAACCTGCAGCGACGGGAGCTGGAGGATATGCACACCGATATCATCCTGAATCATGCTGAGGGGCAACGCTGGTGCCTTGATTGTCATAATCCCAATGATCGCGACGTACTGCGCTTGGTCAATGGTGCGACCATCCCCTTTGAAGAGTCGTACCTTCTCTGCGGTCAGTGTCACGGCGATAAGCTGCGCGACTGGAAGGTTGGCATTCACGGCAAGCGGACCGGTTTCTGGAATGGTGAAAAGACCTTTCTGCTCTGCGTTCACTGCCATAATCCGCACGACCCGAGCTTCAAGCCTTTAAAGCCCCTCCCGCCGCCGGTGCGGCCTGGTGAGGCGCGGCATTAATTATCAGCATTTTCAGGGAGATAAATCCTATGGCAGATCATAAAGAATGTAAGCATAGTCCTGTTGAAATTACCCGGCGGCAAGCCCTGCAGGGTTTGGTGGCAGGTCTTGGCGTGCTGGCGCTGCCGGCCAGCGATGCTTCGGCTTCGGTCTGGGAGGCGTTTTTTCAGAAACATTTTCGCGAACTCAGCAAGGAAGAGCTGGCGAAAACTCTGGCGCGTATGGGCAGCGAGTACAGCGACGAGTTCGGCAAAGAGATTACCGTGAAGGCGACCCCTGCGATAGAGGGGGTCAGGTACGGCTACGGTCTCGATTTGTCCCGTTGTGTCGGTTGTCGCCGCTGTGTTTATGCCTGTGTCGAAGAAAATAACCAGTCGCATGATCCCCAGATTCACTGGATCCGGGTCGTGCAGCTCGACAAGGAAAAGGGCACCGCGCTGGAATACGCCGAGCATTATTACAATCCGGAACTGGTGCCGGAAAAGGGGCATTTCTACATGCCGATCCAATGTCAGCAGTGCGACAATCCCCCTTGTACCAAGGTCTGCCCGGTTCAGGCGACCTGGCCGGAGAAGGATGGGATTGTCGTCGTTGATTATAACTGGTGCATCGGCTGTCGCTATTGCATGGCTGCCTGTCCGTATGGCGCCCGCCACTTCAACTGGGCCAAGGGTAAGCTGCCTGCCGAGAATATGAACACTGATACCCATTATCTGGGCAATCGACCGCGGCCTAAAGGGGTGGTCGAAAAGTGCACCTTCTGCATCCAGCGGACGCGCGAGCAGCCGGGACGTTATCCGGCTTGTGAAGAGATCTGTCCGGTCGGCGCGCGCAAGTTCGGCAATCTGCTCGATCCTGACGGTGAAATGCGCTACCTGATTGAAAATAAACGGGTCTTTATTCTGAAAGAAGAACTGAATACGCAGCCGAAGTTCTACTATTTCTATGCGACCTAACGCAATTGGAGTGATTCTATGAAAAATATCTGGTCGTTTTTTATGGGGACCCTGCTGCTGGTGAGCAAGGGCAGCAAGGCCTACTACATATGGGTAGGGACGCTGCTGACGATCGCCGCTTTCGGCATCATGGGTTATATCTATCAATTGGATCAGGGGTTGGTCGTCACGGCGATGAAGGATCAGGTCTCCTGGGGTTTTTATATCTCTAATTTCACCTTCCTGGTCGGCGTCGCGGCGGCGGCGGTGCTACTGATTATTCCCGCCTACGTTTATCACTGGAAGCCGATCAAGGAGATCGCAGTCCTCGGTGAATTGCTGGCCATTTCGGCGATCTGCATGTGTTTGATGTTTGTCACCGCCGACCTCGGCCGTCCGGAGCGGTTCTGGCACCTGATCCCTAAGGTCGGTTTGTTGAACTTTCCGCAGTCGCTGTTGTCCTGGGACGTCGTGGTGCTGAATATTTACCTGTTCCTCAACCTGACGATCGCTGGCTATATTCTTTACGAAACCTATTACAAGCGGACACCGAATAAAAACTTTCTGACCCCGCTACTGTTGCTGTCGATACCGGCCGCTATCTCGATTCACACGGTCACCGCCTTTCTCTACAACGGGCTGGGCGCACGCCCCTTCTGGAACGCCTCGATTCTTGCACCACGCTTTTTGGCGTCGGCCTTCTGTTCCGGTCCGGCCTTCATGATCCTCATCTTCCTGCTGATCCGTAACTACACCAAGTTCAAGATCAAGGACGAGGCGATTCACAAAATTGCCGAGCTGATCGCCTACGCCATGTTTGTCAACCTGCTGCTGTTCGGGGCTGAAGTATTTAAAGAGTATTACACCGACAGCGTGCATCTGGCGCCGTTGAAGTACTTGTTGCAGGGGCTGCACGGTCACAGTGCTCTGGTCCCCTGGATCTGGACGGCGTTGATCTTCAATGTCACGGCTTTCTTTATCTTCCTGATTCCTGAATCGCGCAAAAATCCACTGACCCTGGTGCTTGGCTGCATCATGATCTTTGCCGGCGTCTACATCGAAAAAGGGATGGGGTTGGTTATTCCTGGCTTTATCCCGGATGTCTTGCATGAAATTTATGAGTACACCCCGACTGGCATCGAAATCATCATCAGTATGGGGATCTGGTCGCTTGGCTTGCTGATATTCACTATGCTGCTCCGCGTCGGGATCCCGATTTTGAACGGCGACTTTCATGTTGCCGATGATGGTGTCGGATCGCATATCGGCGACCAGCTGTTCTTGGTTGGCAGGCAGGTGAAGGACGTTGAGGATGATGAGAAGCTTGAATGATTCTGTTGTCAGTTCGGGCAAATGACCGACATGCTGTTTAAGTTATTGATAATTATGATCGCCTTAGGTTTGGCTGTGGTGAAAGTGCGGAAACTAAAAAAACCATATTTAATGATAATTTAGATTGCGAAATTTTTAACAGAAGCGGTTTTAAGGATTGACAGCAAAAAAGTAAAATACTATTTTACTGCGCTCTAGGGATTTCACTGACTGCCCATCGGTGAAATGACGGACATTGCAAGCCAAAGCCGCGCAGCCTTTGTTGATACCCGAGCTTGTCAACAATTCACAATAGAATCAGTTTGATGTCTTTTTCAGGAAGGAAAAAATAGTGAAAAGTCATGTCTGGCGACCGCTTTTTGTGGTCATCGCACTGGTTGTTGGGATCCTGGTATTCCGACTCTTCTATGTTCCCAGCGACTTCGGTAGCGGCGAATACGGTTTTATGTACTCTTTCCACCGCGCCTCCAACGTTGATGAGTGGAAGGCGCAACCGGTCAAGTACAGTGATACCGGTAAAACCAACATGCACGAATACTGTGGCGAGTGCCATGGCGACGTGGTCGAGATTCGTACCGAGGATCTTCACGGTACCATTGCTTGTGAAAACTGCCACGGCCCGGCTTTTGACCATCCGGAAGACCCGGAAAAGCTGGTAATCGATCGCGGCCGCGATGTCTGTCTGCGTTGCCATACCGACCTGCCTTACACCACCAGTGAGCGGAAACGGATCCCCGGCATCGATCCGAAAGAACACAATGTCGATGAGATGTGCGTGGATTGTCACGATCCGCACAATCCGCGATTGGAGGAGATGTAATAATGGAACGGCGTAATTTTCTTAAAAATTCGATCATGGTTGTGGCTGGCGCAGCGGTTCCCCTCTCGGCTCTTGAGCTGGTGGACCCGAAAGAGGTTCTGGCGGCAAACCCCGATATCCACTGGGCATTTTTGATCAATACCCACAAGTGTGTTGGCTGCGGCTTCTGTGTAAAGGCCTGCAAGACTGAAAACGACATCCCCTTTGAAGCTAAAGTCACCCGGACCTGGGTAGAGCGCTATGTCTACACCAAGAACGACCGGCGCTACATCGACAGTCCGGACGGAGCCCTCTACGGCTACACCGAATCGCGCATCGATCTCGGCAATGGCAACTTTAAAGAAATCGAACCAGCGAATGTCGGTAAAGCCTTCTTCGTGCCGAAGCTCTGTAATCACTGTGAGACACCCCCCTGTACCCAGGTCTGTCCAGTCGGCGCCACCTACAAGACTGACGACGGCGTGGTGCTGGTCGACCGCAGCTGGTGTATCGGTTGTGGCTACTGCATCATGGCTTGCCCTTACGGTGCGCGTTACTTCCACCCGACGGAAAAGGTCGCGGACAAGTGTACCTTCTGCTATCACCGCATCACCAAAGGGCTGGAGACCGCCTGCGTTAACGCTTGCCCCTTCGGTGCCCGCGAGATGTGCAACATCCGCGATATCAATGATCCGAACACGCAGATCATCATGAATCAGCGGGTAGGGGTGCTTAAAGATGAATTCGGGACCAAGCCACAGGCCTTCTATATCGGTCTGGCACAGGAGGTGCGTTAGTCATGATTGAACATTTGGTTGTCCATGGCGAGGCCTGGACTATAAAAGAGCTTTTCGTACTTCCGAACGAGTATATCTACTGGTCGATCCAGATTGTCATGTACCCCTTCATGACCGGCCTGGTTGCCGGGGCCTTCGTGCTCTCCTCGCTCTACCACGTGTTTCATGTGGAAAAGCTCAAGGAGATCGCCAAGTTCTCGCTGGTCTTTTCTTTTGCCCTGCTACCGGTGGCGATGATGCCGTTGATGCTGCATCTGCAGCAACCGTTTCGCGGCATAAACGTTATGATGACGCCGCACTTCACCTCGGCGATCGCGGCCTTTGGTATCGTCTTTACGACCTATGCCTGTATCGTCGCAACCGAACTCTGGTTCGTTTATCGTGGCTATTTCGTCAAGACCGCCCTTGAGTTGAAGGCCAAGTCGGACAAGGGAGCGATTGACAAGTTCCGCCAACTGCTGTTCTCGGTTTTGACTCTGGGCGCCTGGGATGTCAGCAAGGACGCACTGCAAAAGGACCATAAAGCCTGTTCCAAGATGGCCGCCATCGGTATCCCGGTTGCCTGCTTCCTGCACGGTTACGCCGGTTTTATCTTCGGCTCGGTCAAGGCAAACGCCCTCTGGATGACGCCGTTGATGCCGGTTATCTTCATCTGTTCAGCCGTTGTTTCGGGGATCGCTCTGTGTATTCTCTGCTACGTTGTGGTTCAGGAAGCACGTAAGTTCATGGCGCGGCGCCACCTGGCCCGTTGGGCGAAGGATGCCACGGCGCCGACTGTTGAGCAGCTCGAAGGTGCCAAGCAGGAGGAGGTCGCCATGGTCTCCAACTATCTGATGTACTTCATGATTGCTGCGATTACCCTGGAGGTTCTCGACCTGATCTTCCGCGGTTACACCCAGGTTAAATCCTGGGATATCTTGCGCGAAGTTATTATGGAGCGCGACTTCACCAAAATCTTTATCCTCCAGTACGGGCTTGGAAATGTTGTGCCCTTCCTGATGATGATTCTGCCGGGGCGCAACGTGCGTCGTACCACCATCGCCTGCGCGCTGGTCCTGTTCGGTGTGTTCATGATGCGTTGGAACGTCGTCATCGGCGGTCAGGCGTTCTCGCTGAGCTTTGCCGGATTCATGCACTACCACCTGCCGATCATCCCGCATGATGCTGAAACCTTCAAAGAAGGCCTGTTCGGCGCGCTGCTGGTCATGGCAACCCCGTTCGTGCTCTTTTACTTCATCAACAAAATCATGCCGGCCTTCCATAAAGACGAAGAATGCCATTAAGTCACATTCTGCAGTGCAGATAAAAAAGCCGTCCCATTCGGGGCGGCTTTTTTATTGCGAGTTTGTTGTGGTTTCCGGATCGATGCGGGTTGCCGTCGCCCGACTCTGATTATGCCCAACTGGATAAAAAAAGGGCTCCGCACCGATTGTTGCGAAGCCCTTTTTTAGATCATGTTTTGCTTGTTAACTCAGGGGTAGATACCAGCGCCGACAATCATGTCGGTCTGCCCGACCCGACGGATAAAGGTGAATTTGTTCTCCGCCGTTCTTGAGTTCGGCTTTGGCCACATGTAACCGATCCAGCCTTTACCGTTCTTCTTGGCAATATCGACAAACTCGACAAAGATCATTTTCGGATCCTGTTTGTTTTTGTCCGAGACGCCAAACAGTGGGCCTTTTTCCGTCAACTGCGGAACAAAGGGGTGGGCAAGCATGTTCCCCTCCATGTCCATCAGAAAAACGTAAGTATCTTTCCAGACGAACTTCCCCTCTTTATTGGCGATTTCAGCAATTCCGGCCTCACGGTTCTCCAGCAGCATTTCTGCGGCGGCTTTGGTCATTTCTACGCACTCTGCTCTGGTGGCATACTCTTCGGCCAGGGCGCTGTTGCCAAACAGAAGCGCTGCAGCAAGGATGGCCAGGTGAAATGGTAACTTTTTCATGTTTTCCTCCCTATGGACTGGTGTTCTTAGATTGATGTAATGACTGAATTATCTCGATAAATTAGTGAGTTCTGCAATTGAGGATAAAAATAACAGCGTTCTAAATATACCTTAAAGCCGACTGTGCGGCTAGGGAAAAATTTAAAGCTAGGGTGTGTTGCTGAATGTACTGCGGGGTTTTTTCGGATGCTGGCAACGCGCTCTTTTTACGAGCAGCGCGACATGACTGTTTTTACTTCTGTGTGGGAGTCGTGCCGTAACCCGGAAAAACCGAACGCAGATGGATATCCTGTTGCGGAAAGGGGATTTCGACGTCCGCTTCGCGGAAGCGGCGGTCAATATAAAGCAGCAGGTCGCTTTTGATCCGCGGACGGTTATCGACATTTTTTATCCAGACCCGCAATTCAAAGTCGAGCGAACTGTTGCCGAACTGAAGAAACAATGCGGTCGGTTTCGGCTCCTGAAGCACATCTGGGTGCTCTGCGCCTGCTTCGGTCAGTATCGACAGCACCTTTTCCAGGTCACTGCCGTAGGCGACACCGACCGGGAGCGTGATCCGCACCCGCCGGTTCGAGAGGGTCCAGTTGGTCACCTTTTGTGAAATGATCTGTGAGTTCGGTACGATCAGTTCAGCGTTGTCCAGGCTCTCGACGATGGTCGAACGCAGGCCGATCCGGGTGACTGTGCCATACTCGCCATCGATCAGAATTCCGTCACCGACCTTGATCGGCCGCTCAAACAGGAGTATCAGCCCGGACAGGAAGTTGTTCACAATATCCTGCAAGCCAAAACCGATGCCGACGCCGAAAGCGCCGAGTAGCACGACAAAATTCTGCAATCCAAGTCCGAGCAGGCTCAGGGCAAACAGAAATCCGATCAGCACGACAGCGTAATGAATCAGCTTTTTGACCGCATCCCGCACACCACGATCAACGCGGCGGCGCGTAAGGATCTGCGCATCGCTGATCGCCTGCAGAATCCAGGAGGCCTGTAGCGCCAGATAGAAGGCGATTACTGCAGAGGCCAGCATCTGCATCGAAAGGCTGAATTCGCCGACGTCAATGGTCAGTTCGGTGAAATAGCTCCAGCCTTCATTCAGGGTTGCGAACAACCGCCAGACCGGCAGCAGGTAGAAGATGGAAAAACCGTAAATGAAAAATGTCAGCAGTTTTTTCAGGCGTAAACTTAACTCTGCGCCGAATTCTCTAAAGAATACCGGGCCTGATCGGGCGAGCAGGTTGTTGCCCGAGACGATTGCGCCGCTCATTACCAGCACCGCCATTTTTACCAACAGCAGCACCGTACCGGTCTCAAAGCTCGCCTGTATCAGCCAGCTGGAAAAGTTCAGGTAGCCGGCAAACTGGGCAATCAGGCTGATGCCCAGAACCAGAACGATGATCCGCAACACAGCTCTGAAGAAGCGGCCTTCACCTGGCTGGCGTATTTTTTTGGAGAGCAGAACCTGCTGAACCAATAGCGGGATAAAGATAATCGCCAGACAGGCGAGGTAAATTCTGAACAAGGGTTGTGGCAGCGCGATCTGTTGAAATGCTGAGGTCAGCAGAATGACGATTGCTGCAAGGACCAAAACCCGGACCTGGCGCAGGTTTTCCAGCAGCGGAACGGCCATTGCGGTCGCTGAGCCTGTCGTCAGCAGTAAAAATGTAAAGCTTAAGATTGGCGGCGGAGCCGGAAACCAGAACCAGAAAAATGCCACGGTAATAAAGCAGGCGGCAGCAAGCGGGTGGCTGAGAATAAAGTGCCATTCGTCGGCTTCCTGCAGCCTCTGCCGAGAGCGCAGCATAAATACCGCTAGCAGCAGAAAGCAGATCAGCATCAGGCCGATCAGCACGCCATTTTCATTCAGGTAGCTGCGGTCGAATTTTAGTGCGGCCTTCAGGCCATCTTGCGTCTGCTGCCCAAGGTTTGCGGTGAACAGCTGGTGGAAATCGGTGGAGAAAAAAGAATAGGTGTTTTTGCGAAACGTTGCCTGGCGCAATTTCCCCAGCGCCGTACTGAGATTGTTTTCGGCGAGACTGACCTCTCGCTGGAACTCCCCAAGGCTTTCTTGAAACGGCAGCAGGGCTGCTGTGGTTTTCTCCAGCTTTGCTGAGAGGCTCTTCAGTAAGGCGCTCACGTCTCTCAGCGGCTGTTTCGGTGCTGGTGTGTCCTGCCGGTTCAGCTCGGCTGTCCAGGCTTTCCAGAAGTCATCCTCTGTTTGGAGCTGCGCATGGATGGTTTCCGTCTCCAGTAAACGCAAGGCGATTTTTTGCTGCAGATTATCGAGGTTTTGCCGAAGTTGTGAGAATTTCGTCAAGTAGGTATTCAGGCGGTCTGCATACCAGTTATCCGGCGAGCCCAGCGGTTTTATCTCTTCGATCAGCTTGCGAAACTGCTCCGCATAGCCGGTCATTACTTCTTGCTGTTTGGACAAATCCATCAATGACTGCAGCTGTTTATCTGCCTGCGCAGCAAAATCCTCTGTTACCGCCACCTTCTTGTTCAGCTGGCTGAGTCCGGGAAGGGGAGTTGCCGGCACCTCGACAGCTGTTTCCGCAGCGGTCGGGCTGACTGCCCAAGCACAGACAGGGGTGCTCAGGTAGAGGCACAGCAGGATTTTGAGCAGCAACCTTAGAACCATTTTTTCCTCTTGAAGAACCAGAGCATTCCCACCAGGCAGGCGATCATCAGCCCCCAGACCATCGGGTAGCCATAGCGCCATTTTAATTCAGGCATCTGCTCAAAGTTCATTCCATAAATCCCGGCAATGAAGGTCAGGGGGATAAAGATTGCCGCCATGATCGTCAAGACCTGCATCACCTCGTTCATCCGCAGGCTGACTCTGGTCATGTACAAATCGATCAGGCTCGAAGCGGTGTTGTTGAAGGTTTCCAGGGTGTCAAGGATCTGAACGCTGTGGTCGTGCAGGTCGCGCAGGTACATGCGCGTGGAGTCTTGTATCAAGGGCCATTCGTCGTTCAACAGCGAGTTGGTCAGTTCGCGCATCGGCCAGGCGGCTTTGCGCAGAAACGCCAACTGTCCTTTGAGACGGTGGATCTGTTGCAGAATCCCCTCTGACGGCTGATTGATCAGCTCGGTTTCGAGGGTTTCGAGATGCTCGCCGATCTTCTCGAGAATGTGGAAATAGCTGTCGACGATTGAATCGATCAGCGCATAGGCCAGGTAGTCCGGTCCGCGTTGGCGCAGTCGCCCCTGACTATGTTGCAGTCGGTTGCGGACGTTATCAAAAACATCGCCCGGACTTTCCTGGAAGCTGAGCAGGTTGTTGTTGGTCAGGACCAGGCTGATCTGTTCCGCTTTGATGTGGTTGGACTGCTCATCGTAGAGCAGCATCTTCAGGATGATCAGCATGAAGTGGTCGAAGTTCTCGACTTTCGGCCGATGGCCGGTATTGAGCATGTCCTCCAGCGCCAGCGGGTGAATATCGAACGCCTTGCCAAATGCCTCTACGTCGGCGATGTCGTGGATTCCATCGAGATTGATCCAGCTGACGGTGACGGTAGATTTCAGTTCGAGGCAGCGCTGCAACGAAACATCTGCCTCAATCGTCAGGTTCTCTTTGGTGAAATCGATGATGGAGAGGATCGAGGTTTCGACCTTCTGTTCGCCGATGTGAATCAGCGAACCGGGCGACAGGCCGACCTGTTTAGGCTTGCTTCTGAACAGCGAAGTCACAGTTTTCAGCGGTTGTTGCGGTTTTTTCTTCTGTTTCTTCGCTGCCATCGGTTAACGCTCCAGTCCGAAGTCCTCATCAGTCAGGGAGGAGGTGTATTCATCAAGGGTTTCCTCCGCCTCTCCTGCGTCGGGCACTTTCGCCAGGTGAATCAGGGCGTCCCCCTCGTGTGCCAGCGGCAGAGTGAGCTGGCCGATGATGACGCCGGTGAAGGGCGCAAAAACATCTTCGCGGTCGTCGCCGAGCGGATCGCTGAGGGTCCCGAGCAGGCCGCCCTTTTTAATCAGGCTGCCCATCTGCGCTTTACGCGAAAAGGTCCCGCTCATGCTGGCTCTGACCCAGCTGGTTTTGTCGGTGATAATCGGTTCGCGGCGCTTGACGCGGCGACCGGCCGCCAGCATCCCAGTGTGGCGCATAACGTTAATGATACCACGCAGTCCGGTGCGGATGGCGGTTTCGTTGAAATAGAGCGCTTCACCCCCTTCGTAAACCATCACCGGTTTGCCGAGGGAGGCGACGGCCTCGCGCAGGGAGCCGTCACGCAGCTCCGAAGGGACAACAATCGGAGCGCCGAACACACTCGCCAGCTCAAGGGTTTTTGGATCGTCCAGGCAGGCCCGGATCTGCGGCAGGTTGGAGCGGAAATTGGACCCGGTGTGCAGGTCGATACCGAAATCGCTGCGTCCGGCGATTTCGGTCATGAACAGATGGGCCAAGCGGCCGGCCTGAGAGCCTTTCGGTGTGCCGGGGAAGGAGCGGTTCAGGTCGCGCCGGTCAGGCAGGTAGCGTGCCCGCTGGATAAAGCCGAACGGGTTGACGATCGGCACCGCCAGCAGGGTTCCTTTGAGTTTGTCGAGCGTCCGGATATTCAGCAGGCGGCGGATGATCTCGACGCCGTTAATCTCATCGCCATGAACCGCTGCGCAGACGAACAGGGTCGGTCCGCTGCTGCGACCGTGAACGACATGCACCGGCAGGGTCAGCTGGTCGTGGGTGTAGAGCCGCGCCATCGGAAGTGAGATGGTTGCCCGGGTGCCCGGCAGCACGTTACTGCCGCCAAACTCGAAAGGGGTCGCGCGGCTCATCCCTGGCCCCTGGTTTTGGTGCGCCCCGGCTTGGCCTGGTTTTCGATGAACTTGATAATCATCCCGGCGACGTCCTTTTCGGTGGCCGCCTCGATCCCTTCAAGTCCCGGTGACGAGTTAACCTCCATCACCACCGGCCCGTGATTGGAGCGCAACAGATCGACACCGGCGACATTCAGGCCCATGATCCGCGCCGCGCGAACGGCGGTTGAACGCTCTTCTGGAGTCAGGCGGGCGATGGTCGCATTGCCGCCACGGTGTAGGTTAGAGCGGAATTCTCCCTCTTTCCCCTGGCGTTTCATCGCCGCGACGACTTTGCCGCCAATGACAAAGCAACGGATATCCGCGCCTTGGGCCTCTTTGATGAACTCCTGAACCAGAATATTCTCTTTAAGGCCGCGAAAGGCCTCAATAACGCTCTCCGCGGCCTTGTTGGTTTCCGCCAGGACCACGCCGATTCCCTGGGTCCCTTCGAGCAGTTTGATCACCAGCGGCGCGCCGCCGGCCAGATCGATCAGGTCCTGAGTGAATTTGGTCGAGTGGGCAAAGCCGGTCACCGGCAGGCCGATCCCTTTGCGGGCCAGTAACTGCAGGCTGCGCAGCTTGTCGCGTGAGCGGCTGATGGCGACCGATTCGTTGACGCTGTAAACATCCATCATCTCAAACTGGCGCACGACGGCGGTGCCGTAAAAGGTGACCGAGGCGCCAATCCGCGGGATGATGGCGTCAAAGCCGGTCAGCTCTTCACCTTTGTAGTGGATTGTCGGTCGCTGGGTCGCGATCGTCATGTAGCAGCGCAGCGGATCGATGACGCGGATTTCATGGCCAAGCTCGGTCCCGGCTTCAACCATCCGGCGTGTTGAATAGAGGTTCGGATTTCTGGATAAAATAGCAATTTTCATAACAACCTCATGTTTTGGGGACTAATTGATGCCGCTTCGGGCGGCCGAAAAAGTAGGACTTTTCAGGAACGACCATCAGCCCTTGCATGGCAGTGCGGCCAAGCAGCATACGAAATTTCATACTGTCGCGATTGGTCAGAGTCATCTCAATGGGCCATGACTTTTCACCCAGGGTTACCAGTGTTTCAATGACATAGCGCATTTCCATGTGTCCGCCGGAATCGCTGATCTGGCGGTAGTCTTTGACCGGGTACTCGCAGATGATCTCGACATCCTCCCGCCCCTGCAGGGGGTGGACGCCGAAGCGAACCATTTCGATGTCGCCATTAAGAAAGGGTTCAACGAAAAAAGCGTGCAGGGCGGATGAGCGTGCGCCGGTATCGACTTTGGCTTTGATGAAAGGGATGTTCAATTCAGGAAGGGCCAACCATTCACGCCAGCCAATTTCTATTCTATCCATTTAAATCTGTTACCCTCTGTTTGTGACCGAGTCGTGTTTGCCGATTTTCGAGTATAGCGGAAAAACCGAAAAACAGCGACAGCTCAGGAGCTTAATAGGCTACGCTGAAAAAGCTCGACATCATAATGATGCCAACAGAAAAAGTGAAGAAAATTGTAAACAGCATTAGCGCTAAGTTTATTTTGCATTGGATTTTGAATCTGGCTACTCTTGCAGTTCGAACATTTGCTAAAAAAGGAGATTACAGATGGCGGAAATTAAAGATAAATTCTGGCTTAAGAAGGAAAAAGCAGTTTTGATTGTCATCGACGTGCAGGAAAAGCTGGTTCCGGCAATGGATGAGCGAATCTGTGGTCGGCTGATTGGCCATATCAACATGTTGATTGAAGGCTTTCAGGCCATGAATCTGCCGATCATCGCGACCGAACAGTATCCGCGCGGCTTGGGGCATACAATCTCAGACCTGTCGGCAGCAACGGCGCAAAACTGCATCGAGAAAGTCGCCTTCAGTTGCGCCGGCGAGCCGAACTTCATGGCTGCGCTGGAAAAAACCGGCGCCAAACAGGTGGTGTTGGTCGGCATGGAGGCGCATGTCTGTGTGTTTCAGACGCTGATCGACCTGCTGGATCGCGGTTACAGCGTTCATCTGGTGCGTGATGCCATCTGTTCGCGGTTCAAGTCAGATTATCAGACCGCGGTCGCCATGGCCCAGCAGATGGGCGCGGTTCTGACCACAACTGAAATCGCGCTGTTTCAGCTGGTCGGTGTGGCCGGCAGCGATGAATTCAAGGTGGTGTCGAAACTGGCGCGCCGCCGGACCGGTTGATGGACGAACTGAGCAGCGAACAGCAGCAGGAGTTGTTGCGCGACCTGCAGCAACTGCGTACTGAGCTGCAGCAGTTGCTCAACGATTCACAAGTAAGCAGTCAGCCGGTCGAGCTGGACCAGCCGATCGGCCGGCTGTCGCGGATGGACGCTCTACAGCAGCAGGCGATGGCCAAAGCCACCCGCGCCGGCCAGCAACGGCGTTTGCAGCTGATCGATTCGGCCTTGTCTGCAATCAAGCAGGAACGCTACGGCGCATGTCGCCGCTGTGAAGAACCGATCGGCTATCCGCGGCTGAAAGCCCGACCGGAATCACCTTTTTGCCGCGATTGTCAGGGACAATTCGAGCAGGGGAACTGAACGTGTCCAATTTTATTCTGATTGTTCTGATGGCGATTGGCGGTGTGGCGGTGGCGTTGCAGCCGTCGATCAATGCCCGGCTGGCAGAAAAAACCGGCTATCTGCAGGCAGCGACCATCTCTTTTGCCGTCGGCACTCTGGTGCTGCTGCTGATCTCTCTTTCGACCCATCAGGGCAACTTCCGGCGGGTCGCTGAGGCCAGCTGGTGGCAGCTCAGTGGCGGGATTTTCGGCGCTTTTTTTGTCACCATGACCATCATCGGTGTTCCCCGCATCGGTACAACCGCAGTGTTGGCCCTGACCATCGTCTCCCAGTTGGCGGCCGGCCTGGTGATGGACCATTATGGGCTGCTCGGCATGCGCGGAATTCCGATCGACTTCAAGCGGCTGTTAGGTGTGGCTCTGTTGCTGGTCGGGGTGGCACTGATCTGCCGCCGTTAAGTCGAACGAGCCTCGCCAGCAGACTATTTTCTTTAGAAGCGGCGGTATTCAGGTTTTTGTCAGATGTGTGAATTATTCTCTCCGACAGTTTGTATCTTTTCTAGATAACGCCTGTTCGGGAGGGTACCATGCAGCAGAAATTCAAAGCCGTCGTCATTGATGATGTTGAGTTGTGTCGTGATTTTCTCGCCGATGTTCTGGAAGATAGGGGTTACGCCGTCGACAAGTATGCCTTTGCCCAGTCATTCCCCTTCTGTAGCCAGAAGGGTGATAAGTGCAAGGCCGATCAGCCTTGCGCCGACCTGCTATTGACCGATAACCGGATGCCACTGCTGACAGGTCTCGACATGATTGCCAAGCAGCGGGCCAGAGGCTGTAAGCTGGTGGATGGAAATCGGGCGGTGGTTTCCGGTTGCTGGACCAAGGAGGATCGGCAGAAGGCGAAAGTGCTCGGTTGCCAGACCTTTGAAAAACCTTATGACCTCAAGGGTATAAACGAATGGTTGAGTGCCTGTGAAGGGCGTTTCTGACGCATTTTCGGCAACTGAAAATTTAGCTAAAATTCAACAGGTCCCGTGGTTACGGGGCCTGTTTTTATTTCTGCCAGAAACAGCTCAACGGGTCCTGTTGAATGGCGACGAGCAGTTTGCCGAGATCAAGCGAAGGGTTGATGTTGAGATAAAGCTGCCAGTGCCGGCCATTCTGGTGGTGCAGGGTCCACTGATTTAACTCGGGACTGTAACGCAGCTGTGCCAGTGGGCGTTCCTGCTGCTGATCTGACGTGTGTCGCGGACACCTGATCTCAAACAGGTGGATCTGGCGCCCTTCGATCTGATAGCGCAGCTGCCGAGGTTGCAACTGATGTGCTGCCGCATCGGAACAGAAGCGATCGAGCAGTTTGACAGCCTGACGTTGTAAGAGCTGTGGAAGGTTCATCAGGGCGGACAGTCAGCGCACTGCGACCGGAACAGGTTGGTGCTTAAGTAGCGGTCGCCACGGTCGGGCAGGATCGTGACAATCGTACCGCTGGTGATTTCAGCGGCAAGCCGCAGCGCACCGGCCGCAGCTGCGCCGCTGGACATGCCGACAAAAATTCCCATTGTAACCGCAAGTCTGCGGGCGGTTTCGTAGGCTTCCTCATCCTCGATCACCAGTTTACGGTGAAGCCGCTTCTCATCGTAGATTTCCGGAACGATAGCTTCCTGCATGTTTTTCAGGCCTTGAACTTTGTGGCCGAGGGTCGGTTCGACACCGATGACTTTGATCCAGGGGGCTTGATCGGTAAAGTAACGACTCATCCCCATCAGGGTGCCTGACGTGCCCATTCCAGCCACAAAGTAGTCAATATCGCCATTAGTCTGACGCCATATCTCCGGTCCGGTGGTTTCATAATGGGCCAGTGGGTTGTTCGGGTTCGCGTACTGATTGGGCATGTAATAACGCTCGGGGTTGTCACCTAAAATTTCGTGCGCCAGGCGGATAGCACCGTCAGTCGCCTCGCAGCCAGGTGAAAGGACCACTTCGGCGCCGTAGGCTTCGAGTACCCCCCGCCGCTCGGCGCTGACGCAGGCCGGCATCACCAGTTTTACCCGGTAGCCTTTGCTGGCACCGATCATGGCGATGGCAATACCGGTGTTGCCTGAGGTCGGTTCGAGGATGATTTTATCCTTGGTCAATTCCCCTGATTCTTCGGCTTTTTCGATCATGTAGAGCGCCGGCCGGTCTTTCACCGAGCCGCCGGGATTGCTGCCGTCCAACTTGGCCAGAATTCTGACCCCCGGCCTGTCGCAGAGTTGGGAGATGTCGATCAGCGGTGTGTTGCCGACTGCACCGATCAGACTCGGAACCTGAAGTTGCTCTTCTTTGATTTTCAGCACGTGATTTTCTCCATCAAGGGCTAAATAATGCCGTGCAGCGGGCCGCCTTTGGCACCCAGCCTATCGACCTGTTTTTCAATCTTCGGATCGTCGATCAAGGCCGGTGCGTGGTGTGGTTTGCTGCGCGCGTCGATGACCAGTGCGCCGGAACAGCCCCAATGTTTGGCGGAAATCGCCGAGTCGATGCCGTAAATGTCGCCAGCCGGGTTGGAGCGGGTGAAGGTCACCCAGAGCCAGTTGTTCAGGGCTGCGGCGCAGAACTCGCTGTCATCAACCACCAGAATCAGCATGAAGCGGTTGATCGGAGCCTCTGTGCTGTACTTTTTACAGAAGCGCAGCAGGTCAGGGTCGGCGCCCGGTGCATATTCCGCGCAGGCCGGACCTTCCAGCAACAAGATTCCCGGCAGGGCAAGTCTCGGGTTTTTAAAGCCGCGTGGCAGCTGCAGATCGGCCGGAATTTCCTTTGCCAGTTCGCGTTTTTTTGCTCCGGCAGTGGCCATTACCACTTTTGATCCCTGATTCAAGCCATGTCCAGAGTAATCAAGGGTGTCGATGGTGGTGCGGGTCTGGAAATGCAGATCGCGCTGCCAGTCGATTCGCTCCAGCAGGTGCTGAAAAAACGACGGAATATTGTGAATGTCGAGTTGCGGGTTGTCATTTTCGGCAGTAATTAGCAGGTATTTTGCCAGTGATAACTGCCCCTGACCGAGAATGGCGTTCGCCTGGGTCAGAATTTCCTGCGGCTGTTGCAGGTCGTTGTAAGGGGTGTAACGTTCGCTGCCAATGGCCAGCAGCAGCGGATGGACCCCGGCGGCATCGACCGCATGCACCCCCTTGATGCCGGGCAAAACATCGGGAATCAGCTCGCCGGTCAGTTCATGGATAAAGGCGCCGAAGCTGGTGTCCTCCTGCGGTGGCCGGCCAACACTGGTGAAGGGCCAGATGGCGTCGGGGCGGTGATAGACCCGCTCGACTTTCACCAGCGGGAAATCGTGCGCCAGGCTGTAGTAGCCGAGATGATCGCCAAAGGGGCCTTCCGGTTTCTGCACTTTGGGATCGACAATGCCGCAGATGACGAAATCGGCCTCCGCCGGCATTGGCAGAAATCCCTGCGGTTGCACCATCGATATTCTGCGCCCGGCCAGCAGTCCGGCAAAGGCTAGCTCCGGCATCCCTTCCGGCAGCGGCATTACCGCTGCGACCGTCAGGCTTGGTGGTCCACCGACAAAGATATTGACCCGGAATGGGCGGTTCAGTCGCAGCGCTTCCTGATGATGAACACCGATGCCGCGGTGAATCTGGTAGTGCAGGCCGACCTCTTTATCCTGCTGATAAGAGTTGCCCGCCAGTTGCACCCGGTACATTCCCAGATTTGAAGAACGCAGTCCCGGCTTCAGGCTGCTTTCGGAATAGACCTGCGGCAGGGTGATAAAGGCACCGCCATCATCCGGCCAGCTTTTGATCTGCGGAAGACTGGCCAGATTGGTCTGCCCCTGAAGAATCGGGCCAGATTTTACTTTTTTCGGCAGCAGGTGCAGAGCGGCCAATGGGGCGCTGAGCAGCGCCGCGGGGTTGCCGAGCAGGCACTTGGGGTCGAGCTTGAGCTTGACCAGGGTTTCGACGTTGCGCAGGCTGTCGCGAAACAGGTAGCGGGTTCGCTGCAAACTGCCGAACAGGTTGGCCACTGCCGGAAAACGACTGCCGGTCAGGTTGGTGAACAGTAGCGCCGGCCCCTGTGCCTGGTAAACCCGACGCTGGATTGCCCCGGCCAGCAGGTTGGGATCGATCGGTTGTTCAATGCGGATCAGTTGTCCGCTTGCTTGCAGATCATCAACCGCCTGACGAAGATTCTGGTAGCCCATAAATAAACTCTTCGGAAAAGTTGGAGGGGATTCTGATCGGTTTTTATACTCCAGCGCCCCGGGAAAGGCAAATCAATACCCGATTGCCGTGGTCGGGAAAGTTGAAGGAAGCCAAGCATTTAAAAGAATAAAATAGTACAAAAAATACTCTATCTGGAGATGTTTTGGTTATACTCTTCTGGATTTATTAGATTGCTATGGTCCAGAGGAGGACGAGATGCACCTTAAACTGGCAAGTAAATATACCAGCTTTTCCTGCTGCGCCTTGCTGGTCACAATGTTCATGTTCGCCTTCTTCCACGTTGAAAAGCTGAATAAAAGCTTTTTTGACGAGGCGGTTTACGAAGCTGACACTTTAAGTGAAATGCTGCTGCGGACGACCTATTACCAGATGCTCGAGGACGATCGTGAGCGTCTTCAGCAGGTGATTGACGAAGCCGGCCGCATGGAGCGGATTGAGCGGATCCGGGTTTTCGGCCGCGAAGGGGTGGTCAATTTTTCCACCGACCATTCAGAAATCGGTACCGCATTGAACAGTCAGTCGGATGGCTGTGCTTTCTGTCATTTAAGTGAATCTCCGGTGCTGCTGGAAGCTTCGGCGGAAAAACGCAGCCGGGTTTTTACCAACAGTTCGGGCGCAGAAGTCCTGGGGATGACCAAGGGGATCTATAACGAGGCGGGTTGTTACACCGCCGCCTGCCATTTTCATTCTGTGGATGAAAAGAAGCTCGGGGTGCTCGACGTGGTTGTTTCCCTGGAGCAGACCAGCACTCTGACTCTGGAGCATCACGCAGATATATTTATTTCTGCATTTCTGATGCTGCTGATTCTGTCTGTGTTCCAGTATCTGTTCACCCAGAAATACGTCTGTAATCCACTAAATAAGCTGCTTGAACATACCCAGCAGTTGGCCAGCGGCAATCTGGAGGCGCGGATCAAGAAGTGGCCCCGCGATGAATTCGGCGAGCTTTGCCAGTCGTTCAATCACATGGCACACAACCTGGCTGAGGCTCAGTCGGAGCTGCGTGAGTGGGGACAGACGCTGGAGGTGAAGGTCGCCGAGCGCAGCGAAGAGATGAAGGGGATGCAGGCCCAGTTGGTACAATCCGCCAAGCTGGCGTCGATGGGCGAACTGGTGGCTGGCATCGCCCACGAAATAAACAACCCGCTGGGGGGGATTCTGATGTTTTCTTCACTGGCGGCGAAGTCACCCGATGTGCCACAGCAGGTCAAGGATAACCTGGAAGTGGTGGTTTCGGAAACCAAGCGTTGCGCCAAGATCGTGCGTGGCCTGCTTGAATTTTCGCGCGAGTCGATTCCGGAGAAGCGGCTGGATTCGATTAACCGGATTCTCAGACAGATCCTGCGGCTGATTTCACAGCAGACGCTGTTTCAGAACATTGAGGTACAGAGCCAGTACTGTGATGACCTGCCGGATCTCTTTGTCGATTCGGATCAGTTGCAGCAGGTGTTTTTCAATATGATCATCAATGCCGGGCAAGCGATGGAAGAGGGGGGCGTTCTGCGGCTGGCAACGAGCCTGGACCGGGAGAACAACTCAGTGCTGATCAGTATTGCCGACAATGGCAGTGGCATCAGCGAAGAGAATCTGAGCAAGATTTTCGACCCGTTCTTTTCTACCAAGACTAAAAAAGGCTTCGGGCTGGGGTTGTCGATCTCTTACGGAATCATCGAAAATCATGGTGGCAAGATCAGCGTCCAGAGCCAACTCGGGGAAGGGACAGAGTTCAGGATCAGCCTGCCGATTGATGCGGCAGCTGCAGCGCAGGTGAGTTAGCTACGCTTTCAGGGTTGCGTGGTGAAGCGCTGGCAGTTGCTTATGCGCTGTGATTTTTTACCGAGACACCCAGTTTTTTCAGCATGGCCTGAAAGTTGGGGCGCAGCATACCGGTTTCTTCGGCGGCCTTGGTCACATTCCAGTCGTTTCTTTCCAGTGCAGCAAACACAAAAGCCTTTTCTACCGGCTCGACGGCCCGTTCGCGGGCCAGGCGTTTCTTCTCTTTGAGCTCTTCGGTATTCAGCGGGATCAGAATCCCATCGTCGGGCTCATCATCAGCGGTTGGCAGCTCCAGATCGGCGCGTGAAATCTGCTCTCCTTGGGCAAGCACAACGGCCCGCTCAATGATATTCTCCAGTTCACGGACATTGCCCGGAAAGCTGTAGTTATCCAGGGCTATCCGCGCTTCCGGGGTAATCCCTCTGATTTCCTTGCCGATCTCTTCAGAGAATTTCCGCACGAAATGACCAATCAGTATCGCCGTGTCCCCCTGTCGGTCCCGCAGCGGCGGCAGGTCGACCGGAATGATGTTAAGCCGGAAGTAAAGGTCATCGCGGAAGGTCCCTTCTTCGACCATGACTTCCAGGCTTCTGTTGGTCGCGGCGATCAGGCGGATGTCGATGGGTACGGCCTTGGTGCCGCCGATCGGGGTCACTTCGCGCTGTTGCAGCACCCGCAGTAGTTTGGCCTGGGTGGTCATGCTGATGTTGGAGATTTCGTCGAGAAACAGGGTGCCGCCGCTGGCGACCGTGAACAGGCCCGGCTTGGTCTGGCTGGCGCCGGTGAAGGAGCCTTTGACGTGACCGAAAAGTTCGCTTTCTAACAGGTTTTCTGACAGGGAGTTGCAATCGACAGCGACAAACGGCTGATTCTTGCGCTGGCTGTGGTTGTGGATGGCGCGCGCCGCCAGCTCTTTACCGGTACCGCTCTCCCCAGTGATCAGGACCGTGCTGTTGGTCGGCGCAACCTGCAGCAGGCGCTGAAAGACCTTCTGCATCTGTTTGCTGTTACCGATAAAGGCGCCGCAGGCCGGGATTTCTATCTCTTCAAGGTTCTGTGGATTTGCCGCAAGTGTGGTCGCCCGGTGTTTTTCGGCGGCCTGAACTTTTTCAACGATCTGTTCCGGCAGGAAGGGTTTCGTCAGGTAGTCGAAGGCGCCATTTTTCATCGCATCTACGGCGGAATCGATGGTGGCGTAGCCGGTCATGATGATCACGGGGACTGCCGGTTGCAGAATGCGTATGGTTTTCAGCACCTCAATGCCATGCATGGCAGGCATTTTCAGGTCGGAGATGACGATATCGAACTGCTCTTTCTGCAGCTTGTCCAGGCCGATTTTACCGTTGGCGGCAAGTTCTACCTGATAGCCCTCCTGCACCAGGGTCTGACGAAGGCCTTCGCGAATAACTGCTTCGTCATCAATCACTAAGACTTTACTGGTCTCGCTCATAACCGCAGTTCCCACCCCTTCTTGCTGGTTGCTGATCATCGGATATTTCCGGCTAGTCGCTCAAGTTCCCGCACTGTTTGCGGTCAAAAATAATGACATAAAACCAATGAGATAGCGGCTATCCACATACAATATCTCAACAAATGATAGTTATGGGAATAGCCGGAGTCAAGTTTAAAGCAGCCCACTACCATCTTAGCAGGGATTCAGGCAAATGCTTGTCACGCAGGCTTCGGGTGGTATGTGAAGTTTAAGCAGGATCACTCAGATAAAAAATATATTCGCCGCACATTTTTTTTGTGCAGTGGGTGTGAAGTGAAAACTTCATTAAATAACAGCTTGTTAGCTGAACTCTGCAACGCTTTCCGAGGCATCCTGCTTTTGTCCCCTGTATATGAAATTTATACAGTTCTGCTGCCTTGGTCAGGCTGTTTCTCATCGTTTTTAAAAAATAAATTCAATAAAAACAGTATCTTGCGAAGTATTTACTGGTTCATTAGCGGTGCTGGCACGACTGCTGCTCTATAGCTAGGTCAGAGAGACAAAAACAACGCAGTACGGAGGTCACTATGAAAAACATTATTCGCAACACTCTGATCGTCCTGGCCGGTTTTTCAACGACAGCTCATGCCGCTGCTGAAGCTGGTGGCGAGGGGGGCAGCTTTCTGCTGACCCTGTTCATCGGTTTTTTTGCCCTGATCATTGTCTTCCAACTGATCCCTGCGGTTCTGCTGTTTGCCGGAATGCTCAAAGGGTTGTTCGTACGTGAGCACAAGGCGGAAAAGCCTCTCAACTAAGGCGTGACGGCAAGTTTCATCTGTTATGCGCGGAAAGGGTGTGGTCATGAAGGGTTTGCTTATCGCAAATGAGGATCGTCAGGCACGGGATCAACTGGCCGGCCTGTTTGTTGCCGATGATTACCAGGTTACGACGACCGACTCGGTGGTCAATGCTCTGGAGGGGATCCTTGACAAGACGATTCAGGTGGTGGTTCTGGGGGGGGACTTTGATGAGCTGCACGTCGCCAAGCTGGTGCCGTTGCTGAAGAAATGTAACCAGTACATTTCGATCATCCTGATCTCGGATGAAATGCCGCTCAACCTGCTGCGGAGAATCCGCAAGGAAGGCATTTTCTATCATGCGTTACAGCCTGCCGGCAAAGAGGGCCGGGAGGAAATTTATCAGGCGGTTCATTGTGCCTTCAGAAACTATCAGGCACGGCGTGATGCGCCAAAATCAACTTACCCGAAGGAGGTTTCAATGCGAAGCGTAAAGACAATTCTTACCAGTATGTCCCTTGTGATGATGGCTGTTGCCCCGGCGCTGGCTGCGGACACAACGACAACTTACACCAGCGGTATTCTGGTTCTCGGTTTCGTCGGTGTTTGCGCCCTGCTGGTGGTGGCTCAACTGTTGCCGGCGATCCGCTCGCTGTTCGGCATGACCAAGGATGCGGCGAAAAAGACTTCCGCCAGCAAGTACAGCCATGCTTCTTCCAAGAAAAACTAACGCATTTACTTAAAAGGGGAGCGTCATGCTTGATCTATTCGGAAATATCGGCAATGTCACCGAAGTGTTTACCCTGGTTGATTATTACACCTACGTCAAAGGTGTCGAGTATCTGATCTGTGTCGCGTTTTTCGTCACCTTTCCGATGTTCTACCGCTACATCAGCCATGAAGATTAATCCTTCGATGTTCTAGCGTTCAACCAGTAGCAAAAGCCAATATTCAATATGATCGGGCTGCCTTGGTCAGAGGCAATGTCAGACCGGCAGCCCGGAACTTTAAAGGAGATGTGAGCGCTATGTTTGTTGCTTCGAGTTTGAATCTGAGGGGAGTTTTTCTACTGTTGATATCTTTACTGCTCGCCGTAAACAGCTATGCAATGGATGCCCCGGAAACGGTCCAAATCAATGCGCTGGCCAACTACTATGAGCCGGTTGAGTTCGATCATCAACTGCATGTTGATGTCAGCGGAGATTGTTCGGTTTGCCACCATCACACCACCGGAACCGGAACCACCGATCTGTACTGTTCGAAGTGTCACGGACAGTTCGAAGAGATGGTGACTGTTTCCTGCGCCGATTGTCATTCCGCAGAACCTTTCTCGGCCGAGTCGATCCATCGCCAGAGCCAGCAGGATCTGTTTCATGTCGATATGAACGGTCTGATGGGGGCCTATCATCAGAACTGCCTCGGCTGCCATCAAGAGATGGATGGCCCGACCGGCTGTCAGGAATGCCATGCCAGGACCGAAGCAGGCGACAAGCTCTACCATTCCGGAGAGTTCGCGCCTAAGGCACCCGAGTCGGCTGCCAGTCACTGAGGCTTAAGTTTGTTGCCTGATGTTTATTGAGCAATTTACGCAAGGAGATATCGCCATGAGTAATGTAAGTCGCAGAAAATTTCTGGCCGGCGGGCTGGCAGGAGGGGCCGCAGTCATGTTGGCCCCAGCCAAGAAGGCGCTGGCTGCCGGATCGTTTACCGGCTTTCCGGATGGGATGGGCGTGCTGGTCGACCTGACCCGCTGTGTCGGTTGTCGCAGTTGCGAAGCGGCCTGTAACAAAGAGCAGAACCTGCCGGCGCCCGAGCTGCCGTTCGATGATCTTTCGGTTTTCGATCAGACCTTTCATCACGGCACCCAGAAGCGTCGCCCTACCGAGGACGCCTACACGGTGGTCAATCGCTACGAGCCGGAAAATCTCGATAAGCCGGTTTATCGCAAGATTCAGTGTAACCATTGCAACGAGCCATCCTGTCTGACTTCGTGCTTCGTCAATGCTTACACCAAAACCCCGGAAGGCGCCGTCATCTACAATTCGAAAGTCTGCGTCGGCTGCCGGACCTGTATGGTCGCCTGCCCCTTCCATATTCCTGCTTACAGCTACTCCAAGGTGCTCGACCCGATCGTCAAGAAGTGCATCTTCTGCTACGACAGCCGCGTCAAGCACGGCAAGCCGCCGGCATGTGTCGAAATCTGCCCGGCTCAGGCGCTGACCTTCGGCAAGCGCAAGGATCTGTTGAAGATCGCCAAGATGCGGATCAAGAAGGCACCGGATAAGTACCAGCCCGAAATTTACGGCGAGAACCAGGTTGGCGGAACCGGTTGGCTGTACCTCTCCGAAGCGCCATTTGAGCAGGTCGGCTTTGATACCACGCTGCAGAAAGAGCCGATTATTGACAACGTCAAAGGTTTCCTCGGCATGGTGCCGATGGTTCTGGCGATCTGGCCGGCGCTCTTTACCGGATTTCATCTGTTGGCGACCAAGCACAAGGATCATGGTCATGACGACAGCCACGTCGAGGAGGAAGAACAATGAAAGAGTTAATTGAACACGGGATCAAGCCCCTCGACGGAGCCAAAAAGCGCGACGGCAGAAAGTGGAACCTGATGGAGAAGCTGTTCCTTGGTCTGCCGCTGGATCAATATGTCGGCCAGGTGCTGCGCAACAAGTTCAACTGGCTGCTCGGCATCATCTTCGCGGTCGGTATTCCGCTGATCATCTATCGCTTTATCTTCGGCCTGGGTTCGGTGACCCATTCATCCTACGACTACCCCTGGGGCCTGTTCCTCGGCTTCGGTCTGTTCTGTATGGTGCCGCTTTCGGCTTCAGGCTTCATGCTCGGCACCACGGTCGAGATTTTCGGTCGCCACGATTTTGAACCGATCGAGCGGTTGGCGCTGCTCAACGGTCTGCTCGGCTACCTGTTTGCCGTTGTTTATCTGCTGGTCGATCTGGGGCAGCCCTGGCGTCTGTCCTATCCGATGATCTATGCCTGGGGTCCGGCAGCGGTCCTGTTTCTGGTCGGTTGGCACGTTGCCGTCTACCTGTCGGTGCAGGTCGCGGAAGTCTCCGTCTCCTTCTTCGAGTGGATCGGCTGGCCGAACGCCAAGAAGTTCATCCGCAAGGGCACCATCGGGCTGACCGTCTCCGGCATCATCCTCTCGACCCTGCATCAGGGAGCCTTGGGGGCCTTGTTCACCTATGCGCCGGGGAAAGTTCACCCCCTATGGTACTCGGCCGAATTCCAGTGGATCCACTTCTTCACCTCATCGATCCCGGGCGGTCTCTGTATGGTGATTGCCGTCAGTACCATCGTTATCAAGACCATGGCCTGGCGCTGCGATGACCGCTTTAAAGACAACCTGAACCAATTGACCCTCAAACTGGCCAAGGGCGCCGCCATGGGTCTGATCACCTACCTGGTCATCAAGCTGATTGCCGTTGCCCACGATAACGAGTGGGTCTATCTGGCCACTGGCTGGGGAACCTGGTACCTGGTCGAGATGCTGCTTGGCGTGATCCTGCCACTGATTCTGTTTGCCTACAGTATCCGGCATAAGTTGGTCAGCGTCGCCCGTGTTGGTGCCTTTCTGACCATCTTCGGGATTGTCCTGAACCGTCTGAACACAGCGCTGATCACCTTCAACTGGAAGCTCTATCAAGAGATCCCCCATGTGTTTGAAGTGATTATCAGCATCACCATCTTCGCCATCTACATCGCTGTCTATCGTTTCATTCTCAATCGTCTGCCGATCCTCTATGCCTGGAAGGCGCAGACCTCTGAAGTGCCGGTAACAGCAGAAGTTCCCGTGTCTGCCCAAGAGCAAGAGCAGGAGTATCCTGCTCGGGCATAAGGTCACGGAGTTCATGGCCGATCGGGGAACCGGGTTCCTGATCGGCCATGGATTTTTCAGTAGGATAAAAGGACAACACCACAGACGCAGGATGAGGAGAGCATGTTTAATAATCTGATCGCCAGGGCCATCGTTCCGATCACCATCGCCGTCACCGGTTTCGTGGTGTTCGGCTGCATTCTGCTCTACACCTTTATCAAGTCAGATATGATCGACGAAGCGGTGCTGCATGTCGACAGTCTGGCAGAAACAGTCGTCAAGTCGACCCGTTATGCCATGCTCAAGGATGATCGCGAATCACTGGCCAATATCGTCGGTAACGTCGGCACCCTCTCAGAAGTTGGTCAGATCCGGATTTACGACGAGGCCGGCGTGGTCCATTTTTCCGGTGCCGACCTTTCGGCCACGGCTGAAGTTCCGGCGGTGGAAATTGACGCCTGGTCAAAGCAGATCATGCAGCCCGATTATGCCCAGAGAACCGTCACTCATCACAACGTCGCTAACGCGGATGGGCTGATCGCCGTGTCGATTCCGATCCTGAACGAAGTCAGCTGTTCGACCGCTGCCTGCCATTTTCATGCTGAAGAAGAACCGGTGCTCGGTTTCTTAAGTATCGGTATCTCGCGGGAACCGCTGGAGAAAACCCTTGCATTGCTGAGAACCCGGATGATAATTTTCAGCGTGATGGTGCTGTTTTTGACCATCGGCGGGGTTGCCGCCCTGTTGCGGATGAACCTGTTTCTGCCGATTCAACGCCTGGCTTGGTGTGCCGGACAGGCGGTTGGCGGGATGCTGGCCAAGGATCTCCCCAAATCTGATCGCAAGCTCGGCCAGCTGGATAAGGATTTTCGACTGTTGGTGCAGCAGCGGGATGAGGCCCGGCAGGAGCAGAAAACCGCTAGCTTCTCACTGAGAAAAGCAGACCATGGTTCCGACATCACCTCCAGAGACAGAACGCCGGATGCCCGATATCAATCCGTTGCGGCGGCAGGTACAGGCAAAAATCCGCAAGCTTGAGCTGCTGACCAGCAGTGGCCTGTGGATTCTGGCCCTGTTTACCGCTTTAAGTATGGGGGCCTATCGGAATTTTGATTTTCTGCCCCCTTTAAGCGATAAAATCCACGCGCTGCTCGGCTCAGGACCGCCGATCAATTTTATCAACTGGGCGCTGGTCCTTTACGGTTTCTCCGCGATTATCATGGTTCTGACCCAGATGACCGGCAGCAGTCACCCGCGCGGCGCTCTGAGCCACTTCGCCTATCTCAGCGCCTTTTATGCTTTTTATCATTTCTCTGATGGCCTGGCGGAAAACTTCTGGGCGGTTTTCACCGTCGGCATGACCATCCTCAGTCTGCAGAGTTATCACGTCTGGAACTATTACAAAGAGAAGGTTCGTGAGGAGGAGGAGATCCTCGCCGAACTGACCAAGCTGGCCGAAGATTAGGTCAGCAGCGCAATTTCTCGCTTCTAATCAGTCGCCTCTCCATCGCCTATCTCAGCTCAACAACAGGCCAACTCGTTTTTCAGCCGCCTCGCGTGCCTCAGCGATGATCCGTTTAATCAGCACCTCGCAGGTCGGGATGTCATAAATCAACCCCATCACCATGCCGGCCGTCCAGAGCCCGCCATCGATATCGCCTTTCTCCAGAACTTGCTCCCGACCGCGGCTGCCGGTGACCAGCGGCTGCAGGTCGGCGAAATCGGTCGCACCTGGTTCGGCCTCTATCCGGATGACTTCTGCGGCGATTTTATTTTTGAACGCTCGTGCGGTGTTGTTCAGGCTTCTGAACACCAGCGTGGTCTGCAGTTCATCGGCGTCGACCAGCGCCTGTTTGACGTTGTCATGCACAGGCGCCTCGCGAGTGGCGACAAACCGCGTCCCCATGTTGATCCCTTCGGCTCCCAGGGCAAAGGCGGCGGCCATCTGGTAGCCGTTGCCGATGCCCCCCGAGGCCAGAATCGGGATCGACAGTTTTGCTGCCACCGCCGGCAGCAGGATCAGGTTGGGGATGTCATCTTCGCCCGGATGTCCGGCGCACTCAAAGCCGTCGACGCTGACCGCGTCACAGCCGATCGCTTCGGCTTTGAGTGCGTGGCGAACCGAGGTGCATTTGTGGATGACCTTGATCCCGGCCGCTTTGAGCGCCGCCATGAACGGCTGCGGATTGCGCCCGGCGGTCTCGATAATTTTAACGCCGCTGTCGATAATGGCTTTGAGATAGGCTTCGTAGGGGGGTGGTTTGATCGCCGGAAGAATGGTCAGATTGACCCCGAATGGCTTACTGGTCAGGGTGCGGCAATGGGCAATCTCGGCGCTCAAGGCCTCGGGCGTCGGCAGGCTCAGGGCGGTGATTATCCCCAGGCCGCCGGCGTTGGAGACGGCCGCCGCCAGTTCAGCGGTGCCGATCCACATCATGCCACCTTGAACAATCGGATATTCGATCCCCAGCAATTCGGTAATGCGTGTCTGCATGTTCGGCTCCTCAGTCAGGCGGCTCGGGTTAGAATTCCTTGGCCAGCGCGGTCAGCAGTTGGAGAAAAGCGGCGACCGATTCTTTGGCGGCCGATTCTTCCATGGTGTGATAACCGCTGGTCGGGATCTGGATCGTGGTGCCGTCCACCAGCCCGTTGGAGGCGGCGATAATCCGCCCCATTTCGGTGCTGCCCAGGCTGCGCGGATGTTTTCCTGCGGCGACCAGGTTGGCATTCTCTGCTTCGACGTAGCGATTTTTATACAGATAGCTGAGCTGATTCTTTTCGCACAGCTGCTCAAGCAGCTTGGTGGATTCCCTGTTGAATGCGGCGTTGGCGTCTTTTTCCCGCAGCACCAGCAGCTGGTTGTTGGCTGCTTCGACGCTGGGGAAGGGGCTGGTGTCAACGACAAACAGCCGGTTGGTCGAGCGACCGAAGCGGCGGAACCACTCCAGCAGGTAGCGCCAGCTTTTGCCGGCCTCTTCCTGGGCGGTAAAAAATGCCGTGCCTTCAAAGCCGTTGCTGAACAGATGCACCAGCGCCGCCGCCGTCAGGACGTTGTCCAGCTGTCCCTCCATGCGCCCGTTACTGATCTTAAGCTTGTCCTTAAAGGCAACCGGGGTGCCAGCGACCACCGTATCCAGCCCCTCGGTCTCAAAGATCAGGTTATTTCTGAACTCGCAGACGTGCGAATGGTTGATCACTCCGTTGCCGCGGTAGACCCCCGACCAGGGTTCATAGGCAAACACCGGCACCGACTGAAAGCGCCCGGTGATTTTGGTCATCAGCTCTTCGGAGACGGAGTTGTTGAGCAGGTCGGTACGATTGGCCGAGATGAAGGCGGCATACTGAAATTCGTTAGGCCCGGTGCAGATCAGGCCATGACGGTCGATATGGGCCGAAAACATGGTGCTGAACGGTCGTTTCCCCTGTGCCACCAGCAGCCCTTCGTACCAGGTGACGTTCGCGCCACGCTCCTCAAGCTCGCGCTGCAGTACGCGAAAGAAAGAATGCTCGGCGCCGACCACGCTCGGGTGCCGGACCAGCGCTTTTAACAGGTCGATAAATTCATGACTCAGCACGGTTAACCCCTCCTTAAATTGATGCCAGCCAGACACAGTGACGCGCGCCCTTGTTTTTGCCGACGGCACGCGGACGGGTTTCGGTGACCTGAAAGCCGGCTTGCTGCAGGCGTTTGGTAAAGAGTGAATCGGGGGCCACCGACCAGACCGCCAGCACGCCCTGTGGTTTCAGGGCCCTGCGTGCCGCGCGCAGTCCGCCCGGAGCGTAGAGCCAGTCATTATCCGGATGGGTCAGGCCCTCCGGGCCGTTATCGACGTCGAGCAGGATGGCATCAAAAGCGCGCTCGGCCTCTTTCAGCAGCTTTGCCACATCGCCGACCGCAACATTGACGCGGCGATCCTGCAGCGGGTTGCCGGCCAGGTGGCCGAAGATCTGCCGATTCCACTCGACCAGCCCCGGCACCAGTTCGGCGACTGTCACTGCGGCATCCGCAGGCAGATGTCGCAGTGCGGCGGCGGTGGTGAAGCCCATTCCCAAGCCACCGATCAGGACCTGCGGATTTTCGCGAGTGGCAACCTTTGCACAACTCAATTCTGCCAGCGCTTCTTCGGAACCGTGGGCGCGGCTGTTCATCAGCTCGGCGTTGTTGACGCGGATCGAGTATTCTTCGCCGCGTTTCGACAGGCGTAGCTCGCTGTTCGTGTTCGGGATTGCAGCGCTGCCGAGGTTTTCCCAGGGGATCATGTTGTTGCTCCGTTGGTTGGCCGTTGGCCGAAATCTTTGCGGCACTGGTGGCAGTGCCATTGTGGGGCGTCATGTTGCAGCGTGCAGCCGCCAGAGATGATCTGGCCCGTTTCCAGCCCTTGCAGGATGTGGCGGGTCAGGGCCGGTTTGCCGTAGACGATTTTACCGACGCGACTACCGCTGCAGAAAGGGCAGGCTGGATATGCGGCAAAGTCGAACTCCTGGTTGCGGCTTGCGGTACTGTTGCTGCTAGCGAGATCCGGCTTACGGGCCAGCCCGCGGATGGTCCGGCGGACAATTGCCGGTGCTTTGGGCAGCGCTTCATCAGTGCAGCTTTCCAGCAGAAACCCGGCGGTTTTTATCGCCTGGCCTGTGTCACGGGTCAGGCGGCAATTGCCGCAGCAGCAACTCCAGAGCGGTTCGATGCGCTGCTGCCAACGGATCGTCGCAGGATTTAGCGCGATAACGTGTTCCAGAAACAGCAGCGCGCCACCCGGGCGCAGCACCCGGTAGAGTTCAGCCAGGCTCTGTTGCAGGTCGCTGACGGAGCAGAGCACCAGGGTGGAAACGATGCTGTCCACTGAGTCGTCAGGCCGGTCGATCGCATCCGCGCTCCAGTTGACCAGTTGTCGTTGGTCCTGGTTGTTTTTTTGTAAGCGCCGCTGCAGTTTGCCGCGCATGTGTCGGTCCGGTTCGCTGAGGATCAGCTCGGTCTGTGGCGGATAGTGCTGCAGGTTGATGCCGGTGCCGGCACCGATCTCCAACACCCGCCCCTGCGCATTGCTCAGCAGTTCGGCGCGCCAACTGCTCAGGCAGAGCCGTTCGCTGCGCTGCATGGCCCAGTCATAGGCGTGGGCCATCAGAAAGGCGCTGATCGGGCGTAGCAGCATGGGTTATTGAATATCCAGATGGCGTTCAACAAAGGCTTCGACGTTGTCCAGTTGCCCCTGCAGCTCAAGGATTTTGTTATCGTATTCAAGCAGCTCCGTATCGACTCGGGCCAGCCTTTGTTTGAGCATTTTCAGCTGTTCCTGCGCTTCCTGATTCGCCGCTTCGTTATCATTCTGTATTCCTTGCGCGTTGCCACGCTGCGCTTCAAGCAGCTCAATGCGCTGTTCCCACTGTTGGATCACATCCTCAAAGCGGGTCCTGGACGCGCTGGTGCGCTGCTGGTCTCGCTCTAGCTGCTCGATCCGGCGTGAGCGGAAGTTCAGGTAGGCGACGGCGATATCGAGTTTGCGTAGAATCTGGTCGTCGGCTTGCTGCTGCCCCTGATCATAGAGCAGGCGGGTCAGCCGATCGACCGAGGTCGACAGGTTGCGGATTTCCAGCGCAATGATTTCGGCATTTTCCGACTCATCCGCGGCTCTGGCGGCCAGCGGCAGGCAGAGGCAGAGCAGCGCCAGAATCAGCAGTAATTTCTTGTTCATTTTCCCTCCGGACAGTCTCGATACTTTTCCTGTATTTGTAGCAAGTTTGCCGGGAGAAAGGCAAACGTTGTCTGCGGTTTTTGCCGTCTTGCCAGCTATGGGCGGCGCATGTATAGTCGCGGCATGAATGCACTGGAGATCAATAACCTATCTAAGTCCTTTGCCGGCACCCAAGTGGTCAAGGGGGTCGATCTAGCCATCAAGCAGGGTGAAATTCTCGGCCTGCTCGGGCCGAACGGCGCTGGCAAAAGTACCATCATCAATATGATTGCCGGCGTCTGCCGGATTGAGTCCGGCAGCATCAGCGCGTTTGGCTTCGACAACCAGCGTGATTACCGCAAGACCCGCCAGATGCTCGGCGTGGTCCATCAGGAGATTGTCATCGACAACTTTTTCACCGTCGATCAGGCGCTCAAGCTGCACGCCGGCTATTACGGGGTGAAGGATGATCCGGCCTGGCGGCAACTGCTGATCGACAAGCTTGGCCTGCGTCCGCATCTGGCCAAGGTGATGATCAAGCTGTCCGGCGGTATGAAGCGCCGCTTCATGATTGCCAAGGCGCTGATTCACCGGCCGCAACTGCTGATTCTGGATGAACCGACCGCCGGGGTCGATGTCGAGCTGCGCCACGACCTCTGGGAATTCGTTCGCGAGATCAACCGCGCCGGCACGACCATTCTGTTGACCACCCATTATCTGGAAGAGGCGGAGGAGATGTGCGACCGGATCGCCATCATGAATCACGGTGAACTGATCGCCCTTGAGCCGACTTACGAGCTGGTACGGCGGCTGTCGAACCGGCAGCTGCATCTCTGGTTGGAGTCGCCGTTGCAAACGCTGCCAACCGGTCTGGAAGCTTACCGGCCGCAGCTCAAGGAGGATGGTCGCCAGCTGTTACTTAATCTGCCCGCCGGCGAAAGTGCCGGCAAGGCGCTGGCGCTGGTCGGCGCCTTGGGGATGGGAATCCGTGATATTGAAACCGACCAGAGCGGCTTGGAGGAGGTTTTTATCCAGCTGACCGGAATGAAGGGGGGCGCCAATGGCCAGTGATTCCTCGCGTCAGTTTCACCCCTGGCTCCCCTTTGTCACGCTGCTGCGTAAAGAGATTCTGCGCTTCTGGCGGGTCGCTTCGCAGACGCTGCTGACGCCGATCATTACCGCGTCCCTCTACCTGTTTGTTTTCGGCGCGACCTTGGGCGAGCGTCTCAGCGTGCTTGAAGGTTTCAGCTATGCGCAGTTCGTCATCCCCGGACTGATCCTGATGGGGGTGATCAATAACTCTTTTGCCAACACCTCGTCATCGCTGTTCATGTCGCGCTATCTCGGCGGGATTGTCGATCTGCTGGTGACGCCGGTCACTCCGCCACAGTTCATCCTGGCCTACACGCTGGCAGCGATGCTGCGCGGACTGCTGGTCGGCACGGTGGTCTGCCTGATTTCGACGCTGTTTGCCGAGCTGCCCTGGCAGGAGCCGCTGCTGGCGATCCTGATGGCGATGCTGGCCAGTTTTCTGTTTGCCCAGTTCGGCCTGATCGCGGCGATCTTTGCCCACAATTTCGACACGCTGTCGATGTACAGCAATTTTCTGATTCTGCCGCTGATTTATCTGGGCGGAGTCTTTTATCCGATTTCGATTCTGCCCGAGCACTGGGCGACGCTATCCCACTTAAATCCGCTCTTTTATCTGATCGATGGCTTCCGCCACGCGCTGATCGGCGTCGGCGACACCAGCTATCTGATGGCCTTTGGCGTCAGCGGCACCATTGCCTTCGCGTTGTTCTGCTGGGCGGCCTGGCTGATCGGCAAGGGCTATCGTCTGCGAACCTGACCGGGAGGATTGATGATGCTTTCAGCGAAAAACGGCAAGGCTTTCAGCGCATTTTACGATGCGGTTCGGGACGAATCGACCCTCGACCGTAAAACCACTCTGCTGGTCGGCCTGGCGGCGTCGATGACCGCCGGCTGTTATCCCTGACTCGAACATTACCTTGGCGTGGCCAGGGCAGAAGGGATCAGCGAAGACGAGATTGGTGCTGTGCAGGGGCTGTGCATGGCGGTCTCTGCCGGACGGGTTAACGCCCAATTGAAAGATGTGGAAAAGAACCTTCGCAATAAAGCGGATTAAACCGTTTAGAGCATTAAGGATGAGCAGATGCAGGATCATATGGTACGGATTGTCAGTTCGGACGGCCTGCTGCGCGGTGTCGCGGCGGTTACCACTGGGCTGGTTGCGGAAATCTGTCAAAAACAGCAGACCGACCTGACCGCCACGGTGGCGCTTGGACGGCTATTGACCGGCGGAGCGCTGCTCGGCTGTCTGTTAAAGGGGCAGCAGCGGCTGGCGCTGGTGGTTGAGGGGAACGGCCCGCTCGGCAAGTTGAGCGTTGAGACTGATGCTGAAGGTCGGGTGCGCGGTTCGATTCGCAATCCGGTGGCCGGATTGCCACCAAAGGCGGACCGTTTTGACGTCGCCGGTGCGATCGGTAGGGCGGGCTTTCTGCATGTCTGGAAGGATCTTGGGCTGAAGGCCCCCTATAAGAGTATGTTGCAGTTGCAGAGCAGCGAGATCGCCGAAGATCTGGCCTGGTATCTGACCAGCTCTGAGCAGGTTCCATCAAGTGTTTCGTTGGGGGTCGAACTGAACAGCGAAGGGCAGGTGGCTGCTGCTGGCGGATTACTGATTCAGGCGCTGCCGCCGGGGGATGAAGAGCGGGTCGACTTGCTGGTCGAGCGGCTGCGACAGTTGCCGCCCGTTACCAGCCTGTTGCGCAAAGGACTGACTCCGGCAGGAATTCTTGGGCAACTGTTCGACGAGCTGGATTTTCGGGTCCAGGCTGAGATCCCGCTGGCCTTTTATTGCCCCTGCAACCGCCAGCAGATAGAGCAGATGCTGGTCGGTCTTGGCGCGACAGAGGTCCAGGCGATGGCCGCAGAGCAGCACACGGCAGAAGTGACCTGTGAATACTGTCGCAGGCAATATCGATTCACCCAAGATGAGTTACTGGCGCTGCTCGAGAAATAAAATCCTCTGGTTCTTTGCATGGCAAAAAACATTTTTTGCCGTGCAAAGGGGTGGGCATGCAAGCGTCAGTGGCAAGTTCGAACCTCTGTTTTTTTACCTGGGTTGCAAGGTTGTCAAAATGCCGGGCAGAAAAAACGTATACATGACCTGAAAACTCAGAAATCAAAAAACCTCGACTTCTTCGATCATTAGAAAATCAAACAATGTTTGATTTAAAACCCACCCTTGTTTCGGGTCCAATATATAGCAAAACCTGCACCTTTGTGTTTTGCGTCAGGACAGAAAAGAGCAGTAATTACGTCATAAATTATAGCCAGTTAGCGACCACTAATTGCATACAGTATACTGTATTTTTTCCTTGACATGTTGTGTTGAATATTCTAATTTTCCTCACGCTGTGACGTGAAAACTCTCTGTGCGTCCACAGGCAACGGTCCAATTTCTTCAATGGAAGGAGCGGGTTTTATGCTGGAAACATATTTGCCGATTATGGTCCTGATCGGCATCGCATTCGCATTTGCAATTGGTTCGGTGGTGATGTCGCGCCTGATCGGACAAAAGAAGCCCAGTGCGGTCAAGCTGGCTCCTTACGAGTGCGGGATGCCGCTGCTCGGTTCCGCTCAAGAGCGGTTTTCCATCAAATTCTATATCGTTGCGATGCTCTTCATCCTGTTCGATATTGAAGCAGTTTTCCTGTATCCCTGGGCGGTTATGTTTAAGCGTCTGGGGGTTTTTGGTTTTATTGAGATGGGTGTCTTCATCATCATCCTGCTCGTCGGCTTTATCTACGTATGGAAAAAAGGAGCTCTGGAATGGGAGGAGTGAGCCAAGCCAAGACCCTCGGTGACGGGTTTATTACCACCAGTCTTGATAAATTGGTTAACTGGTCACGTGCCAGTTCGTTATGGCCGATGACCTTCGGTCTGGCTTGTTGCGCGATCGAGATGATGGCAACCGGTGCTGCCCGTTTTGACCTGGACCGTATGGGTGTTCTGTTCCGTGCGTCACCACGTCAGGCTGACGTTATCATCATTGCCGGAACCGTCACCAAGAAGATGCTGCCGGTTATTCAGACGGTATACGAGCAGATGCCTGAGCCGCGTTATGTTATTGCCATGGGGGCCTGTGCTTCTTCGGGCGGCGTTTTTGATACCTACAGCGTTGTGCAGGGGATTGACGAGTACCTGCCGGTTGATGTTTACATCCCCGGTTGTCCGCCCCGCCCGGAAGGTCTTCTTTACGGCTTGATGAAGCTGCAGGAGAAGATCATGAAGGAGCGCAATTCCTTTGGTGCCGCTATTGGCGTTGGCGACCGGATCTCCGAGGCCTGATAGGCCGTAAGCATTAAACAGGGACAAGACAATGAGCGATCAAGCGATTGTTGAAAAGTTGAAGGCAAAGTTTTCTACTGCCGTGCTGGATGTTGTCGAACATCGTGGTGAAACCACGGTGACGGTGGCAAAAGAGCCGATCGTAGAGATCTGCACCTTTCTGCGTGATGACTGTGGTTACAACCTGCTGACTGACCTTTGCGGTGTCGATTACCTCGGTAAGGCACCCCGGTTCATGGTGGTCTATAACCTCTACAACATCGCGACCAAGCAGCGCCTGCGGATCAAGGTGCCGGTTGAAGAGCAGAATGCCGTGGTTGATACCGTCAGTACTGTCTGGGGGACTGCCAACTGGCATGAGCGCGAGTGTTGGGACCTGATGGGGATCAGCTTTAACGGTCATCCCGATCAGCGCCGCATTCTGATGCCTGCCGATTGGGAAGGTCACCCGCTGCGCAAGGATTATCCTTTGCAGGGTCCTGGCCGTGAGCCCTATCAGGGCCGTCTTTCCTAACTGACGCGATAACATTCCTTCACTGGACGAGGCTTAACATGGCAGTTAAATCCGAAACAATGATCATCAACATGGGACCGCAGCACCCGTCGACTCACGGCGTGTTGCAGCTGATCCTGGAACTTGATGGTGAGATCGTCGTAAAGGCGACCCCGCATATCGGCTTCCTGCACCGTGGAACCGAAAAGCTTTCGGAATACCGCACCTACCATCAGATTATTCCGCTGACCGACCGGCTCGACTATCTGGCGCCGATGAGTAACAACCTCGGTTATGTGCTGGCAGTTGAGAAACTGCTCGGTATCACCGACAAAATCCCTAAGCGTGCTGAGCAGATTCGCGTCATCCTTACCGAGCTGACTCGCTTGAAGAGTCACCTGGTCTGGCTGGCCTGTCACGCTCTCGATATCGGCGCTATGACGGTGTTCCTTTACTGTTTCCGTGAGCGTGAAGAGATTACTGATATCTACGAAAAAGTCTCCGGTGCCCGGATGACCTCCAACTATTTCCGCGTCGGTGGGCTGTCAGAAGATCTGCCGGACGGACTGGACGCAGAGATCCGCAAATTTGCCGAGTCGATGCCTGGCCACGTTGAGACCTATGAGGGTCTGCTGACAGGTAACAAGATCTGGCAGCTGCGGACCCAGGGTGTTGGTCATATCAGTGCAGAGGCTGCCATCGATATCGGTATCACCGGGCCGGCCTTGCGCGCCTCTGGAGTCGATTGGGATCTGCGTCGCGATAACCCCTACTCCGGTTACGAAGACTACGATTTCGAAGTTCCGGTCCGTGAAGAGGGCGACACCTTCGCCCGTTACAAGTGTCGTCTCGACGAGATGCGTCAATCCAGTCGGATTATCCTGCAGGCACTCGATAAGCTGAAGCCCGGCCCGATCCTGGCCGACTGCCCGAAAGTCTGTCTGCCACCGAAAAAGAGCGTGGTTGACACTATTGAGGGTCTGATCCATCACTTCAAAATTGTCTCTGAAGGTTTCTCTCCCGAGCCAGGCGAGATTTATCAGGGCATCGAAGCGCCTAAGGGTGAGCTTGGCTACTATCTGGTTTCTGACGGTTCGCCGATGCCGGTGCGGATGAAGGTTCGGCCGCCATCGTTTGTCAATCTGCAGGGTCTGCCGCAGATGGTTGAAGGCAAACTGCTGGCAGATGTTATTGCTGTTATCGGTACCCTCGATATCGTTCTCGGTGAAATTGACCGTTAACGTTCAAGTTGTGATGAGACAAGAGGACAACATGACGGAAACCGTAGCGCAGGTAGAAGCAGTAGAAGAAGAAATCGATCTGACTGCAGCGAACAAGGTCATCGACAAGTATCTGGAGATGAACGGCAATCTGATGCCGGTCCTGCAGGGGATTCAGGAAGCGTACGGCTATATTCCTGAGGCCACCGTGCACCTGGCGGCAGAACGACTGAACGTCTATAGCAGTCAAATTTATGGTGTCTTAACTTTTTACGCCCAGTTCCATCTGAAGCCACGTGGCAAGTACATCATCCGTGTCTGCATGGGAACCGCCTGTCACGTTAAGGGCGCCGGCCGGATCGGCGACGCCATCAAAGAAAAGCTTGGCATCGGCCACGCCGAAACCACTGAGGATCTTTTGTTTACGGCTGAGTATGTTGCCTGCATCGGTGCCTGCGGTATGGCACCGGTCATCATGGTGAACGATGCAACCTACGGCAGCATCAGCGTCCAGAAGACGGGCGAAGTCGTGGAAAAATATAAGGCAATGGGCTGATTCCGCCATTCAACCGTGCATGGTATTGAGGATAGATTTATGTCCGAAACTGCTGAAAAACTGAAAATTCTGATCTGTACCGGAACTGGTGGTCTGGCTTCCGGCGCTGCCGATGTCGTTGCCGCTTTCGAAGCAGAATTCGAGAAGAAGGGTGTCGCCGCTCAGATCGGGAGTGCCTGTGCTGTCAGTAGCACCGGTTGTCGCGGTCTTTGCGCCAACGATGTGCTGGTTGATGTCTGTGTCCCAGGAAAGGATCCGGTGACTTACGATTTTGTCACAGCTGATCTGGTCCCGCAGATTGTTGATGAGCACATTCTCGGCAATGAGCCGATCGCCAAAAAGGTCGCTGGTCCCTACTATTCAAAATTCCTCGAAAAGCAGCAGCGGATCATCTTCTCCCGCTGTGGCACCATCGATGCGGAAAGTCTCGATGATTTCCTGGCGCACGATGGCTTCAAGGGGATCAAAAAAGCGGTCACCATGACTCAGGACGAGGTCATCGAAGAAGTCAAGAAATCTGGTCTGCGTGGTCGAGGGGGCGGTGGTTTCCCGACCGGGGTTAAGTGGTCTTTCTGTAAGGCGACCCCTGGAGATCACAAATATCTGATCTGCAATGCCGACGAGGGGGATCCGGGCGCGTTTATGGACCGTTCGGTTCTCGAAGGCGATCCCTATGGGTTGATCGAAGGGATGATGATCGGTGCTTACGCTATCGGTTGTGATTTTGCCTATGTTTATGTCCGGGCAGAATACCCGCTGGCGATCAAGCGTTTACAGTTGGCGATCGATACCTGTTACGAAAAAGGTTTTCTCGGCAAGAACTGCATGGGGCTGGGTTTCGACCTGGATATGCGGATCAAGGCAGGTGCTGGTGCCTTCGTCTGTGGTGAAGAAACCGCACTGATGGCTTCCATCGAAGGCCATCGCGGCATGTCCCGCCCCCGTCCGCCCTTCCCGGCGGTGCGCGGACTCTGGACTAAGCCGACCAATATCAATAACGTTGAGACCTTTGCCAACGTTGCTTACATCTTCTACAACGGCGCTGACTGGTATAACTCCATCGGTACCGAAGGAACCAAGGGCACCAAGATTTTCGCCTTGACCGGCAAGGTCAAGCACACCGGTCTGGTCGAAGTTCCGGCCGGTACCACCATGAAGGAAGTCATCTACGATGTCTGTGGTGGTATCGAGAATAACCGCAAGTTCAAAGCGGTTCAGGCGGGGGGGCCATCCGGTGGTTGCTTGCCGGCTGAGGGCCTGGACGCACAGGTCGACTACGATTCGTTGATCAAGGCTGGTGCGATGATGGGTTCTGGTGGCCTGGTCGTCATGGACGAAACCACCTGTATGGTCGACATCGCCCGCTTCTTTCTCAACTTCACCCGGGTTGAGTCCTGCGGCAAGTGTATCCCTTGTCGGATCGGTCTGAAGATCATGCTTGAGATTCTTGAGCGGATCACCGAGGGCAAGGGGCGCGAAGGTGATATCGAGATGCTTGAAGACATGGCCTACGATATCAAGAAGAGCTCGCTCTGCGGCCTTGGCCAGACGGCACCAAATCCGGTTCTGTCGACGATTCGTTATTTCCGTCATGAGTACGAGACCCACATCAAGGATGGCGAGTGTCCTTCGCACTCCTGTAAGCCGCTGCTGCATTTCCGTGTCATTGAGGATAAATGCAAGAAGTGTGGTATCTGCCCGCGTGTTTGCCCGGTTGACGCAATCGAATGGGAAAAGGGCAAGGTGGCTTACATCGACCTGGAGAAGTGCACCAAGTGTACCTCCTGCTACGACGCCTGCCGTTTCATGGCTATCGATTAGTCACACTCACTGTTATTGAGTTGCTACGAGGTTAAGATGGTTAATCTTACGATTGACGGAAAGCAAATTAAGGTCAGCAAAACCGCAACGATTTACGAGGCGGCTAAAGAGCTCGGCATCAATATCCCGGTGCTTTGCTACGCCAAGAAGCTGTTGCCTTACGGAGCCTGCCGGGTTTGCCTGGTGGAAGTGGAGCAGATGAAGGGGCGCCTGATTCCCTCCTGCACGACTCCGGTCACTGAGGGGATGGTTGTCAACACCATGTCGGCAGAGATCCGCAAGGTCCGCAAGACCGTGCTTGAGTTTCTGCTGGTCAACCACGTTGTCGAATGCCCGATCTGTGATAAGGCCGGCGAATGCGACCTGCAGGACTTGACCTACGAATACGAAGTGGTTACCAACCGTTTTGAAGGTGAAAAGTTCGACCTGCCGACCGATGAAATCAACCCGTTGATCGAACGAAACATGAACCGTTGTGTGCTTTGCGGTAAGTGTGTCCGGGTCTGTGACGAGATTGTCGGTTATGGGTCTTACTCTTTTATCAATCGTGGCTTTGAAACCAAGATCGCGACCGCGTTCGACCGTGGTTTGAACTGCGAATTCTGCGGTCAGTGTGTCTCCATGTGTCCGGTCGGCGCGATCCTGCCGCGGCCGTTCAAGTTCAAGGCTCGGCCATGGCAGCTCAAAGAGGTCGATTCGGTCTGTGGTTACTGCGGTAATGGTTGTACTGTCACCATGGGAACCAAAGACAATGAGGTACAGACGATCCGCTTTAACGACAAAACTGGTGTCAACGACGGCAATCTCTGTATCCGTGGCCGTTTTGGTGCATCCTTTGTCAACAACAAAAAACGTCTGACTCAGCCGCTGGTGCGCAGAAACGGCAAGCTGGTCGAAACCAGTTGGACCGATGCTATTCAGGTTGCGGTTGCCGGGTTCAAAGAGGCTGGTGAAAAACTTGGGGTTATCTCCGGTGCACGACTGACCAACGAAGAGTTGTTTCTGGTTAAGTCTCTGGCAAAAACCCTGGGTACCGAAAACCTCGATCACTCAGGTGGTGAGTGTTATAAGGGCTTGACCGAGGGTCTTCAGCAGACGCTTGGTCTGCAATCTTCTACTGCAACCTTCCCGCAGGTCGAAAACTGTACTGCAATTCTTTCGATCCGCTCTGATTTTTACGAAACACATCCGGTTTTCGGTATGGTTGTCAATCAGGCGATTCGTCGCAATGACGCCAAGCTGACTGTCATTGCCGACAAGCGTGGCAAATTCACCAAATTGCCTAACGCCAGAACCATGCTGCACAAGCCGGGCATGGAGCTGAACCTGCTCAACGGTCTCTGCTCGGCATTGTTCGACCAGGGTTTGGCCAAGACGGATGCGATTGCGGGGCTGGAAGACTTTAAAGAGGCATTGAAGGATTATTCAGTCGATGCTGTCGCTGCCGCTACTGGTGTCGGAGTTGAGGCGATCAAACAAGCAGCGCGTGAACTGGCTCAGGCAGAGAACGCTGCAATCCTGCTTGCCTACGGTCTTCCCTATACGGCTTACAGCAAAGAGCTCGGCATTGCGGCGGCAAATCTGGCCCTTTTGACCGGAATCGCCGGTCGCCAGGGGTCCGGACTCTATGTCTGCGGCGAAAAAGCCAACAGCCAGGGCGCTATCGACCAGTCGATCACCCCTGGGAAAAAAGGGCTCGGTGCACAGCAGATGCTGGCTGCCGCCGGCAAGGGCGAGCTCAAGGCCCTTTACCTGCTAGGCGAGGATCCGTTGACCTCTTACCCGGATCGCGCTCTGGTCTCGAAAGCACTGGAAACCTCTTTTCTGGTGGTACAGGACCTGTACCTCTCCCCGTCAGCTCAGAAAGCTGACGTGGTGTTCCCGGCAGCCTCGTTCGCCGAGAAAGACGGCACCTTTACCAATGCCGAGCGCCGGATTCAGCGGCTGCGCGTTGGTATCAAGTCGCCGGGTGAAGCTAAGACCGATTTCGCCATCCTGCAGCAGCTGATTCAGGCGTTTGGTGGTAAAGCTCCGGCTACCGCTGCTGAGGTGTTTGCAGCCCTTGCCGCAGCGACTCCTGGATACGAAATGGTCAACCTTGAGATGGTCGGTCCACAGGGCTACGTCTGGGGTGGCGATATTCAGCAGCCGAAAGTAAAGCAGCTGGTTCCGGTCGCTGGTGCCACTGAACTGGCAGGCAAATATCAGCTTTTGGTCGGTAGTTCCCTGTATCACAGCGGCACCGTTTCGACCTATGCAAAAGGGCCGATGGCGGTTGTTACCGAGCCTTACATCGAGCTCTGTCGTGAGGATGCTGCTGAATTGAAGCTGGCAGAAGGCGATCTGCTGAAACTGAAAGCCGCTGGCGGCGAGATTCAGGCCAAAGTGAAAGTTGATCGTCGGTTACCAAAAGGGGTCATGTTTGCTCCTTACCACTTCGCACAACTTGAATTGAACAGTATCTACACTGGCCAGGCAGCCATTGTCGTGGAACCTGTTAAGTAACAGACTTTATTGGGTTGTCGGTAATTCTTACCGGCTGATTACGGCAGCAATGCCATAGACTTTAAGGAAGAGGATGGTCATGACGCCAGAGGTTTTGACACTCTCAAACAGCCCCTTGCTTTTCACTGCAGCAATGCTGGCGAAGATCATGGTGGCTTTCATTGTGACGATTCTGATCGTTGCGTATGCGACCTGGGTAGAGCGTAAGGTTATCGGCCGGATGCAAACCCGGATGGGGCCCACGATGACAGGCCCCAAGGGCTTGTTGCAGCCGATCGCCGATGGTCTGAAGCTGTTTTTCAAAGAGGATATCATCCCGTCAGAGGCACATACTTTTGCCTTTATTCTGGCGCCGATGATGATCCTGGCTCCGGCGTTCATCTCGATCGCGGTTATCCCTTTCGGCGGCGACCTCAACGTCACCTACGACGGTGTGACTTACCTGATCCCGCTGCAGGTGACTGACCTGAACATCGGTATCCTCTTCATCCTGGCCATGGCCGGGCTGGGAGTCTACGGGATCGTTCTTGCCGGTCTGGCTTCGAACAGCAAATACTCGCTGCTTGGTGGTATCCGTTCTACGGCGCAGATGATCTCTTACGAGTTGGCAGCCGGCCTAGCGATCATCGCTGTTTTCATGCTCTCCGAAACCCTCAGTTTGCGCGGCATCGTTGCTGCCCAGCAGGGACCGCTCTGGGGACTTGAATCCTTGAGCTTTATCCCCAACTGGTACATCTTCACCCAGCCGCTGGCATTTGGACTGTTCGTTATCAGCGGTATGGCGGAAATTAACCGGACCCCGTTTGACCTTCCGGAAGCTGAGACAGAGCTGGTCTCCGGGTTCTGTACCGAATACTCATCGATGAAGTATGCGCTCTTCTTCATGGCCGAGTATGCGAACATGGTGACCGTTTCCGCGATCGGCGCAACCCTGTTTCTGGGTGGCTGGGACGGCCTCGGGATCATCCCTGGACCAATCGCTTTCTTGCTGAAGGTCTTTGCCGCCATGTTCTTTATGATCTGGATCCGGGCGACGTTCCCTCGCTTCCGTTATGACCAGCTGATGACTTTGGGCTGGAAAATCCTGCTCCCTTTGTCACTGGCAAATATTGTGATCACCGGTGTTGCGGTTCTTCTCTGGCAGTAACAACCACGTTGCGTAGAGGATAGATTATGTTTAAAGAGTTTGCCAAAGGCCTGAGTATTACGCTGAAGCATCTGCTGCCAGGTAACTGTACAACGGTGCAGTATCCACAGCAGAAGCTCGAAATGTCGCCCCGCTTCCGTGGTTTACATCGCCTGGTCCCGACCCAGACCCGTGAGAAATGTGTGGCCTGTTATCTCTGCCCGACCGTATGCCCTGCCAAGTGCATCACTGTTGAATCGGCCGAGAGCGAGACGGGAGAAAAGTACCCGAGAGTTTACGAGATCGATCTGCTGCGCTGTATCTTCTGCGGTTACTGTGTAGAAGCCTGTCCGGTGGAAGCCATTGAGATGACCGATGCTTACGAATTGGCCAACTTCAAGCGGTCCGATTTTAACTTCGATAAAGCACGTCTTTTAAAGTCGTAAAAAGGAGCAGCGAATAAATGGAAGCCATCCTTTTTTATCTGACCGCACTGGTAGCTGTTTTAGCAGCGTTTTTTGTTACCAACTGCCGGAACCCAGTTAACAGCGCCCTGTGCCTGGTAACCAACTTTATCTGCCTGGCGGTTTTCTACGTGATGCTGGAAGCGCCCTTCATGGCGGCAATCCAGATTATGGTTTACGCCGGTGCAATCATGGTGCTGATTGTCTTTGTCATCATGCTGCTGAACTTGGGGACTGCGGTTAAGAGCCGCTACACCCACGGCATGGTTGCTGGCGGTGTCCTGTCGGTGTTGCTGCTGATCGTTGCAAATGTGTTCCTGCGCAACGGTAACGCAACTGGTACCGGAGGTGATATTACCAGTGCTGTGATCGAGAGTTATGGTCACACCGAACTGATCGGCAGGGCCATGTTTGTTGACTTTCTGCTCCCCTTCGAGATCGCTTCGATCCTGTTGCTGGTAGCAATTGTTGGTGCTGTCGTTCTCTCTAAGCGCAAAGTTTAACCGGGTTACGGTTGGGAGATAGATCATGATTGATACAAGTCACTACATGTTGTTGAGTGCCATCCTGTTCAGCATCGGCAGCTATGGTGTGCTGACCCGAAAAAATGCCATTGTCATCTTCATGTGCATTGAGGTGATGCTCAACTCGGTAAACCTGACCTTCATCGCCCTGTCACGCCACGTCGGCAACATGGACGGTCAGATCTTTGTCTTTTTTGTTATGACTGTTGCCGCCGCTGAAGCAGCTGTTGGCCTGGCATTGATGATTGCGTTCTACCGCAATAAAGATTCGATCGATGTTGACGATTTCAACATGCTCAAATGGTAATTATCCGTTAACGGATATTTTCAGCAAATAGGAGAGTTTGATGCAAGGTTACAGTTATCTGTGGCTCATCCCGTTCTTCCCGCTGGTTGGGTCGATTATCAACGGCCTGTTCGGCAAGAAGATCAAAAATGAAGCGGTGATTGGTGGGATTGGAACCCTGGCAATTTTCAGCTCCTTCGTAGTCTCCTGCAGCTACTTAATTAAGTTGCTCGGAGATGACGTCAAGGTTCACCAGCAAGTCGTCGCATCATGGATGTCGGTCGGCGACCTTCAGGTCGACTGGGGTTTTCTGCTCGATCCGCTCTCTGCCCTGATGATCATGGTAGTGACCGGCGTCGGCTCGCTGATCCATCTTTACTCAATCGGCTACATGCATGGCGAAGTTGGCTTCTACCGTTTCTTCAGCTACCTGAACCTGTTCTGCTTCTCAATGCTGATGCTGGTGCTGGGGAACAACGCCCTGGTCATGTTTATCGGATGGGAAGGTGTCGGTCTCTGTTCTTACCTGCTGATCGGTTACTACTTCGAAAAGAAGAGCGCCGGTGATGCCGCCAAGAAGGCTTTCGTAGTCAACCGTATTGGTGACTTCGGTTTCCTCTGCGGTCTGCTGACCCTGTTCTGGGCCCTCGGTAGCAAGGGAGTCTGGACTCTTAACTTTGTTGAGATTTCCGAGAACGCTCATCTGCTGCAGAGTGGCGGATTGCTGGTGACGGTTGTGACCCTGTGCTTTTTCCTCGGCGCAACCGGCAAGTCGGCACAGATCCCGCTCTATACCTGGTTGCCTGATGCGATGGAAGGCCCGACCCCGGTTTCCGCACTGATCCATGCGGCGACCATGGTTACCGCTGGTGTTTACATGATCGGCCGGATGAACATCCTGTTTGCCATGTCACCGACGACGATGATGGTTGTTGCTTTCGTCGGTGCCGCCACAGCGATCTTTGCTGCCAGTATCGGTTTCGCCCAAAATGACATCAAGCGGGTGCTTGCCTATTCGACGGTTTCCCAACTTGGTTTCATGTTCATGGCGATGGGTGTCGGCGCTTTCACTGCCGGTATCTTCCATCTCATGACTCACGCATTCTTCAAAGCCTGTCTGTTCCTCGGTTCAGGTTCGGTTATTCACGGTATGCACCACGCGTATCATCACGCACACCTGCACGATGACCCGCAGGATATGCGTAACATGGGTGGTCTGCGGAAATTCATGCCGGTCACTCACGCAACTTTCGGTATCTCCTGTTTGGCCATTGCCGGTATCCCATTTTTCTCCGGCTTCTTCTCCAAGGATGAGATCCTCTGGTGGACCTTCGCTTCGACCCGCGGCAGCATGATCGTCTGGATCGTTGGTGCGATCGCCGCCTGTATGACAGCATTCTACATGTTTCGCTGTCTCTACATGACCTTTTACGGCGAGCAAAAGACGCACCCTAAAGCCAAGAACCATATCCCTGAGTCCCCATGGGTCATTACTCTGCCGCTGGTGGTACTCGCTGGACTGGCAACAGTCGGTGGTCTGATTGGCATTCCGCATGCGATTGACGTTATGCATGTCGGCAACAAGTTGAATGATTTCCTGGCCCCGGTTTTCAGTCAGGCTCAGCAGCTCCATCAGATTGAGGCACACGGCAGCGCATCTTTAGAGATTGCGTTGATGGTTCTGTCGGTACTTATCGCCGTGGTTGGTATTGGCTCTGCGACTGTGATGTATCTGAAAAAACCGGAACTGCCAGGCAAATTTACTGCAGCCTTCTCCGGTCTGCACAAAGCAGTTTTCAATAAATGGTACATCGATGAGCTGTATGACTTCCTGTTCGTCAATCCTTGCAAGAAGCTGGGGATCTTCCTCTGGCGCGGATTTGACGTGAAGGTTGTCGACGGCATTGTCAACGGCTGTGCCTGGGTGGTCAAAGGTATTGGTGCTGGGCTGCGTTATTCCCAGTCCGGTTATCTGCATAACTACGCTGTGGCCATGGTGGTCGGCGTAGTCGTGATCGTCGGCTATTACGTCCTCGGTTAAACAGTTCGCCAGCGAATACGATAAAGCTACAAGGAGCGATTCTTCATGGCCGATTATCTTCTCAGCATAATGACTTTCTTCCCGCTACTGGGGATGTTGTTCATCCTCTTTATTCCGCGGGACAACGACGGATTACTTAAAGGATTCACCCTGGTGGTGACCCTGATTACCTTCGCCATCAGTCTGCCTCTGGCATTTGACAATGCTTTCGCCACTTCTGGCGGGATGCATTACCGTGAATTCTACGAGTGGATCAAAATTGGCAGCTTCTTCCAGATGAACTATAGCATCGGCGTCGATGGTATCAGCCTCTGGCTGGTCATGTTGACGACCTTCATCATGCCGATTGCTGTACTCTCTACCTGGAAATCGGTCGAGAAACATACCAAAGGCTTCATGGCTCTGCTGCTGCTGCTTGAAACCGGCATGCTCGGTGCTTTCGTCTCCCTTGATCTGTTCCTCTTCTACATCTTCTGGGAATTGATGCTGATTCCGATGTACTTCCTGATCGGTATCTGGGGCGGGAAAAACCGCATCTACGCTGCAGTCAAGTTCTTCATCTATACCGCAGTTGGTTCACTGTTGATGCTGGTAGCGATCATGTTCGTCTACTACTACGCGATTCAGTCCGGCATGTCGCCAGCAAATGGCTTCGGTATTCTTGAGTTCTACAAGTTGGACATTCCATACCACGCACAATACTGGTTGTTCCTGGCCTTTGGTTTCAGCTTCGCGATCAAGGTCCCAATGTTCCCACTGCACACCTGGTTGCCGGACGCACACACTGAAGCACCAACTGCGGGTTCGGTCATTCTTGCTGCCGTACTGCTGAAGATGGGCACCTACGGTTATATCCGCTTTGCGATGCCACTGTTTCCGGACGCCTTGCCAACCTTCATTCCGCTCCTGGCAACCCTGTCGGTGATCGGTATCATCTATGGCTCACTGGTCGCCATGATGCAGGAAGACGTCAAGAAACTGGTCGCTTATTCATCTGTCGCTCACCTCGGTTTCGTCATGCTCGGTATCTTTGCCATGAACCTGCAGGGGCTGGCAGGTGGCATGATTCAGATGGTTAATCATGGTATCTCTACCGGCGCACTGTTCCTTATCGTCGGCTTTATTTACGAGCGTCGCCACACCCGCTTGATCAGTGAGTTCGGTGGTCTGGCGCATAAGATGCCGATTTTTGCCACGATCTTTTTGATCATCACTTTCTCTTCAATCGGCTTGCCCGGCACTAACGGTTTCGTCGGCGAGTTCCTGGCGCTGATGGGTGCTTTTGAAGCCGGTCTGCGCTGGTATGCGGTTGTCGCGACGACTGGTGTTATCTTTGCTGCGGTTTATATGCTCTGGATGTACCAGCGGGTCATGTTCGGCAAGATCACCAATCCTGCCAATGAGAATCTGAAGGATCTGTCTTCACGTGAAATAGCCATCATGCTGCCGTTGTTGGTGTTCGTTTTCTGGATCGGTGTTTACCCGAACACCTTCTTCGACAAAATGAATCCGGCGCTCGAGCAGTTTATCAAGCAGATGGAGAGCAGACAGGTGGCGATGGTAGAAGTACAGCAGCCGGAAATTGCAACGCTGATTGAATTTAAATAACTGTTGATAGTTTTATAACTGGTTCCCGAGGAGCTGTTCGATGGAAAATTTGGCACAAGAAGCCATCCAGAATGTGAACCTGCAGGCCATCATGCCGTCACTGGTACTCTGCTGTTTCGGTTTGGTGTTACTACTGGTTTCGGTCTTCTCACAACGTGGGAAAACCACACACGTCGCCTGGTTGAGTATTATCGCACTGGTTGTCACTGGCTTCGTCTCCCTGTCAGGCTGGAATAATCCACAGGCCGGTTTTGCTGGCAGTGTTGTCATCGATAATTTTGCGACCTTCTTCAGTATGATCTGTCTGATCGCTGCAGCTCTGACAATCCTGATGTCGGATGACTACCTGAAGCGTGAAGGTTACCCGGTCGGTGAGTATTATCCGCTGATCCTGTTCACGACAGCAGGCGCCATGTGGATGGCTTCGGGCACTGACCTGATGACGATCTTCCTCGGTCTTGAAGTTCTGTCGGTTTCACTTTACGTGCTTGCCGGTTTCTTCCGTGACCAGACCAAGTCCAACGAGGCAGGTCTGAAGTACTTCTTCCTCGGTGCGTTTTCGACTGGTTTCATGCTCTACGGAGTCGCTCTGCTCTACGGAGTTACCGGAACCACCAAGCTTGATGGGATTGCTGAATTTGTCCGCAGCACCGAAGGGGTTTCCTCCGACCTGATGTTCATCTCTGGCGGCCTCCTGTTGTTGACCGGTTTCCTTTTCAAAGTTGCTGCTGCTCCTTTCCATATGTGGACCCCGGATGTTTATCAGGGCGCACCGACCCCGGTGACTGCTTTCATGAGCGCCGGTGCCAAGGCCGCTGCCTTTGCAGCCTTCATGCGCGTCACCTTCGTGGCACTGGAAGACATTCAGGACGATCTGACCGCGCTCTTCTGGGTTCTGGCAGTTCTGACCATGACCATCGGTAACTTCATCGCTCTGAATCAGCAGGACATTAAGCGCATGCTCGCTTACTCCTCGATCTCGCACGCTGGTTACGCGCTGGTCGGTCTGGTGGCCTGGAGTGATATCGGATTTTCCGGTATCCTGTTCTACATGCTGGTTTACACCTTCATGAATATGGGTGCTTTCGCGGTCCTGGTTCTGGTCGGCAAGCAGGGCGAAGAAAATCTGACAGTTGATGGCCTTTCCGGGATGGGTTACAAAAAACCATTTTTGGGCATCGCTCTCTGTATCTTCCTGTTCTCACTGATGGGGCTGCCGCCGACAGCTGGCTTTACCGGCAAGTTCTACATTTTTGCCGCTGCTGTTGATTCCGGCTACATCTGGCTGGCCGTTATTGGCGTGCTCAACTCGGCAGTGTCGCTCTACTACTACCTGCGGGTCATGGTGCACATGTACTTCAAGGATCCGCAGGAAGATTTCAGCTGGGTCTCGATCAATCCTGCCACCGCTATTTCGATCATTGTTTCGATTGCTGGTGTGCTCTGGTTGGGGATTCTGCCCGGACCGGTCATGGAATTGGCCAAGCTCGCCGGATTCTGAGCAACGTAAGATAGAAAGTTCAAAGCCCCTCGAAGTTCGAGGGGCTTTTTTTATTTCTGCCTAAAGGAGATAGGGTAGACTGTCGGGATGGATCTTCAGACGTTTATTCTTCAGCAGGAAAGCAGTAATTCACTCAGGCGGATCAGGGCGCAGGTCGATCCTCAGCTTGAAGTTGCGGCGCTCTGTCGCCGTGAGTTCAGCCTTGGTAAGGATAATCGAGCGATATTTTTTGAACAGATAAAGGGTTCAGGATTTCCGCTGGTTGCCAACCTGTTCGGGAACGAAGCGCGGACCGCACAACTGCTGGGGGCCCGTTCTTTTGCGCAATTCAGGCAGCGGTTGTCGAGCTATCTGCACGCCAGAACTGGAACTGCGCAACAGCGCTTGCTTGTGGACTCAGTTTGTGCGCCAGTTCATCTGTCTTCTCCGGACTGCCAGCAGGTCATTGCCGCGACAGACGTCACCGCGCTGCCAGCTATTCGCAGTTGGCCAGGGGAAATAAAACCTTACCTGACTCTCGCACTGCTGCTTTCCAGTCATCCAGAAACCGCAGCAATAAATCTTGGTCTGTATCGCGCCCAGATTCTGGGCGCGGATCGCATCGCGATAAATTTTTCAACAGGCTCCGGCGCCGCAGAACATTTTTGCGCAGCGCAGCGCTTACAACAACCGCTGCCGGTCAGCTTGCTGCTTGGCGGTGATCCTGCCTGGCTCTGGGCTGCTGCTGCTCCGCTACCCAGCGGCTGTAATGAATTCAGTTTTTGTCAGCAACTGTTTCAGACCAGATACCAATTTGCGGACTGCATCAGTCAACCGTTGGCAGTCCCATCAATGACGGAAATTGTCATCGAAGGGGAGATCAGGCCTGGTGACAGTTGCCACGAGGGACCATTTGGAAACCACACCGGTCGCTACGTGAGCCGCGCTGATTGCCCAGTCATGCAGGTCACAGCGGTCACACATCGCCAGCAGCCGATCGTTCCGATCACCGTCGTCGGTCCGCCGCCGAGTGAAAATATCTTCCTTGGCGAGGCCAATGAGGCGCTGCTGCGTGAAATGCTGAAGATCGATTATCCTCAGATACGCGACCTGCAGATGCCACTTGAAACTCTCTTTCACGGCGTCAGTCTGCTTTCGGTCGCACCCCAACCGCCAGTCGCTAATCGTGAGCTGATCGATAATCTTTGGAACCAGAGCCCGCTGGCGAAAGCACGGCTGCTGGTGTTGCTGGATGAAGACATCGACTTGCGCTCATTCTCGCAATGCTGGTGGCGTTCGATCAATCAGCTGTCAAGCAGCCGAATTTATCAGGATAGCGGCAGAATTGCCATTGATGCGACCGGGGTTGACCCGAACACGCTGGTCGTAGAGAATCGGCAGACAACCGAGCTGCTCGAACGTCGCCGCAGCGAATACAACCTTTGAAGACAGCTTATTAAATGCCCAACGCAATGAACGCCAACAGCGGTGTCCTTGAAACGCTACAGCAGGTTTTCGGTTACCAGTCTTTTCGCCCCTATCAGGAAGAGGTTGTCCGTGATCTGATCGCCGGGCAGGATGCTTTTGTGCTGATGCCGACCGGCGGCGGTAAATCTCTCTGCTATCAGATTCCGGCCCTGCATCGCCCTGGCGTCGCAATCGTCGTCTCCCCGCTGATTTCGTTGATGAAGGACCAGGTCGACGCGCTACTGGCCAACGGGGTGCGCGCCGCCTGTTACAATTCATCGCTGCTCGCGGCCGAAGCCCGGCAGGTTCTGGCCAGGCTGCATGCCGGTGAGCTTGATCTGCTTTATGTCGCACCGGAGCGGCTCCTCAGCGATGATTTTCTGGCACGCCTGAATGATCTGCAGGTAGCATTGTTCGCCATCGATGAAGCGCATTGTGTCTCCCAGTGGGGGCATGATTTCCGCCCTGAATACGTCCAGCTTGGTCGATTACGGCAGCTGTTCCCACAGGTGCCGATGGTTGCATTGACCGCGACCGCAGAAAAGCAGACCCGCCTCGATATTTTGCAACGCCTGCAATTGCAGGACGCTCGTCAGGTGGTTGCCGGTTTCGATCGACCGAACATCCGCTACACGGTGATCGACAAAGCGAAACCCTACCTGCAACTCAGCGCCTTTCTCGAATCCCGTCAGCAAGAGTCAGGCATCGTCTACTGTTTAAGTCGTAAACGGGTGGATGAGGTCGCAGAGAAGCTGCAGCATGACGGCATCAGCGCCGCTGCCTATCATGCCGGATTACCAGCCGAGCAGCGCCGTCAGGTGCAGGATGGCTTTCTGCGCGACGATCTGCAGATCATTGTCGCCACCGTTGCCTTCGGCATGGGGATCGACAAGCCGAACGTGCGGTTCGTGGTTCACTACGACCTGCCGAAAAATATCGAAAGTTATTATCAGGAGACCGGCCGCGCCGGTCGGGATGGCCTGCCGGCCGAAGCGCTGCTACTGTTTGGCTACGGCGATATCGCCATCAGTCGCGGTCTGATCGAAAAGGGGGGTAATCCGGAGCAGAACCGGATCGAGATCCATAAGTTAAACGCCATGGTCGCCTATGCCGAATCTGGCAGTTGTCGCCGGCGCGCGCTGCTCGGTTACTTTGCCGAAACGCTGCTAAAAGACTGCGGCAACTGCGACATCTGTCTCAACCCGCCGGAGCGTTACGATGTCACCGAAGATGCGCGCAAGGCACTCTCCTGCGTGTACCGTGTCGGACAACGTTTCGGTATCGGCCATGTCATCGAGGTGTTGCGGGGCTCCAAGGCCCAGCGGGTGTTCGAGCTGCGGCACGAGCAGCTGTCGACCTACGGCATCGGTCGCGACCAGAGTCAGGACCACTGGAACCATCTGTTGCGGCAGCTGATTCACCACGGCTATCTGGAGCAGGATATCGCCAATTATTCGGTTCTGAAGCTGACCGAAGCGGCGCGTCCACTGTTGCGCGGTGACGCTGAATTGACCATCACCCGCCCGCGGGTTAAGCCTGGCCGCAAGAAGAAGCCGGAGCGTAAAATCGCCGGGCTGGAATACGATCAGGAACTGTTCAACCTGCTGCGGGTCCGGCGCAAGCAGATCGCCGATCGCGATGGGGTGCCGCCCTACGTCGTGTTCGGTGACGCCAGCCTGGCTGAAATGGCGGCGATCCTGCCGACTGATGACGATGCCTTATTGCAGATAAATGGCGTCGGTCAGGCCAAGCTACAGCGCTACGGCGCTGAATTTATCGATGAGATTGTCGGCTTTTTATGCCGCTGAAAAAAGGAGCCCGCTGTGAAAATCATCTCGTTTAACGTCAACGGTCTGCGCGCCCGTCCGCATCAACTGCAAGCTCTGGTCGAGCAGCACCAGCCGGATATCATCGGTCTGCAGGAGACCAAGGTGCACGACAGCGAGTTCCCGCTGGAGATGATCGCACATCTCGGCTATCAGGTGATCCACCACGGCCAGAAGGGGCATTACGGCGTTGCCACCCTGTCGAAGGTTGCAGCGATCGACGCTCAGAAAGGTTTTCCTGACGAAGATCCCAACCATCAGCGCCGGCTCATTATCAGCCGTCATCCGCTTGCCGACGGGCGCAGCCTGCGGGTGGTCAATGGTTATTTCCCCCAGGGGGAGAGTCGCGATCACCCGGAAAAATTTCCGAACAAACGTGCTTTTTACGCCAACCTGCAACGCTGGCTGGAAACCCAGGCCGACCCGGATGAACTGCTGGTGGTGATGGGGGACATCAATGTCTCCCAGCGTGACAGCGATATCGGCATCGGTGCCGACAACATAAAGCGCTGGTTGCGCACCGGCAAGTGCAGTTTTTTGCCGGAAGAGCGGGAGTGGTTGGAGCAGATCTGCAACTGGGGGTTGCAGGACACCTTCCGCAAGCAGTACCCCGAGGTGACCGATCGCTTCAGCTGGTTCGATTACCGCTCAAAGGGGTTCGATGCCGAGCCGAAGCGCGGCTTGCGGATCGATCAGATCATGGCCAGCAAACCGCTTTATGATCTCTGCACCGACAGCGGTATTGATTACCAGCTGCGGGGGATGGAGAAACCCTCGGACCACTGCCCGGTCTGGGCCGAGTTTAGCCTTGCCTGACGTTCTGCCGTGGTGTGGCAGCGTTGATGTTTTGCCACAGTCTGGCTGTAAGATTATTTGACGAATGCCACACTTCAGCAAGATGAGGAGTCAAGTGGCTGAAATTACATTCATTGAGCGCTGGCATCCTTAATGCATTATTTGTATACGCAAACACAACATTCGCAGGATGTTCATGATGAAAAAATTTCGCCATATGCTTCTGGTGCATATTCTCCCGGTGGCGTTCCTGATAATTTTCATGGCGTTAGCCATGATACTGGTCAATCTGCAACTCAGGTAGCCGCATTCTCAGGGTCGTCAATTCGCTGACCTTGGCCTTGAAAGCACTTTGATTCCGGCCGCCGGTAGGGCATTGCAGCAATACGGATGAACAGTCGATTCTCGAAACGGAGCCTGGCCGCAGTTTGGGGTGCAGGCTTTTTCGTTGTGCTTTATCTCTGGTGACGCATGGTCTGCCGTTGCGCGAGATCCCACCTAGTTCGGCCGCAGACGAAACAGCCCCAGCCCGGTCAAGACCACCAATCCGGCACAGACAAACAGCACCGAATAGCCGGCGAATTCGCCGATCACCCCAAGCAGTAGCGAACCGCAGAAGATCCCGGCATCGATGCCGCCGGTGAAGATGCCGGTGATCTTGCCGCGCACGGCGTAGGCTTCGTTGCGCACCGCCATGGCGTTAAGCGAGGGGAACAGCAGCCCGTGGCCGATGCCGAAGACAAAGCCGACCGTCAACAACAGCAGGTTGCCGTGCACCAGCGGCATCAGCAGCAGGCCGCTGGCCGCCAGGCATAATCCCCAGGGGATGATCTGCTTTTCGCCGAGCCGGTCGGCCAGGCGGCCGGCGATGAAGCGGACGCCGACGGCGGCGCAGGAATAGGCGATGTAGTAGAAAGAGATGAAGCCGAGCTGCCGCTCTTCTGCCAGCGGCGCTATAAAGCTTCCGGTCGCCGCCAGGCCGAAGCCGAACACCAGCGCCAGTCCGCCGCAGACCAGCTGTTTACGCTGCTTCAATAAGGCAAAAAAGGATGGTGACGGCGTTGTCGGGCGCTCCTGCTCGCGATGCCGATCCGGCACCGGCAGGTGCAGCAGCAGGCCTAGCGCGGCCATGCCGCTGGTGGTAAGAAAAAACGCTGCAAAGCCGAAATTCACCAGCGCCGGCTCGGCCAGAGCCGGACCGATCGCCATACCGATCAGCCCCGATGTGCCGAACATGCCGATCCCCTCGTTCAAGCGCTGCTCAGGAATCAGATCGATGATAAAGGTGAAAACGGCGGTGAAGCAGATCGCCAGTCCGATGCCGTGCAGAATCCGCAACAGTAGCAGTGGCAGGTAATAGTCAGCCAACGGCCCGTTGAAAAACAGGTGCAGAAGCGGCAGCAGGGTCATCGTCAGGCAACCGATGCTGTAGCTGCGCTTGCGGCCGATCCGATCGATCATCTCGGCGACCCAGGGGCGACAGAGCGCCGAGGCCAACGCGAAAGCTCCCATGATGATGCCGATATCCTGCTGGCTACCGCCGCCGCTGGTGATGAACAGCGGAAACAGAAAGAACGCGGCAAAGCTGGCAACAATGCAAAGGTTGGCGATATACAGCGCGGCGAAGGCCGGCGTGTAGAGCTTCATGATTCGATCATCCAAGCAGCTTGCCCCCCTGCAGGGTTAAAAAGGCAACAGTCAGGTAACGCAGCCCCTTGCCGGTCGTCACCAGCAGAGCGAAACGCAGCGGCGCGGTTTTTAGCATGCCGCTGACCAGGCAGAGCGGGTCACCGACCACCGGAAGCCAGGAAAGCAGCAGCGACCAGCTGCCGTAACGGTTAAACCAGTCTGCCGCACGCTGTTGCCGGGGCGGATCGATACGCAGCAGCTTTTCAATCAGCCAGGCGCTGCCGCCGCGGCCGATCAGGTAGCTGGTGGCAGCACCCAGTGAATTGCCGAGGGTGGCAACCAGCACCGTATTGAGCGGATTGGCCCCTTCCAGCAGCAGCGCTACCAGCAGCCACTCAGAGCCGAGCGGCAGCAGCGTCGAAGCACAGAAGCTGAGCAGGAAGAGTGAGACGAATCCGTAGTCGGAGAGCAGTTCAGGCATGCGGCATGATAGCAGAGCCACCGGCGTAAGCAAACGGCTGAAAAGCCCTTGTTCCACGGCTGTGGCGGGTGTAAGGTAGCCGTTTCAAAAATCACCGCAAAAAAGGACCTTTGACGCGATGGACAAGGCGCAACTGCTGGCAAAAATCAAAACCCTGCTGGAGATGATCAAGTTCTCCCACACCATCTTTGCCTTCCCCTTCGCCCTGCTGGGGGTGGTGCTGGCGGCGCTGGCCAACGGCAGTCTGCCCGGCTTAGGGCAGATCTTCTGGATCTGTCTGGCGATGGTCGGCGCCCGCAGCGGTGCGATGGGCTTAAATCGCCTGATCGACGCCAAGATCGATGCCGATAACCCGCGCACCGCCGCCCGCCATATTCCGGCCGGCCAAGTTTCGATCTTTGAAGCCATTTGCTTTATCGCCATCGCGCTGGCCGTGTTCATGCTCGCCGCCTGGATGCTCAACCCACTCTGCTTCTACCTGTCCCCGCTGGCGATCGGCCTGTTCGTCCTCTATGCTTACTGCAAGCGCTTCACTCACTACGCCCACGTGGTGCTCGGCATCTGTCTGGCCGCCGCGCCGATCGGCGCCTGGATCGCCCTGCGCGGCGACCTCGGCTGGCCGGTGGTTTCGCTCGGGCTGGCGGTGCTGTTCTGGGTGGCCGGCTTCGATATTTTCTATGCCCTGCAGGATTACGATTTTGATGTCGAACGCGGTCTGCACTCGATCCCCTCGAAGCTGGGGCTGGATAAATCCTTTCTTCTGGTGCGGATTTTTCATGGGCTGATGCTGCTGTTTCTGCTGCTGGTGCTGCCGGGCAGCGGGCTGGGCTGGATTTACTTTGTCGGTGTTCTGGTGGTTGCCGGGCTGCTGGCTTACGAACACAGTCTGGTCAAGCCGACCGATCTGTCGAAGCTGGATGCGGCTTTTTTCAACATGAACGGCTATATCAGCGTGACGATTTTTGTCTTTGCCCTGATCGATGCGGTAATCTGAACTTATGAACAATATTGTCGTCGGCATAACCGGAGCCTCGGGTTCCATTTACGGGCTGCGCCTGATCGAAGAGCTGCTGCGTGCGCAAAAGCAGGTGTCGGTGCTGCTCAGCAACGCCGGTCGTCAGGTGCTCAGCTTCGAAACCGGACTGCAGCTGGCCGAAAAGCCGCAGGACTGCCAACGTCAGCTGCGCAACCGTTTCGATGCCGACGATGAACTGCGCTACTATGCGATCAACGATTTTTTCGCGCCGGTCGCCAGCGGTTCCAGCGCCCCCGACGCGCTGGTGATCTGCCCCTGCTCGATGGGGACGGTCGGACGGATTGCCGCCGGCTTATCCGACAGCCTGCTCGAGCGGGTCGCCGATGTCATACTCAAGGAGCGCCGGCAGTTGCTGCTGGTGCCGCGTGAGACCCCGTTCAATCAGCTGCACTTGGAGAACCTGCTGCGCCTCTCGCAGGCCGGCGCGCAGATCTTGCCGGCGATGCCGGCCTTCTATCAAAAACCGCAATCGGTCGAGGATCTGGTCGATTTTGTCGTCGGCAAAGTTCTCGACAGCCTCGGCGTGGAACATCAGTTGTTTAAACGCTGGGGCGCGGATTCTTAACGTTCGGAATTTTCATGGACAAGTTGTTTACAAGCATCAAAGACAAAGTGGTCAGCGGCATCCGCATCAACGACGCCGAAGCTCTGGCGCTGTTCGAATCGTCCGATCTGCTGACGATCGGTGAGCTGGCCGCCGCGGCCAATCGCAAAAAAAATGGCGAGCGGGTCTTTTTCAACGTCAACCGGCATATCAACTACACCAACCTCTGTGTCAACCGTTGCGCTTTCTGCGCCTTCTCTAAAGAGGCCGGCGAGAGCGGCGAGTACACGCTGGCACTGCAGGATGTCCGGGAAAAAGCTGAGCAGGCCGCCGCCGCCGGGGCGACCGAAATCCACACCGTCGGCGGGCTGCATCCCGACCTGCCGTTCGAATTTTACCTGCAGATGCTACAGACCATCAAAGCGGTTTCGCCGCAACTGCACGTCAAAGCCTTTACCGCGGTGGAGATCGACTATTTTGCGCAGCTCTCCGGCTTGAGCGTTGCCGAGGTGATCTCCGCGCTTAAACTGGCGGGACTCGGTTCGCTGCCCGGCGGTGGCGCAGAGATTCTCGGTCAGACGGTACGGGATAAAATCTGCCCGGAAAAAATCAGCGGCGCGCGCTGGCTTGAGGTCACCGAGCTGGTGCATCGGGCCGGTTTAAAGTCGAATGCGACCATGCTCTTCGGTCACCTCGAAGACTATGCCGACCGGGTCGAGCACCTGCGGCTGCTGCGTGAATTGCAGGACCGCACCGGCGGGTTTCAGACCTTTATCCCGCTGGCGTTTCAACCGGATAACACCCGTGTGCCGGGAGCCAAAGGGGTCGGCGGCGTTGACGCGCTGAAAACCTTGGCGATCAGTCGGCTCTATCTGGACAACTTTCAGCATGTCAAAGCCTACTGGGTGATGCTGGGGCTGAAGATCGCCCAGACCGCGCTCTGTTTCGGCGTCAACGATCTGGATGGCACAGTGGTTGAAGAGAAGATCGGTCACGACGCCGGTGCCGATTCGCCGCAGGCGCTGAGCAAGGACGGTATCATCACTATGATCCGCAAGGCCGGGCGGGTGCCGGTCGAGCGGGACACGCTGTACAACGAACTGAAGGTTTACTGAACGATGCTGAAACAGATTCAAGCGACTCTGGCCGCCGGGCAGGCGATCGATCGCACGCAGGCGCTTTGGCTGTTGACCGAGGCCGACTTGCTCGAGGTCGGCAAATTGGCCGACGGCATTCGCCGCGCCCGGCATCCGCACCGCCGGGTCACTTTTGTCATCGACCGCAACGTCAATTACAGCAACGTCTGCGAGTCAAAGTGCAAGTTCTGCGCGTTCTATCGCAATGCCGAGGATGGCGACGCCTATACCCTCGACTACGCCAGCATCTTCGCCAAGGTGCAGGAACTGCTCGAGCATGGCGGCACCCAGCTGCTGATGCAGGGCGGCCTACACCCGACGCTGAAAATTGACTGGTTCGAAGAGCTGTTCCGCCAGTTGCGGCAGCGCTTTCCGCAGGTGCAGATCCACTCGCTTTCGCCGGCTGAGGTGATTCATATCGCCAAGCTTTCCGACTTGGCGATGCCCGAATGTCTGCGTCGGCTGCAGGCGGCCGGTCTGGCGTCGGTGCCCGGTGGTGGTGCCGAGGTGCTGGTCGATGATGTGCGGCAAGAAATTTCGCCGAACAAGATCGGCTGGCGGCAATGGGCGCTGGTGATGGAAGAGGCGCACCGTTTAGGTATGCGCACCACGGCGACGATGATGTTCGGCAGCAAGGAAAAGCCGACCGATATCGTTGAGCACCTGTTTCGGGTGCGCGAGATTCAGGCTAAAACCGGCGGCTTTACAGCTTTTATCCCCTGGACCTTTCAGCCCGATAATACCGAACTGGGGGGTGAAACCGCCAGCGGTGTCGAGTATCTGAAGGTTCTGGCGCTGTCACGCATCGTCCTTGAGAATGTCGAGAACATTCAGGCCAGCTGGGTCACGCAAGGGGCGCGGATGGCGCAGGTGGCGCTGTTTTTCGGCGCCAATGATCTGGGCGGTACCATGCTTGAGGAGAATGTCGTCGCCGCGGCCGGCGTCTCGTTCCGCATGTCACGCGACGAAATTATCGACCTGGCCCGCGGCGCTGGATTTATCCCGGCGCGGCGGGCCACTGAATATACGATTCTTGAGGAATATTGAAATGTTGCCGCTACGCAAAAATATCGCCGAAATGGCCGGTTATGTGCCCGGGTTTCAGCCGCAGGAAGCAGGCTGGATCAAACTGAACAGCAATGAAAACCCCTATCCCCCCTCACCGAAAGTGGTCGCAGCGATCATCGCCGAGCTGGCGGGGGGCGGTGAAAATTTGCGCAAATATCCCGACGCAACCAGTAAGCAGGCGCGGGAAATTGCCGCGCGGCTGTACGGTTTCGAACCTGATTGGCTGATCATGGCCAACGGTTCCGATGAACTGCTGAACAACCTGATCCGCGCCTTTGTCGGCGAAGGGGAGGAGGTCGGTTACGTTCACCCCTCCTATTCCTACTATGCAACCCTGGCCGAGATTCAGGGAGCAAGAATCCGCACCTTTGGCCTGACGGACGATTTCAGGATTGCCGATTTTCCCGCGCGCTACGACGGCAAGATTTTCTTTCTCACCAGCCCCAATGCGCCGCTCGGCTTCGCTTTTGATAACAGTTACATCGAAGAGTTGGCGCAGCGCTGCGCGGGGATGCTGGTAGTCGATGAGGCCTATGTTGATTTCACCGATCTTAACGCTCTTGACCTGGTGAAAAACTATCCGAATGTTATCGTCACCCGGACCTTCTCGAAGAGCTATTCGCTGGCCGGAATGCGGTTGGGGCTGGCGGTCGCGCGCCCTGAAGTGATCGCGGGGCTCGACAAGATCCGTGACCATTATCACCTTGACCGGCTGGCGCTGGTCGCCGCCAGTGCCGCGCTGCTGGATCAGGAGTATCTGGAGCAGACGGTGGGGCGGGTACGGAATGTCCGCGATTGCTTCAGTCGCAGTTTACGCAAGCTTGGCTATCAGGTGATCCCTTCACATGGCAACTACATTTTCGCCAGCCCGCCGGATGGCGACGGCAAGCAGGTTTACGACGCGCTGTTCGCGCGGAAGATTCTGGTACGTTATTTCACCGATCCGCTGCTCAAGCATGGTTTGCGGATCTCCATCGGCACCCGCGATGAGATGGAAACCCTGCGCCAGGCGTTGACCGAGATTGGTTGATTCACTGCTCCGCCCAGAGCGGGTTGCGCCGCTTTTGCTTAACTGGTACGGCCTCGCCGGGCGCGAGCTGCCCTGGCGCAAGACCCGCGATCCATATTCTATCTGGCTCTCCGAGATCATGCTGCAGCAGACCACGGTTGCCGCCGTGATCGACTATTATCAGCGTTTTCTGGCCAGTTTTCCGAGCGTCGACCATCTGGCGGCCGCCCCGCAGGAAGCGGTGATCGATCTCTGGGCCGGGCTCGGCTACTACGCCCGCGCGCGTAACCTGCACGCAGCGGCAAAGCTGGTGGTCGAGGAGTATGGCGGTCACTTCCCCCGTTCTGTTGCTCAGCTGCAACAGTTGCCGGGGGTCGGGCGCTCGACCGCCGGGGCCATTGCCGCGCTGGCGTTTGACCAGCGGGCGCCGATCCTCGACGGCAATGTGCGGCGGATTCTCTGCCGTCTCTATGCGCTGCAGCAACCGCCGCGTAGCGCCTCGGCAGAAAAGCAGCTCTGGGTGTGGGCCGAGCAGTTGACACCACAGCAGCGGGTTCACGATTACACCCAGGCGATCATGGATCTGGGCGCGACTGTCTGTCTGCCACGCCAGCCGCGCTGCGCAGACTGCCCGCTGCAGCAGCTTTGTCTGGCCCACAAGCTGGGGCTGGAGCAACAGCTGCCGTTGAAAAAAACGCCGAAAAAAGTGCCGGTTCGGCATGAACTGGCGCTGCTGCTGAACTGGCAGGGGCGTTATCTGGTGCGCCGGCGTGCGGCCAGCGGCTTGCTTGGCGGACTCTGGGAGTTTCCGACCATCGCCTTGGCGGAGGGGGAGTCTTCGGAGCAGAAGCTTGCCCTGCTGATGGCCGATCTGCTGGTCAGCGGCCAGGCGCAACCCATAGGCAGCATCACGCATACCTACAGCCATTTCCGCCTGGAACTGCAGATTTATAGCCTGTCACTGGACGACCGGCTGACAGTCGCCGAAAGCCAGGTCGACTGGTGTAACCTGGCGCAACTGCAGCACTTGGCGCTGCACGGCGCGCATAAAAAAGCCCTCGAAAAATTAGGAGAATAGATGTCGTTACCGCCCATTTTGACCACGACCGCGCAGGTCGTTGAATTTGCCGAAAAGCTGCGGCAGCACCCGGTCATCGCCGTCGATCTGGAGGCTGATTCGATGCACAACTATCAGGAAAAGGTCTGCCTGCTGCAGTTCTCGACAGTCGATGAGACCGTGCTGATCGATCCGCTGGCCGGGGCCGATCTGGCTGCGCTCAGACCGGTGCTGGCCGACCCGAAAATCCGCAAAATTTTTCACGCTGCCGATTACGATATCCGTTGTCTGGCGCGTGATTTCGATATTGTCATCGACGGCCTGTTCGATACGATGATCTCCAGCCAGTTTCTCGGCGAGGAAAAATTCGGTCTGGCCGATGTGCTGCGCAAGTACTTTGCTGTTGAGCTCGATAAACAGTACCAGCGCGCCGACTGGTCGAAGCGGCCGATGAGTGAAGGGATGATCCGCTACGCCGGCGAGGATACCTGCCATCTGCATAACCTGGTTGAGATTTTCGAGCAGAAGCTGCGGGAGATGGGGCGACTTGAGTGGGTCAAGGAAGAGTTCGCGCTGCTCGAAAAGGTTCGTTTTACGCAGCACGAGGGGCCGTTGTTTCTGCGCTTCAAGGGCGCCGGAACCCTGGACCGGCGTCAGCTGGCGGTGCTGGAAAACCTGTTGCAGTGGCGCGACAGCGAAGCGCAGCGCCGCGATTGTCCGCTCTACAAAGTGTTTGGTAACAAGCAGCTGGTGCAGGTTGCCGCTTTGAAACCGCAGCAGCTGAAGAAGCTGCAGCAGGTTGAAGGGCTGTCACCGCGGCTGATCGATCGCTACGGCGCAAGGCTTCTGCAGCTGGTCGCTGCGGCGCTAGAGCTGTCGGAAGCTGAGCTGCCGGTCTATCCCCGCGCCGAGCGCCGCCTCAAAGATCCAGAGGTCGACAAACGGATGGATAAGTTAAAGGCCTGGCGGAATAAGGCCGCGAGCACCCTCGCCCTTGATCCAGGGGTGATCATCAATAATGCCACCCTCGATGAACTGGCCCGCAAACACCCGAAGGGGGATGCTGATCTGGAGGCGGTTGCGCTGTTGAAAAACTGGCAGCGACAGGTGCTGGGTGAGGGGATTTTACGCGCACTGAATTAAAAAACCGGGCGAGGCTGCACCTCGCCCGGGCCTTTCGCCATCAGCCCTGCGGCTCGGTCATCTGCGCCGGGTCGAGCAGGCTGTCCAGCCGCTCTGCCGCAACCCCATCCGCTAACGCCAACTCCCGCAAGGTTTTGCCAGTTTTATGTGCCTGCTTGGCCAGATCCGCCGCGCGGTCGTAACCGATTTCGGGGACCAGTGCCGTGACCAGTGCTAGACTTTTCTCCAGCAATTCGGCGCAGCGTTTTTCGTCAGCGGCAAGGCCCGACAGGCATTTCTGCTCGAAAGCACGAATGCCGTTGCTGAGCAGTTCGATGCTCTGCAGGATGTTGTGCGCCATCACCGGCATCATCACGTTCAGTTCAAAATTCCCCGAGAGCGCGCAGAGAACGACGGTGGCGTCGTTACCGACCACCTGTGCGCAGACCTGCAGCAGCGATTCGGCCATCACCGGGTTGATCTTGCCTGGCATGATCGAACTGCCCGGCTGGACGGCGGGAAGCACCAGTTCGCCGATGCCGCAACGCGGACCGCTGGCCAGAAAGCGGATGTCGTTGGCGATCTTGAACAGGCTGATCGCGCAGTTCTTCAGGCTGCTGCTGGTGGCGACCAGGGCGTCTTTGGCACTTTGCGCTTCGAAATGGTTGGTTGCTTCGCGAAACGGCAGGCTGGTTTCGCGGGCGATGGCGGCGATGGTTTTCGCGGCGAATTCCGGATGGGTGTTGATGCCGGTGCCGACCGCAGTGCCACCCAGCGGCAGCTCGTAGAGGCCGCTCGAATCGACCGAGAGCCGCTCGTGGGCCAGTTCAATCTGACGGGCATAGCCGGAGAAGACCTGGCCGAGCTTGATCGGTGTGGCGTCCTGCAGGTGGGTGCGGCCGATCTTCAGGATGTCGGCAAACTCCAGCGATTTTTCCGCCAGCTGCTGCAGAAGTTGTTCCAGCGCCGGCAGCAGTTGCTTATGCAGCTGTTCAGCACAGGCGATGTGGATGGCGCTGGGGAAGACATCGTTGCTCGACTGACCGAGATTAACCTGATCGTTGGGGTGGATCGCTTTGCTGCCGAGTGGCTGGCCGAGCAGGCGCGCCGCTCGGTTGGCGATCACTTCGTTGCTGTTCATGTTGCTGCTGGTGCCTGAGCCGGTCTGGAAAATATCGACCGGAAAATGTTCGTCCAGCTTGCCGGCGACAACTTCGGCGGCAGCGCGGCTGATCGCATCAGCGGCTTCAACCGGCAGCAGCCCGAGTTGCTGGTTGGTTTCCGCAGCGTGTTTTTTCAGCAGACCGAGGGCGCGCAACATCGGCCGTGATAGTCGCAATCCTGAAATCGGAAAGTTGTCGACCGCGCGGGCGGTCTGGGCGCCGTAGAGCGCCGCTTCGGGGACCTGCATCTCCCCCAATGAGTCCTGTTCTATTCTATATCCGTCCATGGGTGATCCTTTCATCGCTGATGACGGTGCGTCGCTTGCTACAGTCCAAGAATAGCGCTCCTGAAGCGACTGTCAAAGCCACTTTCTTTCATGGCAACCATCGGCTATGATGCCCGCCATGGATAATCTGGCACTTTCACTGATCGTTTTCTCCGCCCTGATGCACGCGCTCTGGAACCTGCTGGTCAAGCAGAGCCGCGACAAGACGGTGTTTATCTGGTGGATGTTCCTCAGTGCTTTTTTTCTGATGAGCATGTTCATGTTCGGTTCGGGCTTTGGCCTGCCGGTGCTCAGCGCCCGTTCGCTCCTGTTGGCAGCGGCAGCGGCAGTCTGTTTTGTTTTATATCACTGGTTTACCGGGGTCGCCTACCGCGAAGGCGACCTGTCGATGACCTATCCGCTGGCGCAGACCTCGATGCTTTATGTGCCGCTGTGGGGGGTGTTGCTGCTCGGCGAAAGCCTGAGCCTGGTCGGAATCCTCGGAATCCTGCTGATTGTCATGGGCGCTTATTGCATTCAGCTGCGCCAGTTGTCAACCAGTGAGATGTTCCGCCCGTTTTCGCAGCTCGGCAGCCGTTCGGTACAGGCGGCGCTGTTGGCCGGATTTATCTACTCAATCGGGGCGATTATCGATAAGACCGGCGTCGACAGTTACTCGGCCTATCACTTTACCTACGTGCTGGTCTGTTTCATGCTCTGCATTATGTCGTTTAATCTGCTGCGCCCCTGTTATCGCGGTCGGGTTCTTGAAGAGTGGCGGCAGAGTCGCAAACTGGTGCTCTGGTCGGGGCCGGTGATGCTCGGCTCGTTTCTCTCTTTCCGTTTCGGTCTGCAGCTGGCGCCGGTCAGCTACGCGGTACCGGTGCGACAGGTCAGCCTGCTGATCGGCGTAATGATCGGATTGCTGTTTCTAGGCGAGTCCTGCGGCCGGATTCGGCTGGCGTCTTCCGGCCTGATTTTGGTCGGAGTGGTATTCGTCTGGCATGGTTAATCTCTTGTTGCCTGACTGTGGAGAATCAAGATGAAAAACATCGCCAATTTTCTGTTCGAAGTCGGCATGCTCAAGCGGACCCCGCGCACCGGTTTTCAATTTCTTGGTTCCGGCGCCGAGTCGGTGGCCGAGCACAGCTTTCGTACCGCGATGATCGGGTACACGCTGGCGCAGCTGGATGGTCAAGTCGATAGTGGTCGGGTTTTGCAACTCTGTCTGTTTCACGACATCCCCGAGGCGCGTACCGGCGACCTGAACTACGTCAACAAGAAGTACGTCAAACCGGATGAGGAGCGGGCGGTCGAAGACCTGGCCCGGCAGCTGCCGTTCGGAGATGATTATCGCAAAACCCTGCAGGAGTTCATGGCGAAACAGACCCGTGAGGCACTGCTGGCCCACGATGCCGATCAGCTGGAGATGGTGCTGTCGCTGAAAGAACACAAGGATCTCGGCAACCGTTATGCGGATGAGTGGTACCCGTTTTCGCTGCAGCGCTTGCAGACCGATGTCGCCAAGCAGCTGGCGGAAACGATCTGGGAGACTGATTCCACCAAGTGGTGGTTTGATGATGATCACGAATGGTGGGTCAAGGGTGGTAGCAAGTGAGAGCGACACGGCAGCTGCGTTGCAGCGTAGAATTCACTCCTCGACGTCGCGCTGCTTCGCCTGTGGGTTCATTCTGCGCTGCGCCTTGCGTCATCGCACATCGCTCACTCGTTGAACCCGTTGTGTGAAAAGTACAAACCTTGACCGTTTTGATGAGAAGTGTTATCAACTTTTGTTCGTTCAGATGAAGGTTGATCAAAGGAGAAATCATGCTCGATATTAAATACTTGCGCGAGAATTTCGACGCGGCGACCAAGGCGCTGGCGACCCGCAGCGGCAGCGTCGATCTGTCCGGCTTTCAGCAGCTTGATCTGCAGCGTCGTGAGCTGCTCACTGAAGCCGAACTGCTCAAGGCAGAGAAAAATAAAGTCTCGGCGCTGATCGGTCAGACCAAAGATAAAAGCCAGGTTCAGGGTGAAATCCTGCGGATGAAAGAGGTTTCGGCCCAGATCAAGACGCTTGATGAGCAGCTGCGGCAGGTCGAGGAGCAGCTTAGTGAACTGCTGATGGGCATCCCGAACATCCCGCACCAGCTGAGTCCGGTCGGCGTTTCTGAGGATGATAATGTTGAAATCCGCAGCTGGGGGGTAAAGCCGGTTTTCGACTTTGCCGGTAAGGCGCACTGGGACATCGGCGAAGAGCTTGGTATCCTTGATTTCGAGCGCGCCAGTAAATTGTCTGGAGCACGCTTTGCACTTTATATGGGCGCCGGAGCGCGGCTGGAGCGGGCGCTGATCAATTTTATGCTCGATCTGCATACCGAGCAGCATGGCTACACCGAAACCCTGCCGCCGTTTCTGGTCAACCGGGCCTCGATGACCGGCACCGGGCAGCTGCCCAAGTTCGAGAGCGATCTGTTTCACACCGAAGAGGTCGATCTGTTTCTGATCCCGACGGCGGAAGTGCCGGTGACCAATATCCACCGCGACGAGATTCTCAGTGAAAAGGAGTTGCCGCTCTGCTACACCGCTTACACTCCCTGTTTCCGCAAAGAAGCCGGCTCGCATGGACGCGACACCCGCGGCCTGATCCGCCAGCATCAGTTCAACAAGGTTGAACTGGTCAAGTTCGTGCGCCCGGAGGATTCTGACACAGAGCTTGATTCGCTGCTGCTGAACGCAGAAAAGGTGCTGCAGTTGCTGAAGCTGCCGTACCGCGTGGTCGATCTTTGCAGCGGCGATATCGGCTTTTCGGCGGCACGAACTTTCGATATTGAAGTCTGGCTGCCGGGGCAGAACTGCTATCGCGAGATTTCTTCCTGCTCCAATTTCCGTGATTTTCAGTCCCGGCGGGCATCGATCCGTTTCCGTCGTGAAGGCGGAAAGAAGCCGGAACTGGTCCATACCATCAACGGTTCAGGTTTGGCCGTTGGACGGACCTTTCTGGCGATTCTGGAGAACTATCAACAGGCTGATGGCTCGGTGCTGGTCCCCGAGGTGCTCAAACCGTACATGGGTGGTTTGGAGCGTATCGCTAAATAACGATTGGAAAATCTGAAGTCCTGCATTAAAGTAACTGTTTCCGCTTGCAATACGCGGCGATTTTGGTTACATTCGCCGCGCTTTAAAAAGTAAAACAGGGCTACGGAGGAGTGGCCGAGTGGCTTAAGGCGGCGGTCTTGAAAACCGTTGTACGAAAGTACCGTGGGTTCAAATCCTACCTCCTCCGCCATTTACGTTAGATGTAAAGCAAAAACTGAATAGTACTAAGTATGCGGAGAGGTGACCGAGAGGCCGATGGTACGCGCCTGCTAAGCGTGGGTACGGGCAACTGTACCGAGGGTTCGAATCCCTCCCTCTCCGCCATTTTAGTACTCCCCTCAGAAAAATTTTAGAGGGATCCGGGACGGAGTGAGCGATGTTGCTCCTCCGTATTTTTGTTTTCAGGGCAGGTTATGGTTAGAACTGTTGCGAAAATTATCTGTGCGGTGCTGTTTTTTACCGGGGCCGGATGCAGTGAGCAAACGCCACAGGTCCAGCAGGAAGCCCCTGCTCCGGTCCGGGATGTAGAGTCGTCTCCACCGCCGCAGGTTCAGAAAGTCGTTGTGCCTGATACTGTTGCCGGGATGTGGAAATCAGTCAGACTTGCGGTGCGCGATCAGCATACCGGCCTTGAGGATATCTATTCAGTTGATGTCGGCGGCAGCTTTCTGCTCCCCGAAGAGCAACTTCGCATAACGATAGACACTTTTCTTCCCGCCTTTGTCATGGAAGGTAGAAAGATAACTTCTGCATCGAATCGCCCGACCAATCCGGCCGCGCTGATCATCATTCGCGAGGCGGATCAGGAGGTCTACCGCGGCTGGCTGTTCGGGTTATACCCCGATACGCATGCCTATCAGCACCAGCGATACAACTTTACCTTGATCGGATATAAACCGACCGGATAAAAAAGGGTTGACAATAGACCGTATTTGGGAGATAAAGCTCATCTTCGTGCGCCACTAGCTCAGCTGGATAGAGCGTCTGACTACGGATCAGAAGGCCGGGAGTTCGAATCTCTCGTGGCGCGCCAATAAAAAAACAACGGGTTACAGGCTTTTGCTTGTAACCCGTTTTTTTGTTTTATCGAATGCAGGTTTTATCCAGGCTCGTGGCGAGATGTCGCACAGTTGTTAATCCGCCTGCTTGATATTCAGGTTCCAGTTGTAATCATAGTTAATGCTGCCTGAGTAGTTGTGCAGTTTCTCTTTGAGGTCAGGGGAGGCGTATTGTTTCAGGTGCGCGATAACTCCAGCCGATGAATTGCCGAAATCTACCTGAAACCAATCGTAGATGCTCGACAGCTGCAGCTTGCCATTGTTGAACATCGCCCCGCGTGGGCTGTTGATGAACTCGCGAGCTGCTGCAGTGAGCAGTCGATCGCTGTTTTCGGTGCTGAAAGGTTCAGGTTGCAGGTTCGGGCAGCCAAGGCTAGCGCAGTTGACAGCGTAGTGAACGCGGTTGTCCTGCCAGATCGGCCGCAGAATGCGATGTTCAATGTCGTTGAGGGACAGTTCGACTCCTTCGACTCTGATCAGTTTCTGGTCCCAGGGGCCACGGCTGAACCAGCCGGAACTGATTTCGCGGATGCTCTGCAGTGGATAATGTTCGAGAATGGTATGAACGGTCAGGGCGTTATAGAGGTTAATCCAGGCGGCTTTCTGTTCGGCGCGGTTCAGTTTTGTCATCGGTGTGGCGCTTAATACGGCAAGGTAATCGGCGAGGGAGCTTTTGTCTGCGGCACTGACAGCGGTGTAGCGCACCAGATTCGTGGCTCCGGGTTTAGCTGTCACTAGGTATCTCTCCAGAAATTCACCCCAGAGGGAATGGTCGATGCTAAGGGTGCTATGAGGATCGTTCGCCTGCCAGCGGGACCAGAGTTCGGCCTTCGGAGCGGCAAGGGTGGTTGAGCCGATGCTCAGCAGCAAGGTTGTGAACAGCATGGCTCTGATAGGGAATCCCATGGATTTTCCTAGTGGCTGGTCTTACGCTTAGTAGCGGGGGATTGTGCGGTCCCACTGGTATCCGCAGGAAGGGCACTCAATGTTCAGCGGATTTTCAGCGCGAAATGTTGTGCATGCTGATAGCAGCGCCATCAGCATCAAGGCTGATCCGAGTAGAATGGATTTTTTCATCGCTTTGTCCTTTCGAATGCTGTTGCCGAGCTGTCGGTTGCTATAGGCACGCTGTGCAGTACACGTTCGCCAGAACTGGCGATCTTTCTGATTTAATTAAAGGTTAGCTTTCGCCTCAGGGTACGTCAAGTTCATGGGGGCGGCTGATTTATTCTTGTTTTTACGGAACCTTTCGTGATAAGAACATCTGCTCTTGCCCTTGACCTGTGATTGGCGCTGCAGGTTGTGGTTCTGGGGATCTAACTGTTCTGCGCCAAGGCTGAGCGGTTCAGATGATGCCCACAGATGAGCAGGACCGGATCTTCATGGCGGCGGCCATGCAAGAAGCTGCAGCGGCAGAAACGCTGGCCGAGGTTCCGATCGGCGCGATTATCGTCAAGGATGGGCAGATCATCGGTCGCGGGCACAACCTGCGTGAAACCGAGCAGGATCCAACCGCCCATGCCGAGATGATCGCTATCCGACAGGCCGCTGAACAGCTTGGCTCCTGGCGCTTGATCGATTGCAGCTTATACGTTACCCTTGAGCCCTGTGTCATGTGCATGGGGGCAATTATTCTGGCCCGTATCCCGCAGCTGGTTTATGCTTGCCGAGATCCCAAGGTCGGCGCCGTCGGCTCCATCTACAACTTTTCAACCGATGAACGTTTCAACCATCAGGTTCAGGTTAAAGAAGGGGTCATGCAGCAGGAATGCAGTGCCCAGCTCAGCGGTTTTTTTCGCAAGTTAAGGGAAGAGAAAAAAGCACAGAAACAAAATAGATAACAAGTTTGGAGAGGTGTCCGAGCGGCCGAAGGTGACAGACTCGAAATCTGTTGTGGCGCAAGCCACCGGGAGTTCGAATCTCCCCCTCTCCGCCA
>DATCYW010000091.1:0-52201 GCA_036526255.1 Malonomonas sp. | reverse complement strand
GCATTTTTTTCAATTCTCATAAGATGTGCAGTCTAAACCTCATCTGAAACGGGATACTTCATGCCGAATAAACAGCCGATTTTAAGTTTGAAAAATCATATCCAGGCAAAGATTGTCGGCCAGCAAAAACTGGTCGACCGGCTGCTGATCGCGCTGCTGGCGGATGGCCATCTGCTGGTTGAAGGAGCGCCCGGACTGGCCAAAACCAGGGCGATCAAGGTCTTGGGCGAGGGGATTGAGGGGGATTTTCACCGAATTCAGTTTACACCCGATCTGCTGCCTGCCGATTTGACCGGCACCGAAATCTACCGCCCGCAGACCGGCAGCTTTGAGTTTCAACAGGGGCCGCTGTTTCACAACCTGATTCTGGCTGACGAGATCAACCGCGCGCCGGCCAAGGTGCAGTCGGCGCTGCTCGAAGCGATGGGGGAGCGGCAGATCAGCGTCGGCCGCACCACCTATCCGCTGCCGCAGCTGTTTCTGGTGATGGCCACACAGAATCCGATCGAACAGGACGGCACCTATCCCCTGCCGGAAGCGCAACTGGATCGTTTTCTGATGCATGTTCGCATCGACTACCCTGAGGTGGCCGATGAAACGAAAATTTTACGCCTGACCCGGGCAGAAGCCCTTGAAGGCCAAGCGGCTGCGGACAGCGGTGACAGAATCAGTCAGCAACAGCTGTTTGCGGCACGCAAAGAAGTGCTCGGCATCCACTGTTCAACGGAGCTGGAAGAATATCTGGTGCAGCTGATCATGGCGACCCGCAATCCGGCGGCGTACGGTAACGATCTGCAGGATACCGTGCAGTACGGCGCCAGTCCGCGCGCTACCATCGCGCTGGATCGCTGCGCCCGCGCGCATGCTTGGCTGAATGGCCGTGACTATGTCGCACCGGAAGACATCCAGGCGGTCGCCGCCGATGTGCTGCGGCACCGCGTCCTGCTCACCTACGAAGCCGAAGTCGCCAACCTGACCGTCGATGCCTTTATCCAGGAACTGATCTCACGTGTTGCAGTCCCATGAACCCCTTTTCCAGTTCCCGCAAAATATCTGCACCGGCTGAGACCCAGCACAAAGCCCATGAACAGACCCGCGCGACAACCCGCGACCTGCTCAGTCTGAGCCGCTTCGCCACGCAGCTGTCCAGCCGAACCAGCAATATCCGGGCGCAGCAGGCGGGGAATTACCTGTCCGGCTTCAAAGGCCGGGGGATGGAGTTCGCCGAGGTGCGCCCCTATTTCCCCGGTGACGACCTGCGCAGCATCGACTGGCGGGTCACCGCCCGCACCGGCCGCACGCACACCAAACTGTTTCGCGAAGAGCGGGAGCGTCCGGTGCTGCTCTGGGTCGATTACCGCGCGCCGATGTTTTTTGCCACCCGCGGCGCCTTCAAGGCAGTTGTCGCGGCGCGCGCAGCGGCACTGCTGGCCTGGAGCGCCATCGCGCAGGGGGATCGCCTTGGCGGATTGATCTTTTCCGATCAGCAGCATCTCGAACTACGGCCACTACAAGGAAAAAGCGCCGCACTGCACTTCATCCGCAACCTTGTCGAGCACCCCGCCTGGAAACGAAATACAGCGACACAGCAAACATCACCGCCACTGCTGTGGGATTTTGCCAAACTGCGCCACGCCACTCGACCAGGAAGCAGTGTCTTTCTGATCAGCGACTTTCGCCATCTGGCCCCGCAGGCGGAAAAAAATATTGGCCAACTGGCCAGACACAACGACCTTGCGCTGCTGTGCATTCACGATCCACTGGAAGAACAGTTGCCACCGGCCGGTCACTACAAGATTGCCCAGGGCAACAAGGAACTGCTGCTCGACACAGGCGACCACAGAGTTCGCCAACAGTACCAGGACAATTTTCAGCGCCGCCGCGACAATCTGGCCAAGCTCTGCCGCCAACACCGGATGACACTTCTGCACTGCAGCACAACCGACAATCTGGTACAAAAATTAAAAGACGGCCTGTCGGAGGTGCGCCGATGACCACCGACCCGTCCAAGCTGCCGCTACGTGATATCCACCTGCCAGACCCTATTTCCTGGTGGCCGCCCGCAGCGGGCTGGTGGATTCTCGCTGCGCTAACGTTGCTGATTTTAGCCGGAACAGCGCTATTTCTGACTAACCGCCGCAAGACTCTGCTGAAACGGACCGCACTGGCAGAACTGACGCGGATTCGCGATCAATACCTGCAACATCAGGATGACGGTCTGACGGTCCGCGAGCTGTCCAGGCTGCTGCGCCGCGTCTGCATCAGCTTCGACCGCCGCGCACAGGTTGCCAGCCTCACCGGCGCCGACTGGTTGCAGCACCTCGACAAATTTGGCGGCGACAAGCTGTTTACGTCCGGGGTTGGCAGGCGACTGGCCGAAGCACCCTATCAGCAACATCCGGAGCACTGCGCCGCAGAACTGCTTGAGATTTGCCAACGCTGGCTGACCAACCTCCCCAGCAGCAACCGGAGGTATTAACAGGAGCCTATGCTGCAATTCGAATGGCCATGGCTGTTTTTACTGCTACCGCTGCCGCTTCTGCTGCGCCGCCTGTTACGACCACGCCCCGCGCACGACGAAGCAGCCTTGCAGGTGCCTTTTCTCGAGGATTTTCTACCCGGCCAGACCCAACGCAAAAGTCTGCCGCCAGCGCGCGGAATCATCTGGATCTCACTGGCAGCCTGGCTGCTGCTGGTGACGGCCAGTGCCCGACCGGAGTGGCTGGGTGAAGCCGTGCAGCTACCGATCAGCGGCCGAGACCTACTGCTGGCTGTCGATCTGTCCGGCAGCATGGAAGTCGAGGATTTCGAAATCGAAGGTGCCGCCGTTGACCGCCTGAGCGCGGCGAAGCGGGTGGCTGGAGATTTTATCGAGCGCCGCATCGGTGACCGGATTGGTCTGATTCTGTTTGGTCGGCATGCCTACCTGCAGGCGCCGCTGACCTTTGACCGAACAACCGTCCGCACCCTGCTGGAAGAAGCGACGATCGGCCTGGCCGGCAAGGAAACCGCCATCGGCAATACCATCGGTCTGGCGATCAAACGTCTCAAAACTCAGCCGGCTGACGCCCGGGTGCTGATTCTGCTGACCGACGGTGCGAACACCGCGGGGGAAATTGAACCACTCGAAGCGGCAGAGGTGGCGCAGCAGGAAGGGCTGAAGATCTACACTATCGGCATCGGTGCCGATCAGCTGCAGGTGCCATCTTTTTTCGGCACCCGCCGCGTTAACCCCTCTGCCGAGCTGGATGAGGAAAGCCTGCGGGCGATCGCATCTGCAACCGGCGGGCAATATTTTCGCGCCCGGGATACCGCTGAGTTGACGCAGATCTACCAACTTCTCGACCAGCTGGAACCCTTGCCGAAGGAGCAGCAGAGCTACCGCCCGACCACACCGCTGTTCCCCTGGCCGCTTGGCAGCAGTCTGCTGCTGGCAACGCTGCTGGCGCTGTGGAACAACGGGTACGGACCCAGGAAAGACCGATGAATCTGAGCGATTTTCACTTTTTACGCCCCTGGTGGCTGCTCGCCCTGCCGCTGCTGGTGCTGCTCTGGCTGAGGCTACAACGGTCAGCAACACGCAGCAACTGGGAGAGCATCTGCGATCCGCACCTGCTCCCCTTTATTATCGGCAACAGCAGCGGTCGCAGAGAGCGCTTTCGCAGCATTGCGCTGGCCGGCGGCATCATCCTGACCGTTATCGCTTTGGCTGGGCCGACCTGGCAACGCTTGCCGCAGCCGGTGTTCCGGCAGCAGTCGGCCCTGGTGATCCTGCTCGACCTTTCCCGCTCGATGGACTGCACAGACATCAGCCCATCGCGCCTCAGCAGAGCGCGCTATAAGATTACGGACATCCTGCGCAAGCGCAACGAAGGACAGACCGCGCTGGTCGTCTTTGCCGGCGCGGCCTTTACCGTCACGCCGCTGACAACCGACAACAACACCATTGCTGCGCTACTCAACAGCCTGCAGACTGACATCATGCCGAGTCAGGGCAGCCGGGTCGATCTGGCGATCGAAAAGGGGCAGCAGCTGATCAGCCAGGCCGGTCTGCACCGTGGGGAGCTGCTGCTGATCGGCGACGGGATTGACGGACCACGCAGTCTGGCTGCGGCGAAAAAGCTTGCGGCCTCAGGGCTCCGGCTGTCAGTGCTCGGCATCGGCACGCCTGAGGCAGCACCGATTGCGACCGGCAGCGGTTTTTTGCAGGATGCGGAGGGCGCTATTGTCATCCCCAAAATGGATGCAGGGCAGCTGCGTGATCTGGCACGAGCCGGGGGGGGAACCTTCCAGCAGCTCAGTGTCGATGATCTGGATATTGACAACCTGCTGGCGACCGGGGACTTAGAACGGCTGCAGAGCGAAATCCAACAGACCGAGCTGATGACTGACCGCTGGCAGGACCTTGGCCCCTGGCTGCTGCTGCCGCTGCTGCCGCTGGCAGCTCTGGCATTCCAACGCGGCTATCTGGCGATTTTTCTGCTCTGCCTGATGCTGCCGGCCAAACCGGCCCAGGCGCTGGAGTTGACCGAACTTTGGAGCAGACCCGACCAGCAGGCCTACAACGACCTGCAGCGGGGGGATGCCGAGGCGGCGGCAGAGAAATTCATCGATCCAAAATGGCGAGCGGTCGCCAACTATCGGGCCGGTCGCTTTCAGCAGAGTGTCGACGCCTTGAGTAGTCTGACCGACAGCCGATCGCTGTACAACAAAGGGAACGCTCTGGCGCGGCTTGGCCGCTATCCGGAAGCGATCACGGCCTATGATGAAGTCCTTGCGCTCGAGCCTGACAATACCGATGCGCAGGACAACCGACTACTGCTGCAAAAGCTACTGCAAAAAGACGAACCGCAACAGCAGACGAAACAGCCAAATGAGTCGCCAGCGGGCCAACTCGGCAATGAAAACCGGCAGGACCATCCTGAAGGGGCGGAAAAGCAGTCGGCAGAGCAGCAACAGCAATCCGGCAGCAATGCAGACGAACCGGACGCCAACCGAACAGCGGCAGAAAAACCTGCCGAGCCGTCGAACTCGTCCGAAACGGAAGCGAAAAGCAACGCAACGCAGCAACAGGACAGCACACCGCGACCGGGAGAAGAGCCGAGCGGCACCCCCCTGACGACACCGGAAACAGGCGATGAAATGGAATCGGCTACCGAACGCTGGTTGCAGCAGATCCCCGATGACCCGGGCAGTTTATTGCAGCGCAAATTTCTCTATCAATATAATCAGCAGCAGCAAAGCGGCAAGGAGAACCCATGGTAGCGGCAAGAGTGTTTCTGGTTGCCCTGGTCAGCCTCTTTATTTTGCAGTCGACACCCGTCTTCTCGGCTGAGATCAAGGTTTTTGTTGATCAGGATCTGCTGCTGGTCAACCAATCATTCCAGCTGTTCTTCGAAGCGACAGGATCGGTCGACGCTGACCCCGACTTCGCTCCCCTGGAGAGGGATTTCGAGATCCGTGGGCACAATCAGAGCAGCAGCACCAGCATTATCAACGGCAGCTACAGCAGCAAAAAAACCTGGATTCTAACCCTGCTTGCAAAAACCTCCGGCACCCTGGTGATACCTGCCGTTTCCTTCGGCAGCGACAGCAGCCCGCCGTTGATACTGACGATCAATGCCACAGACAGTCACTCGCAAAGCGATAAAGCTGCTGATATTTTTCTGGAAGTGAACGCTGAGCCGAAAACCGCCTATGTTCAGCAACGACTGACCTACAGTGTGAAACTGTTCCGCAGGGTAGAAATCACCAACGCCAGTCTTTCAGAACCTGAATTCAGTAATATTGCCTGCAACGTCGAAAAACTGGGCACGGACCGTGAGTTCGAAACCATCCACAACGGCCGCCGTTACCTGGTTTTCGAGCGCCAGTATGCAGTTTTTCCGCAACAGAGCGGCGATCTGCTGATAAAACCAATCCGCTTTGAGGGGCAGTTGCTGCAGAGCCAGCGCTCTTTTTTCGGTGCAGTAAATCAAGCCGGGCCAATTCAGCGGTTGCAATCTGAAGCGTTCAGCTACAAAATCAAGCCAATCCCGAAGTCATTTCAAGGCAAGTACTGGCTTCCCGCGGAGAAACTGCAACTGAGCGAGAGTTGGTCGAAGGAGCCTTCACAGCTAGTGGTCGGTGAACCGACGACCCGCACCCTGACCTTGGCTGTACAGGGTTTGCAGGCCAATCAGCTGCCGAAACTCCCCACCCTCAATTTGCCGGGGTTCAAACTTTATCCGGACCAGGCACTGCTAGAAAATGATCTGAATAAACAACCCGCTGTCTCTCTCCGACAGGAGAAACTTGCCCTGATTCCGACCCAGATGGGCGATTTTCAACTGCCAGAAATCAGAATTGATTGGTGGAACACTCTGACAGACAGCCCAGAAACGGTTTTTCTGCCCACCACAACTCTTCGGGTCAAAGCGCCGCTCGGCGGTCAACCGCACGACGTTGAAATCAAGTCGATCCCTCCACAGCAAGCAACAGCAGCGACCTCTGAAGCTCCGTCGGAGACATCACCTGTAGAGTCACTGCTCTGGCCGCTCCTTACGACACTGCTGGCATCTGGCTGGCTGGCAACAATACTGGCGTGGTGGCGCAGCAGCCGCAGGCCGGCGAAACAGAACTTAAAGACGAACCTGCAGACCTCTGTGACACAAGCGGAAAAGAGACTTAAATCGGCCTGCCAAAGGAGTGACCCGGCGCTGGCTAAAAGCGCCCTACTTGACTGGGGCAATCAGATCTGGCGAGAGAGGCCTTCGATCAGCTTGACAGAGATCGGTAAAGCTTGCGGAGTTGAAGTCGCAAAAGAAATCGAAACTTTGAACCGGGCGCTTTACGCGCAAGGGTCCCGCGACTGGAACGGTGCAAAGCTCTGGCAGGCCTTCAAGCAAAAAGGGCCCTCCACAGAAGTTCAGCGGAACAAAAAAGCGAGCCCGTTGAAAGATCTGCACCCCTGAACCTGAACCGAGCTTAAAGTCTGGCAACTTGCATTTATCTTAGTGAGAATGGTAAAAACAGTCGGCCGCTGCAGTCGCTGAACCCTTTTCGGAGCGGGCTGCCGCTGACACTTTTACTGTCTTGTGGAGTAATACCAATGACGCTTTTTCTTCTGCTGCTTGGCGCCTACCTGATCGGCGCCATTCCGACCGGGATCATCCTGACCAAGCTGGCGGGCGGTGAAGACCTGCGCAAGGTCGGTAGCGGCAACATCGGTGCCACCAACGTCTACCGCTCTGCCGGGCGAAAACTCGGCATCATCACCCTGATCGGCGACTGCCTGAAGGGGGTCATCCCGCTGCTGGTGGCGATCAACCTGTTCAACTATCAGGGCGCCTCGCTGGCCCTGGTCGCGCTGGCGGCTTTTCTCGGTCACTGCTATCCGGTCTACCTCGGTTTCAAAGGGGGCAAAGGGGTGGCGACGGCGCTCGGCGTTTTTCTGGTTCTGTCGCCAAAGTCGATTCTCTGCGCGTTGGCGCTGTTTGCGCTGATTCTCTGGCGCAAGCGCTACATCTCACTGGCGTCGATCCTGACCGCGGCAGCTGTCCCGCTGTTTGTGCTGCTGTTTGAGCGGTCACTGCCGCTGGTTGCGGTCACTTTGCTGATTGCTGCCATCGTCATCTGGCGCCATCGCGCCAACATCGACCGACTGCTGTCCGGCACTGAAAACAAGTTCAAACTGTGAAAGTGCTCTGATGCGCAAACTGCTCCCCTGGTCACTTCTGGCCCTGCTGTTACTGATTAACGGTCTGGCCGGCTACCGCCTTTTGCTGGCACCGCAGACCCCGCCGCAACCGCTCAGCTACCAGCTTAAACCGGGAACCAGTCTCTCGCAGGTCGCCGCTGAACTGGAAGCCTTCGGTGTGGTTAAAAGCTCACTGTCGCTGAAGCTGCTGGCAAAACTTAACAAGCTGGGCGGGCGGATCCAGAGCGGCACCTATCATTTTTCTGAAGCGGCATCACCGGAAACTATTCTGGCGCGCCTGGTCTCTGGCGATGTGGAAAAGGCCAGCCTGACGATTCCCGAAGGCTTTAATCTGGCCCAGATTATCGAACGGATTGCCACGCTCGGCTACGCGGATCGGCAGAAGCTGTTTGATCTCGCCTACGATCCCGTCTTTCTTAAATCCCTGAAAATTCAGGCGAGCAGCCTCGAAGGCTATCTGTTCCCGGAGACCTATCTGTTCACGCCGGGGGTTGATGAGGCGGCGCTGCTAAGGATGATGGTCGAGGAACTTCGCGATAATCTGTCGGCTGAACTGCTCGGCAAGGCGGAAGGCCTGCAGTTGAACCTGCATCAACTGATTACCCTGGCTTCGATCATCGAAAAAGAGACCGGCAAAGTGTCGGAAATGCCCGTGATATCAGCAGTATTCCACAACCGTCTGCGGCTCGGCATCCCGCTGCAGACCGACCCGACGGTCATTTATGGGATCGAGAATTTCGACGGTAATCTGACCCGCAAGCATCTGGTCACGCCGACCCCCTACAACAGCTATCTGCGTAAAGGTTTACCCCCGGGGCCGATCGCCAGTCCTGGACTGGCGGCATTGCGTGCCGCTGCCGCGCCGGCCGAATCCGATTATCTCTACTTCGTCTCGCGTGGCGATGGTAGTCACCAGTTCTCCCGCACCCTCAGTGAACACAATCAGGCGGTCCGTCAGTATCAATTAAAACGCCGGCACTAGTGACCTTTTTAGTTGCCTTTGCTATCCTTGGTGCACTTCATTCACCAACAGGAGAAAACCGATGAGCGACTATTACCAGCAGCAGGATCTGAAAAAGTTTGCCGAAATCGGTAAAGATGCACCCGAACTGGCGGAGAAATTTTTCGATTACTACGCTGCCGTGTTTGCCGAAGGCGAGTTGACCGCGCGGGAGAAAGCTTTGATCGGCTTGGCAGTCGCCCACGCCGTTCAGTGCCCCTATTGTATCGATGCCTACACCACCAGTTGCCTGGAAAAGGGTTCGAACCTTGGCGAAATGACCGAAGCGGTGCATGTGACCAACGCTATCCGCGGCGGCGCCTCACTGGTGCACGGCATGCAGATGCGCAAACTGGCGGAAAAGGTTTCGCTGTAAATGACCGTCCAGCAGAAACAAATCTCTATATTTTCAGAGTTGCAACCCTTCAATGAACGCTTGACTGAGCAGCAACTGACGCTGACCCGTGAGCAGACCACCACCCTGCAGATCAACACCGGCCTGCTCTGCGACCTCAGCTGCCGGCACTGCCACCTGTCGGCCGGGCCAAAACGCAGCGAACAGATGAATCGGGCAACCATGGAGCAGATCATCGCCCATGCGAGACAGGTCCATTATCCGACCATCGACATCACCGGCGGTGCCCCGGAGTTGGTCCCTGACCTGCCCTATCTGATTGAACAGCTAGCGCCACTGACCGAGCGGCTGATGCTGCGCACCAACCTGACGGCGCTGAATCGCCCGGACAAACAGGGGCTGATCGAGCTTTTCAAGCGGCACAAAGTGGTGCTGGTAGCGTCTTTCCCAGCAACCAATGCCGGTCAGCTTGAAGCTCAACGTGGCGCCGGGGTGATGGATTCTTCTCTGCAAATGCTCAAGCAGTTAAATGCCGCTGGCTATGGAATCGCCGGCAGCGGCCTGCAACTTGACCTGGTCGCCAGCCCCAGCGGCGCTTTTCTGCCGAGCGCTCAGGATCAGGCGGAGAAGAAGTTCAAACGCGACCTGGCCCGCAAATGGGGGCTGGAGTTCAACCAGCTCTACATTTTCGCCAACATGCCGCTCGGCCGTTTTCTGAAGTGGCTGCAAACATCTGAGAATCTGCAGAACTACATGGAAAAGCTCAGCAGCGGCTTCAACCCCTGTACAATCGATGGGCTGATGTGCCGCAGCCTGCTGTCGGTCAACTGGGACGGTTATCTGTACGATTGCGATTTTAACCTTGCCGCGGAGATGCCGCTATCCAGCAAATTGACGCACATCAGTGAACTGAACGATTATCCGGAAAAGGGGGTGGCCATTGCCGTCGGTGAGCATTGTTATGCCTGCACCGCCGGCTCCGGCTTTACCTGAGGCGGGGAGATCGCGACCTAGTTAGGTTGCTTAAGTAAAAAAAATCGGGCCGACCGGCACTGCAGGTCGGCCCCTTGTCTTTATCAACCGGCTGAAACACTCAGAAACACCAGCCCCTCTTTGCCGGTATTGTCGACCCCGTGGGAGTCTCCGGCCGGGGCAAGCAGAACGGTTCCCGGCTTGATAGCGACCGGCGCTTTCCCTTCCTGCAGAAACTGACCTTCACCTTCTAAAACCATCCAGATGTGATCCCCGGCGTGAACGTGCGCGTGGATATGTTGTCCCGGCAACAGGCACCAGAGGGTCGACCGGCTGTGCGCTGTTTCGGCAAGTTGCACCTTGTTCGCTTTTTCCTGACTGTAAGCGATTTTTTCCTGATAATTCCAGAATTGCGTTGCCATATCTCGATCCTTCCGCTAGATCCTGCCAAAAAAAACGCCCCGGATAGCCCGGGGCGTGAGTGAACTCTGTTGAAACAATCAGACCTTGGCTACCTGCACCGAAGTACGGTTGTTGCCGTCTGGTATAAGCTTCTGAATCCCCAACGCACTGAAATTGTAAGGCGCAAACAACAAGCCTTGCGGCAATGTGCTGGTGATCTTTACCTTACCAACCGTCGAACCGGTTGTGCTGGTCAATTTCAAACTGTCGCCATCGGCGACCCCGGCGGACTTCGCATCCTCGGCGTTGATCTGGATATACCCTTCCGCCTCGACCGCCAGCGGCCCGGAAGCCCAGGTGGAGGTGGTACCAAAATGACTGGCCGACTTGCCGGACAGCAGTTGCAACCCTTGTGCCTCATCACTGGCAGAGATCAGCTGGTAGTTCAGGCTCTTATCGGCCGGACGATATGGCTGTTTGAGGCAAGGGCGATGCCGGTCGGTGCCGGTGAAGCAGACATCTCCGTAGAGCGAGGTCAGGGTGCTTAATTCGGTCAGAATACTGCTGCGGCTGAAGGTCAGCGGCGTCTTGCTCAGACGACCAAAAAGTTCGGCAAAGATGTCCCAGTCTTCACGGGACTCGCCAACCGGGCGGATCGCACGCTCCAGCGAACGGACCCGCTGATCAAGGGAGGTGACGCTGCCCCCCTTCTCCGCGAAGGATGCGCCGGGCAGCACGATATGGGCCAGTCTGGTGACCTCGGTCGGCAGAATATCCTGCACTACCAGCACCTCGACCTTAGCCAGCGCTTGCATCCAGCGATTGCTGTTGGGGAAGCTCTGCGGGTTGGTTGCGGCCAGATAGAGGAAACGGATCTTGCCGGCTTCGATCCCCTGCAGAATCCCCTCGGCATCCTGACCGCCGGACGGCAGAGCGCAATTCCAGGCCTTAGCAAACTTGGCCTTGTGCTGCTCGTAATTCTGGAATCCAGGCAGTTTTTCAGGACAGACCCCCATGTCGAGCAGGCCCTGAATATTGCCTTTCTCATCCAGCGGGAAGAGCCCGCCTTGACCGCGCAGCGCACCACTGAGAATTGCCAGGTTGGCTATCGCCGCAGACTTGGCAGTGCCCAGGGCCGACTTGGTGATATCGGCGCCGAAGACAATCGCCACATTGGCGGCCTTGCCGAGCAGATCGGCGGCAGCTTCGAGCTCTGCCAGCGGCAGACCGGTCGCTTCGACGACCTGATCCAGATCGACCGAAGCGAGCTGGTCCTTCATTTCATCCAGATTAGCGACAATCCGGTTCAGGTAAGCCTCATCGATCAGGCCGCGATTGACCAGCAGCCGACCAAGACCGTTCGCCAACGCTATCTCGCTGCCCGGCTTGTAGCTGAGCTGACTGTTGGCGAACTGGCTCAACTTGATCCGCCGCATGTTGGCGATAACCAGCTTGCCATCCTTGCGCCGCACGGCGTTCTGAATCTGCCAATCGACTGCGGGCGCTTCGGCAGTCGGATCGGCGCCGAACACCAGCACCGCATCGGCAGAGCCGATAACATTAATCAGATTGCTCGCACCACGCAGACCGAGTCCTTTGTCGAGCGCGCTCAGCGCCCGCAGCGCGCCGAAGCGGGCCTCGGAATCGATATTGTTGGTGCCGATAGCGACCCGGAACAGCTTCTGAAACAGGTAGTTCTCTTCATTGGTCAAACGCGGCGAGGCCAGACCGGCGATGGCATCGGCACCGCTCTCCTGACGGATCTTTTCGATCTCACTGGCCACGCTGGTCAGCGCGACATCCCAACTGACCGGCTTGCCGTCACGGCTCGGCGACGTCAGGCGCTTGCTGCTGTTGATATACCCGTAACCGAAATAACCGCCGATACAGAGGTTGCCGTTGTTGGTCGTTCCCTGATCATCGGAGGTAATACGGAAAACTTCGTTCCCCTGCACATTGATATCGATCTGACACTGACTGGGGCAATAGGTACAGACCGAAGGCACTTTGCGCAGTGCCCAGGGGCGGGCCTTGAACTTGAACGGTTTGGAGATCATGGTGCCGGTCGGACAGACGGCGACACAGTTGCCGCAGAATTCACAGCTGGCGAGATTCTTGTCGATAAACGCCTTGTCCCCTTTGTCGTTGACAAACAGGGAGTTGGCACCGACCACTTCGTGGCAGACCTTAACGCATTTCTCGCACATGACGCAGCGTGACGGAACCTGCTGGATCAGCGGCCAGTGGTTGATGGTCGGCGGATTGACATCCTCGGCGGCGAACTCCTGACGATTAACGCCCAGATCGTAGCAGCAGTTCTGCAGTTCGCACTCGCCTGCGGCGTCACAAACCGGGCAGTCGAGGGGGTGATTGACCAGAATCAGTTCCATGATCTGCTTGCGGATCCGGGTCAGTTTTTCCGACTGGGTGGTGACTACGATCGCTTCTTTGACCGGAGTATTACAGGCGGTCATGGTCCGATCAATCCCTTCGATCTCAACCGCGCAAATGCGGCAGGCACCGGTCGGAGAAACCTTCTGCAACCAGCAGAGAGTCGGAATCTCGATCTCCACCTGCTTTGCAGCTTCCAGAATCGTTGTCCCCTTGGGAACGCTTACCGCTTTACCGTCAATCGTCAAGCTGACCATATATCTTCACCTCGATAGTCGGTTGATCCATGCAAGATCAGGACAGAGACTTGCTCCCTGTCCTGTCTGTTCAACCTCAAATCACTGAATGGGACTGGTTAAACTGCAATCATCGAAACGCGATAGCAACGCAGACAACGTTCGGCCTCCTGCACCGCCTCGCTGTCCGAAAAGCCGAGTTCGACTTCATTGTAATTGCCTTTGCTGGCGCGCTCTTTCCCGTGGATTTCGTGCTGATTGAAGCGGGCCACCGCATCGAGCCAGGGCACCTCTTCGTTCTTGTCGTAGACGCCCAGATGGCTGAGGATATCCTCATGGAAGTCGTCGTCGGTCAGGTAAGCCTGCCCTTCTTCCAGATAACGCTGAATGACCTTGGCAGCGCGGTGCGCGTTGCCGACACAGGCGACCACCGTCAAGGGACCGATTTCCGCATCACCGGAGGCGAACACACCGTCCATGTCGGTGAGCAGAATCCGCGACAGCGGGTTGCCCATGGTGTCGTTCAGGTCGCGACCTGCGGCGCTCTTGAGCGGCACGTACTTGGTGACGACGGTATTCCAGCGGGTGATCTCGATACCGGTCTCCTCGGTGATAAAGGAGAGGTCCGGATCCTGACCGATGGCCGGAATCAGAGTGTCGCACTCGACAATGAACTCGCTGCCCTCAACCGGTTGCGGCCGACGACGACCCGAGTCATCCGGCTCACCCAGTTCCATCCGGACGCATTCGACGCCGATGACCTGACGTTTGTCGTCGACGACGATCTTTTTCGGCAGCACGAGAAACTCGAACTGGACGCCTTCGTCGTCAGCGCCGTCGACCTCCCAGACATCGGCCGGCATCTCTTTTCTGGTTCGGCGATAGAGCAGGATCGAATCCTCGGCCCCTTCACGCAGCGCGACGCGAACACAGTCGATCGCGGTGTTACCGCCGCCAACCACGCAGACCCGCTTACCCATGCCGGTCGGTTTGCCCATATAGGCTTCACGCAGAAAGTCGATACCACCGGCGAGGAATCCTGCATAGCCCTCGTCTTCGCCCTCAACGCCCATCGGCTTGGAGCGGTGCGCGCCGGGAGCGAGCAACACAGCATCGAACTTCTGCTTCAGTTCAATCAGGCTGATATCTTTGCCGACCCGGGTGTCGTAGATAATTTCAACGCCCATGGCGCTGATGATATCGATATCGCGCTGCAGGATATGCCGCGGCATCCGGTAAGCAGGGATTCCGACCGCAATCATGCCGCCGCCGAATCCTTCCGGCAGAGCTTCATAGATGGTACAGGGGTAACCTTCCAGCGCCAGATAGTAGGCGGCGGCCAGACCAGCAGGGCCGGCACCGACGATGGCGATCTTCTTGTCTTTCTTCGCTTTCGGCAGCATCGGCGGCTGGATATTGTGCAGCCGCTCGTATTCGGACGCGGTCCGCTTGAGAACCATGATATTGACCGAGTCGTCGACATTGGCGCGGCGGCAGGCGGTTTCACAAGGGTGCGGGCAGACACGACCGCAAACCGCCGGCAGCGGCATGCTTTCGCGGATGATCGCCAACGACTCGTCGTAACGCAGCTCCTTGATCGCCTCGATATAGGCCGGGATGTCGATATGCGCCGGGCACTTATCCTGACAGGGCGCGGTCAGCTTGACCTTATAGTCGACATTGGCTTTCGGTTTGCGTTCGCCACGGATATAAGCAAGGTAATCATCGCGGAAATTCTTGATGGTATCAAGGACCGGCACGGCTGAGGTCATACAGAGGGTGCACTTGCAGTTCTGCAGCAGCTCGGCGACATTTTCCAGCGTTGCCAAGTCCTGCTCTGCGCCCTTGCCGTCGATAATCCGCGCCAAGGTGTCTTGCATGACCTTGGTGCCTTTTTTGCCCGGCGAGCATTTGGCGCAACAGAAATCTTCCTGCACCCGCTTGGCGTATTCAGCGGCCATCGCCACCACGTCAACCCGCGGATCGTGAAGGATCAGACCATCCCAGCCCATAAAGGCGGCGATATTCTTTTCGCCATTGAAACTGATCGGCAGTTTCTTTTTGGCGATCTCCACCTCGGCATCACCACCTTGCCGATTATCGATAACCTGTCGTCCCCAGCTGGAAAAAGTAACCTGTGCCAAACCGGCCTCCTATGACCTGCTTCGACCTTCCCCAAGAGGAAGGCCGAGAACCCCGCGAACGGGGGGAATCAGCCGATGTTCCGGCTGTTTTCGGTTCCTGAAATCGTATACAGTATGCAGGTAGATACCACAAACAGCAACTTTAAATCAAGGCTATTTTTTCCACTGAAAAGCACTGCCAAAATGATTTAAATAACTGAAAAAACAGTTTATTCGCGTAAAAGAAAAGCTGACTCAACTGCGCCTCAGGGGAATGCGGGGGGGGCGTTTTTGATCCGCCAGAGCCTGTCCGAGTCGGCGTTTTTTTCCGGCAACTGCCACTGTTGCTGCCAGTGCCACTTCTTGATCCGATTGGACGGCAGCAGATAGTATTCGAGCAGATATTCGGCGGTGGCACTGTCAGCGGATTCGGCCAGCTGCAGCTCAACAACGCGACTGTCGACGATAAAAAGATCATCGTTCTGGAACTGCTGCAGAAAAGTGCCGCGGGCCGCCGGCTCGAGAAAATACGCCGCGCCGACATAGTCCCGCCAGCGCATCGCCTCAGAAAAAGTGTCGCTGGACTTCTCCAGCTCAGGTCCGTAATTCCGCGGCAGGGCGCAAGCGGTCAAACTGAACAACAGCAGCAAAAAATATAATCTTCTCATAACAGCGACATATCTCCGTGTTTTCTTTAGTTTCAGTAAAATTCTTAAGTCTAAGGAAGAGAAAATTACCTAGATTTGACTTGCACGCCAAAGGCTATTCGCTAAAATCTCACTCCTTGTCATTCCGCTCAATCGCAACAGCCCAGCAGGAGCCCAGCATGCAGGCGATCGACCTTTACAGCAAAAACTATTGTCAATACTGTCACCGCGCCAAAGAGCTTCTCAATATCAAAGGCGTCAACTACAACCTCATCGATGTAACCACCGACAGCACTCTTGAAGCTGAAATGCACCAACGTTCGGGGCGAAAAACCGTACCGCAGATTTTTATCGGCGGTCGGCACATTGGCGGCTGCAGCGACCTGTTCGCCATGGATGAGCAGGGTGAACTCGATCTGCTGTTGGCCGAAACTACCGACTCAGTCTGCGTCAAATAAAGGTTCAAGACGCTCAAGCAACTGCTTCAGAATTGCCGCCGTCATCCCCCAGATGTTGTGACCATCCAGCTGGTAAAAATCGACCGGAATCTCCCTGCCCCGATGCAGCCAATCTTCCTGATGATAGATCTGCGGATCGCGCAAACGCGCCAGCGGCAGTTCGATCACTTCGGCAATTTCAGCTTCATTGACCCGATAGGGGTAGGGGTCTAGGTAACTGCCGACGCAGACTTTGACCCGATAGCCGTAGATGGAATGAAAATCGTCCAGCTGGCCAAGCCGCCTGACGTCAGCGCAGCGGATCCCCATCTCCTCTTCGGTCTCCCGTAAGGCCGTCTGCCAGAAATCGGCATCCAGTTCGTCAGCCGCACCACCAGGAAAAGAGATCTCCCCACCATGTTTCTTCAACTGCTCTGTCCGCCGGGTAAACAACAGCCAAGGCTCGGCATCGCGCAGAAACAGCGGCACCAACACCGCCGCCGCACGCATCTCGCCGCGCGCCAGCCGCTTCGGCGGATAGCCCGCCAGCTGCACAGAAATCTTCTCAAGCGGCGACATTAGGCCTGCCCGGCGCGACCATTCTGCTTCAACGCTGAGATGGTCGCCTGATAGTCAGCGGTTCCGAATACCGCGCTTCCGGCGACAAAAACGTCGGCGCCGGCGGCGGCAATCTGTTCGATATTATCGATTTTGACTCCACCATCGACTTCCAGCTCGATCGGCAGCCCGAGGGCCGAAATCCGTTGCCGCAGTGCGCTGATCTTCGGCAGACAGGCGTCGATAAACGACTGGCCTCCGAAGCCGGGATTGACCGTCATCAGCAGCACCAGATCGAGATCGGGCAGGATCATGTCCAGCGCCGCCAGCGAGGTGGCCGGATTGAGCGAGACGCCGGCTTTTTTCCCAAGCGATTTGATCAGCTGGATGCTGCGATGCAGATGAACCGACGCCTCGGCGTGCACAACGATAATATCCGCCCCTGCCTTGGCAAAGGCGGGAACATACTGATCGGGATTCTCGATCATCAGGTGCACGTCAAGCGGCAGACTGGTCACCGGGCGGATCGCTTCGACGATCAGCGGGCCGATGGTGATATTCGGCACGAAATGACCATCCATCACATCGATATGCACATAGTCGGCGCCGCCGGCTTCAATGGCGCGGATTTCGTCGCCCAGATGGGCGAAGTCAGCGGAGAGGATCGAGGGGGCAATTTTGATCATGGGATAAGCTCCGGGAATGCGGGCGACCCGGCGGATCGCCCCGCTTTACATTAATTCAGACGCCGCAAGCGCGCGGCAAAAAAGGCATCCATACCGGCGTGCCGATGCGGATAGCTGCGCAGGATGCCGGTTGCGGTGAACAGGTCAGCCCACTCCGGCGGCGTTGATTCACGCAGGTCTTCGAGCACAAACTGCGGATGGGCGGCGAGAAACTCCGTAACCACTTCGTCGGTTTCGGTCAATGAAAAGCTGCAGACCGAATAGATCAGCTTACCGCCCGGCTTGACCAGCGGCGCGACATTATAGAGGATCTCGCGCTGCAATTCGGCCAGTTCACGGATATTGACCGCCGACTTGTTCCAGCGGCTTTCCGGATTGCGCCGCAACACCCCCAGGCCGCTGCAGGGCGCATCGAGCAGGACCCGGTCAAAACTCTGCTCTTCACTGGAATCGGGGCGCTCGGTCAGATCCCACTGCTGGGCGTGAATATTCGTACAGCCGAGCCGTTCGGCCCCCTGTTCGATCAACTCAACCCGCTGCTGATGCTTGTCGAGGGCGATGATTTCAGCCTGATTGTCGGTCAGCGCAGCCAGATGAGTGGTCTTGCCGCCGGGCGCGGCGCAGCAGTCGAGAATCCGCTGGCCGGCTTGCGCGTCAAGCAGGTGGGCAATCAACATACTGGCCTCGTCCTGCACCTGATACCAGCCTTCGGCATCCCCCGGCAAACGGCCTTCGCCGCGCTTTTCCAGGATGATCCCTTCTGGAACATACTGGCAGGCGCGCGCCTGATGACCCGCCTCTGCCAAATCACTCAACAGCTGCTGCCGCTCGGCCAGCAGAGTATTGACCCGCAGGCTGAACGGGGCGGCGGTCGCCAACGCCTCGCCGAGGGACTGGGCTTCGGCATTCGGCAGCAGCCGCATCACCTCTTTGCTCAACCAAACCGGCATGCTGCAGACATGCTGCAGATAGCGGCGGATATTCTGCGGTTCCGGCCACTCGATCCCAGCCTTGCCGCGCTCGAGCGAGCGCAGAATACCGTTGATAAAGCCGACCGCCTTCTCCTGCCCCAACTCACGCGCCAGCTCAACGCTCGAATTAACCGCCGCATGCGCTGGAATCCGGTCCAGTTCGAGCAGCTGATAGGCTCCCAGCCGCAGCACCCGCAGCAGATCGGCCTGCATCCGCTGCAACGGCCGGTCACAGAACTGGGCCAGCGCAAAATCAAGCCGCATCCGCAGCCGCAGCACCCCGTAGACCAGTTCGGTCACCAGTCCGCGGTCACGACCGTCCAGCTTTGAGCGATTCAGGGTCGAGTCGAGCACCAGGTCGGCGAAAGCTCCCTCATCGACCCGCAGCAGAATTTCATAAGCAGCCCTGCGCGGGCTGTCGTCCGGTCGTGAAGCCAATTAAATCTGCATCCCTTCAAGGCGACGGATCCGTTCATCCATCGGCGGGTGGGTGGAAAAAAGCGCCCTGAGCCCGCCAGCCTTCAGCGGATTGACGATAAACATGTGCGCGGTCGCTTCGTTGACCTTCTCCATCGGCAGCTGCCGGTTCGAGGTCTCCAGCTTACGCAGCGCGCCGGCCAGCGAATGCGGATTACCACAGAAACGCGCGCCGGTTGCGTCGGCGCCGTATTCGCGCGAACGGGAGATCGCCATCTGCACCAGCATCGCGGCGATCGGCGCCAGAATCATCATCGCGATCATCGCCACCGGGTTACTGTCTTCATCGTCGCGGCCACCGAAGATCATCGCCCACTGGGCCATGTGCGCCATGTAGCTGATGGCACCGGCAATGGTCGCGGCGATCGAGCCGATCAGGATGTCGCGATTCTGGACGTGCGCCAGCTCGTGCGCCATCACCCCTTTGAGCTCTTCACGCGAGAGAATCTGCAGAATCCCCTGGGTTGCCGCCACCACCGCGTGCTGCGGATTACGACCGGTGGCAAAGGCGTTTGGGGTCGGCTGCGGCAGCATGTAAACCTTCGGCATCGGCAGGCTGTTGCGCTGACAGAGCTCGGCCGTCACCTCGTACAGCGGGCCGCTCTGCACCTGCTGCCCCTTGTACATCTTGACGACGATCTTGTCGGAGAACCAGTAGCTGCCGAGGTTCATCACCGCGGCCATGATCAGGGCAAAGAGCGCGCCCCCCTGGCCACCGATGGCGCCGCCGGCGCCGACCAGCACCAGGGTCAGCAGGGTCATCAGCATGACGGTACGCATGGTATTCATAATCGTCCTCTTCTTTCTCTTGTTCGTCTTTCGGCTGTTGCTATGCGGTTAAATAGAAGCTCTAAAGTGCCTTAGGGATGACGTAGGCCTGCAGCGCCTTCTCTACTTCGGGCAGCAGAATGTGGGTATTGAAGCAGGGACCATGCGGCCTTTCGTTGAGCACCCCGATCACCGGCAGCGGGTAACTGTCGCGGATGCCCGAGGTCAGATCCCGTTCGCAGGCGACCGCGACGATCAGTTTCGGCCGCTTATCGACAATCAGCTTGCGCGCTAGGGTTCCGCCGGTCGCGACCGCCATGTCGATGCCGTAGGTGTTGGCCAGTTTCAGCAGACCGCTGATATCGCACTTGCCGCAGTGAACGCATTTTTCCACATCGCCGGTGATCTTGATCGCGCAGTCAAACATCTGGATGCAGTGCGGCAGCAGGATCAGCGTCCGCTCGGCCGGCACCCGCAGTTTCTTGGCCTCGACCAGCTGATTGTTCAGGACAATAAACGACTTTCGCAACTGATCGCGATCGATGCCGACCAGCCGGCCGATCGAGATGATCGCCGGAAACAGGTACTTGACGACCAGCTTGCGCAACCCGTCGGTGATAAACAGATCGCGGCCGGTCAACAGCGTCAAAATCAGCAGGGTCAGGCCGCCGACGGTGACCAGCGCGATGCCACCGAGCAGCACTCCGAACAGCACCGGCAGGGCCGGGTGAATATTCTCCAGCCCGATGCTCGGCACCCACCAGAGCAGAAACGCCATACCGAGGATCAGGCCACAGGCGCCACCGAGCAGCAGAATAAACAGCCGCTTACGCGGCTGTGTGGGTTCAACAGTTTGGCTCGACAAAGGTTAAAACTCCATCCGGGTTCCGGGCGGCAGCTCGCGGCCGCGGAGAAAATCGGCAGCGACCAGGCGCTTCTTGCCCGGCAGCTGTAGCTGTCCGATCACCAGAGCACCACTGCCACAGGCAACCCGCACTCCGCTGGCATCCGCCTGCAGCACCGTTCCGGGCACTCCGGACAGATCGGCATCGACCTTGGTCGCGGCAATCTTTAATACCTCATCGCCGAGGTGGGTATAGGCTCCCGGCCAGGGATCGAGACCGCGGACCTGATTGTGCACCTCGGTCGCCGAGCGGTTCCAGTCGATCAGACCGTCCTCTTTTTTCAGCATCGGCGCATAGTTGCTTAAAGCGTCATCCTGCTTCTCGGCGATCAATTCACCGGCGCAGAGTCGCTTGAGGGTCTCCTGCATCGCTTCTCGGCCGAGCAGCGCCAACCGGTCGTGCAACTGTCCGGCGGTCTCGTCAGCGCCGATCGACAGACCGCACTTGACCAGCATGTCGCCGGTATCCAGTCCGACATCCATGTGCATGGTGGTCACGCCGGTTTCTGTTTCACCATCAACGATCGCCTTGTTGATCGGCGCCGCACCGCGGTATTTTGGCAGCAGCGAGGCATGCACGTTGATACAGCCGTACTGCGGGATCTCGAGGACCGCTTTCGGCAGGATCTGCCCGTAGGCGACCACCACGATCAGGTCAGGTTTCAGCTGTTTGAGCTGCTCCACCGCGTCCGGGGCGCGCAGCTTCAGCGGCTGGAAGACCGGGATCTGGTGTTGCAGCGCCAGCTCTTTAACCGGCGGCGCCGCCAGCTTGTTGCCGCGACCTTTCGGGCGGTCCGGCTGGGTATAGACGCCGACCAGGTTCAGGCCGAAATCGAGCAGCCCCTGCAGCGTCGCCAGGGCGAACTCCGGCGTTCCCATGAAAACCGTGCGGATCGTTTCAGGCTTCATTCTCTAGTTCCCGCTCTTTGAGCATTTTCAGATATTTTTTCTTAAACAGCGAACGCTTCAGCGGGGAGAGGCGGTCGACGAACAGAATCCCTTCGAGATGGTCGATTTCGTGCTGGAAACAGACACCAAGCAGACCGTCAGCGCTGCGCTGCACGACATTTCCGGCGAGATCCTGATAACGCACGGTGACCTGCGAGAAGCGCTTGACGTTGGCCCAGAAGCCGGGCACCGACAGACAGCCCTCCTCTTCCAGCGATTCGCTTTCGCCGGCGACAATCTCCGGATTGACGGCAAAAATCAGCTCGGCCGGAGCATCACTGGCGGAGCAGTCAAGGACAATTAGCCGTTTGAGCGCGCCGACCTGCGGGGCGGCCAGACCAACCCCGGGCGCATCGTACATGGTTTCAGCCATATCTTCGGCCAGCTGCCGCAACTCGTCGTTGAACTCGGTGACCGGTAACGACTTCTGCTTCAGCAGCGGTTCCGGATAGTGCAAAATTTTCAGTAAAGGCATGATTCTCATCCCGACGGACGCTTCCGTCTGTTGTTACTTTCAACATAGAAAAACCTTCCCATGGAAGGCACAATTCCCATGATACGTGCTGTGCCAACGGCAGTCAACCACGGTGGTCACCAGAGCGGTTTCAAGGGAAAAACAGTAACTTCAACGCAAAAACCGCCACTGTCACCGTCACTACATTTTTGATCCAGTCGTGCCCTTTATCAACCGCCAGCTTTGGGCCAATCATCCCGCCGAGCGAGTTCCCGGCGGCCAGCGCCAAACCCAACGAATAATCGACCTGACCGTGATAGATGAAGACACCGAGGGCAATAAAAGTGTAGGCGAAAATGACAAAAACCTTGATGGCGTTGATCCGCACCAGATCGAGACCATGAACCAGCAGCGCGGTAATAATCAGAAAGCCGACCCCGGCCTGCACAAAGCCGCCGTAGATACCGACGCCGAAAAAAGTGATCACCAGCAGCAGCTTGCGCCCGACACTGAAAACCACATCCTCGCGGCGGAAGCGCTTCATCGGATCGATCGCGGTGAAGATCAGTACCCCGATCATGATCACCGCCAGCAGTCGGTTAAACAGCTGATCATCCAGATTGATGGCCAGACTGGCGCCAAGCCAGCTACCGAGCAGGGCCGACGGCGTACAGAGCAGGGCCAGTTCCAGCGGCAGCATGCCGCGCTGGCGAAAGCCACGGATGGCAAAAATATTCTGACAGAGGATAGCGATCCGGTTGGTGCCGTTGGCCACGGCGCTCGGCAGCCCCATAAAGATCAGCAGCGGCAGGGTCAACAGCGAGCCGCCACCAGCGAGCACATTGAGGATTCCGGCGACCACGCCAACCACGAACAGCAGCGGCAGCTGCCAGAAATAGGCGTCCATCAAGCGACCTCCCCGATCAGCGCCCTGATCACCTCACCGGCCATGGTCAGACCGAACAGCGGCGGAATATAGGAGGAACTGCCGAGAATCACCCGCCGGTCGCTGCAGCTCCACTTCTGCTCGGCCTGATTGGGACAGATACAGTTCTCGGCGCAGACCGCCGTTTCGTCGCTTAAAGGGCGAAATTCCTCGGTCGAATAGACCACCTTGATCCCCTTTTCGATACCGCGCTTGCGCAGCTCTTTGCGGATAATCCGCGCCAACCGACACTTCTTGGTGCTGGCGATGTCGGCGACCTCAAGACGGGTCGGGTCGAGCTTGTTGGCCGCGCCCATCGAAGCGATAATCGGCAAGCCGCGCTGGTGGCAACTCTGGATCAGGTGCAACTTCGCGGTGATGTGATCGATACAGTCGAGCACGTAATCGTAGCCGGGCGAGAGCAGTTCTTCGCTGACCGCCGCCTCGTAGAACTTGTGGATGGCGACAACCTCTGCCGACGGGTTGATTGCGCGGCAGCGTTCAGCCATGGCTTCAACTTTGGCCCGGCCGATGGTGCCGTCCAGCGCGTGAATCTGCCGGTTGACATTGGTCAGGCAGATTTCATCAAAATCGACCAGCGTCAGCCGGCCGACCCCGGCCCGCGCCAGCGCTTCAGCGGCATAGCTGCCGACGCCACCGATGCCGAAAATCGCCACCGAGGCGTTCTTGAGTTTAGTCATGTTCGCTGCGCCAACCAGCAGCTGCATCCGGGAAAGTCTGTGTTCGCTCATCCATCGTCCTGTTGCAATAAACAATTAGCTGTTGTGGTGAACCGTCGGAAAGCACTCGTAGCCAAAGACACCGCAGGCGTTTTCAGTGGTGATCCGGGCGGTCTCGGCCAGGCTCCAGCCGCGCAGTTCTGAAACCCGCCTGGCCACATCCAGTAAAACGTCAGGGCGCTCGGCCATGTCGGGCAGATCGGTCTCCAGCACCAGGGCCTCGGCGGGTAATTCCAACACCGCCTGCGGCAGCTTGCGGGCGCTGTCACGCAGCAGAATCGGGCCGACACCAATCTTGAAACCGAGCTGAACAAGCTGCTGCGCCACTACCAGGCTGCCGGAGAAGCCGTGCCAGATGCCGCCCAGCTGCGCACCGATCTGCAGCTCTCGAAGGATTTCGAGTAGCCGTCCGGTCGCCTTGCGGCCATGCAGCAGCACCGGCAGACCGGCCTCCAGAGCGAGCTGCAGCTGCTCGCGCAAGACCGCTTCCTGCTGTGCAAGCGGCGGCCCGGCAGCGCCATCCAGACCGATCTCACCGATGGCGATCACTTTGGGTTCACGACAGAGTTCGCGCAACTGCTGCGCCGCGGTCGCCGACCACTGTCCGGCGTAAGCCGGATGCAGCCCCGGCGCGGCAAACACATCGACCTGCTGCCGGGTGAGTTGCAGCAGGCCCGGCCAGCCACTGACCCGCACACCGGGAACAACGAATTTACCGATCCCGCTCTGCCGCGCCTGCGGCAGCAGTTCGGCACCGGCTCCGGCCAGTTCGGGCGCATCAAGATGAATGTGAGTGTCAATCAGCGGAAGCATCGCAGCATGGTAGCAAAACTGCGTGCTTTTGGGGTAGGCAAATCGCGGCCGAGAGAGTAACCATTGCAGTGCTCAAGCATCCCTGAAGCACCGCTGGATACTGACCACTTCGCCAAGCCGGTTCTGCAGCGCAGCGACGCAGCCTGGATCCAGCCAGTTATTCTGCACCATGGCGTCAAGTTCGGCAAAAGCTGCCTGGTTGGTCCAGGCGGCTTTATATGGGCGCTCGGAGGTCAGGGCATCGAAGATATCACTGACACTGATGATGCGTGCCGCCAGCGGCACCTGTCCACCGCTGAGTCCGTGCGGATAACCACTGCCATCGATCTTTTCATGGTGCAGCTCGGTGATGTGGCGAAGAATCTCGATATCGGGCAGTGAGGAGAAATCGAACTCGTTGATCAGCTGATCGACAATCGCCCGACCAATCCCCGAGTGGGTCTGCATCACCGTCCACTCCCTGCTGTCAAGCCGGCCAGGCTTCTGCAGGATGTCATCCGGGATGCCGACCTTGCCGATGTCGTGCAGCGGCGCGAAACGGTACAGGTGATCGATCTCTTCGTCGTCTAGCAGAACCTGCTCGCGCTCGACCAGCTCCTGGGCAATCAACTGGGAAAAGCGCGCCATCCGTTCGAGATGGTTGCTGGTTTCCGGATCCTTGTAATGCATCATCCCGCTGGTTATCCGCAAGGCCGCGACCAGGGTGCGCAGGGTGCTCTGGTGGTTCAGCACCAGCTGCACCAGAAAATGCACGAACAGTGGCACCTGTGCGAGGTTGTCGGCTTGAAAATAATTAGGCTGCCGGGCGTTCAAAAACACAAACCCGCGCAGAACATCCTGCTCGAAAATCGGCAGGGTATAACTGGAGCGCATGCCGAGATCCCAGATTTTCTGGGTGTGCGGGTTTTTCCCGGCTGAAAACAGCTGCAGATCATTGACGATTCGGGCCTGCCCGGAAACGGCGGTCGCCGCGAGCGATTCGGCTTCAGCAAGTGGCAATTGGTAGTTGGTCAGCGGGTTGTCCGCCAGCGGACTGGCAAGAAAGGTTTTGACCTGGCGGGTGGCGGCATCGAACAGGGCGATGCCGATACGGTCAAGCCCCGGACACTGCAGGTTAAACATACAGTGGGCGGCGGCCAGACGCTCCTGCAACCGGCCGCGACGATGAATATCGGCATAGAAATCGTTCTGATACAAAGGCTCTGTCATGCTCCCCCTCCGATCTCGATAAAAATCTTCTGCAATCAGATAGTTGACAATTTTAGCGTTGTTTCTGCGGCAGGCAACGCTTCGAGCAAAAAAAAGCGGCCGGGGGTTCCCGGCCGCTTGCTGAAATGACTTTTCCGGCAAACTCAGCTGTCCAGCAGGTTGACCAGTGCACGGCGCTTCAGGCCGCCCTTGAGCATCCCCTGAATCTTCTCTTCGAGCCCGGCCAGGGTGACCTCATCGACCATCGACTCAAGATTGTCCAGCCGCCACTCGGCCGCCAGCTTCTGCCAGACCTTGACCCGCGGCGCGGTCGGACACTCGGCGGAATCGATGCCGATCAGCCGGACGCCGCGCAGGATAAAGGGGAAGACATTGATCGGCAGATCGGGCGAACCGACCAGTCCGCAACAGGTGACCACGCCCCAGTTCTGGGTCGCCTTGATCGCCGCCGCCAGCATCTCGCCGCCGACGCAATCGACCACGCCGGCCCAGACCGGCTTCAACATCGGCCGCTCGGCGCCTTCGGTGACCGCGGAACGCTCGATCACTTCAGTCGCGCCCAAACCTTTGAGGTAAGCGGTTTCGTCCAGCTTGCCGGTCGCCGCGGTGACCTGATAGCCGGCCTTGGCCAGCAGCGCGACGGCCAGACTACCGACACCGCCGGTCGCGCCGGTGACCAGGATCGGCCCGGACGCCGGAGTAACGCCATTGTCGACCAGTTCCTGAATCGACAGCGCCGCGGTCAAGCCGGCGGTGCCGAGCATCATGCTCTCCTTCAGGCTCATCCCCGCCGGCAGTTTCAGCGCCCACTTGCTCGGCACCCGGATCATCTGCCCGAAGCCGCCGTCGGTCTCCATCCCCAGGTCATAGCTGGTGACAATCACCTTGTCGCCAGGGGCAAACCTGCCATCGCTGCACGACACCACTTCGCCGGACGCATCAATCCCCGGCGTGTGCGGAAAGTTGCGGGTGACGCCCGGATTACCGACCGACGAGAGGGCATCCTTGAAATTGAGCGACGAGTAATGCACCTTGACCAGCAGCTCGCCTTCCGGCAGATCAGCAACATTGCGGGTGACGATGGAGCGGGTAAAAACCTTCTTTTCCGGCTGCTCAACCAGCAGCGCTTTGAATTCCTGCGGCATCTTTGCTCTCCTTTATGTTATGGGATGGTTTGACATTGTCATTGAAGTTGCTATAAAACTAGCCAGTACAAATCATAAATACAAGTACCTACTTTTTTGTACTGTAGTATCCCAAAAGAAACTAATGGAATAACTGGACGTTTTATGCCTGAAGACAGCAATTATCGCTGCCATGTTTCGGTGACGCTGGAGATCATCGGTGGCAAATGGAAATCCCTGATCCTCTGGCACTTAAGCTTCAAAACCCTGCGTTTCAGTCAATTGCAGCGACGGCTGGTAAAGGTGACGCAGAAGATGCTCACCCAGCAACTGCGTGAACTGGAAGCCGCCGGACTGATCCACCGCGAAGTCTACGCCGAAGTGCCGCCGCGGGTCGAATATTCGCTGACCGAACTGGGCCAGAGCGTGGTGCCGGTCCTGCAACAGATGTATCAGTGGGGAAAAGACTATCTTGAAATGACGCAAGAGCAAGCGCCGGTCGATTGCCGGCCAAGCTGACTGGCAGTCCTTGCCGCAGTGCAAACGTAAATCAGCAAAATGGCATACGCCAAGAAAGAGGGTTTTGTGAAGAAGTTTCTGGTCCTTTCAGGTCTGGCACTGGTTGTTATAGTGACTGTCGCGGCATGTATCTTTGCTTACTCAAAATACGAGGAATCACAGTACACTGACAGCGCCGTACCCTACGTAAAAATGGTTGTTCCGGAAATCTCTAAATGGGATGTGGAAACCATCAAAAGGCATATGAACGCTGAATCTCTGGAAGCGACCTCAGAGGAGCGAATCAGTGGCGTGCTGCAGTATCTCTCCAGACTGGGAGCCCTTAAAGAAGCAGCCGAGCCACGTTTTTCTAAAGTCTTCACCGGCCCCTACGTGGAAGGGGTGAGAAAGACCTTTGTCGCCTACAAAATCGACGCGATTTATGAGAATGGCGATGCGGTTATCACCCTGAACCTGCTGGATAACGGCGGGTCGTATCAGGTTTACAAGTTTGATATAAAATCCGCGGCGCTGACAGAATAAGGAGCGGCACAGATGGATCTCCAGACGCTGACCAGCTTCTTCAAGTGGTGCGCCATCCTCAATGGCTGACTTCTCGCGCTCTGGACACTGCTGATCGTCGGGCAACAGCAGCCGTGCACAAACCTGCTCCATGCAACCCTGACCTCACAGATAACCCATGAGAAAATTAGCCAACCTGTTCCTTATCCTGTTCCTGATTGCCGCTGGTTTGGGTCTCGGCAGTGCGCTACTGAGCCCCCACTGGCCGGACAATCCACTCGCCGGGCTGCACAATCTCGCCAACCTGCTGCTGGTCCTGCTGGCGGTGCCCATCTATTTCGGTTTCGGATTTAATCGCCATCTGCCGAAACTGATCTTCGTGCCGCTACTGGCCTGGTTGTGCTGGGGGCTGCTCGATTACTGGCCACTGGAAGCGCTGATCGGCGGCAAATACCGGCTTTACGCCGCCTGCGGACAGCTGCTGCTCGGCTGGCTGGCGCTGCAACTGGTCCGCCGCCAGAACCGCAAAAGTCTGCTGCTGGTCCGCAGCCAGTTTGCCGGGCCGGGGTTCAGCGGCGGCAATTTCTTTCGCTTCTGCCTGCTCAGCATCCCGCTGCTGCCACTGGCGACCCTGCTGCTCAGCTATGCCGCGGCCAGCACCCTGATCGAGCAAAACACCGCCGGGTTCGTCCGTTTGAAACCGAACGGGCTTTACATGACAGAAAAGGTTTACGCACGCGGGGTGAAGGAAATTCGTCTGGCGGGGATGATTCATCTGGGGCAGCAGGAGTATTACCAGGAACTGGCCGCGTCCTTCGACGCCGGCGACAGCCTGCTGTTGGCCGAAGGGGTCAGTGACGCGCAGGGGCTACTATCCGGCCGCTTCAGCTACGGCAACCTGGCCGAACTCCTCGGTCTGGCCTCGCAGGAGCAGTTCAATTTTATTGGCCGGGTGATCGAAGCGGAACAGTTGGATCAGCCCGGCAGCAGCGAGCCGGGCAGGCTGGACATTCTGCGCGCCGATATCGATCTGCAACAGTTCGATCCGCGCACCATCGAAGTGCTTAACGCCATCGGCACCCACCTGTTGGGCAGTCGTTCGCTGCGTGACGGGTACCGGAATTTCAGCCGGTGGGCCGAGCAGCATGTGACCCCGGAGCTCAACCGGGTTGTCATGGAGGATCTGCTGGAAAAACGCAATCGTTCCCTGCTGAGTTATCTGCCAATAGGTTTGCAGCATTACCGGACGCTGATCATCCCCTGGGGGGCGCTGCACATGCCGGGGATTGAAGCGGCAATCCGCCAGCAGGGGTTTGAATTTCAGCGCTCTCGCGAACGGCTGAGCATCGACTTCCTGCTGCTCCCCTATGAGCGGCTGTTCGAAAACCTGGCAAACTAGCGCGCCTTCAGGATTTTCCGCTCAGCGCCTGCTGCCGCAACTGGTCAAGAGTGGCGGTCGGCGTAATCGCCTGCGGATCGGTTTGCAGCTCAATCAGGGTAGGGATGGATGAACTGAGGGCCCGTTCGAAGGCGGCGACAAAGCCGGCCTGATCGCGCACCAGCTCAGCATTGGCGCCATAAGCCCTGGCCAGGGCGACAAAATCCGGATTGTGCATGTCGGTACCGGACACCCGCCCCGGATAGCGCCGTTCCTGATGCATACGGATCGTGCCGTACATGCCGTTATTGCAGAGCAGAAAAATCACCGGCAGCTGGTACTGCACCGCCGTTGCCAGCTCCTGACCATTCATCTGAAAACAACCATCACCAGCAAAACAGACCACCGGCCGGTCCGGATGCACCAGCTTGGCGGCAATCGCCGCCGGCACGCCATAGCCCATCGCGCCGTTGGTCGGCGCGAGCTGCGTACCGAAGCCACGGTACTGGTAGAAGCGATGCACCCAGCCGGCATAGTTGCCGGCGCCGTTGGTGACGACTGCCTCCGGCGGCAGGCGCTGATTGAGATGAGCGACGACAGCTGCCAGATCGAGCACCCCACGAAGCTCCGGCAGCTGTTGAAAAGACTGGTAATCCCGGCGGGCGGCGGCCAGCCAGCCAGCCCAGCAAGGGCTTGCAACTGGCGGCAACTGACTGACGGCGGCACTGAACTCGGCCATACCGGCATTAATCGGCAGATCGGCCTGATAAACCCGGCCCAGCTCTTCGGCCCCGGCATGCACATGCACCAGGGTCTGCTGCGGGCAGGGCACCTCGAGCAACTGGTAGCCGCCGGTGGAGGCTTCGCCCAGCCGTGGCCCGACCGCGATCAGCAGATCCGCCTGCAGGACCCGTTCGGTCAGCCGCGGGTTACCCCCCAGCCCCAGGTCGCCGATGTAATTGGGGTGACGGTTATCCAGAAGGGTCTGACGACGGAAAGTGCAGGCGGTCGGCAGCTGATTATCCTCGACGAACTGGCGGATGTCGGCGCAGGCGGCTTCAGTCCAGCCGCCACCGCCAAGGATTAACAGCGGTCGTTCAGCGGCAATCAGGCGGGCGCGCAACTCCGCCAGGTCTGCCTGGCCGGGATGCGCCTGAATCTGTCGATAGGGGCCGGTATCGGCAACCCCGGCGACGGCCGAGAGGACATCCTCCGGCAGCGCCAGCACCACCGGCCCCGGCCGTCCGGAGACAGCTAAATGAAAGGCGTGACTGATCATCTCCGGCAGGCGCTCGACCCGATCGACCTGCGCCACCCACTTGGCCATCTGGCCGAACATGCGCCGATAGTCGATCTCCTGAAAGGCTTCCCGTTCGACAATCCCGCCGCCGACCTGACCGATAAACAGGATCATCGGGGTGGAGTCCTGCCGTGCGGTGTGCACGCCGATGCTGGCGTTGGTCGCGCCGGGCCCGCGCGTGACAAAGCAGACCCCGGGCCGACCGGTCAACTTGCCGTAGGCCTCGGCCATGTAGGCCGCGCCCCCCTCATGCCGGCAGACCACCAGTCGCACCTGTTCGGCCTCGTCATGCAGGGCATCGAGGACCGGCAGGTAACTTTCGCCCGGAACGCAGAAAACCGTATCGGTGCCATGAATTTTGAGGGCGTCAACCAGAATGCGGCCGCCCTCACGTGCGGAGTTCTTCACAGCGTTCATCGCACTCCCCCCTCTGTTGCGCTGATCCCGGCCAGATAGCCGGTCGACCAGCAGACCTGCAGGTTAAAGCCGCCGGTCGGGCCATCCAGATCGATCATCTCGCCGGCAAAGTAGAGGTTTTCGACCTTCTTCGAGCGCATGCTGCGCATATCGATATCTTTCAGCGCCACCCCGCCCGACGTGACGATCGCCCGCTTGAAGTTACCGACCCCGGTCACCGGTAGCTCCAGAGCTTTGAACAGCTGCAACAGTTTGGTCCGTTCGGCCTTGCTGACCGAGTGGCACTTTTTATTCGGGTCGATGCCGGAGAGGGCGATGAAAATCGGGATCATATCCTTCGGCAGCAGGCTGGCCAGAGAGTTGCGGAAATCGCGGTTGTTGTGCTCGGTCAGTTCGCGCTGCAGGCGCTTGTCGAACATCTCGCTGTCAACGGCAGGTTTCAGATCGAGCCGCAGGCTGACCGGGCCTTTTTTCAGCGCATCGCGGATGGTTGCGCTCATATCGAGGATGATCGGGCCGCCGATCCCCTTGCTGGTGAAAAAGGCTTCGCCGAACCGGTCGGTGAGGGTTTTGCCGTTTTGCCGCACTTCAATGCGGACGTTCTTCAGATTGAATTCGCAGAGTTCGCCGGTCCAGTCGACCGCCAGTTGCACCGGCACCAGCGCCGGTTCCGGCGGCAGGACCTTGTGCTCGGTCTGCGTTGCCCACAGATAACCGTCGCCGGTACAGCCGGTTTCCGGATAAGACAGGCCGCCAGTGGCGACGACAAAGTTATCGGCGACAAACTCCCCTTTGCTGGTCTGCACCGCAACCACCCGCCCCGCGGCCAACTGCAGGCCGGAAACCTTGCAATCGGTCAGCAGTTCGACCCCGGCTTCAGCGATGAACTTATCCAGCACCTGCTGCACATCGGCGGCGCTACCCCGTTCAGGGAAGATTCGACCGCCCCGCTCCTCACGCAATGGCAACCCGCGCTGCTCGAAAAAAGCCACCACCTCCTTGACACCGAAGGCGTAGAGCGCGGTCAGAAAAGCTTTACCGTTGCGGCCGTAAGCTTCGACGAACTTGCGCGGATCGGTTTCGCTGTTGGTGACATTGCAGCGCCCCTTGCCGGTGATCAGCAGCTTGGCGCCGCAGCGGCGATTCTTTTCCAGCAGCAGTACCTTTGCCCCGGCTTGCGCAGCAAATCCGGCGGCAAAAATACCGGCCGGGCCACCACCGATAACGATCAGGTCGTATTTTTTCATGCAGAAGATAATCCTATTCGGAGATTTTAACGGTGCTCGGGTCTATCTGATACTGGCTGGCCAGATACTGAAGGTAGCCAAGGTCTTCGCACATGCTCTTGCCCGGCTCGTCGGAGATTTTCGCCACTGGCCGGCCGTTGGCCGCAACCAGCTTGATGACAATATCCAACGGAACGTTGCCGACATCGTTAAGCAGATTGGTGCCGATACCGAAGGAGATCTTTGCCCGCCCCTGAAAGCGTCGGTAGATTTCGAGCATGCGCGGGAAATTCAGCGAATCGCTGAAGACCAGAAGTTTGCTCAGCGGATCAATCCCCAGCTGTTGATACATCTGGATGGCTTTTTCGCCCCACTTTAGCGGGCAGCCGCTGTCGTGGCGCAGGCCGTCGTAGAGCTTGCCGAAGTAGGGGTCGGAGAAATCGCGGATAAAGGAATCCATCGAATAACAGTCGGTCAACGCAATCCCCAACCGGCCCCGGTATTCCTGCACCCAGCCCTCCAGCGCCGCCTTTTGCGCGTCGGCCAGCCGGGTGACCGCCTGCCAGCTCTGAAACCATTCGTGCGCCATGGTGCCGATCGGCTGCAAACCCAGCGTTCTGGCAAAATGCAGATTACTGGTACCGGAAAAATAATCGGGCAGCTGCTGCAGACGGTTCAGCACCTCCTGCTGCCAGGCTTTACTGGCGCGGCGACGGGTGCCAAAATCGGCGAAACGGAAGCCGGGCAGCGGCCCCTGCGACTGCAACAGGGCGATTTTTTCTGCCAGCTTCTCACGGGCCACCGTCAGATCGATACCGCCACAATGGGCGAACGTGTGCAGCTCGCTGATGATTGCCAGCGCGTAGATTTCCAGCAGGGTGACATGGATCAGCGGACCATGAAAGCGCAGCGCCAAGTCCTCTCCCTTCGGCTGCAGCGAGACAAAACGCATGTCGAGGCGGAAGATGCGCAGAAATTCGATGAAATCCGGCTTGATGTAGGGGAATTTGGCCAGATAGTCGAGTTCTTCATCAACAAAAGTGAGACTGCTGAGATGTTCCAGCTGCCGGCCGATTTCCGGTATCAGCGCCGCCAGATTGTACCCATGGAGGTTGCGGCAGGCGAACTTCCATTCGACGTGCACGCTGCGGAATTCAGGCGCGTGATAAAACGCCTGCAGCATGGTGATCTTGTACAGGTCGGTGTCAAGCAGACTGTCGATCAGCCAGCGCTCCAACTTCGGGCTGCTCATAGTTCTGCCAGTTCAGCGCTGCCGGCGATCAGTTCGGCCCCGGCGGCGCGCATTTCAGCAATTGCGGTGGCGGTGGATTCCGCGGCCACACCCCGGCAGGCGGCCACATTGACCAACACCGCAAAACCGGCCCGAAGCAGCTGTAGCACCGTGGTTTTGACGCAGTAATCGGTCGCCAGTCCGCCAACGATGACCGTATCGATCTGCCGCTGGCGCAGCCACTCAATCGCCCCGGTGCTCACCCGCTCGGCCAAATCCTGATAGCAGGCGCCGTAGGGATGACTGAGCGGATTTTTGCCCTTTTCGATCAGCAGATCGTAATCGCTCTCCGCCGGCAGACCGGGGATCAGGCGATTGCCTTCGCTGCCAACGACGCAGTGCACCGGCCATTTGATATCTAGCCCGGGAAAATCGCCCGTCACCGGCGTCATGATTTCCGCAGCAGTGCTGGCAACCCAGGGCGCATCCGCCGGATGACAGTCTTTGCTGACGACTCGATAGCGGGCGAACTGCGCCTGCGCATTCAATTCGTCGGCAATCTGGTCACCTTCGGCAACCGGCAGCTCGTTAGGGCACAGGGGCGTGAAACCGCGCTGCGGATCGACGTCAAAACTGGCGGTCGTGGCCTTTACCAGCCGATTCACAGCGACCTCGTCGCGCGGCGCATCACTCGACGCTCTTTGCGGCCGGCGCGGCCAACCGATAGATCAGCGACACCGCCGCCGACACTTCGACCTGGCCAGCCGTCACCGGCACCGAATCGGCACTGGCCATGCGCGCTTCAGCCATCATCAATTGCGGACCCGGAACACCGCCGGCGGATTCAAGGATCAGCGACTGGACCGGACCCAGCGTCACCCCGGCGGCGGCGGCCATGGTCTGCGCCTGGCGGATCGCCTTTTCAGTCGCCAGGCGGATCGCCTGCTGTTTGTGTTCGGTCGGATCGGCCAGCGTGAACTGCAGGCCGCCGATCTGGTTGGCCCCGGCTCGCTGACTGGCTGCCAGCAACTTGCCGGCCAGCTCAACCCGGATCGTGGAAATTAACAGCTCATTACTGACCCGGTAGCCGATGATCTCACGCTGCCAATTGGCCGGGGTCGGCCGCGGCGGCAGGTTCCATTCAGGACGGATCTGAAACTGGCCGGTGGCGATTTCGTCCTCGGCCACACCGATCCCGCGGATAGTCGCCATCACCGCCCGCATCCGCTCGCTGTTGCTGCTCAGGGCCAGGTCGGCATCGGCATCCTGAGTGACCACCCCCAGGCGCAACTGCAGCAGATCGGGGGTCGCCTCAACCGTCCCTTCGCCACGGACATGCAGTTGCGGCAGCGCCTGATCAGCCGTGCCATAATTGAAATTTCGCGGCCCGCAGGCCGTTAACGTCAGCAACAAACCCAGTCCCAGCAGCAAACTCTTCATCAGTACGCCCCTTTTCTTTAACTGGTTGAAGATACACTGAAACAATACACGCTCCAGAGTCAGCCCGCAATCCCGCAGCATTGACAGAAAACCTAAGCAGGCTAAAGTTTAAAGAGTTCGCACACAAGGAGAAACCAACCATGCCGAGCCAGCTGATTGCCAGTTTCCAGATCAATCGACTCAGCATCCTTGCCCCGGACGGTCAGGTCGACGAGAGCCTGATGCCTGAACTGAGCGACAGCCAGCTGCTGCAGATCTACGAGCTGCTCTGCTACACCCGCATGGCCGATCAACGCGCCCTCGACCTGCAGCGCGAAGGGCGGCTCGGCACCTATCCGTCGTCGCTCGGCCAGGAGGCGGCCCAGATCGGCAGCGGCTTCGCCCTGCGCGCTCAGGACTGGATTTTTCCGGCGTTTCGCGAGCTGGGGGTAATGCTTTGCCACAACTATCCGCTCGAACTGATCTATCGCTTCTGGACTGGCGACGAACGTGGCCAGCAGACCCCTGAAGGGGTCAATATCTTCCCGATGTGCATTGCCGTCGGCACCCACGTCCTGCACGCGGCCGGCGCCGCGCTGGCGGCAAAGTACCGCGGCGATGACATGGTCGCGGCCGCGTTTCTCGGCGATGGCGGCACCTCGAAAGGCGATTTTCACGAAGCGCTGAACATGGCCGGAGTCTACAAGCTACCGCTGGTGGTGATCTGCCAGAACAATCAGTGGGCGATTTCGGTTCCCCGCCAGACACAGACCGGCGCAGAAACCCTGGCGCAGAAGGCGATCGCACACGGCATCAGGGGCGTACAGGTCGACGGCAACGATGTGCTGGCGGTCTATCAGGCGACCAAAGAAGCGCTCGACCGCGCCCGAAACGGCGAAGGGACCACCTTTATTGAATGCGAAACCTACCGGATGTCGGATCACACCACCGCCGACGATGCGCGACGCTACCGCGATCCGGAAGAGGTCAAAAAATGGCAGGAACGCGACCCGCTGCTGCGGATGCGGCGCTTCCTCGACCAACAGGGGCTCTGGAGCGACGGCGATCAGGCGCAGCTGGAATTGACCTTGAAAGAGCGCCTCACGCGGGTCGTTAAAGCCGCGGAAAGTTTCGCAGCGCCGAATCCCGAAGAGATGTTCCGTTCTACCTGTCATCAACTCAGCAGCCGCCAGCAGGAGCAGCTGAAGGAGTGTCTCAATGGCCGTACTTAATCTGGTTCAGGCAATCAATGCAGCCTTGCAGCAGGCGCTTGAGAGCGATGACCGGGTGCTGCTGCTCGGCGAGGATATCGGCAAGGATGGCGGCGTGTTCCGCGCCACCGACGGGCTGTTTGAGCAGTTCGGCGACGGTCGGATTATCGACACGCCGCTGGCCGAATCAGGGATCGTCGGCATGGCGATCGGCATGGCGGTTTACGGGCTGCGACCGGTCGCGGAGATCCAGTTTCTCGGCTTCTGCTATCCGGCCATCGATCAAATCTTCACCCACGCAGCGCGCATCCGCGCCCGCTCGCGCGGCCGCTACAGCTGCCCGCTGGTGATCCGCACCCCTTACGGCGGCGGTATCAAGGCACCGGAACTGCACGAGGAGAGCAGCGAAGCGCTGTTCTGCCACATGCCGGGTATCAAGGTTGTGGTTCCATCCACGCCAAGCAATGCCAAGGGGTTGCTGCTGGCCGCCATCGAAGATCCCGATCCGGTTATCTACCTCGAACCGACCCGGCTCTATCGGCTGCTCAAAGAGGAGGTGCCCGAGGAGCCCTATCTCACCCCGATCGGCAAAGCGCGCATCGCCCGAGCCGGCCAACAGCTGACGATTGTCGCCTGGGGGAGCATGCTTGAACTGGTCATGCGTGCCGCCGAAAACTATGATGCCGAGATCATCGACCTGCTGACCCTAAGCCCCTTTGACCGCGAGACGCTGCTCGCCTCGGTGCAGAAAACCGGCCGCGTGCTGATTGTCCACGAAGCGGCCAAAACCGGCGGGCTGGGTGCCGAACTGGCGGCGACCATCGCCGAAGAGGCGATCATGTCGCTGCGGGCGCCGATCCGCCGGGTCACTGGTTACGACGTGGTGCTACCGTTGCCGCTGCTGGAAGATTACAACCTGCCGACGACCAAACGGATCGTCGCCGCTATCGAAGAGCTGCTGAGGTACTGATTTTATGGAATTTGAGTTCAAACTGGCCGATCTGGGCGAAGGGATCGCCGAAGCGGAAATCCGCGGCTGGCTGGTCAAGGAGGGGGATCGGGTCGAGGAGCATCAGTCGGTGGTTGAGGTGGAGACCGACAAGGCGCTGGTCGAACTGCCGACGCCGAGAACCGGCCGGATCGGCAAAATACACTACCCCGAAGGCGCCATCGTGCCGGTCGGCGCGACCCTGCTGACGGTCGTCGAGGGGGCCGACGCCGAACAGCCGCCAGCAGCGGAGCCGGTCGCCGCTGAACGCAAAGAATCCTTTGGCATTGTCGGCCAGCTGCCGGAAGCAGTCGACGCGCCCGAAACCGCCACTGCGCCACTGCCCGCAGCGACGATCAAAGCGCTCCCCTCGGTGCGGGTACTGGCCAAAGAACTGCACATCGATCTGCAGCAATTGACTGGCAGCGGCCCGGAAGGGAGCATCACTGCCGAGGATGTCCGGCAGGTGGCGACCCGTAGCGCCCTGCCGAAAAGAGCTGTAGCTGCCGAAGACGGCAGCTATCGCAAACCGATGCGCGCAGTGCGCCGGGCGATCGCCCGCAACCTACTTAAATCCCAGCAGTTAACCGCCTTTGTCACCAACATGGACGAGTTCGATGTCACCCGGCTCTACGACCTGAAGCTGCGCGAGACCGAACATCTAGCCGAGCGGGGGCTGCAGCTGACCTTTCTGCCCTTCTTTATCAAGGCGGTGCAGCATGCGCTGATCGAGTTCCCCCGCTTCAACGCGCAGATCGACGAGGAGAACCAGGAAGTCATCTTCCACCCCCAGTGTCACATGGCGATCGCCATCGACACCGCCGACGGGCTGATGGTGCCGGTGATCAAAGATATTCAGCAGAAGAGCATCATCGACCTGGCGACCGAGCTGAAATCACTCTCGCAGCGTGCCCGCGACCGCAGCATCAGCAACGAAGAGATGCGCGGCAGCACCATCACCATCACCAACTTCGGTTCCTACGGCGGCCACTACGCCACGCCGATTCTCAACTACCCGAACGTTGCCCTGCTTGGCTGTGGACGGATTCGCCCGAAACCCTGGATCTACCAGGATGAGATCGCCATCCGCCAGGTGCTGCCGCTGTCGCTGACCTTCGATCATCGCGTCACCGACGGCGCCGAGGCCTGCCGCTTCACGACCCGAATCGGTCGCTATCTCGAAGATCCGGGGCTGCTGTTTATCGAAAGTGTTTGAGCCGGTTAGCGAGGTAGCGAGGTAGCGAGGTAGCGAACATGACCGCTAAAAAACAGACTGTCACCCTGGTTCTCGGCAGTGGCGGCGCCCGCGGGCTAACACATATCGGTGTGATTCAGGTTCTCGAGGAACAGGGCTTCAGGATCGAATCGATCTCCGGTGCCTCAATGGGCGCCCTGATCGGAGGAATCTATGCGGCCGGAGAGCTCAACACCTACACCAAATGGGTCTGCGCGCTGGAGACCTTCGACATGCTGCGGCTGCTTGATATAACCTTCAGCGGGGCAGCGATCTTCAAGGGGGAGCGGTTAATCAGCACCCTGCGCGAGCTGATAGGAGCGCGCAACATTGAGGACCTAAAAATTTCTTTTACTGCCGTGGCCACTGATCTGGAAAAGGGGAAGGAGGTCTGGTTTTCCAAAGGTCCGCTGTTTGATGCGATCCGCGCCTCAATCGCCTTTCCGACGATCTTTTCGGCGGTAAACTACAAGGGGCGTAAACTGGTCGACGGCGGGCTGTCGAACCCGGTACCGATCGCCCCGACCCTGCACGACATCACCGACCTGACCATCGCCGTCAGCTTATGCGGCAAAGGGCGCAACCTGCCGGTTGTACCGATCAAGTCGAACAACGAGCCGGAGCGCAACAAGTACCACCAGCGGGTGGTCGAATTTATCGATAGCTTGCAGCGGAAGATGAACGACCGGCCGAAGGATACCACCGGCTATTTCGACGTCATTTCGAAAAGCATCGATGTCATGCAGAACAGTATCGCCCGCTTCAAGCTGGCCTCTTACTCGCCGGAGATATTAATCGAAATCCCCAGAGACATCTGCACTATCTACGAATTCGACCGGGCCAAGGAGTTGATTCAAATCGGCCGACAGCTGACAGAAAAGGCTCTCACCGCCTATGCGCAGTCCTCTCAGTAACCGTCGGGCGCGTCAAAATAAGCTCAACTGCTAACATCCGACCCGCAGCTCAGCGCCACTTGTGGCTCCAGCTGCGATAGCGCATGCCGGTCTCAAGCCGCTCACGCGCCAACTGTTCGGCAGCAGTCCGCGGCAGCAGCTGCTCCTTTTTCACCCGGTGCAGAATCCGCGCGGTGTTGGTCTGAATATTCTCGCTGATATAGGCAAACGCCTCTTCGGCGCTTTTGTGTTTGTACTCCATCGCCGCCATGATGACTCCGCCGGCGTTAGCGATAAAGTCAGGAATCACCAGCACCCCCCGCCCGGCCAGCGCGGCTTCGGCCTCGAGGGTGATCGGGATATTCGCCCCCTGCAGAATCAGCTTGGCCTTGACGCTGTCGACATTGCCCATATCGATGACATCCGGATAGGCCGCCGGCACCAGGATATCGCAATCGAGGCCAAAGATTGCGTCAATCGGCAGCTGCTTGCCGCCCGGATATTCGAGCACTGTGCCCTGTTTCCGCTTGGCTGCGATCAACTGAGCGATTTTCAGCCCACCGGGGTCGTGGATAGTGCCGCGACTGTCGTTGGCCGCAACGATGATCGCGCCCTTTTCGACAAAAAATTTCGCCGCCGCGATACCGACATTGCCGAACCCCTGCACGGCGATTCGCGCTCCACGCAGCGGCAGGCCGATCTGCTTGGCGGCCACTTCGGCGCAGGCCACCACGCCGAAACCGGTCGCTCCCAATTCATCAAGCGGCAGACCGCCCAATTCGGCCGGCAAGCCGACCGAGCGGCCGATCTCTTCCTGAATCCAGACCATCGCCCGTTCGTCACAGCCCATATCAGGGCCGGGGATATACTCCTCAACCCCTTTGATCATCCGTGCAAACACCCGGAACAGAGTCTCAAGGTCGGCCGTATGCGGATCGGCGATAATTCCCGCTTTGCCGCCACCGTGGTCGATCCCGGCGCTGGAGTTTTTCAGGGTCATGGCTCGCGCCAGACGGAAGACCTCCAGCGGCGTGACCGTCGGAGAAACCCGCACGCCGCCGATCGCCGGCCCCAGGGTGACGTTATCAACAACGACAATCCCGCGCAGACCGCTCTGCGGATCGTATAGCTGCAAAACTTTTGCGGGACCAAGGCTGTCGTTCGGGATCTTTGTCATAGTGGAAACCTCTCAGAAAACCAGGAAAAAGGTACGGAATCGCTTATCCGCAGCGCTGCAGCACCGAGAAACGGCAGCGCTCTCCGGCATCAAACAGCTCTTCAGTCTGGATGATCCGGAACTGTCCGGCGGGGAGTTCCGGGAAACAGGTATCGCCGACCACCTCGCGCAGCAGTTCGGTCAGGTAGATTCTCTCCACCAATGGCAGCGCCTGCCGGTAGATTTCTGCACCACCGCAGATGAACAGTTCATCACTCTGCGCTGCGGCAATACCCGACGGCAGATCCGGAACCAGCGTACAGCCCTCGACTGCGAAATCAGGATTACGGCTGACAACAATCGTCCGGCGCCCCGGCAGCGGCCGGCCGATCGACTCAAAGGTTTTGCGTCCCATCAGCAGTGTCTGCCCCATGGTCAGCTGCTTGAACCGCTGCAGATCAGCCGGTAGCCGCCAGGGGAGTTGACCCTCGGCGCCAATGACCCGGTTGCTGCTCATGGCGACGATCAATGAGATCCGCATCAGTCGGCGACCCGCGCCTGTTTGCCGCTGATGTCACTGATCAGCAGTTTATAAAGGCAAGTTCCTTGCACCGCCGCGGCGGGATAACTGAAATCGCCGGGCGCATACTGCGCCATGATCGCGTCCAGCCCACGGCGCTTCTCCTCGAGCCCCTCGATAAATTCGATCCGGCCGCAGCCGATCACACTGCGGTAGCGCGCCCCCCAGTTGCAGGCCTGCTCGCCGGTCACAATCCCCAGATCGAGGGAAATTTCGAAGCCGACCAGCGGATTCTGGCGCAGCAGCTCGATTTTACGCCCCTGCTGCGCCGAGTGAAAATAAAGGACCCCGTCGCGATAACCGTAATTCAGCGGCACGATATAGGGGGCAGGCTCGGCGGCTATTGCCAGCCGGCAGACCCGCCCGGCGCGCAGGATCTCTGTCAGTTCGGCCGGGTCGGTCACGGCCTTTTCGTTACGACGCATCTCGCACTTCCTTATTTGCGCAGCAGCCACAGGATCAGTGAGATCAGGCCACTGACCAGCAACATACTGGTGATCGGAAAAAACAGTTTGAAACCGGGCTTATCGATAAAAATATCGCCCGGCAGCCGGCCAAGGGGGAGCTTGCTCAGCCAGGGCCAAAGCAGTCCGAGCAGCAGGATGCTGACACCGAGAATAAGTAGTGTTTTCTGCATTGTCGCCTGATCCCCCCTGACCGCCTACAAGTACGGCGACAACAGCTTGCAGAAGGAATCGCGCAACCGCAGCGGCAGGGAGCGCTGATCCATCTCTTTCAGGCTGACCGAGCGGGAATTCTCCCGGCAGAGATCAAAATGACCCACCAGTTCGGCTTGCGTTTCCGTATCAAAAATTTCGATATTCAGTTCAAAATTAAGCCGCAGACTGCGCGGGTCGAGATTTGCCGAACCGATCAGGGCATATTCATCATCAATCAGCAGCAGCTTGCTGTGCACAAAGGGGGGCGGCTGAAAATAGATCTGCACCCGGTGCTCCAGCAGTTCAAACAGGTAGGCGTTGGTCGCCCAGGCGACATAGGGCAGGTTGTTTTTTTCCGGCAGCAGGATTTCGACCCGCACACCGCGCAGCGAAGCGGTGTTGATCGCCGCCAGCTGCGCACGGGTCGGGATGAAGTAGGGGGTCATGATCCGGATCCGTGACTTGGCACAGGAGAGCGCGCCGATCAGAATCCAGTCTAGTTTGTCGTGCGGCTCGTTCGGCCCGGCGCTGATGCTGCGGCAACAGGCATTCCCTGCGACGGGCTGGTCCGGCCAGCAGCGGTCTTTACGTTTTTCGCTGGTGGCAAAGTGCCAATCCTCCATAAACGCGTCGCGCAACTGGCTGCAGATCGGCCCCTGCAGGCTGAAGTGGATATCGACCACCCGGCGCGGGTTGTTTTTGATCATCGCCAGATGCCGATCGCAGATATTCATCCCGCCGGTAAAGCCGATTTTGCTGTCAACCAGCAGCAGCTTGCGGTGGTTGCGCATATTCAGATAGAAGCTGCGCATCAGGGTGGTCGGCAGAAAGATGGCAACCTTCACCCCGGTGTTCAGCAGCAGGTTGCGCACCTTGGCGAAGGCGTAATGTTCTCCAAAAGCGTCAATCAGCACCCGAACATCAACGCCACGGGTGACAGCTGCGGTCAGTTCGCGGACAAACAGCTTGCCGGTGCGGTCGGCTTTGAAAATATAGCTGGAGAGAAAGATCGATTCTTCGGCGCTACGGATGGCTTCAAGCATCGCCGGATAAGCCTGCTCGCCGTTATAAAGCACCTTGACGGCATTGCCGCAGACCAGCGGGCGGCGGGTAACGGCATCGGAGAGGTTGATCAATGAGCGGCTGGTGGTGCTGGTAGGGAAGTGCTCCAGATCCTGCGGGCTGGGCGGTTGACCGACGTTCAGCCAGTGCATCCCCTGCCCCTGTTCCTGCAGTTCGCGGGCGCGGTTACGGATGCGGTTAACGCCGAGCAGCCAGTAGAGCAGCGCCCCGACTCCGGGCAACGCCAGACAGGTGACAATCCAGCCGAGACCTGCCCGCGGGTCGCGTTTGGTCAGCAGGGCATGCCCCGCCGAGAACAGCGAGCAGAGCCAGAGAAATGCCAGCGAAGCAGACAACATGAATCCTCCGATACAGAGGAAAAGAGTGGTGAATTATCAAGAGGTTAGCAGATTGACCGGGGCTTGTCCAGAAACGCCGGCCAGGGCAGGCAGCGCCGGACCGGGCGAGCCGACGCAGAACAGCTCATCAGCGCAGCGACGTCCCGCAACGTGGACAGGTGAGCACCGTGTTGGTGGAAATTTTATTGCCACAGGTCGGACAGTTGAACCAGTGCTGACAGAAACGGCATTGCTGCTCCGATAACCCCTGCTTTTTTTTGCACTTGGGACAACGCCGGTACATCTTGCGGTTGCTCAGGTAATCCTCGAAAAACAGTCCGCAACGGGGGCATTCGCTGGCCCCCGGCTTATGGATGAGTGCCTCGCAACCTGGGATCGGACACTTGAAAACGGTTTTACATTTCTGACACCAGTACTCGCCCTGCAGCGGCTCTTTACAGTTCGCACATTTTTTCGTCATCGGTCGACTCCAGAAGAGAAAAACTGTCGCCACAGCAACCGACGACAGTCTGACTAGCATAATCGACAGAAAGACGCTTGCCAAGGGACTTGAGTCTTTTGCCGGTTGCTGCTATTCTTTTTTAACTTTCTTTAATTCTCTTGCGACGAACGGGGCTGACGATGGCTGATGATCTACGGGTAGAAAAACGACAGGAACAGGTCGGCCTGTTCATGGCAGATGGAATTATCTTCGAAGGGACAGTATTTCTGGCGCAATACGCCATGTACCGCTCCGGTGAGCAGCGGGTTCTCGACCTGCTGCTTGAAGCCGAACGCTTTCTGCCGATGAAGGCCAGCGACGGAACATTTCATCTGGTCTGCAAAGGGATGATCAGTCACGCCCGCTGCAACGTCACCCTTGAAGAAGGGCTGGAGTATACCGACCGTCAGGTGCGGATCAGCTTCCTCGGGAATGTGATGCTGCAGGGGACAGTCAAGATGGATCTTCCGGCGCACAGCGCCCGGTTGACCGACTATATCAACAGTGGCAACGAATTCTTTCCGCTGTTTAGCGACGACCACAGCTACCTGGTCAACCGCAGCCTGATCCGCGACGTGGTGCTGCTCGACTAACCACTGAATCCGCTAGCTCAAATTATTGAAGGCCAGTCCTGTTTCAGGGCTGGCCTTCTTTTGTCGGCAGGTCTGGCAGTTGTCAGCGCAGAACTATTCGGATTTTTCCAGTTGCGCTGTCATCTGCGGATCATTGCGTTTCATGACGAACAGGTAACTTTCCTTGAGTTTCTTGGTAAAGAGGGTACCGAGCCACAACGGACTCCAGACAACCCCGGCCGCCAGCCAACGCTTCATGGCACCGGAATCGGTTTTATCCGCCTTGATGGTCAGATCAACCTGCTCATAACCCGGATGAGCGATACTGACCTGATGCTGACCGCCAGGACTTAAAGCATGAGCATACTGTACCGGAGTTGCACCGATCTGCTTGCCATTGATGGTCACAATAGCGCCTGGTGGTTCGGACTGAAAGAGCGCCTGCTTGGGAGCACATGCGCTGAGAAACGCGACCAGTAGAATAAGGGTTAGCAGTTTACTTTTCATTTTAGAGTTCTCCTTAACGGAACCGACTTGCCGACAGGTGCTTGTGCAGTGCAATGGCTGTGCCGCAGAACCCCTGATGGCCAACATAAGCCAGAAAAGGAGGTTAACCCTCTGGAATCACGTTAATCCAGTCTAAGCGACAAGCCCTGTATGACTTGTCGACCGCCGTGCAATAAATGTTAAGTGGTCATTTTTATGACAAATTTTCCACGTCTGTAGTAAATGCGGCACAGTTTTGCCACCGCCTGAAGGCATCAGGCGAGATAGTCGCGCAGAAATTGCCCGGTGTGCGAACGCTCGCAAACAGCAACCTCTTCCGGGGTTCCGGCGACCACCACTTCACCGCCGCGACTCCCCCCTTCCGGGCCCAGGTCGATAACGTAATCGGCGGTCTTGATCACATCCAGATTGTGTTCGATCACCACCACCGTGTTGCCGGTTTCGACCAGCCGGTTCAGCACTTCGAGCAGTTTTTCAATGTCTGCAAAATGCAGCCCGGTGGTCGGCTCATCAAGGATGTAGATGGTTTTCCCGGTCGCCCGCTTGCCCAGCTCGCGGGCCAGCTTGACCCGCTGCGCCTCGCCGCCGGAGAGGGTGGTGGCGCTCTGTCCCAGCTTGATGTAGCCGAGGCCGACATCGCGGACCGTCTGCAGCTTGTTGTTGATCTTGGGGATATTCTCCAGAAACCGGCTCGCCTGATTGACCGTCATGTTGAGCAGGTCGGCGATGCTGCTCCCCTTGTATTTCACCTCCAGCGTCTCCCGATTGTAGCGCGCCCCCTTGCAGACCTCGCACTGCACGTAGACATCGGGGAGAAAATGCATCTCGATCTTGATGATGCCGTCACCGCTGCAGGCCTCGCAGCGCCCGCCTTTGACGTTGAACGAGAAGCGCCCCGGTTTGTAGCCACGGATCTTCGCCTCAGGCAGTTGCGAAAACAGATCGCGGATGTCGGTAAACACCCCGGTATAGGTCGCCGGATTGGAGCGCGGCGTGCGGCCAATCGGCGACTGATCGATATCGATCACCTTGTCCAACTGCTCAAGCCCACGGATCTCCCGCACCGGTCCGGCTTTCTCGCGGTTGCGGTGCAGCCGCTGAGCCAGCGCCTTGTAGAGGGTTTCAATCACCAGCGACGACTTGCCCGAGCCGGAGACGCCGGTAAAACAGGTCAGCACGCCGAGCGGGATTTTCACCGTGACGTCCTGCAGGTTGTTGGCCCGGGCGCCGACAAGCTTCAGCCAACGGTCGGTTTTACGTCGGACGCTCGGAACCGTGATCTTGCGTTTGCCCGACAGATACTGACCGGTCAGCGACGCCTCCACCGCCATCACCTGTTCAGGCGTCCCCTCGGCCACCACTTCACCGCCGTGCACCCCCGCAGCCGGGCCCATGTCGATGACGTGATCGGCCAGGGCGATCGTCTCAGCGTCATGCTCGACCACCAGCACCGTATTACCCAGATCACGCAACCGCTGCAAGGTGCCGAGCAGGCGCTGATTGTCACGCTGATGCAGGCCGATGGAGGGTTCGTCAAGGATGTAGAGCACCCCCATCAGCGAAGAACCGATCTGGGTCGCCAGCCGGATTCGCTGCCCTTCCCCGCCGCTCAGGGTGCCGGCGCTGCGGTCGAGGGTCAGATAATCGAGGCCGACATGCGACAGAAACGACAGCCGCTCGCGGATCTCCTTGAGAATCCGCCGGGCGATCTCGGCCTGCTTGGCCGGCAGTTCCAACGCGGCAAAAAACCGTTCCGCATCGGCGATCGACATGGCGCAGGTCTCACGGATATTTTTCCCGGCGATGGTGACATGCAGCGATTCCGGCCTCAGCCGCGCCCCTTCACAGGTCGGGCAGGGGATCACGCTCATGAAACGCTCGAGATTCTCGCGCACCCCATCCGAATCGGTTTCCAGGTAGCGCCGCTGCAGATTGGTGATCACCCCCTCGAAGGGTTTCTCGTAAAAATGCCGGTTCTCCCCCTGATCGTAAAAGAAGCGCACGTTCTCTTCGCCGGAGCCGTAGAGGATGATCTTCTGCAACTTTTCCGGCAGCTTGTTGAACGGCTTGCGGATATCGAACTGGTAATGTAGCGCCAGGGCTTCGAGCAGCGCCTGGTAGTAATAACCGGTGCGGCTGTCCCAGGGGACGATCGCGCCGTCGCGCAGACAGAGCTCCGGGTTCGGCACCACCTGCTCGGGGTCGAAATAGTTGCGGGTGCCCAATCCGCTGCAGTCGGGGCAGGCACCGTGCGGATTATTGAACGAGAACATCCGCGGTTCGATTTCAGGGTAAGACAGACCGCAATCGATGCAGGCGTGCTTGGCCGAAAAGACCTTGCTTTCGCCATCGGGGATTTCGACCCGCACCAGCCCGTCGGCCAGTCGCAGCGCGGTTTCCAGCGAATCGGCCAGCCGCGCCTCGATCCCCTCTTTGATCACCAGCCGATCAACCACCACTTCAAGGCTGTGCTTCTTCTTTTTATCCAGCTCGACGGTTTCGCCCAGTTCATACATCTGCCCGTCGATACGCACCCGGACGAAACCATCCGCCTGCAGCTGCGCCAGTTCTTTACGGTATTCCCCCTTGCGTTCGCGGATCATCGGCGCCAGCACCAGCAGCCGGGTCTTCTCCGGATGCTGCATCACCCGATCGACCATCTGCTCGACGGTCTGCGAACTGATCGCTTCGCCGCAGCGGTGACAGAGGATCTGGCCGACCCGGGCATAGAGCAGCCGCAGATAGTCGTAAATCTCGGTGACGGTGCCGACGGTCGAGCGGGGGTTTTTGGACGTCGTCTTCTGTTCGATGGAGATCGCCGGCGAGAGGCCGTCGATCTGATCGACATCCGGCTTCTCCATCTGCTCAAGAAACTGCCGGGCGTAGGTCGACAGGCTTTCGACGTAGCGCCGCTGCCCCTCGGCGTAGATGGTGTCAAACGCCAGGGTGCTCTTCCCCGAACCGGAGACGCCGGTGATAACCACCAGCTTGTCGCGCGGGATGTCGATATCGATGTTCTTCAGGTTGTGTTCGCGGGCGCCGCGGATCTTAATTTTATCAATCATGGTTTATAGATAATTTCTTTCTGCGGGTTTCAGGGGATCATCTGTTCGGCCAGTTTGATCGCCGCCAGCAGGCTGGCAGTGCTGGCAGTGCCGCTGCCGGCCAGATTGTAAGCGGTGCCGTGATCGACGCTGGTACGGACGATCGGCAGCCCCAGGGTCACGTTGACGCCGTCATCAAAGTGCAGCAACTTCAGGGGGATCAACCCCTGATCGTGGTACATGCAGATCACCGCGTCGTGGCTGCCGTTGACGGCAAAGTGAAACAGGCTGTCGGCACTGTGCGGACCGTCGGCGGCGATCCCTTCGGCCTGCGCCTGCGCGATCGCCGGCTGAATCAGCCGTGCCTCCTCGTCACCGAACATGCCGTTTTCTCCGGCGTGGGGATTCAGCGAGAGCACCGCCAGACGCGGCTTCTCAAGGCCGAACTGGCGACGGAAAGCCTGGTCGGTGATGCGGATGGTGGCGAGAATTTCGGCGGTGCTCAGCGCCTGCGGCACATCCCGGTAGGCCAGATGAGTGGTCACCAGACAGACCTTCAGTTTGTCGCCGGCGAGCATCATCACCACCTTCTCCACCCCGCAGCGCTGGGCGAGCAGTTCGGTATGGCCGGGGAAATGACAGCCGGCGGCGTTGATCGCCGCCTTGTTAATCGGGGCAGTGACCATTGCCGCCGCCGACCCATCCAGACAGCGGGCCACCGCCCATTCGATATAATCCGCCATCGCCCGGCCACAGGCGTTATCCGGCTGACCGTAGCGCAGCTCCTCAGCATCCAGCTGCGAGAGGGTCTGCACCTGCAGGCGGCGGCCGGAGAACTCCAGGGTCGCACGACCTTCCCCAGTCGCTGCCAGTTTTCCATCGGATTGAAAAATCCGCCCGGCGCGCAACAGCACCTGCGGGTCGCCGACGACCAGCAATGGCCTGCGCAGCGCGTCGAAGTCACCGTCCAGCAAGGCTTTGAGCAGCAGCTCCGGGCCGATTCCAGTCGGATCGCCCATGGTCACCAGCAGTGGTTTCAAGTGAAAATCTCCCGTGGTTATTTTTGGCACGAAGAATGAGTATAACGGATTGGTTTGTCGGGAAACAAGAGTCCGGTGATGCGAAAGTGTCGCGGGGGAGGGGATGATTGCCAGAACCTGCCGGGCGCTATCCCGGATCTGGCAGTCCGGAATAGCGCCGCTAAAAACGCTTACAGGGCCGCTTCCGCTTCGCTCAACAGGCCATGCCGGTTGAAATGATTGTTGCGGTTGGGGGACGCCAGGCCGAATTTAAGGGCAATCGGAAACTCAGTGGCTAGTTCTCGGAGCTTGCTCTGAATCCGGTCGACAACCCGCTCGGCATTCGGCTTACTGGTCTCAGGCAGAAGGAGCGCCAGACGCTTTTTTTCGATCCGGCAGAGCAGATCCGACGTTCGGATCTGTTCCTTGACGGTCAATGCCACCGATGGAAACAGCTTGGGCCAATTGCCTTCGAACGCCGACAGCTGCTCCTGTTCGGCATCGATCAGCAACAGCGAGAAAGGGCGACCGGTCAACTTGGAGCGGGACAACTCCTGATCGAGGATCACGTCAAAATAGAAGCGGTTGTAAATACCCGAGCTGCTGTCAATCAGCCTTTCGACGGAACGCAGGGTCGCGCTCGCCCGTGCCGAGGTCTTATCCTGCAACAGCTGGCTGAGAAGCGCCGCGGCAGCGGCTGGCGAAGATTCGTAGTTCAGGCAGTGCGCAGCCGCCGGGATAACCCCCAGCTGAGACAGCTCTGCCGGGTCGAGGTGGGAACAGAAAATCAGCGGCAGGTTGTATCTGCCAGCTGCCGCAACCAGGGTCGCGGTGAGCGGTAGAGCCTGCTGCCCCTGACTGTAAAGATCGCAGAAGATGATGTCGACCGCGCTGTTTTCCAGCAGAAATTCAACCTCCTCGCTGGTTCCGCAGAAGTGGATCTGCGCAAACAGTTCAGTCGGCTTCAGAAATTGTGCGATCGCCCGGCGCTCTTCTGCTGCTTCGGCGACGATAATGGCTGCTTTCATCGGTCCTCCCCCCGGATCAGAAGTCCTGAACAAACAATTTTCGATTCGCTGATAAGATAGCAAAAAACTACAGAAATGCAACAGATGTCAATGAAGTTAATTTAATTACATTTCGACAGGCAATTAAAAAGCCCCGACGGTATTGTTCCGCCGGGGCCTGCTGTTCGCTTAAATACGGATATCGACGTAGCCGTTATCGCGCAGTTCCTGCGCCCACTCCTTGAAGCGAGCGTCGGTCTTCTCCTTTTCGATGCGCTGCTCGATCTCCCCCTTAACCCGGTCAAACAGATTGATGTCGCCGGGGTTGCGGTCAGTGATCAGAAACAAGTGAAGCTGGCCGTTCAGCTCAAGCGGTTGACTCACCTGGCCGACCTCAAGGCCGGACAGCGCCGCCTGAAGTTCCTGGGTCAACTCGGCCTCGACCAGCTCACCCATGTCGTTGATGCTGGCGCCTTCCCCCAGGGTCGCGGCAACCTTGTCCCGTGGCTCGCCGCTCAGCAGCAGATCACGGGTCACTTCGGCCTGCTTGCGCAGCGCGGTCAGTTCGGCACCTTCAGTTGCCGGCAGCGGGAAACTGATATGGCTGACCCGCACCTTCGGCGTCGCGCGGAATTCGTCGATGTGCTCACGGAAATAATCACGCACCTCGCCGCTGGTGACCTGCACCTTGTAGTTCACCTCGCGACCGAGCAGTTTGTAGCGCAGAATCTCATCCCTGAGCGTCGCACGGTAACTCTCAAAGTCCATCCCCTGCGCCTGCAGCGCATTTTCCAGCATGCTGCGGGTCAGGTTGTTTTTGCGCTGGACATCTTCGATCGCCGCATCCAGCTCGGCTTCGCCAACCTGCAGACCGAGCTCTTTGATCCGCTGCTTGGCGAGCTTTTCATTGATCAGCTGCTCCAGCACGTTCTCGCGCAGCTGGTCAAACTGCTGAGCGGTCAGCTGATTCCCTTTGGAGTGCTTTTCCAGCGCGGCCAGCACCGCCTTGTCCAGCTGATAAGAGCTGATGATGTCACGGTTGACCACCGCAACCACCTTGCTCAGGGTTTTGGCCAGCACTGGGCTGGCTGGCAACAGGCTGGTCAGTAGCACCAGCAACAGAATCGCTCTGATCATAGATCCTCCCAAAATGCTTTCAGTGTCTTCAACAGTTTATTTTCCGGCGGCTTTTTTCTCGATAATAGTTGCCAGTTCACTGCCACCGGGGTCTGTTCGCGCAGTTGCTCAAGCCAGCGATGAAAGGCCTGCTCTTCTTTCTGCTGCGCCAGTTTGGCGGCTATCTCGGCTTCGACCTGCTTAAACGGGCGCAGCCCCGCTGTGCGGCGCGATTCCACGATAAACAGATGGATGCCGTAAGGGCTCTTCACCGGGTTGCTGACCTTACCGGTCTGCAGCTTGAACAGCACCTTATCAAATTCAGGCGGCAGTTGTCCTTGAGAAAAGTAGCCGAGGTCGCCACCGCTTTCGCGATCCGGCGAAAGCGAGTTCTCTCTGGCCAGCTCGGCAAACTTTTCTCCGTCGCTCAACCGCTTGAGAATCTGGTTGGCGGTCTGCCGGTCGGCCAGCAGCATCTGTCTGGCACGCAGCTCGGCCGGCCGGCGGAAATCCTCGCGCTGAGCAAGATAATAGGCTTCTGCCTCCTGCGCAGTGACTCTGCTCTCAAGACCGATCACCGCGGCGCTGACTTTTTCGGTCAGCAGGCGCAATTTCAACGTTGCGTCCCAGTTCGCCCTGGTCTGCCCCGCATCACGCAGGATGACGGCGAACTCCTCCGCTGAGTAGCTGCCGCGCAGCTCACGCCGCGCCGCGTCCAGCTCGTCCGGATTAAGCTGGATGGCCAATCGATCCGCCTCGCCGAGGATCAGTTCCCGCTCAATCAGCTGGTTGACCAGCTGCTTTTTCAGCTGCAGCTGTGCGGCATCCGCCAGCGATGACAGATCAGGATAGCTACTCTTCAGCTCGCGCTCAAACTGCGACAGCTGCAGCTGTCGTTGCCCGACGCTGAACAGTGGCGGCAGCGGCTGTTCCGGCGGTTGACAAGCGGTCAGGCAGAGCAGAATCAGGAGCAGAAATATTCGAATCGACAAACTCACGAAGTAAAGCCCCAAATTGCCGGGAGAGGGATAAAAAGCGGCTAATCATGGCACAGTCAGAAAAACTGTTGCAATTCTTTTCTCACCTGCGGCAGCAGCTCGGATTCGGGCAGACGCCCCAGCTCGATGCTCAACTTGAAATCGGCCGACAGCCGGTAGCGGCCCGACTGTTCGCTCAACAGACTGCGGATCTGCTCCGGCGAAACCTTGGTCGTCGCATGAAACGCCAGACTGAGGCGCCGGCCGTCATATTCAAGCAGTTCGATGCGCAGCCTTTTCAGCAGGATACGCAGCCGCATGCTGCTGAACAGCAGTTCGCCGGCGGCCGGCAGCTCGCCGTAACGGTCGCGCAGCTCTTCGAGCAGGTCGAACAGCTGCTGATCGTCCTCGGCGCTGGCCATCCGCTGATAGAACTGCAGCCGCTGGTTCGGGTCGGGCAGATACTTCTCTGAGAAGAACGCCGACAAGCCGAGACGGATTTCCGG
>DATCYW010000090.1:0-2327 GCA_036526255.1 Malonomonas sp. | reverse complement strand
TAAAGGAGCGAAGCATGAATCTTTATGCAGGAAAACTGCTGGTGGTCGATCTGAGCAGCCGGCAGATCAGCACCGAACCGCTGCGCCAGGACTGGCTCCGGCAGTACTGGGGGAGCTGGGGGCTGGCGCTGCGCTACTACTGGGAGGCGGTCGACCCGCAGGTCGAGCCGCTTGCGGCGGAGAACGCCATCGTCATCATGACCGGACCCTTCTCCGGCACCCTGGTGCCCTTGACCTCGCGGCTCAGCCTGGTCTCCAAGTCGCCGCATACCGGCACCATTTTCACCAGCAATGTCGGTGGCGCCTTCGGCCCGGAGCTGAAATACGCCGGTTATGACGGCCTGATTATCAAGGGGGCGTCGGAGTCGCCGGTCTATCTGCGGATTGTCGACGATCAGGTCAGCCTCGAGGATGCCAGCAGTTTGCTGGGCAAGGGGATTTTTGAAACCGAAGACTGTCTCGAAGCGGCGGTCGGTTTCACCGGCGCCAAAACCCTGGCCATCGGTCCGGCGGCCGAGAACCTGATCCCGTACAGCATGATCGGTTCCGAATCCTACCGCCAGTTCGGCCGCGGCGGCACCGGCGCCCTGTTCGGCTCAAAAAACCTCAAGGGGATTGTCTGCAAGGGCAGTGGCTCAGTGCAGGTTGCCGATATGCCGAAGTTTCTCGAGCGGATCACTCACCACAAAACCAGCAACCTGCTGACCGAGGATAACCTCTGGGCTAACAGCGACGGCACCGCGGTGCTGGTCGATGTCACCAACGAGATGGGCATCCACCCGAGCCGCAACTACACCGCCGGCATCAACGCGCACAAAGAGGGGCTTAATTCCGACGCCATCAAGGCCGCCAAGCTCGGCGATCGCGCCTGCGCCGGCTGCCCCTTGGGCTGCGGCAAGTTTACCCGCATCGGCAGCGCCGAAGTCGAGGGGCCGGAGTACGAAACCCTCTGCCTGGGCGGCTCCAACTGCGAGATCAACGACCTGGAAGCGATCATCAAGTTCAACCGTCTCTGCGACGATCTGGGGCTCGACACCATGAGTTGCGGCAGCACCATCAGTCTGGCGATGGAGCTGACCGAGAGCGGTCGTCACGATTTCGGCATCCGCTTCGGCGCTGCCGAAGAATACCTGCAGCTGGTGACCGAGATCGCGACCCTCTCGACCGAACGGGGTCGCGACCTGGCCATGGGGACTAAAAAGCTGGCGGAAAAGTACCAGTGCGCCGACCTCTCGATGGAGGTCAAGGGGCTGGAGATGCCGGCTTATGAGCCGCGCGGCAACTACGGCATGGGACTGGCCTATGCGACCAGCGAGCGCGGCGCCTGCCACCTGCGCGCCTTCACGATCTTTTCGCCGGTCCCCTTTGCGATCGAGACCCAGGTGCAGGATGTGATCGCGGCGCAGAACTTCAACGGCATCAAGTGGTCGATGTGCTATTGCGATTTCTGGGGTTCGGTCAACACCGAAGTGACCGCCGACCTGCTGTCGGTCGGGCTGGGCGAAACCGTGACCGCCGCCGAATTGGAGCAGGCCGGCGAGCGGATCTGGAATCTGTCGCGGCTGTTCAACCAGCGCAACGGCTTTGATGTCAAGGATGACCGCCTGCCGGAGAAGGTGCTGAAGAACCCCTTACGCAACGGACCGAACGCCGGCAAGACCTTCAGCCCGGAGGATTTTTCGCTCGCCCTGCAATCCTACTATCAGCAGCGCGGCTGGGATGCGCAAGGCCAGCCTGGAGCCGCCAAACTGGCCGAACTCGGCCTGGCGCAACTTTAAGACCGCGGAGGAATTAGCCATGAGTCAACTCCTGTTCGCCGATCCGGATAAGTGCACCGGCTGTCAACGCTGCGCCTATGTCTGTTCGGCGGTGAAGACCGGACGCTTCGCGCCGAACAAGGCGCGAATCCAGATCAACAACTTTGCCCATAAAGGCTTTTCGGTACCCAGCATCTGCTTTCAGTGCCCGGGCGCGCCCTGCCACAAGGCCTGCCCGAGCGAAGCGATCTCACGCAACGCCAATGATGTGGTGGTGGTGGACGCCGAAAGATGCAGCGGCTGCGGTCTCTGCGTCACCGCCTGCCCCTACGGCATGATCGAACATGCTGAGCCGCACGGACAATCGGTCGTCCATAAGTGCGACACCTGCGGCGGCGACCCGGCCTGCGTCAAAGAATGCTTCCCCGGCGCGCTGCTGTTTCAGGAAAAGACCCCCGCGCTGGTCAAGCTCAAAGGGCTGCAGATGAAGCAACGCGCCACTCAGGGGAGCCCGGCCGCGAAACGACGCCAGCTGGGCAAGGCCCTGCTTTTATTATCGAGGGATTGAAC
>DATCYW010000089.1:0-31961 GCA_036526255.1 Malonomonas sp. | reverse complement strand
AGCAGGTGCTGGTCGGCGATCTGGAGGATGCCGAACGGCTGGCGGATCAGTATGACCTGATTGTCGGCAATTTTCACTGCGAAGCGCTGGCGCACCGGCTGCACAAAGGGCTGGTCCTGCGCGGTTTTCCCAACTGGGAGCAGGTCGGCAACCAGCTGAAGAACGATCTGCTCTACGAAGGGAGCGCCTACTTTCTCTTCGAGTGTGCGAATGCGGCCAGTGCGCAGCGCGAACAGGTGCAGGCATCCTGATCAGTCAGTGAGGTGACGATGAACGGTTACACAGACATTATCCGCAAATATGCAGCCGACGGCTCACGCGCCGGGGTGCTGGCCAACGCCGACGGCATCGGCGAAGTCGGGCTGGGTGCCACTGAAGTCGGCCGGCGCCTCGCGGTGCGTTTTGCTATCCGCCTGCAGCAGAATCGTGTCAGCAACGTCCGTTTTCAGGTTTTCGGCTGTGGTTTCACCATTGCCGCCTGCGCTGCCGCAGCGGAACTGGCCGAGGGGCAGTCGCTGGAGGCGATTGGCAGCTACACGCCAGAGACGATAAACCAGCTGCTGGCCGGGCTGCCGGCCGAGCGCAGCTACTGCGCCGAACTGGCCAACCAGGCGCTGCAATCGGCGGTCGCCAGCGCCCGCAACGGGGCAACGCCGGTGCAGAGTGGCATCCAGCCAGCGGCCGAAGCAGATCATCAGCCACGTGTCACTGCTGAAAATCCGCTTTATCAACGCCTGATGTCGAGCAAAGCACCAGCGGGTATCGCCAGTGAAGATCGGCAGCTGTTCGCCGGCCTGCTGACGGTCGCGACGCAGGAAGCGGCTGCACTGACCAGCGCGCTCGGCCTGCACGCAGAGGCCATCGACAGCCTGCTGGCCGAATTTTTTCCGGCCGTCACGCAAGCTGACCTCAAGCTTAACCTGCCGGATAATCCGAGTGCCGTTCAGGAAACCAACGAAGATCTGCTGAAAATCCTGCTTGCGCATGTCCCCTGCGATGCCACCGGCGGCATGCATCAGACATCCGCCTGGCTGGCCCGGATAATCGCCGCGCGTGCTGCTCAACCCGGCCACCTGTGGGTGGCGATGGGGTTTTTCGAGCGGCAGCAACTGACCGCCGCGATCCGCCGCCACCTGCCGACCTTGGCGGCCGCCAACCAACAGGGGATGCGCTGGAAACGTTACCTGTTCAAACAGCTCTGCGATCTGAATGGCGGATCCATGTGCAAAGCGCCGAACTGCGGGGTGTGCAGCGATTATGCGCTCTGCTTTGCACCGGAAGACTAAATACCAAAGGAAGACCCTCATGGCCAAAATTATCTTCTGGGAAAAACCGGGCTGTAAAGGCAACAGTCGCCAAAAACAGATCCTGATTGCTTCAGGGCATCAGCTTGAGGTGCGCAGTCTGCTGACCGAAACCTGGACAGAAGCGGAACTGGCCCGATTCTTCGGCGACCGGCAAGTCGCCGAGTGGTTTAACCTGACCAACCCACGGGTAAAGACGGGCGAACTGGTTCCAGCAGAGATTTCCGCCGCAGCTGCCCTGAAGATGATGGTGGCCGAACCGCTGCTGATCGTCCGACCGTTGTTGCAGGTCGGTCAGCAACGCTTGGCGGGATTCGATGTGCAGCAGGTGCATAACTGGATCGGACTGGCGCTTGATTCAATCGGCGAGCGGAACCCGCAGCACTGTCCCTGCGTCACGACGGCAAGTCTTTCACACTGAATCAGGAGAGGAACCGCACCGATGCAGCTGACGCCGATCGGCATTATTCATACGCCGTTTAAAGAGATCGCCGCCATGCCGATCCAGCCCAGCGGGGCCGTTGGCGTCGCCGGGCAGATCGAATTGCACCCAGAACTGCTCACCGGGCTTAAGGATCTTGCGGGATTTTCTCACATCATTGTCCTCTACCAGTTCCACCGGATCAGCAGAACGGACCTGACCGTTACGCCATTTCTTGATTCAGAACCGCGCGGGATCTTCGCCACCCGCGCTCCGACCCGGCCGAATCCGCTCGGGCTGTCGGTGCTGGCGTTGCAAGCGATCCGCGACAACCTCCTGATGGTGGAAAACGTCGACATGCTCGATGGCAGTCCATTGCTCGATATCAAACCCTATGTTCCCGCATTCGACCAAGCGACCGAGGTACGCACCGGCTGGCTGCAGAAAAACAGCGACCGTGCAAAAACAACCCGTTCCGACAATCGCTTTAAGGAGCAGATCATGAAAGGACCCGACCAATGACCGAACTCGACCAGGCGCTGGAAAGATATGTCCAGGATGAAAATCAACAGGCCGCTTATTACCAGCTTATTCTCAACAGCGACTTTTACATTCCGATTGAAGAGGATGACAGTGACACGCCGCTGAACGAAAAAGCCGCTGTCACCCCACTGATTCTGCAAGCGGACAACAAGCCCTATCTCATGCTGTTCGACAGCGAAGAACGGCTCTCAAGTTGGGCAAAACAGCCGGTCAACTATGTGCTGCTGGCCGGCTTCAAAGTCGCCGAACTGTCGACGCCGGAACTGCACTGGGCGCTGAATACCGGCGTGAGTTTTGCGAAACAGTTCGTGCCGGAAGAGATCCGCTGGCTGAAGGAAGTCGCCAGCAGCGAACCAGAAGCGGAGAACTGAGCAACAGACTTAAGCCCTTGCCTGAATAGCTATGTTCAACCGCGTTGCACGCTGTAGCGATAAAACCGCAACCGACCGTCCTTGAGCAGCGGCAAAACCAGTAGGCTACTGATCAGCTTGATGATTGTTTGCCCCCAGATCGCCGGCCAAATCGGACCAAAAGCGAGCAGCACGAAGACCACCGAATCAAGCGGGGTCGAGATCAAATTACTCAGCAGCAGCCGCTTCTCGATACTGCCGCGGGTCTTGGTGTAGATAGCCCAGTCGCTGAACTCGGCAATGAAAAACGCGCAGACAGAGGCGAACGCCAGATGCTGGTTGAAAGCTAAAGTGATAACTGATGCTAACAGCATCCATATCCAGCAGCCGAATTTGCCATAGCGCTCCTGAACGAAGTCACGGGCCGAGAAGGTCAGGCCGATCGCTGCTGCCCCCGCCGGGAAAGTTAATCCCAAAAATGTGACCAAACCAAAGGTGTGGACCAGAATGTTAGCCAAAATAATTGAACCGAGATAAAAAACTGCGCTCATTGGTACTGCCCTCAGGCGACTGCCGATGACACTCCCCTGTAGAAAGTTGATAAGGTTACTTGGAGTAGAACTCGACGATCAGCTTTTCATCAATTGTGTTCTGAATCTCGTCACGTTGCGGAAGTCGGTTGACCCTGACTGTCTGCGTGGACCGATCAAGGGTCAGCCAATCAACACTGCTGAAGCGTTTATTTTCCTGCAGATAGCGTGCAGCCAGGGATCTGGTTTTCTCCTTTTGCCGCAAACTGATGCTGTCACCAGGCTTAACCTGGAAAGAGGCAATATCCACCCGCTGGTCGTTGACCTTGAGGTGGCCGTGATTGACGAGCTGCCGGGCCTGCATCTGCGTGCTGCTTAAGCCGGCGCGAAAAACAACGGTATCGAGCCGGGTTTCGAGCAACACCAGCAGATTGTCACCGGTCACGCCTGATTGCTGCTGCGATTTTTGGAACGCCCGCCGGAACTGCTTCTCAAGCAGACCATAGCTGTGACGCAATTTCTGCTTCTCAATCAATTGCAGCGCGTAGTCAGAAGGTCTGCGCGACTTGCGCGCTGCACCCTGTTGTCCAGGCCCGTCACTGCGGCGTTGCAGTAATTGATCGTATTTCGGGTTGCCATAGATATTGACGCCAAAACGGCGCACGATTTTGCCTTTTGGACCGGTAAATTTAGCCATATTTTTTTGTATCTCCCCGTGTGCGTTGAAAACGGTTTTCATTACTATTAAATATGACTATATTTGTCAACTATTTTATACTCAACGGCCTGCGCAATAAAAACAGCGTACGGAGTTGCAACCCCGTACGCTGTTTTTGATTTGCTTGCTTTGCTCGGTCCCGGCTATTTGACCCAATCGGCGTAAAGCTCGGCATTGAAGCCGACAATGAACTCATCCTTGACCCGATAGGTCGGGGCGCGCAGGTTGCCGCTGGGGCCCATCACCTGTTGCAAAATCGCTTCTTTTTCGGCCGCGACCTGCTCGAAACGCTGAAACTTTTTCCCTTTGGCGACCGTAACCGCTTTGGCCTGCTTTAACAGCAGCCAGGCATCATCCGCACCAATCCGGGTGGTGCGCGCATCGACAACCTCTTTCGCTGAAAGCTGTTCGTTCTCAAGAAACTCTTGAGCATTTTTACAGGACGTTCAACCCTTGCGCAGGTATGCCCAATCGATCTGCATGCTTGCCTCCTTTGTGTGTAAGTAACGAACTCAACTGATGTAACGATAGCATATCTCCCGTTTAATGCTCCAGACTCCCCCTGCGGCAAACAAGCCGCTGCGAAGCGGTATAATTTACAGGATGCCCAGAAAGGATATGCGCATGGATGAAAGGCAGAAAACTGCTGGCCGGGAGTTTTTGAAAGACAATCTGCGGTTGCAGATCGATTTTTACCGGAGTGACCAGAATCGTGGAGTGGCAGCGCCACCGCTGCAGAAACCGCCGCGGCCCGAGCAGGTTTTTCTCCAACTGCCGGGCGAAGCGCACTGGCAGGGGTTTGCCGGAACCGATCTGCTGCAGGCGATCAAGGCCCGTCGCAGCCACCGCAGCTTTTCGCCGCAGTCGCTGACGCTGGCGGAGGTCGCGCTGCTGCTCTGGGCGACTCAGGGGGTCAGGGGGGTTGCCGGGCCCGGCAGCGCTTTGCGCACTGTCCCTTCGGCCGGCTGTCGGCATGCCTTTGAAAGCTATCTGCTGGTATCAAATGTCGAAGAACTGGCACCGGGGATCTATCGCTACCTGCCGGTCGAACATGCCCTGGTGCTGGAGCGAGCCTGCAGTGAAGAGACCCTAGCGCGCCAGCTTCAGCCGGCCAGTCTGAACCAGTCGTTTGTCGCCAGAGCGCCGCTGGTGCTGGCCTGGACGGCGATCCCATACCGGATGGAATGGCGCTATCTCGAAGCGGCTTACCGAGTGATGCTGCTCGACGCCGGGCATCTCTGCCAGAACCTCTACCTGGCTTGCGAGGCGCTCGGCGCCGGGACCTGCGCCATCGCAGCTTATCATCAGCCGCTGATGGATCAACTGCTCGGGGTGGACGGCGAGGAGGAGTTCACCATTTACATGGCACCGGTCGGCAAACTTTCAACCGGTGCCGCCGGCAGCTAATTTGTCGCCGCAACTGTCGGATAGCCAGCATCCATCCAGGCCTTCAGACCACCTTCCAACGGATAAACGTTTTTGTAACCAGCATTGATCAGGTTTCGTGCCAGACCGGCACTTGATTGCTCGTTCGGTCAAGTGCAGTAGGTGACAATCGTCCTCTCCAATGGGATCTGTCTGACGAGCTTGGTCAGGGATTCATTGTCCTTCACCCGCTGCGCATTGATGATCATCGGGTTGCCCACCGCCCAGCTGGCGGTGGTGCGGGTATCGATTATGACGATATCCTCTCCGGCATTCAGCTTGGCCATCAGCTCGGCCGCCATGATCCTTTTGGGATCATGGTCATGGGCAAAGGCAACGGCCGGGACGAGCAGGCAGACCGTAGCAACCATCAGCAACGCTAACCTTTTCAACATTGAAACCTCACTTCCTGCGGTTGGCCAGCATTAACTCCACCCCCAGAGGGGTGGCTTATGAGTAAAACGACGATTTTACAGCAGCAGCAACGCCAGACTGAGATTATAAACCGTCCAGCAGAAGAGTTGCGCTTTGCGCTCTTCTTGCTGGCCGCTCATCTGGATTGCCGCGACCAGCGCCTGCAGCAGAAACGCCACAATCAGCATCACTGCAGCGCCATTCAGGCTGGCATGGGCGCAGGCAAAGATCAGCGGAATCGCAAACAGATTCAGCAGCCGTCTCGGCAGCGTCGGACTTTCGATCAAAAAGACGACAAACAAGAGCGAAGAGGTTCCGGCCACCGCCGACAGAAAGTTGCTGCCGTACGCAAGCGGCACCAGGAAAAGATAGGTCGCCAGCGCCAGGCTGAAAGCGACCAGCGACTCGATAAAGTACGCCCTGAACTGATGACTCACGAGAACGGCCGAGTGGGACCAGGTTTGCTTCCAGGACGTTGGAAAATGACCAAGGTGACCAAAATATTTAGAAAGATTCATCGCATACCTCACCCCGGGGGTTGTCGCCCCGTATCGACATCCGTTAGGTAGCTCGGCCATCTTGAGGATGTCACCAGGAGAGATCCGCCGCTTTCCGTCCCTGCCTTGCGACAGGTTTGGTCTTGTCTGGATGATGTTTGAGATTTAATTGTTAACCCGGACAGGAGAACCGTCAAGGGCTGTCACGATTATTTATTACCAATCTGGTCATATTTAGATTGCGATGCTCTGACGCGCTACACCTTGCGCAGCCGGCGCAGAACCAGTTCATTGAACATCAGCACCAGATAGGACAAACCGATCGACAGCAGACAGAGCGACAGGGCGCCCGCTTCGCCACCCGGGGTATTGGTGTAATCGTAAATCGCCAGTGGAATCGTCTGGGTCAACCCTGGTATGTTGCCGGCGAGAATGATGGTCGCGCCGAATTCACCCAGGCTGCGGGCAAAACAGAGCGTGCCGCCGGTAACCAGCGCGGGGATCGACAATGGCAGCACCACCGAGCGCAGGGTGTCGAACCAGCCGGCGCCCAGCGTGCGCGACGCGTGCAGCAGTTGCGGGTCGATCTGCTCCATCCCCAGCCGGATTGAACGCACCATCAACGGCAGGCCGATCACGACACAGGCCAGCACCGCCCCCTTCCAGCTGAAAATCAGCTGAATCCCGAGCGAGTTCAGCAGACCGCCCAGCAGACTCTGGCGACCGAGCAGCAGCAACAGCAGGTAACCGACCACCACCGGCGGCAACACCAGCGGCAGGTTGACCAGACCATCGAGCAGCGGCTTGCAGCGGACCCGGCTGAAGACCAGCAGCCAGGCGATGGCAAAGCCGACCGGCAGCGCCAGCAACGTCGCCACGCTGGCGACGCGGGCCGAAAGCCAGAGCGCCTGCAGATCGGTCGGAGCGAGTTCGAACATCGATAATTTCCTCAGTTAAAGAAAAACCCGTAGCGCTGAAAAACCTGGCGGGCATCAGATCCCGACAGATAGGCAAGAAACTGCTGCGCCGCTGGTTTGCCAGCGCCCTGCTTCGTCAGCGCGGCCGGATAGACAACCTGCGGATAGAGTTCCTGTGGGACAACAAACAGCTGCTTGACCTGCCGGGCCAGCAGCGCGTCGCTGTGGTAGACAAAGGCGCCGTCAACTTCGCCACGCTCGGCGTAGAGCAGCGCCTGACGGACATCCTTGGCGAAGATAATTTTTTCCCCGGCGAGCAGCTGCGGATAAAGCCCGGCTGCGGTCAGCGCCTGCTCGGCGTATTTGCCGACCGGCGCCGATTTCGGGCTGGCGAGCGCAATTCGCTGCAGCGCCGGCAGATCCTGCAGACCGGTTATTTTTCTATCCGGAGCGCCGACAAACACCAGTCGGTTGCGTAGCAGCACCTGTTCCGAGCCGCGTGTGATCATCCCTTGCTGCTGCAGGTAGTCCAGCCACTTCGGGTTGGCGGCAATGTAGATATCGGCCGGCGCTCCGGCGACAATCTGTTTAGCCAGGGTTCCGGAGGAGGCAAAATTGGGCAGTAACCGGTCGTCCGGATGCTGCTGCTGATAAGTGTCGACCAGCTCTTTGAGCGCTTCCGTCAGACTGGCGGCGGCCGAAATGCGCACTTCGCCGGCAAACGCCGGCACTGCCAGCAGCAGCGCGATGAACAACAGCAGCGTGGCTCGGAAAATCTCGCTCAACTTCATTCTTTTCATCCTTTATCAGTCAGGCCAGCCGACGAAATGCCGAGGCCTTGATCGCCGCATAAATTTTGCCGCCGACCTGCAGTTCCAATTCGAGCGCCGCCTCACGCACCACCTGGGCGATCAGCTTGCCGCCGCCGCAGTCGAGCTCCACCGCGACCGAACCGCCCTGCGGAATCAATCCGCTGATGGTTGCCGTCAGCAGGTTACGGGCGGAAAGGGCTTGGGGATGCTGCTTGAACAGCAGCAGGTCCTTGCTGGAAAGCTCGAACAGCCCGGCTTGCGGGTGCTCGTGATCGCTCAACAGCAACTCGATCTCCCCCCAGCGGTAGCCGATCAGGCTACCGAGGTCGCGCGGCTCACTCAACTCCAGATGGTTCAGATAACCGACCTTGCTGCTGGCCATCCGCTGCCGGGCCAAGGTTTCGGCGTCGGTCAGCTGTTGCAGCTGCCCCTCGGCAAACAGCAGCACCTGATCGGTGAGCAGGCGCATTTCGCTTAAAGAATGAGAGATATACAGATAGGGGATGGCAAAGCGGCGCAGAGTTTTGCGCAAAAACGGGATGATCTGCTCTTTCAGCTGCTTGTCGAGAGCACTTAAAGGCTCATCCAGAATCAGCAGATCGGGGCAGGCCAGCAGCGCCCGCCCCAGCGCAACGCGCTGTTTCTCACCGCCGGAGAGTTCACCGACGCCCCGCTCAAGCAGCGGGGTAATCCCCAGCGCCGCCGCGACATCTTCCAGCTTCAGCTTACGCCGGCTGGCTTCTGTGCGATTGAAGCCGTAGAGCAGATTGCGCCGCACGTTCAGGTGCGGAAACAGGTGGGCATGCTGAAAGACCACCGCCACCCGGCGTTTTTCCGGCGTCAGGTTGATGCTGTTCGCGCTGCTGAACAGGCAGCGACCGTCGAGCTGCAGCGTTCCGGAATCCGGCGCCAGCAAGCCGGCCAGCAGGTTGCTGAGCGTCGACTTGCCGCTGCCGGACGGGCCGAAGATGCCGATCCGCGCTCCCTCGACGGAAAAATCGGCGGCAAACTCAAACCGGCCAAAACTTTTGCACAACTCAACGTCGAGTTTCATGAATCACAGCACCTTTGCAGAAACTATCCAGCTGACTCAGCTGGCCAGTTGTGCGGCTTCCAGCTTCTCGAGATCAATATCCTTGCCAACCACGCCGGCCGCGTCGGCACGGCAGAGTTTGCAATGCCGGGCCTGCGACAGGATCAGTTCGGCCTGATTGCGCACCATTTCGATGGTCGCCTCCGACGGCGGTTCGATGTCCTTGAACATGCCGACCGGAATCACCGGCAGAATATTCATCATGGTCGCACCCAGTTCGCGAGCTTTCACCGCCAGGTCGAGGGTTTCGTGATCGTTGATGCCGGGGATGTAGACAAAATTGACCTTGACCATCAAGCCAGCGGCGGCGGCCATCTTCAAGCCGGTCAGCTGCTGCATCAGCAGAATCTCGGCAGCCTCTTCGCCGCGCAGCTTCTGACCACCGTAGTGAATCCATTCGTAAACCCTGGCACCGGTCTTCGGCGTCAGCGCGTTGATCGTCACCGTCAAACTGTGGATGTCGTACTGCAGGATCTTCTCAATATTCTCCGGCAGCCGCAGGCCGTTGGTCGACAGGCAAAGGCTCATCTCCGGAAAGGCGGCGCGGACCTTTTCGAAGGTTTCGAAGGTTTTCGGATTGGCCAGCGGGTCACCGGGACCAGCAATCCCGACCACCTTCAGCTGCGGGCCGCCCTGCTGCTCCATGTGTTCTTTGACAAGCCGCACCCGCTCGACCGCTTGATCGGGAGTCAACACCCGGCTGGTGACGCCGGGACGGCTTTCGTTGGCGCAGTCGAACTTGCGCTCGCAGAAACCGCACTTGATATTGCACCCCGGCGCGACCGGCAGGTGAATCCGCCCGGCCTTGCTGTGATCGCCGCCGAAACAGGGGTGTTCGGTCTTCTGCTGCATCTTCATCATCGGGCATCCGCTTGCCATATCGGTCTCCTTTGCTTTGCTCTTAAAATGGAGAAGCCCCGCTGAACGGTTAAGGTTCGCGGGGCTTCATTGCCAGTATATGAGTGGGAGACCTCGTCGTATCCCGGACTAACGTCGATTGTTACCAGTTATAAAAGCATAGGCTGTGCCAACTTTGAAACCCGCCCGCAATGGGTTTTTGCCGCTCATCCCGCCAGAAACTGCCTAAGCTTTGAGCAGGCCGGCGGCAAACTGATTACAGATCAGCAGCTCAAGGGACATTGATATAAAACCATTGGTTATGCAGCAGGATCTGGACGAACGCCTGAGGATTCGCCATCGTGGTCAGATGCAGGTAGGATTTGACCGCAAAGCGCCCCGGTTCCAGCGCCATGTAGACCTCACTGATCACATCACCCGATTGCCAGGGTTCAATCGCAATCACGCGGATGATCTTCTGTCGCCGCGCTTCGGGCAGAACGGCAAGCTGGACCGAATGGGCCAGATACTCCTGCGCAGCGTTGCTGAGTCTGCGGCTTTGCAGATTATGCTGAACCACCGCATGCGCGACCTCATGGGCAATCGCACCGGAATAATGCCCCCGGTCAAAAGGCTCAGAATACATGGTTGGAGATTCGGCGTTGGCCAGGATCGCGGCATAAGTCATCAGTTGGATCTGATCGCTGCGGCTGTCATAGCTGCCGTAGGCGATATAGCCGTGACTGTCGATCTTTGTTTCGACAAATTCAAAACGGATGCTGCGTTTCGGCGTCAGCCCGTATTTTGCCAGAAAAGCGATGGCCAGTTCCGAGGCGCGACAAACCTCGGCGATCTGCGCTGGCTCGCCTGATAGCACGACAACCTCTGGTAAGTTTTCGCAGCTGGTCTCTTGAGCCGCGGCACCGGCTGAAAACAGAAACAGCAGAAGCAGTTGCAGAATAACCACTCGATGCACAGCGAACCTCCGAGCTCCCCCTCTATCAACTGATAGCATAGCGCGCATTGCGGAAAAAGCGCGAAGACCGGACGAATTATGGCAAACAAAAAAAAGGGGCAACGACCACCCCCTCTGAGTGATTGCTGCCCTCGCCAATGGCGATTGTAGCTCGGAACAATGAAACGAAATAGCTGTTGATTCAGGCGTGCTGGCAGTTTCCAGCCGCGCGCTTGCCCCCCTTGCAGCCCCCGCCACAGACCGAATCGTGCGCCAGTTTTAACGCAGCGGCGATCGGGCCGGAGGTGACAATCGGCAGGATACCGACTTTCTGCAGTTCCTGTTTCGGCAGCTCGCCGATCATCGCCGTCACCACCACCTTGCACCCTTTCAGGGCGTCGACGATGCCGTTGAACTGCGGATGACGAAACGGATGATCCGGGTCATAGGAACAGTATTTCTCGACCGCAACCTCATTGACCGGCTGCGGGTTCCCGCCACCATAATCGTAAATCAGAAAGCGCTCGGCATGACCGAAATGCTGATCGACTTCGGTGCCGGTTTTTGATGCGACGGCAATAAGCATGCTGCAGCTCCTTTCGGTTTAAACGTCCATGGTCACGAAGCTGAAGCATTTTTTCGGACAGGTCACACCACAACCGGCGCAACCGATGCACTTGTCCGACGCGACAATCGTCATGACCATGCGGGTCGAATAGCTTTCTTCATCCTCAAGATCCATCGGCCCCAGGACTTTGCGCGAGCAGGCTTTATAGCAGCGACCGCAGCCGATACATTTTTCCGGATCGATCGCCTCGGCAAAAGTCGGGGTCCAGCTCTCGCCCCCCCTGGTGAGTCCAGTTAATTGTGGCATCTGTTTTTCTCCTTATTTTTGAGTGAATATGTTTATGGTTTTAATTGAGATCAACCCTTATCCGGCATCCTTCAGCAACGCCTTGCGCAGCCAGGGGGGCGGCGTTCCCTGCAGCACCTGCTGCAGCTTGTCCACCACGACGGTGATCGGTTCGGCGTCTTTGCTTTTTAACGGATGAATCTTCTTGGCGACCAGACGTGCGGCGGCCGGGCCACCGATCTGACCGACATAGACCAGCGCACAATCGGCCAGGGCGGCGCTGCGGGCCTCGATCCGGTCATCGGCATCGCCGTCCCCCTCATCGACCTGCAGCACCCCGGTGAACTCGGCTAGTTCCGGGCCGATCTCCCACAGGTAGAATTCTTTGGCTTTGCCGAAGTGCTCATCAACATGGATTTTGTCGGTACTGGCAAATGCGACTTTCATGGATAGTCCTTTACTGTCCTTGTTTCTGACGAGGTTGAGTCTGCGGGTTTTGATCATGATTCAAGCCCCCACCCCGGCCCTCCCCCAGCACGGGGGAGGGAGAAGTAACTTGGGTTTTCAATTCCACCACTGTTTAAGAGCGAGCAATTTTCCGTCAGATCAAGGCAGCCGAAGAATTGCGCGGAGGCGTAGCTGCGCTACGCCGCACAAGTGATTCCACAGGCTAACGCCGAGCTGGCGGAAAAGGGCCGCTCGCGCAAAAACTACCTCATCATTTCAAACCACTGATCTTCGCAAGTCTCGTCTTTGATATCCAAAAACTTGTTGGCGATCATCGACAGCATGCTGATCGCGCCGTTGTAGCCGACCACCGGGGTGCGGTGCAGGTTGACCCGGTCGATGATCGGGAAGCCGATGCGGAACAGCGGGATATTGGCGTCGCGGGCGGCCCATTTGGCGTGGGTGTCGCCGATGATGCCGTCGACCGGATCGGTGACCAGCAGGCTGCGCATGTGCCAGAGGTCCTTGTTGATGTAGCAGGTGCAGCCTTCACCGAAGGGCGAAGAAGCGAGCAGCGCGTCCATCTCCTTCTGGAACTTCTTGGTCGCCCGTGAGCAGAGCACGTGCCATGGCCGGGCGCCCATCTCGAGCAGGAAGCTGACGATGCCGAGCAGGTAATCGGGATCACCGGCAACGGCGAACTTGCGGCCGTGCAGATACTGTTGGGCGTCGGTCATGGCATCGACCGCGCGGGCGCGTTCGGCCTTCAGTTCCGCCGGAATCGGCTTGTCGAACATTTCACTCAATTTCAGCAGCAGCTCGTCGGTCTTCTTGACGCCGAACGGCAGCGGCAGGATCGCCTTCTGGCCGTCATATTCGGATTCGATCCACTTCATGGTGGTCACCGACGAGTACTTCTGAAACGAGATGGTCGCCTTGCCGTTGATCGACTCGGCGGCATCTTCCATTTTGGTGCCACCCGGATAAAGCTTGTACTCACCGTCGCAGCCCGAGTCGAAAACGTCAGAGACATCGGCCAGCATGGTGTAGGGGATGCCCATCAATTCACAGATCCGCTTGTACTCGCGCAGGTTGCCGACGTTGCCGTCGAAACCGGGGATGATGTTCAGCTTGCCGGTGCACTTGCCTTCAATCTTCTGCCCCTCGGTGAGGGTCTGCAGAATGCTGACCAGCATCGCGTCGTAGCCGTGGATATGGGTGCCGTTGAAGCTCGGGGTGTTGGCGTAGGGGGTCGGCAGCTCCTCGGGGATAAACCCCTGCTGCTTGGCGTTTTTGGTAAACGCGGTCAAGTCGTCGCCGATAACCTCGGGCATGCAGGTGGTGAAGATCGGGATCATCTTCGGCTTGTACAGGGCGTACGCGTTCTGCAAGCCTTCGAACAGGTTGTTCTGGCCGCCGAACACCGCACCGTCCTCGGTCATGGCATCGCAGGTCGCCGCGGCCGGCTCACGATAGTGACGACTGAAGGTACTGCGGAAATAAGAGGCACACCCCTGCGAACCGTGAATAAAGGGCAAGGCGCCTTCAAAGCCGGTGGCGACCATCTGTGCGCCGAGCGGCTGGCAGGCGTGAGCCGGGTTGACCACCAGTGCGGTCCGCTCAAAGTTCTTCTCTTTATACTCTTCGGTATTGATCCATTCCTTGACCCGCTCGATCTCCTCGGGCGTGTGTTCGGTGACAAATTTAACTGCTGCTTCTGCGCTCATGGCGATAACTCCTTTATGTCCTGCAAGGGCAGGCCGAGGCCTGCCCTCAGAGAATTTTTCTTAAAATGGCGACTTGACCAGACCCCAGGTCGGGCTGTTGATCGCCATGTCGATATCGCGGGCGAAGATTTTGAACCCTTCGTAACCGTGATAAGGGCCGGAGTAATCCCAGCTGTGCATCTGGCGAAACGGAATGCCGGCCTTCTGGAAGACATACTTTTCCTTGATGCCGCTGCCGACAAGGTCAGGCTTGAGCTCTTCGACGAACTTCTCCAGTTCGAACTCAGAGACGTCATCGTAGATCAAGGTGCCTTTGGCCATCTCCGGAGCGGTGCGGTCATAGTCGTCCTGGTGGGCGAACTCGTAGCCGGCGCCGGTGATCTGGATGCCGAGATCCTCGTAAGCACCGATGGTGTGGCGTGGGCGCAGGCCGCCGACGAACAGCATCGCGGTCTTCCCCTCGAGACGCGGCTTGTACTCGGCCACCACATCGTCCATCTCTTTCCGGTACTTCTTGATGACCTTCTCGACGTTCTTTTTGATCTTGTCGTCGAACAGGGCAGCTATGGCGCGCAGGCTCTCTTCGATCTTGGTCGGGCCGAAGAAGTTGTACTCCAGCCATGGAATCTGCCATTTTTCTTCCATCACCTTGCACATGTAGTTCATCGAACGGTAGCAGTGGATCAGGTTGAGCTTGACCGCGTGGGTCGCGCCGATCTTTTCCACTTCACCATCGCCGGTCCAGACCGACTTCACATTGAGCCCGATCTCTTCCAGAATCGGCTTGGCGGCCCAGACATCACCGCCGATGTTGTAATCACCGATCAGGGCGACATCGTACGGCCCAGCTTCTTCCTTGAACTTGAACTTGCCGATGATGTGGTCGCGGATCGAATCGTTACTGATGTGATGACCGAGCGACTGCGAAACGCCGCGGAAACCCTCGCAGTTACAGGGAACCACCAGCTTGTCGAGTTCGTTCGAAACCTTTTTGGCGACGGCGTTGATGTCGTCACCGATCAGGCCGACCGGACACTCGGAGAGCACCGAAAGCCCTTTGTTGAGCGGAAACAGTTCGTCCGCTTCATGCAGCAGCTTCTCCAGCTTGATGTCACCGCCGTAAACGATGTCACGTTCCTGAAAGTCACTGGTAAAGTCCATCGGGAACGAAGTGACGCCGGGAACCCCCTGCATCAGGTTGCGCCGGGTGCCCCAGCTGTAAACCCCGCAGCCGACCGGACCGTGCGAGACGTGGATCATGTCGCGGATCGGACCCCAGACCACCCCTTTGGCGCCGGCATAGGCGCAACCGCGCTGGCTCATCACGCCGGGGACGATCTTCTTGTTCGACTTGACCGCGCAACTGGACACACTCGGCTCGTTGGCCCCGAGGTGCGGAGCACGTTTTTTCCGCGCCTTCTCCGGCATCGCTGCCAGAGTGTCGGCGATCAGTTTTTCGGTTTTTTCAGTTGTTATGCCCTTAATGGGCTTACGCTCTGCCATGCTGTTTCTCCTTTAAAGAATTTTCCCCGCCACCACTGTCACGAGGTGGACAAGTTGCGCCTGAATAAGTGTGCGGTGCCCGAAGCAACGCCGAGTCAGGCGCAAATCGTCCGCCCTATCAGGCACTCTCGGCAACACCGATGATCGTCTCGTCTTCCGCTTCCATGATGCCGAACTCCATCAGCAGGTCTTCGAGGTCTTCCATTTCGAGCGGGGTCGGCACGACGAACATTTCGTTGTCGACGATCTTCTGCGCCAGGGCACGATACTCCGCGGCCTGCTTGTGCTCAGGCGAGTACTCAATTACCGTCATGCGGCGCAGCTCGGCGCGCTGCACCTGATTGTCGCGGGGAACAAAGTGGATCATCTGGGTGCCAAGACGGGCGGCCAGAGCTTCGATCAGGTCAGCTTCACGGTCGGTGTTGCGGCTGTTACAGATCAGACCGGCCAGACGGACGCTGCCCGAGGCGGCGTACTTGACGATACCCTTACAGATGTTGTTAGCAGCGTACATGGCCATCATCTCACCGGAGACGACGATATAGATCTCCTGGGCTTTGTTCTCGCGGATCGGCATGGCGAAGCCACCACAGACCACGTCACCAAGCACGTCGTAGAAAACGTAGTCGAGGTCCGGGGTGTAAGCGCCTTCTTCTTCCAGGAAATTGATCGCGGTGATAACGCCACGACCGGCACAACCGACGCCCGGCTCGGGACCACCCGACTCAACACACATGACATCGCCGTAACCACGCTTACAGACATCATCCAGCTCCAGGTCCTCAACAGTGCCGAGCTCGCGGACCTTGTCCATGACGGTGTCCTGGGCCTTGGCGTGCAGGATCAGCCGGGTCGAATCGGCCTTGGGGTCACAGCCGATGATCAGAATTCTTTTGCCCAGAGAAGCCAATCCGGCCACGGTGTTCTGGGTGGTGGTTGACTTGCCGATGCCGCCTTTACCGTAGATTGCAATTTGACGCAGTTTCTTTTCAGCCATTGGTCTGTTCTCCTTGTAAGGTGAATGCTGTTTGCGGTCTGACTGGCGCGGTCTATCCGAGGCGGCATCCTCGTTGATGTGTCCGGTTGATCCGCCAGCCCTGCCATTTATGGAAAAAGAAAAACCCGACCTGAAAACGAATTTTCCAGGTCGGGCTCCATTGCCCGAAGCACTGCCACCTTGGCAGCGCGTTCGATTCTTGCGTTTAAACAAATAAAGCCCAAAAGAATCTCCGGCGGTTAACCGGGTCTTTTGGGCTTCGTTGCCTTTTCAGGAGACGGACTCACGACGTCGTGCGTTTCCTCCTTGATGTTCTGGCAATCCTAATAGCAGGGGTTGTGCCAAGAGTTGGATTTTTGTCTAAAACCGCCGTTGGCCGCGGTTTTTCAATTGGCGGAAGAATAAAGCTATTATCGCGGCTGATGATTATTTGTGCATATTTCTTTCGCACTGGTTAAAAATGGGTGTTGGTGAGCAAAAGACTCAGGTATGTATCTCGCTGGAAAAAATCGCCACGCGCAAAAAAGTGGGCGTCGATGTCGTGCCCCTGTCCTATTGCATTCGTGGCACAAGTGCCGACTATGAAGAACTGGCAAAGCGTCTGGCGGAGGATTCCCGCTGGCCTAGTCGCGGCAGGAACCGATATAGATCGCCGAAAGGATCAGCAAGACGCCGAAAACCTCGTAAAGGCCGGTCGGTCGACCGAAGAACAGCACATCCCAGATCATCGCCAGAGTCGGCTGCAGGAGCAGAATCAGGCCAGCCAGGGTGGCCGGTATATGCTTGATCGCCGATGAGATCAGCGACCAGCCGATGGTGGTACTGATAACGCCGACGCCGATCAGGGCCAAGAGCGAACCGCTGTCGGGGATGGCAAAGCTTGCACCGTTAAGCGGGGCGACAATTGCCAGCAGCAGCATGCTGGGGATCGAAACCAGCAGCATTGCCGGTACGCCGCTCACCGAGCCGTCATTCATCGCCCCTTTGAGCAACAGGATATAGCCCGAATAAAGCACCGCCGTCAGCAACCCGAGAACAACTCCCAGCTTATATCCCTGCTCCAGCCCCTGCCAGTCGATCCCGGTAATAAGCAGCAGGCCCGCCAGCGCCAGCCCCACCGCCAGCATGAACTTTGTGGATATTTTCTGTTTGAGGAACAGCCATGAGAAGAGCGCGGTAAAAAAGACCTGAAAGTTGCCCAGTAGGGTCGAAAGACCCGGCCCGACCAGGTGGATGCTGCGATGCCAGCACATGAAATCGACGGCAAGAAACAGACCGGCAAAACAGAGCAGAAACTTAGGCCGGCGCGCCATCTTCAGGTTCTCGCGGCGCAACAGCAGCAACAGCGTCAGCGACAACCCCGCGAACAACATACGGTAGAAACCGGCGGTATCTGGCGGTACCGCCGCCAGCTTGATAAAGACCGGCGAAAAGCTGATACAGACCGAGCCGAACAGCAGGCGGAGCAGGGGAAATTGAGCCTGGGTGGGTATCATGCTCTGCGCCATGGTTGGGGCTGCTCCGTCGTGAGGCTGGAGATGAAAGAAACAGGCTACTTGAAGTCCCTCAGGCATAGCAATCCGAATCGCTTGTTTGCGGGGCTGTCTCCAGAACATTCGGAACGACATTCTCAGGCTTGCTGCTTTGCAAGTCGGCCCCATTTAGATTTCCCGGATATTTTTATCCGGACGGGGTGAATTCTGGTGGTGTTATCGATAGGATGATAGGGTTAAATTTTAATGGTCGAAATGATCGGCTGAGAGGCAAAGCTTGGAGAGATAGCCATGCAGATGAAACAACTGGGAAAAACCGAACTACAGGTGTCAGAGATCGGCTTCGGCGCTATTCCGATTATCCGTCTTGGGCAGCAACAGGCCGGCGCGGTGTTGCGGCATGCGCTGGAGCGGGGGATCAACTTCATCGATACCGCCAACGCCTACCGTGACAGCGAGGAGAAGATCGGCCTCGCGCTGGCGGGAAAGCGTCACAAGGTCGTCATTGCCAGCAAGAGTCTGCGCCGCGACGCTGCAGGGGTGCGGGAGCATCTGGAGCGCAGCCTGCGGATGTTGGGCACCGACTACCTTGACCTTTATCAGCTGCACCAGATTGCTCAGGAGAAAGACTGGCAGGCGGTGAGCGGACCCGGCGGTGCGCTGGAAGAGGTCAGCCGCGCGCGCGACGCGGGAAAGATCCGCTACCTGGGGGTGACCTCGCACAGCCTGCCGATGGCCCTCAAGCTGGCGCACAGCGGACTGTTCAGCACCATCCAGTTTCCGTTCAATTTCATCGAAGCGGGCGCCGCCGATGAACTGCTCCCGCTGGTCGAACAGCTGGGGATGGGCTACATCGCGATGAAGCCGTTCGGCGGGGGCGCGATCGACAACGCCGCGGTCGCCTTCAAGTTTCTGCGTCAGTATCCACAATGCATCCCGATTCCGGGTTTCGAGTCGACCGCCCAGATTGACGAGGTGGTCGATTTTTACGCGACCCCCAACCAGATTGAAGCTACGGATCTGGCCCTGATGAAACGCTATCGTCAGGAGCTGGGCAAACGCTTCTGCCGGCGCTGCGAATATTGTATGCCCTGCCCGAACGGGGTGCTGATCACCCCGGCGATGGGCTACAAGATCGTGGTGAATCGCATGTCACCAGCGGTGGCGGTCGACTTCTGCAAGGGGCCGATGGAGAGCGTCGCCAACTGTAACGCCTGCGGCATCTGCATCGACCGCTGCCCCTACGACCTGCAGATCCCCGAGATGATCAAGGCCCACGAGAAACTTTATCTGGAGCATTGTCGCGCGGGGAGCTAAAGAGGAGCGCTATGAAAATCAGGGGGCGCAGTTGGCCCTGTCGACTGCGCCCAGCGACCGAAACCGGGCTTTATGCTGGACAATCCCTATGGCTTGGTATAATTCTTCATCGCTGCCCCTCGCGGGTCAGCCCCGAAATTCTTTTCGCTAACAGCGGTGCAAATGTGACCTTACTGCACAACCAAATATTTCTTCTGCTTCTGATCATCGTTCTCGGTGACTTGCTCGGCAAGGTCCGGGTCGGGGGACTCACTCTCGGACCCTCGGCGATCATCTTTGTCGCTTTAGCCTTTGGTCACTTCGGTGTCATCCTCCCGGCTGGGATTCAGGTGATCGGCCTGGCGATGTTCATCTACGCGGTCGGCCTGCAGGCTGGACCGGGCTTTATCAGTTCCTTTCGCACTCATGGTCTGGCCATGGCCCTGACCGTCATCGCCATGGCGGTGACCGGCACCCTGGTGACCTATGCCTGCTGCAAACTGTTCGGCTTCGACGCCGGCACCGGCGCCGGCCTGCTCTCCGGTGCCATGACCAGTACCCCTTCGCTGGCAACCGCAGTCGAAATTGTCGGCTACGATCGCGCTCCGGCGGCCTATGGTGTCACCTACGGTTTCGGTGTCATCGGGGTAGCGCTCTTCATCAAACTCTTGCCGCGCATGATGCGTATCAACCTGGCAAGCGAAGAGAAACAGTTGAGCCAGGAGTTGACCACTATCAACCCGCCGATCAGCTTTCGCCATGTGGCAGTCACCAACCCGAACATTTTCGGCAAGCGGGTCGATGCGCTCTTCCTGAAGCAGATGATGGCGGTCACCATTACTCGCCTGCTGCGTGCCGGTGCCACTGAGCCGATTTTGGTCGGGGCTGATACGGTGCTGCAGGAGGGCGATCATTTACGCGTGGTCGGACGTAGTCACGATCTGGACAAGATAGAACTGCTCATCGGTCAGGCGATATCGAACGAGATCGCCTTCGATCGTTTTTTGACCAAGAAGAGTATCGTGGTGTCCAAGCGCCGTTTTGTTGGCAGCACGATCGGCTATTTTAACTTCCGCGAAACCTTCAACGTCCAGATCGCGCGGATCACCCGCAGCGGTATCGATCTGGTGCCTGACGTCAACACCCGTCTGCATCTGGGCGATGTGCTGCATACAGTTGGCGATGAACGCGCGCTACGCAATATTTCGAAGATGCTCGGCAACGACCTCAAGTCGACCTACGATATCAACCTGCTGCCGATCCTGGTCGGACTGCTGTTCGGCATCCTGCTCGGTCGCATCACCATACCGCTGCCGCTGGTCGGACCGCTGACCCTCGGCACCACCGGCGGCACCCTGTTGGCCGGCCTGCTGCTCGGCGCCATGTATAAGACCGGACCCTTGATCTGGGATGTCCCGCTGGCCGGCAACCGCCTGATCCGCGACCTGGGCCTGGCGCTGTTTATGGCGGCGGTCGGGACCTCGGCCGGCAGCTCCTTTCTTCCGACCCTGCAGGAGCGCGGCGTCGCGCTGCTCTTCTCCGGCGTGCTGGTCACCCTGCTGCCGGTGATCGTCGGCGCCGCCCTCGGCTTGTGGCTGCTGCGGGTGCGCTTTTTGCGCCTGATCGGCGTGCTGGTTGGTGGCATGACCAGCGCCTCGGGGCTGGCTGCGGCCGGAGCCCTGTCGAAATCAACCTACGCCCCGGCGGCTTACGCCACTGTCTACCCGGTCGCGCTGATCGGTAAGATTCTGGCGGTGAAGGTTTTGCTGCTGCTCCTGCCGACCCCCTGAAATCTCTCCACGGTCAAAGATAGCAATCCGGATTGCGGCTTCTTGATGCTTTCGAGTATCGATTCTCGTATTGGATCAGGCATGCAGAAAATCGGGGCAGCCTAATCCTTCCAGAATGTGAAATGTGTAGACGCGACCCCTTCATGTTTTTTTAACCACATCCAAAAGACGAGTCGAAACGATGAATGGACAGAACAGAGCGGAGATCACCCCCGGGCTTGGCGTGGTGATCATTCTCAAGCAGGACCAGCGCACAGGGAAGCTGACCAAGGGGATCGTCAATAACCTCTTGACCAAGTCACCGTTTCATTCCCGGGGGATTAAGGTCAGGTTGGAAGACGGTCAGGTCGGGAGGGTGCAGGGGCTTGCGGGGTGACTGGGGCAGGGCTGACAGGTAAATCGTGGCTCAACTGGGTCTACCGTCGAATTTCTAGTGGTTCAACGAATCTGGACACCAATTACGTGAGGTGCTCAGGAACTCCTGACTGTAGAAAAGATGGGAAGTGTTCCTACTGCCTCCCAACGGTTCATGATAACCGGCGGCGTCGAACTGTTCGAGTACCACAGCAATTTGGTTTTTCTTTTCAAAATTGCGCAGACGTATTTTCCGTCCAATGGATTAGTTTGAGTTATGTGAATTAATGTCCTTGACCTTTTTTAGATACTATTAATTCAGTTAATGCAAACAAGACACCTGTAAGAACAAACGTCAAATGAAATCCAATCTTCCATGCCATTGTTTCATTTGAGCTATTTTCAATATTATCTACATTAATTATTTCACGTAACAGTTCTACGGAAGAAATTGCGACTATCGCAGTGATAAGTTTAAGCTTTAAATCTGAAAAGTAAATTTTCCCCATCCAGGTTGGCTTTTCATTGTCTTCAATGAGGCTAAATTTAGACACAAAAATGTCGTATCCACTAAATATTATAACTATTACCAAACAAGCAATTAATGTAATGTCGAGTAATGAAAGTATAGATACTATAGATTCACTTTTTGTTAGTTCAAAAAAATTATAATTTAAGTAAAATAATTCTTTTATAAAGTTTCCTAGCAACACAACTAAAGCTAAAATAAGGCCAATGAAAAATGGTGCAAGCAGCCATCTGCTTTTAAATATCAACTGTTCGATAATTTTCATATTTTTCCCCACATAACAGGTATTATACGGCGCCTATAGACCGATAAACTGTTTATAGGCCCAGCTACCACTTTATATATTTACCTACTGGTTTACAGGAATGCTACCTACTGTGACCATCAACAGCCCACATCACTTTGTCACAGCCCCAAATCCTGCTCAATCAACACCACCTTGATCCTTCCTTTCGGGTAACACTTATCGACAATCGCCCAGGTATTGCAAATCCGCTGTGGTGAGCTGCAATCATGGCACCGGCCGGTCTTGGCACAGGGCGTGAGCATATTGTGGCGTTTGGCATTGAGGGGTGCAGCGTGGTTTTTGATCCGCTCCATGGCTTTTTGCAGATCGGCCACAATCTTGTTCTGGCCGATAAACAGTACCACCTTCTTGGGGCCGAACGATATCCCCCCGGTACGGTTGCCGATCATGTCGAGGTTGACCAGCTTGCCACACTCGGTCACGGCGTTGCTGCCGGTGAGAAACAGATCGGCGAGCAGCGCCTGCCGCCAGCGCTCGACGATCTCGCCGCGTTCAGCTGCGGGGTCGAAGGTTTTGATCATGTTGATCGAAGGGTCGGCCAGCAGCGCGTCGAGCACTCCGGTCGCTTCCATGGTCAGCGAATCGGCCCAGGAGACCAGCTCGGTCTTCACCTTGGGCAGAATCTGGGTAAAGAAAATCTGTCGCGCCTCGGCTGGATCGCTGGCGACAAATACCTCAAAGCCGTTGGCGACCAGCGCGGCGCAGCAGGTTTCTAAGGCGGTATGTTCAGCCGACATCATGCTCACATCGACAGGCTGGCAAAGGCGTTGCGGATCTTCAGCTTTGCGTCTTTGTCGACCGCACCCTCGGCGGCATAGACTTCGATCTCGTCCGGCGAGAAGACCACCCGCACGGTATGCTCGGCGCTGATGACCTTTAGCCCGCATTCATAGCCCAGATCATCCCACGCGATGTGGTCGGGGCGCAGGCCGTGCTGGCTGGCGTAACGCAGGGCGACCTCTTGCAGCAGTTGTTTGCCTTTGGCTTGATCTTCAGTTGTACTCACGTTAATCCCCTGTGTGAAAAGCTGCGGGTCGGCGGTGCAAGGAGCTGTTGCAACCACCAGAAACACAAAAAGCCGCCTGTCAACGGTTCGTTGATCCAGACGGCTGATGTTCGGCATTGCATTGTGGCACGGCATCTCCTCCGCTGCACTTCATATTTTCATCAATAAATTCGTTACACTATTGAGGATTGAAGGGGCCACTGTCAAGCGCTACCCCTTAGCTTTTAACGGGAAAGGTTTTAGAAGACTTTGCTGGCTCAAGGGCAAGGGAACAGATTTTTTTTCCCGATTGAATCAAAGTCTGTATGAATAAAACCACCCTCCTGCCAATGCCCAGGTTGTCGCCTTATCCAGAGTGTAATCAGAAAATTCCATTATTTACTGCTTCGTGAAGGGCACGACAAATGCATTAATCAATTCTATTGATTAGAAAAACTAAAGACGATACAGTTCATCTTTATTATCTTCCAAAGATATGGGGATTGCAGCCATGGGAAACCTTCTGACTATCCGGCAAAAAACTTTTCTCAAGTCTGTCGCAGTGGGGGCCATTCTGCTGCTGTGTTCGATATCCAGCGTCGAAGCCGCGACCAGTTCGCCCCTGGTCCACAACTCAGACACCACCAGTTCAACGAAATGGGGTGGCAACTGGGGCAAAGCAGGCGGGCAGTATGGAGCCTTCGATTGCGTTACCTGCCATATCAATGAAACTAACAATATCAAGCGGGTCAAGACCAGCATCAGCGCACCGGACAGCAGCAACTGGAACAGTTCGGGAACGGCCAGCGTTGCGGTTATTTTCCAGAGCGCATTGGATGGCGCTGCCGATTTTGGCGATGACAGTGGCGGCCACGCTACCTCGAACAAGATCTGCGAAGTCTGCCACAGTCAAACCAAGTACCATCGCTACAATACCAGCGCCCAGACCGGTGGGTTGAACCATTATAACCAGAAGGATTGCATCGTCTGTCACCAGCACAGCCAGGGGTTCAGCGCATCCTGCGATGCCTGCCACGGCAACCCACCAATTACAAATGACAACAACGGCTCAACCCAGACCGGCCTGGTGCACACCCCCGGAACAACCGGTTCGGCACTCTCCGGTGCCCATGCCGGGCACGTGACCGAGCTGACCGGCCCACTTTACAGCTGCGATGTCTGCCACGGCACGACCTTCGGCACTGGCACCAATCACACCGGCGACGGCAGCGGCAAGGTTACTATCGATTTCAATGCCTTCGGCACCACCGGCAATTCGGTCGCCGGTACCTATAATGGTCAGGCAGCGGTGGTCGCCGGCGCAGGTTATGATGGCGACAATGCTGGCACGGCCGGCGCTCTGACCTGTAGCAACACCTACTGCCATGCCTTGGGCGCGGGCGGTACCGTTCCGGCCTGGAACGGGGCCGTGGTTTGCGGTAACTGCCACGCAGACGATTCAGCGAACCCAATCAGCAACCTGCCCTCCGGCGACAGTCACAACACGCATGTCAATTCGGGTGGCACCGGCATCTATCAGGGAGGCGCCATCCAGCTTTCCTGTAACAAATGCCACGGGACTAATTTCTCCGACAGCACCCATGTCAATGGCGAAGTGAAGTGGGACGTCGGCTCTCTGACCAGCAGTTACCTTGACCCGCGGGCTGCAGGGGTTACCTACAGTGGACTGGCGACCTCTTCCACCGGTGCGCTGGCACCGAGCAGTGCCTATGCGACCTGCAATAACGTCTCTTGCCACTGGAACAATCATCAAAAGGACGCATTAAGCACGCCGGCAACGCCGGTCTGGAACAGCGGTGCGGCAACCTGCACCACCTGCCACAACAACGGCACCAACGACGGGTCAGTTGCTAACGCCGCCCCGGCCAGCGGATCGCATGCGGTGCATGTCGGCGCCGCCGATGCCTATGTCACCTGCGACAGTTGCCACGGCAGCGGTGCCACCACCGGCACCCACACGGGCCATATCAATAACGTCACAAATTACGCGGGCGATTTGATCCCGGCCACCAATTTTACCGATGTCGGTGGGCGCAGCAATGTTGCCGATACCTGCGCGATCATCTGCCACAAAGATGGGACCTGGGGCGGGGCGATCAACTGGACCGACGGTGTAACCGATTCCTGCACTGATTGTCACAGCAATGCCTATTCGGGCAAAGCGGGGCCATCTGTGGTGACCAACCCTTTCGCTGCGCCCACAGGAAGTCACTTGAAAGAAACCACCGCCCAAAGCCTGCCGACCACGGCGGCAACCTGGAAAACCCGCTGTCTGGGGTGCCACACCAAACACTACGATGCTAGTGCGATCAAGATCGATCTGCCTGCAAGCAGCTGGGACAATCCCGGCACCGCCGCGACCGAAACGACCAATATGCGTACCCAGCTCGGCATCAACTACATCGGTGCCGATCATAACGGCATCTACCTCAAAGGGAGCCTCGGCGCCGACGAAGCCGACGCCTGCTGGAGTTGCCACGGCACCGACGAGACCATCAACGAGTGGGGCTTCAACGCCGACACCAATGGTTCTTTTCCGAATAACGGCTGGAGCGGCGTTTCGCACAACTTCGGCACCCCATACACAACCTCGGGACATACCACCGCGACTTCAGCCTGGGCGACCGCAACAGGCGACGGCTACTGGCGCAAGGACTACTATTCCACCTCTACGGTACTGAGCAGAAGAATCACCTCAATGCATACCGCCAATGTCAATGCTGCCGGAATTTCCAGTGTCGCAACCAGTATTGATGCTAATGGCAACGTGGTCGCCACCACTCAGGAAAATCGTAATCAGATCCGCTGCAGTTACTGCCACGACCTGCACAGCTTGAACTTGGCCGTTGGCGACAGCAGTTCCGGACGCCCCTACCTGCGCGGCAGCTGGATGGGCAACCCCTATGGCCCCGATGCGCCGCCGCTGAGCACCTACAACTATGCAACCACCGGCGGCCCCGGAGGTGTGGGCAACCGCTTTTACGCCAGTGGCGGCGGAGTGCAGCAGGTGGCGGTGCCGCGCCTCTTCACCACCACTACCCAGGAAAAGGGCGGCTACTTCATCGACCAGAACAGCGGCTGGCCGACCCGGGTCGGCAACACCCCGGGCGGGGCGGACAAGACATTGGCCGAGACCGCCGGGATCTGCACCCTCTGCCACGGCAGCGATATCGATGGTATGGATTTCTACACTTCGAATTCCATGTGGCGCGACGGGATGGTCAATGGCCACAGCAACGCGGCCCTCGGCGGCACCGGCGCCAACCGGCGCAACATCTTCGACGGCTTCAGGGGTGGGACATCAAGCGGCATGCACATGGCGCTGCAGGGAACCCTCAACTACAGCGGCGACTTCGGGATCGCTGTCTTTGACGGCTATACCATTAAAAATGGGCCTTTCTTTGACGCCTACGACGGGGCGGGTCGGACCAACGCCAACCATCCGCCGAAGAACCTCGGCTTCTACGGTGGAACCGTCGGCAGCTATACTCAGGGAGCCAACGGCCAGTTCACCGCCTGGTTCAATGGCAGCACCACCGCCAACAACATGGCGGCAATCGGCACCGATGGCAGCAAGGCCAGCGGCCTGAATGCCCGGGCGCACAGCTTCACCTGCTCAAAATGTCACAGTCCGCATGCCAGCGGCCTTCCGGCGCTACTGATCACCAACTGTCTGGATACATCGGCGGCGACCTGGTCAAAGTCCTATAACGGCTTGAATATCGGTGCCCAGTCCACAAGCACCTGGGGTAAAATCGCTGCCAACAACTGCCACCGCAAGGAAACCTGGGGAACGGCGGCGCAGAATCGCGATACCGGTTGGCACAAACTGGCCCCGGGGCAATAGGAGACGGCCATGGGAAGAATGCTCCTGTTGTGGATTGCCGTTAGCTTGGTGGCTTCGGGTTGTGTCCAAAAGGTCGGATTCAACCCTGAGTACAAGCCGCTGGATGAAAAGGTCGCCGGCCCCTGCCAGATCGGCGAGGATCACGACGGCGACGGCAGGGTTGATTCCAGAGTTGATTTCACCTATGCAAAAGATGGAACCCTGCAAACCCGGACCTATTATCGTGGGAATGACGATAACGTTGCCGAAAAAACCGTCTACAGCTATGTCGACGGTCGCTTGCAGCAGCAGACCACCGACCGCGGGAATGACGGCAGCATAGAGGAAACCGAACGCTACAGCTACGATCAGACAGGTACCGCCACGGTGACAGTCAACGGGGCGGCGGGGAAAATGATCGAGTACGATGCTCAGGGGCGGATGGCCAGGGAAACCTTCGACCGGGATCACGATGGCAATTGCGACCGGATCGTTTCTTATCGCTACAATAGCGCTGGTTTGCTGATTGAGGAGAATCGCGATTCAGACTGTGACGGGCAGGCTGATCGCCGGATCAGTTACGCCAGAGGGGCAGATGGCCGCATCATCGAAGAGACGATGATCGCTGTCGCGACCAATCAGCTGTTTGCCACGCTCAATTATCGCTACCTTGGCAACACGCTGGTAAAAGAAAAAAAGGACAAGGGTCAAACCTACGAAATTGTAGAAGAAAAGTATGATGCTCACGGGAATTTATTAAGCGAAAACTATCTCAATTCCGAAAAAAAACTGACGCGAAAAAAAATCTATAGCTACCCCTGCTGGAATAGCTTCTTTTAAGTGCTGGCGCTTTAATCTGACAAAAATACCTGCCAATTTAAAACTTAATCCGCAGCACCCGCAAATTTACCTTCAATACTGACCAGCTGCAGGGCAAAGGTCAGGTCGAGTCCGGCCAACGGGTGATTGCCGTCGAGGGTGACGGTTTCGCTGTCGCAGGCGACCACCCGCATAATCCGCTCTTCACCGTCGGCAAACGCCAGCGAGAGCTTCTCGTTGACCCGCAGTTCACGCTCGGCGGGAAACTGCTGCCGCGACACCCGCAGCATATTCTCTTTGCGGTGCGGGCCGTAAGCCTCGTCGGCCGGAATCAGGATATTGTTCGCCGCACCGACCTGCATGCCGATGATCGCCGCTTCGAGGGCGGGGAAAACCTCCCCCTCCCCCAAAGTGAAGCTCAAGGGGTTGTCCTCTTCAGCGCTGTCGAAGATTCCACCGTTGTCGAGGGTGCCGATATAGTGGATGGTGACCCGATCACCGTTTTGTGCCACTGCCATCAGTTTTCTCCTGCCGCGGCCTGGCCCAGAACCCCCTGCATCACCGTCAGCAGGCAATCGTAAATTTCTTCGCGGCTGTCGATAAAGGCGGGCACTTCGTCGTTCAGCACCTCCTCGATCTTCTGCAACACGTCCTTGTCGCAACTGTCCAGGGCGTTCATCACCGCTTCATACATGGGGATGACTTCGTAGAGGTCGTAACGATCAAAGTGGTTGCTGTCCGGCTTGCCGCTGAATTTCGGAATGTCGCGAGTCTCTTTTTTGCGCGGATAACGGTAGTAGAGATCGGACGGTTTTATGCTGAGTCCCATAGTCTGCTCCCATCTTCTTCTAATTGCAGGTTGAACAACCGTGACCGCAGCTGCTCTTGCACAGTTGCGGGTTCGCCTGACCCGCTGTTTGACGCTGATACTCTGCCAGCGAGTCGGCGGAAACGTACCAGCTGCCGTCAAGCTCCTCGCCTTTGATCAGGCCGCGTTTGATGTGCATCATGACGTTGAGGCTGGTGGTTTTTAAGGTTGCCGCGACCTCTGCGACTGAAAGCTGTTCTCCGTTTGCTGCCATCTTATGCTCCTTTGTTGAGCAACTGCGCCCTGCCTTGACAGACGTCAGGCCGCAGAGGTTGAAATCACCCGGAACCGCTCATCGAAGTGCGGTTCCAGTAATGGCCGGACATCCCCCCAGGAAAGACCGCCGCCACCGCAGCCCGGGCGAGGCACGATTACCTGCTGCCAGCCGTTGCGATCGGCCAGCTCCCGAAGTTCGCGGCAGGATTGCTTGATCAGCTGCAGATCCGGCACCTCCCAGGGGGTGTGCTCGACGGGAAAGCTGACCAGCCGCCTGCCCAGATCATAAACATGGTTACCGGAGCGGTTGATCATCCCACCAAGCAACTCGGGCAATTCGGGAAAGTGTTCGGCGGCCTGTCTTGCCGTTCCCCGGGCCATGACATTGCGGCCGGCTTTTGACACCTTGCCGTTGGTGGTGATCGCCACCACATAGCCCTGACTGTGGTATTCCCAGAGATCCCCCGACAGCTCCTGAATATGGGCGTCTCTGGCGACCCAGGGGGACAGTTTGATCAGCTTGGCGCTGCTGTCTTCAATTTCGGCCCTGACGTCCCGATCCAGTTTGCGCAGCCAACGCCGGGGCAATTCATCCAGGCCATAAAATGCGCCGGACAGCATCCCGGCGATGGCGCCGGTGGTGTCGGCGTCGCCGCCCTGGTTGACAACCTTGACCAGGCATTCTTCGAAACTGCCGGTGGAAAAAAAGTAGTGCAGCACCGTCTGCAGGGTATCGACCACGTAGCCGGAGGCCAGCCCCTTGTAATTGTTAAAGCGAAAGCTCGGGTAGCCGGCGACCAGCTGCCGCGCCATGGCGTGCAGCTGAAAACGGTCGGCGCCAAGCATCGCCGCCTGCACCATCTGCCCGAAACTGACGCAAGCCGCGTCGGACAACGGGTGATTGTGGGTCAGGTGGGCCTGCTCCAGGCTGCAGCGCCGCAGCAGGCGATCATCGCCTAAAGTGAACAGTACCACCGGCGCCATCCGCATCAGCGCGCCGTTGCCGGCATCCCATTCGTTGACCGGCATCTTCAGCTCGCCAGTGCGCATGTAGGTGCGGATGCCTTTGCGCACCGTCGCGCCGATATCGATCGGCTGATTGCGCATCCAGCCAAGAAAGTTGTCGGCAATTCCCGCCAGATTCCACTCACCGGCCGCCAGCAGCGCCTGCGCGATGGCCAGCGACATCTCGGTGTCATCGGTCACCTGCCCCGGCTTGACCCCCAGCCAGCCGCCGCCGCGGATTTTCTGGTGAACTTTGAATTGTGCCTTGATTTCAGCCGGCGTCATGAACTCGGTAGTGGCGCCAAGGGCATCGCCAAGGGCGACACCAAGAAACACCGCCTGCGCTTTTTTAACCAGCTCTGCGTCCCGCATCATCAGCCCCCGGTCAGCACCTCGACAGCATATTCGCCGCCGATCACCAGGTACTCATCCTCCCCCTTTAACAGCGATTTCGGCAGCACGCCGCAAAGAAAGAACACCTTTGTCAACGGCACTTCAGCCTTCAGCACCCGTGAGCCGAATTCCCAGGCGCGCTCAAAATCCCCGGTGAAAGAATTGAGATTATTCAGCAGCATAAGAAAGTTATTTTTGCCGGTTCGCTCCAGAATCACATGCTCCGCAAAATCATTGACGCCACGATACAGGGTCAGATGCGTGGTCTCCGCCCTGCGCCGGCGCAGTTCGTACTGAACATATTCATAGAGCAGATCGAGCTGTGAAAGTACCGCGCTGGTGCGGGCAGAGCCCTTCATCCGGTCGACCAGATACTGGTAATATTCTTCGCTATGGACACTTTCAATGGTATTGCGATGGAAGGTCGGAACCAGCCCAAGCCTGGATTCAACCCACCCTTTGAGCACCGCACCGGCGATCGAATTGCTGTCAAACAACCAACCGCGTAAAAATCTGAGATAGCTGTTCTTTAAACTTTTCTGACTGCTGCGCGAGGACTCCCGCTCCCATTGATGCAGCTGAAAGGTCACGTCCATGAAGTCATGAAAGCGCGCACCGCGCTGTTCGGGATCGGCGATTTTTTCAATTTCGGCAAAAAAGCTTTTTCCGATATGCTGCGTCCCCTGAATCTCCAGCAGCTGCGGATGATCATTGTAGTGACGCGACGCAATCGACCAGGGGGGCAGGTTGCAGCGGTTTATCGGCGTCAGATGAGCGCTCAGGTCAGCCCTCCATCAACAAAATCGCTTCAGCTACGGCTCTTAAACTTTTGCGCTTGTCCATCGCCAGTTTCTGGATTTTGCGATGCGCCTCAGGCTCTTTCATCCCCTGCTTGATCAGCAGACTTTTGGCCTGATCGACCAGCTTGCGCGTTTCCAGACTCTCTTTCAGCGCAGCCACTTCGTCACGCAGATTTGAGAGCTGAATAAATTGATGGATGGCAAGATCGACGGTTATTTTCAGCTGTTCTTCCTGAAAGGGCTTGATCAGATAGTGATGAACCCCGGCATCCTGCGCCCTGGTGACCGTGGCGCTGTCGGTGGTGCCGGTCAGCAGCACAATCGCGCCGCTAGGCTCGCGGTTCATCTTGTCTGCGGCACAGATGCCATCCATGACCGGCATGCTGACATCCATGACGGTTAATAACGGCTTGTGTGCTGCCGCCATAGCCACGGCCTGCGAGCCGTCAGCCGCTTCATACAGCTGGTCAAAACCATAATCAGCCAGAACCCGTGAAACCTGCTGGCGGATCAGGGGTTCGTCATCGACAACCAGGGCACTTTTCATTACGTCTCCTTGCTTCTACCGGAAGCCTTCCAGCCTGAACGCTGACGCTGGAAAGCTTCCGGCAGCTATTGGATTAAGCGATATCTTTACTGGTCAGGGTTCATTGCGAACAACCGCCGACGAGGTGTAACCGGAGATACCTGACGAGCCACCGATACTGACCCGCTGAAAATCCGGGTAGGCTTCCATGCCGATCTCTGAAGAATCACAGCCGAGCATCTCCTCCTCTTCGCTGACGCGGATGCCGACCGTGTACTTCAGTGCCAGCCAGGCAACCGAACTGGTGGCCATGACAAAGACGCCGGTTGCGACGACCCCGATCAGCTGGGTGGTGAAGCTGGCATCGGCATTGGTAATCGGCACCGCCAG
>DATCYW010000088.1:0-5370 GCA_036526255.1 Malonomonas sp. | reverse complement strand
GATGTGAAACCCACCGGGTATTATTGCGTGAAACCCGCCACCTATTATGATGCAAAACCGCCACCCCATTTCATACGAGGTGGCGGCTCTTCAAAAACTCACAATTTATGAGACGAATTTTTCTGTTGATGGGTGTGCAATTATTCCTAAGGCAAAGTAGGATCGCATTGTGGCACAACATTTAGGAATGCCCCGGCCCGCATAAACAGGCTGGGGCATTTTATGTTCTGAAGTGGTGACTTATAGGAACTCGAACAGCGCCGCAAACTGCTAGCGATAGCCGAGCGCTACCCAGTGCACAAGATGCTGCATTGAGAGGACCAGGTGAAAACAACCCTGAAAGAGGCAAAGCATTAAACCACATATTTCAAGAGCATCCCCTTGCAAGCATTGACAGCTAGCGGCCCATACGCCGCAACATCAAGGCGATCGCCAACGGCATCAGGAGCAGGGTCGCCAGCAGCAGGTAGAGCAGACTCAGCCACAGCCACCCGCTCCACATCTGCAGTGAGCAGCCGCGCACCAGTGCCACCAGATGGGTCAGCGGCAGCACCTGCGCCAGACTTTGCGCCCAGCCGGGCAGGTTCTGCAGTGGGAAGAAGGTGCCACTGAACAGGAACATCGGCGTGATACCGAGGAGGATCGGCAATTTGAAGGTTTCGATGCCGGGCACCAGCGCGGTACAGATCATGCCGAAGGCGGCGAACAGTAGTCCACCGAGGGCCGCCAGTGGCAGGAGCAAAAGCGCGCCGGGGTAATCGAACAGGCCGAACAGGGAAATCATCCCGCTCAGCAGCAAAGTGGCGATCAGCGATTTGGTTGCCGCCCAGAGCAGCTCGCCGAGGATAATCTCCTCCAGATTGAGCGGTGTCGCCAGCAGCGCATCGAAGGTCTTCTGATAGTACATGCGCACGAAGCTGTTGTAAGTGGTCTCGAAAAAGGCGTTGTACATGATCGCAACCGACACCAGGGCCGGGGCGATGAACTGGGTGTAGGACAACGTACGGCCATGCAGCGGCAGCTCGCCGATCAGTACCGCCAGTCCCAGGCCGAAAGCGAGAATGTAGAGCAACGGTTCAAGTAACGGCGGAATAAATGAGATCTTCCAGTCCTGCCGGTAGATCTCATAATTGCGCGGCCAGACCCGAAAAGCCCGGCGGCTGAACTGCTTTGGTCGCGGCCAGTTCATTCGCGCAAGCCCCGTCCGGTCAGTTTCAGGAACAGATCCTCGAGCGAGGCGGGACGCAGCATGCAGCCTTCGGTGCGGACCTGACGGGTCAAACGCAGAAACAGCTCATCGCCGTCATCCAGATAGACCAGCAAGCGCTTGCCGAGGTCCTCAACCCGGCAGTCTTCGGCCGCCAGGAAGGTCCGGATCTGCGGATCGGGGTTGTCAATCTCCAGCACCGCCTGCCCGACCTGTTCCCGCACCAGATGCGCCGGCTGGCCTTCGACCATAATCTGCCCCCGGTCGATGATCACCAGCCGATCGCAGAGCCGTGCCGCCTCCTCCATGTAATGGGTGGTCAACAGGATGGTCATTCCCTGCTCTTTCAACTCGGCCAGTTTTTCCCACAGCAGCTGGCGACTCTGCGGATCGAGACCGGTGGTCGGCTCGTCGAGGATCACCAAATCGGGTTTATTGACCAGGGCCCGGGCCAGCATCAGCCTCCGCTTGAGGCCGCCGGAGAGGATCTTGACATTGTCGTCGGCACGATTATCGAGGGCGAAAAACTGCAACAGCTCGTCAGCGCGGCGCTTGGCCTCGGTACGGGGGATAGAGAAATAGCGGGCATAGCCGACCAAGTTTTTCTGCACACTCAGATCCGGGGCGAGAGAATCCTCCTGCTGACAGATCCCGATCCGGCCCTTGATCTGACGGATATGTTGGTCTAACTCCAAACAGTTTCAGACTACCGGTGTCTCTCGGCGTATAGCCGTAAAGCATACGAATGGTGGTGGTTTTGCCGGCACCATTGGGGCCGAGCAGGCCAAATCATTCCCCTTTTCCCACAGAAAAAGAGATACCATCGACTGCCGCCAGGGAACCGTAGTTTTTTCGGAGATTGTCAATCTGTAGAATCGGCATGGATAAATCCAATACGAAATACCTGATATTCAATAACTGCTTTACTTTAATGGAACGCAAAGGTCCTTGTCACCGTCAGGCGCCCCTACAATAGACCAATGAAATACCTGTAGGGGTGAGGCATGCCTCTCCCGCATATCAGCTTACCCAACAGGCATATTTCATCAACCAGTATCCTGCCGGAACTCCTGCATTTCGGCCCCTGCGACCGTCTGTACCAACAGCTCATCCAAGTCATCGATCCCCGCTTCGAAACGCTCCACCTGCTCCAGCACACCGCGGGTTTCAGGATGGGGTGAGATCATAAAGGAGCAACAGTCCGGATAAGGCAGGATCGAATGCTGGAAACTGCCGATTCTCTGGGCGATGGCAATGGTTTCATCCTTGTTCATGCCGACTAGCGGCGAGAGCACCGGCAGCTGCGAGGCGCTCTGGATGCAGCGCAGATTGTCGAGTGTCTGCGAAGCGACCTGGCCGACAGCATCGCCGGTAACGATCGCCTTGGCCCCCTGTTGCTCCGCCAGCCGATTAAGAATTCGCATCATGCAGCGGCGGTAGATGATCATCCGATAGTCGGCCGGAACAAAGGCGATGATATGCCGCTGCAGTTCACCGAACGGCACTTGGTAGAGGGTCGAGCGCAGCTGGTAGCGGGTCAGCACCTCAACCAGCTTTTTGATCTTGTCAGAGACGCCGCTTTCAAACTGGGTCTCGTTGTGGATATGGCCGAAGATCGCACGGCAGCCCCGCTTCATCAGCATATAGGCGGCCACCGGGCTGTCAATGCCACCGGAGAGGGAGACTATCACCCGGCCGCTGCTGCCGATCGGAAGGCCGCCGGGACCTGGCAGCTTGTCGGTGTAAAGCATCGACTCTTTGCCGGTCAGTTCGATAAAGAGTCGCAGATCGGGATTCGTCAGGTCGACCTTTTTACCGGGCAGGTCGCGCAGGATCGCCGCCCCCACTTCGCGGCTGATCTCTTCAGAGTTCAGGGGAAACTGCTTGTCGGCACGCTTGCTTTTCACGCCGAAACTGGTGAAGTCGCGTTCTGCCAGGACCGCGACCGCCCGCTTGCCGATCACGGCGATATCCTTGGGAGCGCTGTAGCCGAAGGAGAAATTGACAATACCGGGAATGTGCGAGAGAAGTTCACTGAGCTGCTGCGGATCGGCACTGGAAACCGGTTTGCAGACCAGCCGCCCCTGCTGCTTGCGCACCTCGTGGACCTGCTTGCCGAGGGCGGCGCGCACGTGCCTCAGCAGGGCGTCCTCGAAACGGCGGCGGTTCTTCCCCTTAAGGGCGATTTCGCTGTAGTGGATGACGATGCGATTCATTGGCCACTCCTCCCCGTCTCCGTTCATTATGCCGCAATTTTGTCTCCAAGGTGACCGCGAGCGTTTTTTCACGCAGGCTGTAATGGTCAAAACCCTTAAATCGCTACGGAGGTGTACTATGAACAGCCTAGCCGGCAAGACCGCCCTGATCACCGGCGGCAGTCGCAGTATCGGTGCCGCCATCGCCCGGCAGTTCTCCGACGCCGACGTGCAGTTGCCCTCAGCTGCAGTAAGTTCCTCAACTAGGCCGGGCAATTGCGCGACTTAGGGGGGCGGCCGGCGCCTACCTGGTCGATGCGATGCAACCCAAGCAGTTGACGACCCTGGTCGCTACCGTGGTCGAGGACTTCGGCGGGCTGGATATCCTAGTGACCTGTGCCGGTATCTTTACCGGCGGCATGATCGGCGAGATCCACCTGGAGGACTACCGCACCACCATGGCCGTCAAAGTCGATGCAATATTCGTTACCACCCAGGAGCTGAACTACCTGCCGGACGGGGGGCGGATCATCAATATCGGCAGTGTGCTCGGCGAGCGCGCCACCGCGGCCGGGATGAGCCCCTATAACGCCAGCAAGTTCGCCGTTGCCGGCCTGACCCGCAGCTGGGCCAAGGACCTGGGCCCGCGCAACATCCTGGTCAACGCCATCCAGCCGGGCCCCTTCGCCACCGAGATGAATCGCTTCGACGGGCGCAAAGGCGACTTCATGCGCAGCCAGACCGCTCTTGGCCGCTACGCCCGTCCGGAAGAGATCGCCGCTGTCGCCCTCTTCCTCGCCGGGCCGGGAGCCAGCTACATCACCGGCGCCACCTTCAATGTCGATGGCGGTGGAACGCTTAAGGAGCCTCGGATGAGATCCTTCGACGAGATTTTCGCCTTGTAGTGGTCAACTAATTCCAGACACGTAGTTAAGTCGCTCCTCCGACTATCGAATCTACAAAGAGCGCAGCCCAAATTTGTCTGATTAATGCACCAAACCGAGAAAACCCTGCGAACTGGTATTCGTGGGGTTCTTGTGTGTTTAAAGTCGTTACATGTGAAAATCCCGCCGTCAGCCCATTCGGGCGAGCTAACATTTCAAAGACACTAGCCCATCAGAAAATTTCTGATAATCTAGAGTGTTATAGAATATCCCGACAAAACTTGGCCAAGGGACAAGGGAGAAATAGTCAAGCGGGGGTTTGATTATGGCCATACATGAACAGGATATAGTCAACAGTGTTGAGGAAAGGAGCAAGACTGGTCAGGTTTGGCCCGATTGGCACCAGAAACTGAATAAATTTCTGAATCCCAATAGCTTGGAGGCCTCCTGGCAGCTACTGACCACAATAGTACCCTATTTCTGTCTATGGTATCTGATGGTTCGGTCGATCCAGCTTGGCTATTCATATATATGGACTCTGATTCTTGCCATACCTGCAGCCGCATTTCTGGTTCGGCTATTCATCTTATTTCACGACTGTGTGCACAATTCTTTCTTAAGATCGAAGAGGGGTAACACGTTTTACGGCTATCTTCTCGGTGTGCTTGTGTTTACATCGTTTGAAGACTGGCGCTTTACCCACCTGCGGCACCATGGGACTTACGCTAATCTCGACTCGCGGGGATTCGGCGACATCTGGACCATGACACTAAAGGAGTATGGGAGCTCATCAACTATGAAACAATTACGGTATAGACTCTACCGCAACCCAATTATTCTGGTTGTCTTGGGAGCAATATTTAATTCTGGTTATCCACTTCGCTCCAGTTGCGACATTAACTGTCACGTAGTGGGTGCATACTGGCCTAATCTCAAAAAGGATGTCAGCCATGACAGAAGATTTTCCGAGCAATGAAGTTGAATTTGATCGCAGGTTTCATTCAGAAGATGCCTGCCTTGACTATCTCCTTCAACTTCGCTGGCCAGAAGGGTTCAAATGCTCCTGCTGCGGCCATGACAACTA
>DATCYW010000087.1:0-7877 GCA_036526255.1 Malonomonas sp. | reverse complement strand
GTCAATCAGGCCTGTCTGGACGAGCACCTGCCGGCCGCGCACTTCATCATGTTCGGCGGCCCGGACGAGGATCAAGCGACTCTGGCCGAGGGGCTGGATAATATCGACCAGCTCGGCGCTGCGGTGGTGTTCGCGTTTTCCGGCATCCGCATCCATCCGGAATCGCCGCTGCACCAACGGGCGATTGACGATGGGTTGATCGCGGCGGAGGCTTCGCTGCTCAAGCCGGTCTACTATTTCTCGCCGCTGCTCGATCGGCAATTGATGGAACAGACGATCGAGGCGCGCTTTCGCGGCCGGAAAAACCGCATCTTCCCCCCCTCCGAAGGCCTGAAGCGGATGGCGGTGATGAAGGGCTTCGGTTATCGCGGTTTGATGTGGGATCAGTTGATTCGCTTCCCGAAACAGACGGGGTGACGGCTTCCGGGCTTTGCATATGGCTGAATTGAATCACCAGAAAATCCTGCTGGTACACCCGCTCGGTTATCAGCTGGAGGCAGCGCAGCAGGATATCTCGCGCAAAGCGAATATCATGCCGCCGCTCGGCCTGGCCAGTATCGCCGCCTACCTGGATCGCGCCGGGCTGCAGAGCCTGATCCTCGACTGCTACGCGCATCCCGACGCCGACAGTCGCCTGCGCGAACTGCTGCGCCGCGAGCGACCCGGGCTGATCGGCTTCAGCTGTACCACTGCCAGTTTTCATGACGGTGTGCGGCTGGCGCAGCTGGCCAAACAAGAGCTGCCGCAGATCCGGACGGTGTTCGGTGGCGCGCACGTTTCGGCGCTGCAGGAGCAGGTGCTCGATTTTTCCCCGCTGATCGATTATGCCGTGATCGGCGAGGGGGAGCAGACCATGCTCGAGCTGGCGCAGCTGGCCGGTGCGTCGCCGCAGCAGGTCGGCGGTGTGGTCTGGCGCGCCGACGACGGTTCGCTGGTCAATAACGGCTACCGCCGCGACGCGCTGGTACTGGACGAGCTGCCGTTTCCGGCCTACGAAAAGCTGGCCGGCTATCCGGATGCCTACAAGCTGCCGATCTTCAACTATCCGACGGCGCCGAACACCAGCTGTATCTCCAGTCGTGGCTGTCCGTACAGTTGCAGCTATTGCGACCGCAGCGTGTTTCAGCGCAGCTTCCGCTATAATTCAGCCGAATACCTCTATCAGCATCTTAAGTATCTGAAAGAGCGCTTTGGTATCCGGCATATAAATTTCTACGACGACCAGTTCACCTTTCACCGTGGCCGGGTCGAAGCGTTCTGCCGGATGATGATCGATCAGCCGCTGGGGATGACCTACAACTGCGCGGTGCGCGCCGAACATGTTGACCGCGAGCTGCTGCAGCTGATGAAGGCGGCCGGCTGCTGGATGGTCAGCCTCGGCATCGAAAGTGGCGACGAGCAGCTGCTGGCGCAGCATCGGCAGAACGCCAACCTCGACCTGCTGGCGGCGACGATCCGCACCATCAAAGCCTGCGGTATCCGCACCAAAGGGCTCTTGATGATGGGGCTGCCGGGCGAAAGCGAGGCCTCGATCCGCCGTAGCATGGATTATGTTTTTTCCCTGCCGCTCGACGATTTCAATCTGGCCAAGTTCACCCCTTTTCCCGGCTCGCCGATCTACGCGAAGATTCACCAGCTCGGCAGCTTCGACGAGGACTGGCAGAAGATGGACTGCATGCACTTTCAGTTCGTGCCGCAGGGGATGGAGAAAGAGCAGCTGGAAAAACTGTTTATCGCCTTCTACAAAAACCATTTCAAGCGCAACCGGGTAATGCTCGGCTACCTGAGCATGCTCTGGAAATCGCCCGACAGCTGGCTGCGCTTTGCCGGCAGCGCCGGGCAATTTCTGCGCTTTGCGTTCAGCAACAAGCGTTATGGCCGTTCTTGAGGGGGAGATGTTGAACCGTTATGAAATTTTTACTGGTCCCGGAGAATAATTCTCTTTCGCACATCGCCAAGGCAATCGCGATTCGCAACGGCCTGCTGGCCCGTGGGCATGAGGTGTTGCTGGCGGTAGGACAGCGCTGGACAGCTTTTTTAGACCAGATCGAGACGCCATATGCGGTTCTGCCGGACATTCAAGAGCGGGATGGAGCAGGATTTCCCAGCGTCGACTGGTTTCGAGACGCGGCAACGCTTCGGGCAGTCATTGACGAGGAACGGCGCTTGCTTGAGAGTTATCGGCCGGATCGGGTGTTGGGAATCTTCCGCTTTACCCTGAAAGCGGCGGCGCAACTGGCCAGTGTCCGCTACGATTCGCTGATCAGCGGTTGTCTACTGCCAGATGCCTGTAATGCCTATGGATACGCGCAGGGCGAGAGCGGTGCGCGGCAGCAGGCGGAGCTGATGTCCGGTTTCTTCCGCTATGCCGGGGCGCGCTTGAGCCGGGTTATGGCCGGTTACGGTTTGGCTCGTATCGAGGATGCCAGGGAGATGCTGCTTGGCGAACGGACGTTCCTCTGGGATTTCCCGGAATTTTGTCCGGTTGAGCTGCCGGCCGGCTGTGTCCATGTCGGGGCGATCACCTGGACCGGCTGGCCGGACGACAGGGTCGACTGGGAAAATTTTCAAACATATCAGGAGCGTCCCCTTGCGGTGCTTTCTTTCGGAACCTGCGTAGGTGACGGCAGCGTTGCGGACTATATCACGCGGATTCTTGGCGAACTTGGCTTTCATGTGCTGCTGGCGGCAGGCGGGCAGCAGCACATGAGCATGCAACCATCTTTGGTGCCCTGGCTGACAGTCAGCAGGTTTGCCCCTTTGCACCGGCTCTGGACAAAGGCCAGTCTGTTGGTCTCGCATGGCGGGCAGATGACAACCTTCGAAGCGCTGAAACACCGGGTGCCGGTCGCGGTCATGCCGTTTCAGCCCGAACAGGCACATAACGGCGTCTGTCTGGAAGCGCTCGGTTGCGGTCGGCGGTTAGCACCAGGGCAGCCGTTTCTCGGTAACCCCAAGGTTTATGAGGAGGCGCTGCATGTCGGTGGGGCCGCGCGGCTACACCGCATTTTTAGCGAGTTGTTAACTGATCGAACTGCTCAATGCATTACCCAAGCCAGTCTGCAGATGGGGCGCTATCGGGGGCTGGCCGATCTGTTGCCCCGTTTGGAAGCAGTCACATGAGCCGTTTGGCCATCCTGCTGGTGCACGGTTTCAGTGGTTGCGATCAGGACCTGCTCCCTCTGGCCGCCAGGTTGCAGCAGGATTTCGGTCAGCAAAGCGTCACCTTGCTGCAACTGCCTGGGCACGCGGCGGAAAAGACTCTGGCCGGTTTTTCTCAGGAAGTTCTGCTGGAATCAATTGCCAGCTCACTGGAGCAGCTGCGGCGCCGCGCCGATTTTCTGCTGGTGTTAGGCCATTCGACCGGTGGCAACCTGCTGCTGGCGGCATTGGAACGCAGGGAAATCGTCCCAGATCTGCTGGTTCTGGCGGCAACCCCGTTCCGGATCGATCTGGCGTATCTGGCGCGCTGGCAACAGCATCGCCAGGGGCGGGAGGAGCTGTCGCTGACCACGCTGGCCGGGCTGATTAAATTGATCAACGGCGTTGCTGAGCGCGGCGCTATTCCACAGTGTCCAGTCTTCCTTCTCCAAGGGGGGGAAGATCGTCTGGTGCTGTGGCAAGAGGCGCACCGCTGGCAGGAAAAGCTTACCGGTGAGGTGAGGTTGATCGAGTTGCCGGAGAGTGGCCATCAGCTGTTTTGCGAACCGGGCGGAGACGCTGCCGCTGCTGAACTTGTTCAGGAAATCAGCGCAATGCTGGCAGCGGCTGAAATAAAAACCGGGAACTTTGCGCAGCGGTTGCTGACTGCTGAACCGGAAGCGATGCAGTTTGTCGCCGAGCATCGGCAACAGCTCCGGCATCTGACACTGTCCCCCAGCGGCCGGCGGTTGCTGGGGGAAACGGTCGTCCTGCCTGAAATTGTTCCCTGGGAACCGGTCTTCGCCAACATCGAGATCACGACCTGCTGCAATTTCAGCTGTCGCTATTGTGCCAGAACCGCTCTGCATCCGGCCGAGCAAGCGATGTCCCTTGAACTGTTCGAGCAGTTGCTGGAGCGGCTGCCGAGCGCCTACCGGGTGACGCTGGTCGGTCTGGGTGAGCCACTGCTGCACCCGCAGCTGGTTGAATTTATTGCCCTGGCCAAGGCGCGTGGCCGTCGGGTCGGCATGGTGACCAACGCCCAGCTGCTGACCCCGCAGCGTTCGACCGAGCTGCTGGCCGCCGGCCTTGACAGCATCGCCTTCAGTCTGGATACGCTTGACCCTCAATTGGCCGTTGAACTGCGTTCTGGCAGTGATCTTGACCTGATTCAAGCCAATATTCGCGCCTTCTGCACTCAAGCGGAAATCCTCTCGCGACCGGTCTCCCGGGCGGTTTTTTCGGCCGTTTCTGCTGCTTCAGTTGCCGGGCTTGCTGACTTGATCGCCCAGGTCGGCGAACTTGGCGTGCAGGTGCTGATGTTGAGTGATCTGAACTTTTCCTGCAATCAGCAGGACAGCCTGTGCGCGCATGTCGATGAGGAGCGCGAACGAACGCTTCGCCGCGCGGTTGCTCACGGGTTTGCTCAAGGCCTGCCAGTGCTCGGGGTGCGTGCGCTGGAGGACTTCGGCCTGGCGCAAAACTATCGCGACGCCCTGTTATTGCCGGTTCAACAGCTCTATCGGCGCTCAGCAGCACAACGCCACTGTGTTTCCCCCTGGCAGACGCTGGCGGTCAATGTTGCCGGAGAAGTTTGTCTCTGTGATTGTCAGCCGGAGCAGAAAATTGGTAACCTGCAGCAGCAAACTTTAGCCTCAATCTGGAACGGTGCCGCCCTGCGCAGACAACGGCGGCAAATGCTCAGCGTGCAACCGCACGCAGGCTGTCTCAACTGTCCAAGGTTTTAAGCGGATGATGACGTCAACGAACCAAAGGGCGGAGCTGAATAAAATCCTGGTCGTGGTCCCGGTCTACAACCACGCGGCCACGTTGCGGCAGGTCGTTGCGGGGGTGCTGGCGCTGCATCCGTCCCTGTTGGTGGTGGATGACGGCAGCAGCGTGCCGGTTGCCGCTTTGCTGGAAGACTTGCCGGTTGAACTGCTGCGCCACCCGCGCAACCTTGGCAAAGGCGCCGCATTGCGCAGCGCCGCCGATTGGGGCTTGGCGCAGGGCTACACGCACATGATCTGTCTCGATGCCGACGGCCAGCACGATCCGGCCGAGCTGCCGCGGTTTTTCGCCGCGATTGCTGAATACCCGCAGGCGTTGATTGTCGGAAATCGGGATTTTGACCAGGAGTCGATTCCCGGTGCGTCCCGCTTTGGCAGGCAGTTTTCCAACTTCTGGCTGCGGCTGCAGACCGGCAGTCAGCTAAAGGACAGTCAAAGCGGTTTTCGCGCCTATCCATTGCTGATTTTTCAAAAACTGCAGTTCTGGACCCGGCGCTATAATTTCGAGGTTGAGGTGCTGGTTCGCAGTGCCTGGGCCGGCTTGCAGTTGCGGGATGTCGATATCTCGGTCTACTATCCACCGAGCTCAGAGCGGATTTCCCACTTCCGCGGTTTTATCGACAACTGGCGACTGACCTTGCTGAACACTCATTTGACGTTACGCTCGATTGTGCCCTGGCCGCACCGGAAGCTGCTTGAAGATCAGACCACCAGCAGCAGCAAGCTGAAAGCCGTGTCGCTGCTGCGGCCGTTGGCTTCGGTTCGGCAACTGCTGCGCGAAAACAGCAGCCCGCAGCGGCTGGCGGTTGCTGCCGGCATCGGCGTGCTGCTCGGCACCTTGCCGCTGCTGTTCTGTCACACCATCGCCATCCTGTTCGTCTGCGGGTTTTTCCGTTTGAACAAGGTGGCGGCGGTCAGCAGCAGCCAGCTGTGCATGCCGCCGATCGTGCCGGCGCTCTGCATCGAGCTTGGCTACTATTTTCGGCATGGCGTCTGGCTGACCGAGCTTTCGCTGGAGACGCTCGGTTATCAGGCGATGGAACGTTTCTACGAATGGTTTCTCGGCTCTTTGTTGCTGGCACCGCTGTTCGCGCTGCTGGTCGGGGCGGTGACTTACCTGCTGGCGCAGGCGGTGCCGAAGGAAGATGCAGAAGCAATCTGAAACAAAAAACAGCTGGAGCAGCCGCAGTATCGGTGGCGACTGGCAGCACCGGGCTTTTTATCTGGCGATAAGACTGGGCGGCCGCAAGGCGGCCTACGGCATGCTTTATTTTGTTGTCGCCTGGTACGTGCTGTTCAGCTCCCTGGCGAGAAATCGGGCCAGTTATTATCTAGCGCGGCGCTTTCCGGACAGCTCCGGCCTGGCGCGGCTCCGGCACTGCTATCTGCTGATTCTCGAGTTCGGCAAGGTGCTGGTCGACCGTGCGGTGGTCGGCATCCTCGGGCCGAAATCTTTCGCGGTCTGCCTCGATGGCCGTGAAGAGCTACTCAAGCTGCGCGATGAAAACCGCGGTCTGATTCTGATGACCGCGCATGTCGGCTGCTGGCAGCTGGCCATGTCGGCGTTGGGTTTTCTGCAGCGGCCGGTCAACATGCTGATGCGCCGCGAGGATGGCGATATTGACCGGCACTATTACGAACATGCTGGCATCCCCTGCCCCTATCAGATCATCGACCCGACCGGTTACCTGGGCGGTACCTTGGAAATGCTCGGGGCGCTCAAACAGGGACAGATTGTCAGCGTGATGGGTGACCGGCAGTTCGGCAGCGACAAAAGCAGTGCCCGGGTCGATTTTCTCGGCGGGCAGGTGGCGGTACCGTTCAGCGCTTATAAGTTGGCGTCGGTCACCGGGGCGCCGATCGTGGTTTTTTTCAGCAGCAAGGCTGGACCGAAAAGTTACCGGCTGCAACTGGCCAAGGTGATCCGGGTTCCGCAGCTCAAGGGGCGCAGCGCTGAAACTTTTGCACCTTTCGCGCAGCAGTTCGCTGATGAGTTGGAAGATTTCAGCCACCGTTATCCGTACCAGTTTTACAACTTTTACAACCTGTGGTCGTCACAACAAGCGCAAACAGAACCGACTGATGAGGAGTCATGATGGATATTAAAGAAAAATTGAAGCAGGTGCTGATTGAAGAATTGAATCTGGAAGATGTCACCCCGGAGGAAATCGGCGATGATGATCAGCTGTTCGGCGAAGGATTGGGTCTCGATTCACTGGATGCTGTAGAATTGGTGGTGGTGGTGCAGAAGCATTTCGGCGTCGAAATCAAGGACATGGAAGAGGGGCGTCCGGCGTTGCAGTCGATCAGCACCCTGGCGGCTTTCATTGAGGCCAAGCAGAAGGGATGAACCGGGCGGTCGCCATCAGTGGGGCCGGCTGCCTCTGTGCGGCGGGGATGACCCTGGCGCAGGCTTATGCCGCAATGCTCAAGGGCAAACGCAATCCGCAGCCGCCACAGGCGTTTCGAAGCGATCATCTCGTGCCTTTTCCGGTCTTTGAAATTCTCGCCGATCTGCCTGCTGCCAGGGCTGAGGGGAACCTGCTACGGACTACACAGCTGGCCCTGAGTGCCGTCATCGAAGCGCTGGCCGATGCCGGATTAACTCCTGCCGAACTGAAAAAATTGCGGGTCGGGGTTTGCATCGGCACGACGGTCGGCAGCGCGATGAACAATGAAGAGTTCTACGCTGAGTTTCGCAGCGGTACTGATCCGGAGATGGCGTCGATCGACCGCTATCTGCTCAGTAATCCGGCCGCAGCCATCGCCCGGCATTATCAGCTGGATGGCCCTTGCCAGACAGTGGTCAACGCCTGTTCTTCTGGAACCGATGCCATCGGGCTGGGAGCGGCCTGGATCCGCTCCGGCCGCTGCGACATCGTCCTGGCCGGCGGCGCCGATGAACTCTGCCGGGTGACCTACAACGGCTTTGCTTCACTGATGATT
>DATCYW010000086.1:0-3564 GCA_036526255.1 Malonomonas sp. | reverse complement strand
TCGGGAGCTAGCAGATGACAGGTCAGCTCTTTAAACAGGGAACTCTGTAATTCGTCGCCCTTTGGTGGCGTGAATTGGTTGAGATCCGTACCGGGCGGCACAACGCGCATCTGGTCCGGCTGATAGTGATCATACAGCTCGTACTGTTCTGCAATTTCCTGATGGGTGCTTGTGATCACCCGTTCTGCGGTCGCCAGGGTTTGTTCTTCGGCCTCAATCCGGCGGCTCATGTTGAAGCGGGTTTCAATCTCCTGCGCCTTCAGCCCGCTTGCCATGAGACGGCTGCGCTTGACGCGACCGAGGGAGTGTCCGGTGTGAATCAGTGGTATACCCAACCGGCTGGCCAGATGCGCTCCGACGTAGCCGGCATCGGCATAATGGCTGTGAATGATGTCGGGAAAAGAGTGACTGTCGCGAAAAAAACCGGCCAGATTGTCCGTGAAAAAATCGAGATGATCCCAAAGCTCTTCCTTCGCCAGATATTCCTCAGGGCCGGCGTCGATCCGTACGATGCGAAGATTGTCGGCGAGTATTTCAATCGACTTTGCATAGTCTGGTGAAATGTTTGCATCAACCACCCGCTGGGTGATCAGGTCGACTTTGGCAATACCGGGCTGCTTGGCAAGTGCTTGAGCAAGCTCGACCACGTAGAGGGTTTGTCCGCCGGTATCGGCATCGCGGCCCAGTTCGAGATTGCGCCAACGTATCAGTCCATGAATGCTTAACAGAGCGATGTAGAGTCCGCCCGCTTTTTGGGTCATTAAAACCTCCTATTGGCTGCTTTCTTTTTTCACGTTGCGACAACCGGTTGGCAACTACAATAGTTGACAAATTCTACCAGCATTGACGCCAATACGGCAAAAAGCAACCAACAGTAATTGTTTTTGAATAAGGTCTTCAGGTATTTTCACCCATACATACTCACCCCCGCAGAGCCACCCTAAACTCTGCGGCTCAACAACGCAACTCCGCGACCAGCGGCAGGTGATCTGAAGCCTCCCTGGCGAGGGAGGATCGATAAGCACACTTTACCACCAAGCACTCGGGCGGTTCGACCAGCACATGGTCGAGCTGCAAAAATGGCCAGCGTACCGGGAAGGTGGCCGGAGAACGGATCGCGCCAAAGCGCCGCTGCAGCCAACGTAATGGTCGTCCCCAGATGAACCATTCATTGAAATCCCCCATCAGTACCAATGGCCTTCGTTCCTTTTGTGCGAGGTGTTTGCAGAGTCGCCTTACCTGCTCACGTCGCTCTCCGGGCCGCAAGCCGAGGTGAGTGACTGCGACCCAAAGTGGGCGCGCCTGCCATTCAAGTTCGACAATCAAAAGTCCACGCGGCTCACGCTGCTTAAAGCTAAGATCATAGCGCTCTACTTTACGCACCGGCAGACGTGTCAACAAGGCGTTGCCGTAATCACCCCGCGTGCGTTGCATGGTCGGTCCGGCAATCACTTCCAGTCCGGTCTGCTCGGCGAGGGTCTGCAGGTCGTCGCGGTCTTTTTCGATCTGGTTGTCGACCTCCTGCAGCCCGATGACATCGATCTGCAGTTGACGGATAACCTGCGCAATCCGCGCCAGATCACGGTGGCCATCCCGGCCAATCGCCATATGTATATTCCAGGTTGCTAGGCGGAGCTTAGGTTCAGCCATGGTCGCGCTCGCTTTTTTTCAACAACAGCTGCTTGCCAACGACCAGTACCAGTAAGCCGCCGATCAGGGCCAACATCGCCAAACCCAAGGTCTCCCAGTCCGGATTACGTAAGGCACGATCCAACCCTTCTTCGAAGATCATGATCGCGAGAATTCCAGGACACATGCCGATCGCGGTGCCGAGAAGAAAGGAACGTGCAGTGATGTGGCTGGCACCGGCGACCATATTAACGATGGTAAAAGGCGCGATCGGCACCACGCGGATCAGAGCGACAGTTAGCCAGCCACGCCGCGCCAGCTTGCGACTGAGCTGGTTGACTTTCTTTCCGCCCAGCTTATGCACCACGTCTCTTCCCAACAAACGGCCGAGCAGGTAGCTGGCCAAGCCACCGAGCAGACTACCGGCAAGGGCGAGAAAAAAACCGGTTATTGAGCCGAAACTGAGCGCCGTTACCAGAATCAGCAGATTGATCGGAAACATCAGGCAGCTTCCAAGCAGGTAGATACCGAGCACTATTGGCACTGTCAGCGTACTTTCACGGACATAGTCAGCAGCAGCCAGTAGAGTTGTCACGTTCAACCACTGGTTCAACGGAGACCAGCGCCAGAGAACTCCGAGCAGCAGTGCGACGAGCAACGCCAACAGAAAATACCAACCCTTTCGTCGGTTGGTGTGCTCATCCTCTTCCTGCGCTTCGACGGCAATACCGAAATAATCCAACAACTGTTCCAGCCCAATCGGCTTTTCAGGGTCGGCGACCAGCTCTCCAGGCAACGCCTGCCAGTCTGACTGCTCCCCCTCAAGCGGCAATTCTTTTAGCATCCGGTCATCGCACCCAAGCTGCGCGATGACCGCCAGCAATGACCCTGTCTCACTCAATGTTTCTGCCACCTGCTGTTGAGCACACCCTAAATGTTCAGCGAGCAACCGGTTCCGAAACCCGGCGATGATTCCGGCCCGTCCGCAGTCACCATCGGCCGCCAGGGCGAGGTTGCATTCGCTGTCAAAGCTCATTGAGCGGTTACTTAGATTGGCCGAGCCGATGGTCAGCAGTTGATCATCGGCCACCAGCAGTTTGCTGTGTACGATGATGACGTCTGCTTCTAATCCGGCCCGATCAGGGTAACAAATCAGCAACCGCTTGTGCTGATCGGCTTGCTGTAAACGCTGCTGCAGTCGTTTTCGCAGGACCCCCATGGTTTCTTCCTCCAGCCAGCCGGGACAGTGCCGCGGCAGGACCAGGACGATCTCCGGCCCCTGCGGTTGGCGCAGGGAAACCTCCAGAGCGCTGCCGATCCGGTGCGAAGTCAGGTACTGATTTTCCAGGTAGAGAAATTTTTCAGCCTGCTCAATCGCCTGCAGATAAAATCGCTCTATCTCACGGACTTCCGGGTCACCGGCATAGGCCGGCATGGTGCGGAGAATGGCCAACGGCTGCTGAGAAAAATCGACGCTGACGCTGGCAGGCCAGAGATCCACAGTCTTGTGTTCGGTAGGCGTCAAGCTCTCACCAGTGGCCCGTTCCCAGCGCCAACGTGAAATTTCTGCGAGCTTTTGCGCAATCTTTCCGCTGACCAGCATCTGCACATCGTGCACCGGTCCATAGTGTTTATCGTTATCGCAACGCTGAGGATGTTCAGGGCGATGTTCAGAGGTATCCCAACGGAAGCTGGCCAAATCAAAGCCGCCGACAAAGGCCAATTGATCATCGACCACAACAATTTTTTGATGTTGAGACGCTCCAGCAGGATGGCTATCGTCCAGTTCGAAATGTACCCGCTCATGGGTCATCCAGCCGATACTGAACAGCGACCAGAACTCTCGTTCAAGAGAGTAGAAAACTGCGAAATCCCATTCGAGGATATAGATATCCAGCTGAGGATTGTCTTGAGCCATGCGGTTGAGAAGCTGAC
>DATCYW010000085.1:0-37158 GCA_036526255.1 Malonomonas sp. | reverse complement strand
CGAACGCACCAGCCCGGCCTCAAGCATGCCGAAGCCGGCGGCCATCCACATGACCAGAATCCCCATGATCAGAAAGGAAAAGGTGTTGAGGATGTAGGACATCTCCGAAACCGGAGCATCCTCGGCCAGGGCCAGGGTCGGCAGACCGAACACCAGGGCGGATAGCAGAATTGCAGTGAACTTCTTCATAACGCGTGTCTCCTTTAGGGTCTAACGGTTCAAACCGTAGCGGTTCTTTAGATTGAGTCGATGCCGGTCTCGCCGGTACGGATGCGGATACACTGTTCAACCGGCTTGATAAAGATTTTTCCGTCGCCGATCCGACCGGTGCTGGCTTCACGCAAAACAGCCGCGACCACCTCGTCAACCTGATCGGCCGCCACCACCAGCTCCAGCTTGAGTTTGGGGATAAAATCGATCTGGTACTCGGCACCGCGATAGAGTTCGGTGTGCCCCTTCTGGCGCCCAAAACCGCGCACTTCACTGACGGTCATACCAGTGATGCCCAAATCACAGAGGGCCGATTTTACATCGTTCAGTTTGAACGGCTTGATGATGCACTCGATTTTTCGCATGCGTGGAAACTCCTTTCCAGAGAGATCATAAGTAACAGTGAAACAGTGACAGCCAAAGGCACTGTTAAATTCGTAGCGATTGCTGAGCGTTGCCAAAACATATAGCAGCCTGCGTGCCAACAGCCTAACTAGCTGTATTTATGTAAATTTACATATTCAGACGAAGATAATCGCCTATTTTTTGTGCACCAAATGGAGGCAACGCACAGCTGCTGAGCAGCAAAAAAACCAGAAGGTAAAAAGATGTAAAGCCGGTTGACAGCCGTTTCAAACGAGTGTTTAAATTGCCTGTCTATCCCACTTTATCGAAGGACTCTGCATGTCAGCACCTGACACTAAAACCTGCATCCTCAATGCCGCCGAAAAGCTCTTCGCCCAGAACGGCTTTCACAACACCTCGCTACGCGGCATCACCAGCCTGGCCAAAGTCAATCTGGCGGCGGTCAACTATCACTTTGGTTCCAAGGATGCCTTGTTGCAGGCGGTCATCGAACGGCGGCTGCTGCCGTTGAATCGGTTGCGGCAGGAAAAGCTGGCGGCGGTTCTGACGCAGGCGACCACCAGCGGGGCACCTCCTGCAACCAAACAACTGCTGCGCGCCTTTATCGAGCCGACTCTGGCATTTCGTCACTCCGGTCCCGGCGCAGAAGACTTCATCGCCATGATCGGCCGCGCCCTGAGTGAACCGGACCAGACTGTGCGCAACTGTTTTCTGCAGCTGGTGATGCCCCTGTTTCAACAGCTGTTCAAAGGGATGCAGCAGGCGCTGCCTCAACTGCCGTCGCAGGTCCTGCTGACCCGGCTGCAATTCACGCTGGGTGCCATGAGTCAGGTGATGTGCAACAGTGCGCGACCGGCGCTGCAGCTTCCCGGCCTTGGTGAGCCTTTGACCGACGACCAGCTGGCCGACGAACTGATCGGTTTCGTCTGCGCCGGACTGGAGGCGCAACAATGAGATATCTGCTGATATTGATGCTGCTGTTAAGCGGCTGCAGCCCGTTGGCGCCGATCAGTATAGACCCGCCGGCGCTACCAACCAGCTACCTGCAACAGACGCCAGATAACGCCGTGCCGTTGCCAAGCCGCTGGTGGCAGAGCTTCGGTGACCCGCAACTGAATCAGCTGCAGCAGCAACTGCTCGACGGAAACCTCGACCTGTTGCAGGCCCTGCACCGGCTGCAGCGGCTGGAAGCGCTGCAGCGCACCGGCGCCGCCAGTCTCTGGCCGAGCCTGAATTTCAGCGGCTCGCTCAATCGGGACAAAAGCCCCGGGAACCCCAATCCAAGCTTCACCACCAGCCAACGCGCCTCGCTGGCCGCCAGCTATGAAGTTGACCTCTGGAACCGGCTGCATGATAAAAGCGCCGCAGCAGCCCTGCGCAGCGCCGCCGGACAGCTTGAAGTTCAGACCCTGCTGCTGAGTCTCAGCGCGCAACTGACCGAACAGTACTTCCTCGCAGCCGAACAGCGGGCCCAACTGCGGCTGGTTGACGGGCAGATCGGTCACTACCGCGAACTGATCGAAACCATCGGCAACCGCTATCGCGCCGGGCTGGCCGAGGCCAGAGAGCTGTATCAGGCGCGGCAAAACCTGGCGCGCGCCGAAGCGTTATTGCCGCAGTATCGAACCGGCCTGGCCCGGGCCGAAAACAGCATCGCTCTGCTACTGGGTCAGATGCCGCAGCAGCAACTGACCCGGATTGACGAGCTGCCGGAACTGACTTCGGCCATCGACGCCGGCCTGCCCGCCAACCTGCTGACACAGCGCCCCGATGTCACTGCGGCACTGAGCAGTCTGCGCGCAGCCGACCGCGAGCTGGCGGCGGCGCTGGCCGACCGCCTGCCGGCCATCAACCTGAGTGCAACTGCCTATTATTCGGCAACCCAACTGGCGCGCGGTGATATCGACGGCAGCTTCTGGACGCTGGCCCTGGGACTGACGCAACCGTTGTTCGATGGCGGTCGCCGCGAAGCCGAGAGCGACCGGCAGCGAGCGGTGCGCGACGAACAGCTGGCCGGCTACCGCAAGGTGATCCTCAACGCGGTGCAGGAGGTCGAGACCGCGCTGGTCGCTGATCAGAACAGCGCCGAACGGCAGCAGTGGCTGCAGCAGCAATTGCAGGCCAGCCGCCAGGAGCTGCATCACTCACACGAAAACTACCGTCACGGGCTGCTCAGCAGTCAGGATCTGCTCGGCAGCGAAATCCGCTATCTGGAAATTTCCAGCCAGAACATTGCTGCGCAGCGCCAGTGGCTGAGCAACCGGATTTCGCTGGCCCGCGCCCTCGGTGGCGATTGGATGGCCGCCGAACTTGAGAAACAACAACAAACCCTCAGTGACAAGCGGGATAAATAGATGACCACCGAAACGAAAAAATCTGGCAAAGCCCTGAAGATCATCCTGCCCCTGCTGGTGCTGCTGCTCGGTGTCGGCGGTTTTGTACTGCTCGGCAAACTGAAACATGCCCCGCAACGGCAAACGCCACCGCAGCGCGGCGTGCTGGTCGATGTGCTCGAGCTGCAGGCCGCTCCACACCAGATCCGCGTCTATGCCAACGGTACGGTGCAACCGGCGCGACAGATCGCCCTGGTCCCTGAGATCACCGGTAAAGTCATCTGGATCGCTCCGCAACTGGTCGACGGCGGTTTTTTCCGGCAGGGGGATACTTTGCTTAAGATCGAACCGGCCGACTACCGGCTGGCCGTCGAGCGCGCCCAGGCCGACATCGCTAAAGCGCAGGTCGCGCTGACCACCGAACAGGAGCGCGCGCGGGTCGCCCTGCAGGAGTGGCAGCGGGTCGACCTGCCGGACAAGGGCGAACCGGGGCCGCTGGTCAGCCGGGAGATTCAGCAGAAACAGGAGCAGGCCAATCTGGCGGCGGCGCTGGCGACCCTGGCGCAGGCCGAGCTGAATCTGGCGCGGACCGAGCTGAAGGCGCCGTTTAACGGCCGCATCCGCCAGAAACAGGTCGATCTCGGCCAGTACCTGCGCGCCGGGACCAGCATCGGCAATCTGGCCGGCACCGACCGGGCCGAAATCCACGTACCGCTGTCGCTCGACGATCTGCGCTGGTTGCAGGTTCCGTCCGCCTCCAGCACGAAGCCCGGTTCACTCGCCATGGTTTACCTGCCGGGCGACAGCAGCAACAGCTGGCAGGGGCGGATCGTCCGCAGTCTGGGAGAAATCGATCCGACCAGTCGCATGGCCACCGCGGTGATCGCCATCGATGACCCCTATCAGTTACAGAAAAAATCTGCCACAGCCGACCTGAGCAACGGTCAGTTTGTTGAAATTCAGCTGTTCGGCGACAAGCTCGACAGCAGCATCAGTATCCCGCGCAGCGCGCTGCGCAACGACAGCCAGGTCTGGATCGCCGACAGCGACAACCGGCTGCGCCTGCGCCCGGTCGAAATCCTGCGGCGCGAAAAACAGCAGCTGCTCATCAAACAGGGGGTTGTCAGTGGCGAGAAGCTGGTGCTGACCGGCCTTTCCGGCGCTGCTGATGGCCTGCTGTTGCGGCCGGTATTGCAGGAGCAGCAGCCATGATCAACGCCGTCAAGTGGATGGCCAGAAACCATGTGGCCGCCAACCTGCTGATGTTCGCGCTGGTCATCGGCGGCATCATCATGGGGCCACGCGTCAAGCAGGAAGTGTTCCCCGAGGTCTCCCTCGACATGATTTCGGTTTCGGTCGCCTATCCGGGCGCCGGCCCGGAAGAGGTCGAGGAGGGGATTCTGCTGAAGATCGAGGAGAACCTGACCGGGGTTGACGGCATCAAGCAGATGAAGGCCACCGCCGGTGAAGGTTTCGGCAAGGTCACTGCTGAGGTTTATGCCGACGTCGATGTCGACGAGGTGCTGCAGGACATCAAGAGTGAAATCGATCGGATCAGCACCTTTCCCGAAGACGCCGAGAAACCGATCATCAGCAAGCTGTCCAACCGCCGTGAAGTGATTTCGATGGTGATCTACGGCGATGCCAGCGAGAAAGTGCTGCGCGAGCAGGCTGAGCTGATCCGCGATGAACTGCTCGAGCTGCCGGACATCACCCAGGTCGACCTGAGCGGCGTGCGCGATTTTGAAATCACCGTCGAAATCCCCGAAGAGAACCTGCGCCGCTACAACCTGACCCTCGATCAGGTCGCCGCCCGCATCCGCGCAGCCTCGCTCGATCTGCCGGGGGGCACGGTCAAAACCAGCGGCGGCGAGATCCTGCTGCGCACCAAAGAGCGTCGTTACTGGGGGCCGGAGTATGCCGACATTACCATCCTGAGCAAAATGGATGGCACCCAGGTCCGCCTGGGCGAGATCGCCAACGTGGTCGATGGCTTTGCCGACAGCGAAACTTACGGCCGCTTCGACGGCAAGCCGGCGGCGATGCTCAAGGTGTTCCGCATCGGCGAACAGAAGCCGACGGAAATCTCCGAGTTGATCATCGCTTATGTAAACAACAAATCGCCGCAGCTGCCCGAAAGCCTGCAGCTGGCGGTCTGGAGCGACACCACCGAAATCTTCAACAGCCGCATGAGCCTGCTGCAGAAAAACGCCCTGCTCGGGTTGACCCTGGTGGTGATCATCCTGGGGCTGTTTCTCGAAATCCGCCTCGCCGCCTGGGTGATGCTCGGCATCCCGATCTCTTTTCTGGGAACCCTGTTCGTTATGCCCTGGCTTGGCCTGTCGATCAACATGATCTCGCTGTTCGCCTTTATTCTGGCACTGGGGATTCTTGTCGATGACGCCATCGTCGTCGGCGAAAACATCTATGAACACCGCCAGCAGGGCAAACCCTACGTCAAGGCGGCGATCGACGGCGCGCTGGAAGTGGCGCTGCCGGTGACCTTTTCGATTCTGACCACGGTGGCGGCCTTTCTGCCGCTGCTGTTTGTATCGGGGATGATGGGCAAGTTCATCAAAGTCATCCCGGCGATTGTCATCACCCTGCTGCTGATGTCGCTGATCGAGTCGCTGCTGGTGCTGCCGGCGCACCTGAGCATCGGCAAGGCCCGCGTTGCCAACGGCGGGATTCTCGACCGTATCGACCGGGTGCGCCGCTGGTTCGGCGCTGCGCTGCAACGCTTTGTCGACGGCCCCTACCGCTGGCTGCTGAAGTTGAACATGAATTATCGCTACGTTTCACTGGCAATCGGCCTGGCCATGCTGATGTTGACCGTCGGTGTGGTCAAGGGGGGGGTGGTCAAATTTCTCTTCATGCCGGAAGTCGATGGTGACCAGATCACCGTCGCCATCCAGCTGCAGAGCGGCGTGCCAATCGAAGAGACCGGCCGGATTGCCGAACTTATCCTGCAGAAAGGGCTGGAGACGGTCGCTGAGTATGATGACCAGCGGCCTGAAGGGGACAGCATTCTGCGCAATGTCTACATGGTGGTCGGCGGTAACATCCCAGGCGGCGGACCGGCCGGCGGCAACAGTGTCTCCGCCACCCACTTGAGCAATATCGCCATGTTTCTGACCGAGAGCGCCGAGCGCAATCTGCCGGCCAGCGACATCTCGGCTACCTGGCGGAAAAAAGTCGGTGAAATTCCCGGAATTGACTCGCTGAGCTTCCGCTCCAACCTGATGCGCATGGGTGCCAATATTGATGTGCAGCTGGCGCACAAAGACTTCGCCGTGCTCGAACAGGCCTCAGACCGAATCCGGGTCGCGCTGCGCGAGTACCCGGGGGTCAGCGACATCGAAGACAGCTACGCGCGCGGCAAACAGGAGATCAAACTGAAGCTGAAACCGGCCGCCAGCACCCTGGGCATCACCGAAACCGACCTGGGGCGTCAGGTGCGTGCCGCCTTCTACGGCGCCGAGGCGCTGCGGCTGCAACGCGGACGCAACGAAATCAAGGTGATGGTCCGCTACCCTGAAGCCGAGCGACGCGAGCTATGGAACTTCGAAACCATGCGCATCCGCACCCCGGCCGGCCAGGGCGTCCCTCTAAGCCAGGCGGCGGAGATCATCGAAAGCCGCGGCTTCTCTGAGATCAAGCGCACCGACCGCAAACGGGTCATCAACGTCTCGGCGATGGTCGATGCACAGAGCGCCAACGCGCAGGAAATCATCAGCGATCTGCAGCAGAACCTGCTGCCACAGCTGATCAGCGACTATCCCGGGCTCAGTTGGGACATGGAGGGGGAAGAGAAGGAACGCAAGGAATCGCTCGGCAGCATGCTCGACGGCTTCAAGCTGGCACTGGTGGCGATCTTCATCCTGCTGGCGATCCCCTTTCGCAGCTACACCCAGCCACTGCTGATCATGGTGGCGATCCCCTTCGGCATGATCGGCGCGGTCCTCGGCCACATCATCATGGGGTACAATCTGAGCCTGCTGAGTCTGTTCGGGCTGGTGGCTCTGTCCGGCGTCGTGGTCAACGACTCGCTGCTGCTGATCGACCAGAGCAACCGCAACCGCCGTGCCGGGATGTCGCTGCACGAATCGATCATCGCCGCTGGCACCAGGCGCTTCCGGCCGATACTGCTGACCTCGCTGACCACCTTCTTCGGCCTGTTCCCGATGATTCTGGAGACCAGCGTGCAGGCGCAGTTTTTGATCCCGATGGCGATCTCGCTGGGCTTCGGCATCCTCTTCGGCACCGGCATCATCCTGCTGCTGATTCCGGCGCTCTACCTGATACTTGAGGATGTCCGCCGGCTGTTCGGCCTGCAGGAGAGTCACGCCGATCATCCGATCGAAAAACTGGCAGAAACGCCAGGCAATTAAGCGCCAGAAAAGCCCACTCGGCAGAATGGACCAAGATCAGATGTACTCAGACTCACTCCCACCCGCTCGTCTGGCCTGGACCGTATGGGGACTTGGCGCGGCTCTCTATATCATCGGTTTTTTTCAACGGGTCGCGCCCGGCGTCATGACGGCCGAGCTGGCGGCTGATTTCAACCTTACGGCCGCCGGACTCGGCAACCTGTCGGCGTTCTATTTCTACAGCTATGTGGCCATGCAGATTCCGACCGGGCTGCTCGCCGACAGCTGGGGACCACGGCGGTTGCTGACCGCGGGCGCCCTGGTGGCAGGGGTCGGCAGCCTCTGCTTCGCGCTTTCAGATGGAATCGTGATCGCCAGCGCCGGACGGCTGCTGATCGGCGGATCGGTCGCGGTGGCCTTCGTCGCCATGATGAAGCTCTCCAGTCACTGGATGGCACCAAAACATTTCTCTCTCGCCTCGGGAATGGCGCTGTTCCTTGGGATTCTCGGCGCCGTGTTTGCCGGAACACCGCTGCGCCTGCTGGTGGTCGCCTACGGCTGGCGGCCGGTCATGCTGGCTTCGAGTCTGCTGCCGTTTATCGTCGCCGCATTGATCTGGCTGCTGGTGCGTGACGACCCCAAAGAGCGCGGCTACGCCAGTCACGCCCCCAAAGCTAGCGCCGAGCTGCCCCGGACCGGAGTCATTGCGGGATTACGCCAGGTCTTCGACTACCGCAACACCTGGCTGTTGACGATCGCACCGGGCGCGCTCGCCGGAGGCGTCCTCACCTTTGCCGGACTCTGGGGTGTGCCTTTCCTGACCAGCCAGTACGGCATGGACGCGCCGGGAGCCGCGGCGGTCTGTTCGGCCCTGCTGCTGTCCTGGGCGGTCGGTGGACCGGTCTGTGGCAACCTCTCCGATCGTTTTGGCCGGCGCAAGCCAATCTATCTGCTCGGCTGCGCTCTGTTGACCGCCGGCTGGGCGGTGATCATTTTCGTGCCCGGGCTGCCACTTCCGGTCCTGGTGCTGCTGCTGGTCTGCATCGGCTTCTCCTCCGGTTGCATCATTATCGGCTTCGCGTTCATCAAGGAATCGGTTCCGTCACGTTTGGCGGGAACCGCCGCCGGAGTCTGCAACATGGGGGTCATGATCGGCCCCATGCTGCTGCAACCGGCCGTCGGCTGGGTACTGGATAGCCGCTGGCAAGGAACGATGCTGGCTGGGATCAGGCATTTCGAATTCAGCGCTTACCGGGCAGGATTCGCTCTGATCCTGGCGTGGTCGGTACTGTCTCTGGTCTGTGTGGCATTGAGCCGTGAAACGGCGTGCCGCCAGCTGCCCTGAAAACCCATCCCCAGCGACATGCAAGGAAAAGCCACCCCGATTCATCGATCAGAATGGCCTTCCAAGGAAAACGATATGGCCTGCGGATTCACTACCTCAAGCAGCTCATCAGCAGATTACGACAACTGGAGCAGGGTTATTGCGACTTCAGCGCAGTCAGAATCTGCGGGTTATCCCTGACAATATTATTAACGACAGTCATATATATTTTCGGCAGCTCTCGTTCAAAAGCGTACTTGGCTCCCACCCAGATACTCCCCTCGATAACGACTGTATCTTTTAGGTCGGATTCGGCCACTGTTTCTCCATTCGCCGCGGCGACAGCCAGGTGCAGCTGGTACCACATCTTTCCATTCATATAGGTATCAAAATTCCAGTCTTCTACGATAATTTTTAAAATACGCTGCGCGTCCTTCTCGACAACATTAAAACCAAGCGCGAGCAGATCGGCGGAAACGTCTCGGCGCAAATTATCCGCCAGCGGAAGTTTGTTTTGCGTTGTGACATCCCAGGTATTGCCAAAACCGGCCCGATAATGACCGATGTAATTCGGCTGCTTATTGCCACTGACGACAAAAGTCCGTTGGTCGGTAGAGATAACTTGAACATCAATAGCAAGTTTTTCTGCTGCTGCCGGTGCAGGCTCATATGCCAGCTTGATCGATTGTCCGGCGACACAGCCGGATAAAAGCAGCAGTACCGAGATACATATAAACCGAGTTGACCATGCCATTGTTGCCTCCATTTTTAGAAAATTAGTCGTTTAAGCCTACCAACACGGCCAGGGCTCATAAAATCTGAATCCCCTGACTGATCTCAAGAAAGATTGCCCTTTCGTCCTCAGTACAGGACCAGCGACCGAAGATCTTTTCATGCTCTTTGAGCACCCCCCGCAGCACAGTGGCAATGGCGGCTGGCAGGCCGAGCAATTGCAGGGTTTCCGGGGCAAGATCGGTTCCGGCCGTGAGTTGGGCAAACAGCTGATCATCATTGACCAGCCGAGGATGCAAGTGGTGCAGAGCGCCAATCGCGACCAGGGTTGCTTCCTCCAGCATCGGCTCAGTGTCTTCAACCGGCTGCTGCTGAGACTTTTTCAGCAAGCTCCAGAGACTCCATTTTTCCGCTTCCGGTTGATCGCGGTTGATCATGGCGAAGTAGCGCACCCGGTTCAGAAAACGCTTGATGGCACGCGGGGTATTGCGCTTGGTGGCGATCAGCGGATGCCAGACCTGCAGAGCTCGGACAAACTCCGGCGAATCCTGTACCTGATAATCGGGACGTCTGACCAACAGCACAACTCCGGCAGCCAGCAGTGCCAGTAACGGATAACCAAGCAACCACTTGGGATAGGCTGCGGTCTGCCCCGGCGTGAAAGTGGCGGGCTGAGTCTCTCCGGTCGGCGGCGGAGCGGGTCTCTCATCCCCGGGAGACGGAGTCTGTTCAGCTTCAGCCGGCACGCCAGTCTCCGGCGCGGTCACTACGGTAACTTTCTGCGGCAAATCCCCGGCATTTTTTTCTCCCAGCCAGAAACCACCCCACAGCACCAGCCCCACCAAAAGCCAGGGGAAGAGCTTTTTGCCCATAGCGAAAAGCAGCCCGTAGCACTGCTGCCACAAGGACGGCCTGACCGGCTCAACCGGGTCCGGAGCCAGCAGCAGTCGCGACTGACCGGCGCTGGCGACCGGCACCGGCACTTCGATATTGATCAGCTTTTCCAGATACTGACGGGCAAACTCGACCCGTTTTTTGCGACCATTGTTGCTCGGGACCTCCTCACCGGCCGGGTCGTCAATCATATCCTCGGCCACCTCCTTGAAGGCTGCACCGATACAGCGTTCAACCCGCTCGCGGGCCATGCCGAGCACCACGTAGCAGGCGCCAGAGGTGACCAGATAGTTGATGGTTTCGAGAATTTCCAGCACATGCTCGGCCTTGCAGCGATCCAGATCATCAATCAGAATCAGCATGGTTCGCGGTTGCAGCGCCCTGGTGACATCCTTGAACTCGCTGGAAAACTTTTGCCTGAAGCTGAGTTCAACGTTAAGGTTCTTGACCTGCAGGCGCCCAGGGATGGTCGGAATCAGCTTTTTCGGATCGAGACCGAAGGCGACGAAGCCTTTGAGCACCGCAACGAACAGCGCCAGCGAACTGGCGGAGAAGGTCAGCAGCGAGGAGCGCTCAAACAACGATTCGATAATTCCGACCGGGCTGAAAGGTAAATCCAGCAATTCTTTCAGATTGATTGTTTTCAGTTCACTGGCGTGATGCGAAGCGATGCCGGCCGAGACCGCGCAGACAAACAGGAGCGCCACGAGGGGCAGGCAGTTGCGCCAGCCGCGCACCTGCAGCAGCCGCAGCCGAAAATGCAACCCGCCGACAGACCACCAGCGCGGCACCGCCTGGGTGCGGATGTTATCGAGCAGCGAGGCCAGCAGGTTGCTCTCTTTCTGATGGTGCCAGGCGTTGAACCAGACCGGCCGCACACCGTAACTCTGCAGGTCGGCCTTGAGCAGGTTCATCATCGAACTTTTGCCGGTCCCCCACTCGCCGGTGATGGCGATGGTCAGCGGTGGCTGGGTGTTTTCATTGCGCAGGTAACGCGACAAGCCGCGGGCGATCAGGCCGAAGTTCAACGCATCCGGCTCGCCGGCTTCAAGCGGTTTGTCGGAGACCAGCATGTCGGCGACCGATTGCTGCGCGGCAACCACCTGGGCGGGACGCCTGACGGCCGAAAGCAGCAGCAGACCGGCCAACAGCCAGCTGAGGTAGTACCAGGGAGCCGGACAGCGGCGGTAGGTCAGCGGATCGGTCCAGCTGCGGCCGCCGTCGAGGGTGCGCAGGATGGTGCCGCCACCAACCGCCCAGCCTTGGTTCGCATCCAGAAACTGCACGCTTCTCAGGATTGCCGAGGTGCCGCTGATTTGCGGCTGCCAGGTCTGGCCGCCATCCTCCGTTTTCAGGATGGTCCCTCCCCAGCCGACCAGCCACCCCAGCGACCGGTTCGCAAACCACTGGGCTTCTATCCGCGTGCCGGTTCCGGACTCCAGCCCCTGCCAGACGCTCCCGCCATCGATGGTCTTCAAGGTGGCGTGACTGCCAATCGCCCAGCCGCGAGCCGGATCGATAAACCTGATCGAGGTCAGGGGCTTATTGTCCTTTCCCCGCTGAACCTGCCAGCTGTCGCCGGCGTCACCGGTCTGCAGAATCTCGCCGCCGGACGTTACCAACCAGCCATGGCGCTCATCGGCAAAATATACGGCGGTATAATTGACATCTTCACCGGCGGCGAGAGGCTGCCAGCTCTGCCCCGCGTCACTGGTTTTTAATACGGTGCCTGCGCGGCCGACCGCCCAGCCAAGCTGGTTATTGACAAAATGTACCGACTGAAGCCCGGCATCCGTCCCGCTTTTCTGTTGCTGCCAATCGCTCCCGGCGTTACGGGTTCGCAAAATCGTGCCGTAGCTGCCAACCAACCAGCCGTTGTCGGCGTCTGTAAAAAAACCGTCCGTCAGCTCTGCAGCGGAGCCGCAGTCAAAGGGCTGCCAGTTCTGGCCGGCATCGGTGGTGCGCAACAGCCGGCCATTTTTCCCGATGGCCCAGCCATGTTGCGCATCGACAAACTGGATCTTCAGCAGCGACAACCCGGCGCCACGACTTTTCGTCGTCCAGTGCCGGCCGGCATCCTCGGTCTGATAAAGCGCGCCATTGGCGCCCGCCACCCATCCCCGTTCGGCATCGACAAACTGCACCGCCGCCAGCGGCTCCTGCAACGGTTTTGGCATCTCCCAGCTGCGACCACCGTCAACAGTCACCAAAAGTTCGCCGCGGCTAGCGACCACCCAGCCCCGCTGCCGGTCGATAAAATCAACTGCCGTGAACTTGAATGGCGGAAAGCCGCTTTTCTGCTCCTGCCAACTCTGCCCGCCGTTTTCAGTGTGCAGGATAACGCCACCGCCCACCGCCCAGCCGTGCTCGGCATCGACAAAATCGATTGCCGCCAGCCAAATATCGGTGCCGCTGCGCTGCGCCTGCCAGTCCTTTCCGGCGTTGCCGGTGGACATGATCAGCCCGCGGTCACCAACCGCCCAGCCGGTCGCCTCATTCAGAAAAAAGACCGCCGCAAGCGTCTGGGTCGCTCTGCTGCTCTGCCTTTCCCAGTGTTCTCCGCCTGTGCTGCTGTGCAGCACGACGCCAGCCGCTCCGACCGCCCAACCATTTTCGCGGTCGGCAAAATACACCGAGCGCAGGTTGACCCGACTGTCATTCACCTGCGGCAGCCAACGCTTGCCGCCATCCGTGGTTCGCAGCAGCAGCCCGTTGGCACCGACAATCCAGCCGTACTCGGCATCGACGAAATAGACTGAATTCAGATTTGTCACGGTCGGGTCGACCGCCGGACGGGGTTCAGGTGCCGTTTCCTGCGGTGGTGCCTGCTGCTGTTGCTGTTGCTGTTGGATCGGCTCAAGGTATTGTTGCTTGCTGGTAGCTGGCGCCTCGGCGGCCCGGGCGACGGCAGGCCAGGCGAAACCTGAGGACTGCGTTTGCGCGCCCTGTTGCGAGGCAGGCTCCAGGCTCTGCTCGCTCCAGGACCGGCCACCGTCGCTGCTGTGCAGGATCATCCCCCCCGAACCGACCGCCCAGAGCAGCTCAGTCCCCGGCAGCAGAAACAGATCGTTCAGGTTCGCATCGATCAGCGGCAAGCGCTTGAAGGCGTTGCGTTCGAGCGGATAGCGCCAATAATCGCTGCTGGTCAGCTTGAGCGGAGTCAGGGGATTGGGGTGTGGGTTCTGATTGAAGGCGATAACAGTGCTGATCAGCAGCAGCAGTACAGCCGCCAGAAAGGACCAGAGACGAACAGAGAGCAACGGCTGCTGTACGCCATCCGCGGAAGGGGGTGCTGCTTGACCAGTCGACTCAGCCTGCATAAATGTCACTTTCTGCCGGAGCACAGAGACACTTAAAGACTAGCCAGTTTCTAATGAATTTCAATCTTTGCGGCGGGCAACAAAAAACCGGAACCGCGCTGTTTGCGCGATCCCGGTAGCTATCTATTGGCGGCGGTTGCTAAACGGTCTGCTTTGTCAGCCCCTGTTTCACTTTGACCAGATAATCGCGGGTTTCCTGCGGCATCTGCGCCAGACCTTTGCGATCGACATTCCCCTGCCCCCAGTTGTAGGCAGCCAGCGCCCGGTCGAGATCGCCATCGTACTTGTCGAGCAGCTGCTTCAGGTAGCGGCTGCCGCCAAGCAGATTCTGCTGCGGATCAAAACTGTCGGTCACTTCAAGCTCGCGGGCGGTCGCCGGCATCAACTGCATCAGCCCTTGGGCGCCGGCAGAAGAGACCGCATCCGGACTGAAATTGCTTTCGGCGCTGACCACCGAACGGATCAGTTCCGGCGCCAGACTGACCTGCTGGGCAACCCGGTCGATCAGCTGTTCGATCTGCTCACGACTGTTTTGCGGCGGGGCCAGCAGGCTGGGCTGATTTTCCGGACGCGCCCTGGCATACAAGTCAAGTTTTTGACTGGTTGCGGACGGCAGCTCGAACCGGCTGTCGCTCTTAGTCAGCAACGCGGAAACTGAATCATCCGTGGCTTCCAGGTCCAGATCGAACAGCCCCTGCAGCAACTGCAGACTCGCCAACCGGACCAGTTCGTTCGCCTCGCGGGCCACTGCCTGCGCGGATAAAGAGTTGGTTGCGGCGGCACCGAGCAAGGTTTCGAACGATTGCTGGTGCTGCCGGGGCGCAGCAGTTGACAATGGTCTGGGACTGTTGACTTGGGTGTTGGCGAAGGCCTTTAACGGATCGATGCTCATAAGGGTTCCTCTGATTTTGCCATTATTCCGGCACGACAGATCGCTGAAGAATGCGTCGAGCCAACTAATAAAGCAAGAAGCGAACCAACAAAAAAACGCACCAGTTCAAACAGTTGCATTTATCCGGCAATTCCACTACAAAAGCCTCTGCACTTCAATCCGGAGGTATCAGGTGGCAACCAGAGTCGAAAAGCTGTTTCAGCGCATCAAACGACAGACCGGCAAGGCGGTCGGGGATTTCAAACTGATCGAGGCGGGAGATCGAATCGCTGTCGGCGTTTCCGGCGGTAAGGATTCTTACACGTTGCTGCATGTTCTTGAGGCGTTGCGCAAAAAAGCGCCAGTCGACTTTGAACTGGTGGCGGTGAATGTCGATTCAGGATTCCCCGGCTACCGCAAGGAAGTGATCGAGCAGCACCTGCAGGATCATCGCTTTGACTACCGGATGGTGCCGACCAACTGTTATCAGATTATCGAAGAGAAGCGTCGCCCCGGGACATCCTACTGCTCCTTCTGTGCCCGGCTGCGGCGCGGCGTCCTCTACAAACAGGCCGATGAACTGAATTGCAACAAGATCGCCCTGGGGCATCATCTGGATGACTTTATCGAGACTTCGCTGCTCAACCAGTTCTACACCAGCACCCTGGCAGCGATGAGCCCGAAACTGCTGGCCGACAGCGGCCGACACACCGTCATCCGGCCGCTGGTCTACGTGGAGGAGTCAGATATCATCGAGTTCAGCCGCTTGAGCAGCTATCCGGTGATCTGCTGCGCCTGCCCGGTCTGCGGTGTGGTAGAGCAGCAACGCCAGCGGATGAAACAGCTGGTCACGGAGTTGAGCAAAGAGATCCCGCAGATCCGCCGCAGCATGCTCGGTTCGCTGGGCAACGTTCACCCACGGCACCTGCTCGATCGGACATTAAATAATCCGGGGAATGCTTCGCTACCGGAGGAGGGGGCTGGTCGGTAACGACCAGCAGTCAGTCTTCATCCTTATTGATGAATTTCTTGAACAGCCCCTTCGATTGCGCGGCCTGTTCGCGGCGCAGGTTGAGCAGGCGTAGTTCGCGCAGGGCTTCGGTGCATTGCGGATTGGCCTGCACCGCCAGTTCGAAGGACTTCTCGGACAGCCGCTCTTTGCCCTGCAGCTGGTAGATATGCCCCAGGTAGAGGTGGGTCAGGTCCAGGCCGGGATTCAGTTCACGCGACGCCAGCAGCACCTCCATCGCCCGGTTCTGCTTGTCGGCCTCTTCCGGCGCCGATTTGAACAGCGCCAAAGCAAAATAGGTCAGATATTCCGGCTCTTCGGGACTCAGCTCGATCGCCCGCTGCAGTGGTTTGGTGGCTGCACTGTAACGGCGATTTTTAAGTAAAGTGCGCCCTTCCTGAAATGCGGTTTCCGCTTCGATCACCTGATTGATATTCAGCGTTTTCTTCGGTCCGTTGACCAGCTCGTCAAGATAGTCCGAGCAGTTCTTCGGATTGCTCAGCACCGTGTACGCCTGGGTCACGAACTGAAACATTTCGTTGATCTTGCTGCTCATCTCCTGCGACAGGCCGCTGCCGAGAAAGCGGTCCGGATGGTACTCCTTGGCCAGCTTGTAATAAGCCCGGCGAACTTCAGAGCTGGCACACTGACGGTTCAGACCCAGAGCCGTGAAATAGTCGGATTGCATGACGCGCTTGTAATCGTCCAGAATCTTGCGGCGCAGTTTTTCGTCGATCGATTGCCCTGGCAGGCGCTGGGCTGCGTCCGATGCGTCGATCGCTTCTGCGCTGGTGCTGGTTTCGAGCATTTCTGAGATCAGCAGGGCAGTGAGGATCTGCTGGATCTCGCGACGCGCGAGCGGGTGCCGGTCAAGAATCTGGCTGAGGGTCAAGGTGCCCAGACATTCGGCAAAAATCGCTTCGCCGCGCTTGTTCAGTTCAATGTCCTGAAACCGGTATTTGGGATCAGACGCCTGCTTGAGATAATCATTACGCAGCGGATGCAGATATTTATCCAGCTGCTGCTGGGTCCAGAAGCGGCTGACACCGCTAAGGATCAGGGAAGCCGGGGTCAACTGAATCGAGGTGACCCCCTTCTTGAAATCTTTGCCGGGAACAAACTGGCTGGTGCCATCATCCCAGGCGAAGGTCGACAGCAATTTTTCCGTCACCTGCCTAGCGAGGGCGTCGTGTAACTCCTGCGGGGTTAACAACCCCATCTCAATCAGCACCGTCCCTTGCAGGCGCCCTGATTCGCGGCTGCGCTCCACCGAAGCATCACAGTCAACCTGGGTGATCACGCCGTCACGCACCAGCATACGGCCAAGGCATTCACTGAGAACATTTGACCGCGCAAAAATCGGGTAGCCTTCTTTGATGTAGATGATTTTTTTTGCGTCGCCGCGTGTCAGGTGCAGCAGCCCGGTCGCTTTCTGATCGTAGAGTTCATGCAGCAGCAGCGGGAGGCTGTCGGCCTTGATCGCCACCGGATCCTTGGCTTTACTGACTGGTTTTTCGGCGCCGGACAGCAGTTTTTCTATCAGTTGGAGCAGGGTAGAGATCGTGAAGGGTTTCAGCAGAAATTCGTCGGCGCCGTACTCCGCTTTGGATTGGGCGATCTGTTCCGGGCTGTGAAACATGGCGGTCATCATCGCCACCGGCATTTTGCGGGTCTTTTCGTGCTTGCGCAGCGCACTGCAAACTGCGGGGCCCGATATTTCCGGCATGTTGATATCGATCAGGACCAGCTGAAAATTATCCGTGAGCAGCTTCTGCAGACCGGTCGCGCCACGATCGACGGTGACCACCTCGTAGCCCGCAGCGACCAGGCCCTTCTGGACAAAAGAGCGCAAGCCCTGATCATCATCGATCACCATGATCTTCTGGCTCATATCAGACACCCTCCCGGGTCAAATCGGTTGTAAGCGGGTTGAGATAACGTTCAAAGAGACCACGAATCGCTTCTGTATGCAATCGGTACTCATCCAGCAGTTCCTGCTCGGGCGTACTCCCCGGCGCGCCGTAACCCAGGCTGCGGGCAATTTTACGCAGAGTTTTCGGCTCGGCCGAAAGCTCGTTCATCGACTGATCATGCAGCAAGCGCAGCTTGTTTTCAAGCCGGCGTAAAAACTTGTAACCCGTAATCAGCTGTTCTGCCTCTGTTGCCGGCAGCAACTGCTGCTGTGCCATCACCTTGAGCAGCTCCAACGTGTTCGCCTGCCGCAGCTCCATCACCCGTCCGGCATGCTGCAGCTGCAGAAACTGGGTGAGAAATTCGACGTCCACCATCCCGCCGCGACCGGTCTTGATATTCAACTGCGCGTCGGTCTCCTTACCCAGCTCTTTTTCCATCCGGCCGCGCAGGCGGTAGATTTCACCCTGAAGATCTTCCGGCAGCGGCCGCTCAAAGGTCAATGTCAAAATAAGCTGCTGAATCCGCTCAGCAAATTCCGCCGGACCGCAGACCACCCGGGCCTTGGTCATCGCCTGCCGCTCCCAGGACTGCGCGGATTCTTGATGATACTGTTCAAACGCGCTCAAGCTGGTCACCAGCGGCCCCTGATTACCGGACGGACGCAGGCGCGTGTCGATTTTATAGACAAAGCCTTCGCGGGTCATCAGCGTCAGCACGGTGATCAGGCGCTGGCCGAACTTGGCGAAATATTCGCGGTTGCTGATCTGCCGGAAACGCTGCGCTTCGGTCCCGGTAACCGGCTGCGTCTGCCCTTCGGCATCGTAGATGAAGATGATATCCAGATCCGAATGATAGTTCAGCTCAAGGCCGCCCAGCTTGCCCATGCCGACGATGGCAAAGGCGGTCTCTGGGCCGCTGCCATCGGCACCTTCGGGAAAGGGTGCGCCGAACCGCACTGCCAGTTCACGGTGCGCCATAAGCACCGCCTGCTCCAGACAGACCTCGGCCAGCCAGGAGAGCTGGCGGGCGCCTTTGCCCTGCTTCATCTGCCCGTGCAGGTCATTGAGCCCGACGCGCAGAAACTCTTCATTACGGAAGCGTCGCAGGGTGTCGAGCTGTAATTCGAAATCCTCCGCCAGCTCCATCTGCTCGGCAAGCTCCTGCGCAAGCTGCGCGCGGTCCTTTGACGCAACGGCATAGGACCGGGACACCATGGTATCGAGCAGCTCCGGACGCTGGATAAAAATCCGCGACAGAAACTGGCTGGAACTAAACAGCGCGATCAGCAGCTTAACGATGCCTGAGTTTTCGGCCAACAGGGCGAAAAAAGATGATCGCGCACGGATACTGCGAATGAACTTTTCCAGGTTACTCAAGGCCTGATCCGGATTGGGCGAATCGAGCAATTCACCGAGCAACAAGGGTGCCAGATGCTCAAGGGTGCGCCGCCCCTTTTCGGTCAGCCGCTTCTGCGGCTCACCACCGCGGATCATGTTCAGGCTTTCGTAAGCGCCATCCGGATTACTGAACCCCTTCTCTTCCAGCAGATCCTTGACCAGATCGGGATCGGAGTCGGCGTCGAAGATAAAATTGACCTCCGGCCGAACGACGAACTCTTCCTCCTCTGCCGAGTGGAAAAGATCCGTGAAGATAGTGTGCACCCCCAGCCGGTGCCGCTCAAGCTCTGCGCTGAAAGCCGGTTCATCGGCAAAGCCACAACGTCGCGCCAATGCCAGCAATTCTTCCGGCCGGTTCGGCAGCGAATGGGTCTGCTGTTCACGGACAATCTGGATATGGTGCTCGACGGTGCGCAGAAAACGGTAGGCGTCGCTGAGTTGAAGCGCTTCTGCTGGTGAAATCAACTCTTCCTGCCTGAGCAGTTCCAACATCTGCAGCGAATTGCGCTGGCGCAGCTGCGGCTTTTTGCCGGCATTGATCAGCTGTAGCGCCTGAATGAAAAATTCGATCTCGCGGATCCCGCCCTGGCCGAGCTTCAGGTTGCGCTCCCCTTCCTGCTCGCGGTTCAGGCTGGCATTGATCTTTTTCTTCATCAGCTTGATATCTTCGAGCATGCCGAAGTCGAGATAGCGCCGGTAGATAAAGGGCTCGAGCCGCCGCAGCAGCTCATCTCCCAGCGCTCGCGAGCCAGCCACCGGCCGTGCCTTGATCATCGCCGCGCGCTCCCAGCTCTGCCCCCAGGATTCGTAATAGGTTTCGGCCGCGGCAAGTGAAATCGCCAGATCGCCGTTGTTGCCATCGGGGCGCAAGCGGGTATCGACGCGAAAAACAAAACCGTCTTCGGTCACCTGATGCAGGGCGCGGGTGACCAGTTCGGCCAGCTTGACGAAATAACGGTGCAGGCTGATTTTTTCGCCACGACTGCCGCCGCGGGTCTCACCCTGGGTCGAGGAGTAGCAGTAAATCAAGTCGATGTCGGAGGAAAAGTTCAGCTCGTTGCCTCCGAACTTGCCCATGCCGAGGACAGTGAATTCGGCGGGACAAAGACCATCTTCCCCCGCTTCCAGCGGCTCGCCGTATTCCTGCTGCAGCTGCAGCGAGCAGATTTCGATGGCGCGCTGCAGACAGGCGGCCGCCAGGCTCGACAGTTCGGCGGTCACTTCCTCCAGCGAAGCCAGTCCGCAGAGATCGCGGCTGCCGATACGCAGCATCTGTTCAGACTTGTAGCGACGCAGGCCCGCCTTGAGTTCGGCAAAGCTGGCCTGCTCGGGGATCGCCTGGCACAGGTCGGCCAGCATCCGCTCTTCGCTGCAGGTTTGCTCAATCCCCTGCTGCACAAACAGCTGCTCGAAGTAACTGCGCTGGCGGCAGAGGATGCCGGTCAGAAACATCGAGCCGCCGAGAATGGTCAGCAGTTGCCGACAGGATGCGTCATCGGCCAGCAGCGGCCGCAACGTTTCGGTGGCGATGGTATCGAAAAGACGTTCGAGCAGATTGAGTGCCGCATCGGGATCGGCGGCCAGCAGCGCGGCTTCAACAACCGAGCAAAGCAGCGTCCGGTCCTGCAGCCGCTCATCGATCAGCTGCAGGTTGGTCCTGCTCCGCTCGCCGTCGACCAGCGGAAATCCCGCCAGCCAGTCGATCAGCTGCTGCTCGTCAGTGCTGCCAAGCAGAGCCAGATTGGCAGCTATCTGCTGTTGTTGCGTCGTCATCCTCAACCTTTTTCAGCCGGCGACCAGTTTCGCCAACTCCTGCTGATAATCCCCCTCGGCCACCCCGCGTTCGGTGATAATCGCGGTAACGTAACGGTTCGGAGTGACATCGAAGGCCGGATTACGAACCTTGATCCCTGCGGGGGCCAGCTGGACATCCTTGATGTGAGTGATCTCGCGGGCATCCCGCTCTTCAATCGGAATCAGGCTGCCATCGCTCAAACTCAGGTCGATGGTCGAGATCGGCGCAGCGACGTAGAAGGGGATATTGTGTTCCTTGGCCAGAATCGCCACCGTGTAGGTGCCGATCTTGTTGGCGACGTCGCCGTTGGCGGTAATCCGGTCGGCGCCGACGATCACGCAGTCGATCTCGCCTTTGCTCATCAGGTAGCCGGCCATATTGTCACAGATCAACGTCACCGGGATATTGTCCTTCTGCAACTCCCAGGCGGTCAGCCGCGAACCCTGCAGAAACGGCCGGGTCTCATCGGCGATCACCGAAATCTTCTTACCGGCCGCCACCGCAGCGCGGATCACGCCGAGGGCGGTGCCGTAGCCGCCGGTGGCCAGAGCCCCGGCGTTGCAATGGGTCAGCACCCGCGCGCCGTCCGGAATCAGCGGCGCGCCTTTGCGCCCCAATTTGATGCAGATTTGCTCATCCTCCTGGGTGATCGCCAGCGCCTCGAACTCAAGGCCGATCTTCAGCTCGAGCACCGAGCGGTCCAGGTTGGCGTGGGCGAAAGACTTCATCCGATCGAGCGCCCAGAACAGGTTGACCGCGGTCGGCCGGGTTGCGGCCAGCACGGCACAGATTTTTTCAAACTCGGCAAAGAATTCTTCGCTCGAGGTCGTTTCGATATCACGCGCACCGAACCAGGCACCGATGGCGGCGGCAACACCGATCGCCGGAGCGCCGCGCACCACCATGCTGCGGATCGCTTCGGCAACGCCCTGATAATCGCTGTAATCGAGCCAGACCTCTTCAGCCGGCAACAGGCGCTGATCGATCATCTGGCAGCTGCCATTGAAAAAACGGATCGGGCGGATGGTCTTGGGGTCTACTTGGCAACCAGACATAACAGGAGTCCTTTTCTATTCAGAAATTTTCTTTTGCAGCAGTTGATTGACCATCGCCGGGTTGGCCTTGCCTTTACTGCGCTGCATCACCTGGCCGACGAAAAAGCCGATCAGCTTGTCCTTGCCGCCTTTGAGCTCTTCGAACTGCCCCAGGTTGGCCGCGATCACTGCATCGACAATCGCTTCAATCGCGCCGGTGTCGGTGACCTGCTTGAGCCCTTTGGCTTCGATGACCTGATCGGCAGTTTTGCCGCTCTGCCAGATCTCTTCAAAAACCGTCTTGGCGATCTTGCCGGAGATGGTGTTGTCGTCGATCCGCTGCAGGATGCCAGCGAGCAGTTGCGGTGAAACCGGGCAATCGGCGATAGCGATCCCCTTCTCTTTGACGCTGCGCAGCACCTCGCCCATCACCCAGTTGGAACAGAGCTTGGCGTTGCCATGCAGCGCGACCAGCGCTTCGAAATATTCAGCGACCGGACGCTCGGCACAGAGCACTCCGGCATCGTAAGCCGGCAGGCCCAGTTCATCGAGATAACGCTGCAGTTTGACCGCCGGCAGTTCCGGCAGTTCACCACGCACCCGCTCGATCCAGTCGTCTGAAACCACCAAAGGGACCAGATCGGGATCGGGGAAATAGCGGTAATCGTGCGCCTCTTCCTTGCCGCGCATCGAGCGGGAGATCCCTTGATCGGCGTCAAACAGGCGGGTTTCCTGCACTACCTTGCCGCCGTCTTCGATCACCTCGATCTGCCGCTCGACTTCGTACTCGATCGCCTGCTTGATAAAGCGGAATGAGTTGAGATTTTTCAGTTCGGCGCGGGTGCCCAGCTCTTTTTGCCCCCAGGGGCGGATCGACACGTTGGCGTCGCAGCGGAACGAACCCTCTTCCAGGTTGCCATCACAGACCCCCAGATACATGACGATCTGATGCAGCTGCTTGAGGTAGGCGATCGCTTCGTCGGCGCTGCGCATATCCGGCTCGGAGACCACTTCTAACAGCGGCGTACAGGCGCGGTTGAGGTCGACCGATGAGCTGTTGCCGTCAGCGTGCAGCAGCTTGCCGGCATCCTCTTCCATGTGGATGCGGGTGATGCCGATCTTCTTTTTCCCCAGCTCTTCAGTTTCGATATCCAGCCAGCCGGCCTCGCAGATCGGCAGTTCGAACTGCGAAATCTGATAACCCTTCGGCAGGTCGGGATAGAAGTAGTTTTTCCGCGCGAAGATCGAACGGGGCGCAATCCGGTGATTGGTCGCCAGGCCGGTCTTTATGGCGTATTCGACCACCTGCTTGTTCAGCACTGGCAGCGCACCTGGCAATCCCAGACAGACCGGACAGGTCTGGCTGTTCGGCTGCTGGCCGAATTCGGTGGAACAACCGCAGAAAATCTTGGTTTTAGTGGTCAGCTGGACATGCACTTCCAGCCCGATCACGACTTCATATTTGGAATCCATTGAAAATCCTCTATGCCCCACGCGGGGTATTTTCAATCAACATTTACAGTTCAGGAACCTTGCCGCCCCAGTCGGTCGCCTGCTCAAAAGCGTAAGCCGCCTGCAGCAGTTCGGCTTCGGCGAAAGGTTTGCCGATCAACTGCACACCGATCGGCAGACCGTCGCTACTAACCCCGGCGGGCAGACTGATGCCACAGGTACCAGCCAGGTTGACCGGGATAGTGAAGATATCCGACAGGTACATCTGCAGCGGGTCGTTGATCTTTTCGCCAAGTTTAAACGCCGGGGTCGGCGCAACCGGGGTCAGCAGCAGATCGACCTGGGCAAAAGCGTCGAGAAAATCCTGCCGGATCAGGGTGCGGACTTTCTGCGCCTTGATGTAATAGGCATCGTAATAACCGGATGACAGTGCATAGGTGCCGAGCATGATGCGCCGCTTGACCTCGTCACCGAAACCGGCGGCGCGGGTCTGCTGGTACATGCCGATCAGCCCTTCGCCGTTATCTTTGCGCAGGCCGTAGCGGACGCCGTCGTAGCGGGCCAGATTGCTCGACGCCTCGGCGGTCGCAATCAGGTAGTAGCAGGCCACCGCGTAGTCGGTGTGCGGCAGGCTGACTTCGACGATTTCGGCGCCGAGCTGCCGATAGGTAGCGATCGCGGCATCCACCGCCTGCTTGACGTCGGCATCCAGCCCGGCAAGAAAATATTCCTTCGGCAGACCGATCTTCTTCCCGGCAACGCCCGCCTTGAGATTCGCCAGATAGTCCGGCACCGGGGTATCGACCGAGGTCGAATCGGCCGGATCGTAACCGGCCACGGCACCGAGCAGCAGCGCGCAATCTTCGACATTGCCCGCCACCGGACCAACCTGATCGAGCGACGAGGCGTAAGCGATCACCCCATAGCGGGAAACCCGTCCGTAGGTCGGTTTCAAACCAACCACGCCGCAGTGAGAGGCCGGCTGGCGGATCGAACCGCCGGTGTCGGTCCCCAGGGTGGCAAAGGCCTGTCCGGCGGCCACCGCAGCGGCGCTGCCGCCCGAGGAACCACCCGGCACCCGCTGCAGATCCCAGGGGTTCTTGACGCTGCCAGAGGCGCTGTTTTCGTTGGATGAGCCCATGGCGAACTCATCCATATTCAGCTTGCCGAGGATGACTGCCCCCTGCTCGCGCAATTTGGCAATCGCGGTCGCATCGTAAGGGGAGATGTAATTATCGAGGATCTTCGAACCGCAGGTGGTACGGACATCGATGCAGTTGAAGATGTCCTTGACCGCCAGCGGAATCCCGGTCAAGGGTGCCGCGTCACCGGTCGCCAGTCGCTGATCGGCGGCTTCGGCCGCAGCCAACGCTTCGCTTTCACAGACGGTGATAAAGCTGTTGACCTGAGGGTTGGTTGCGGCGATCCGCGCCAGGCAGGCGCGAGTCAGTTCCACCGAGGTTACTTCCCCGGCCGTCAGCTGCTGCCGCAGTTGCGCAATCGTCAGTTTGTTCGCTTGCATATAAACTCTCTCAACTTTCTCGTAATCCGCTTGCAGCGATTTTATTCAATGACTTTAGGTACTTTAAAGCAGGGCCCGTCAGTCGCCGGGGCATTCTGCTGCGCCCGCTCGATACCGATCGACGGCTTGACCAGATCGGCGCGAAACGCGTTCTCCAGCGGCACCGCGTGGGCGGTCGGCACGATCCCCTCAGTATCCAGTTCGTTAAGCTTATCAACATAGCCGAGGATGGCATCCATCTGGCCAGTCAGAGCTTCCAGCTCGGCCGGTTGCAACGCCAACCGGGCCAGCCGGGCGACATGTTCCACTTCCTCGCGACTAATTTTCATACTGCGTCCTCCAGTAAATATTTGTAAACACTTACAATTAGCATTCCTGTCGACGTCATGACAAGAAAAAAGCTTGTTTTTTCAAGCAACTGGATCAATCGTTCCAGCAGGCAACGACCGCTGCGGCGACCTTGCGGATCGCTTCGCTGCAGCTGGAGTCGGGGCTGCTGAGTACGTGCGGTTTGCCCGCATCGCCAGCCAGCACAACCAGCGGATCAAGCGGCACCTGTGCCAGCAGGGCAACTCCGGTCTTCTCTGCCAACTTGCTGGCGCCGCCACTTTTAAAGATATCTGACTTGCCGCTGCAGTGCGGGCAGATAAAGCCGCTCATGTTTTCGACCAGGCCAACCACCGGCAGTTTCAGTTCGCGGCAGAAGCTCAGCGATTTCTCTACGTCGACCAGAGCGACATCCTGCGGGGTGGTGACCACCACCGCTGCGCTGTTGCTGCCGAGCAGCTGCACGGCACTCAAGGGTTCGTCGCCGGTCCCCGGCGGACAATCGACCAGCAGCACGTCCAGCTCGCCCCAGACGACATCGGCCAGCAGCTGCTGAATCGCGCCGTGCTTCATCGGGCCACGCATGATGGTCGCATCGCTGGTCGAAGGGAGCAGAAAGCCGATCGACATCAGCTTGAGCCCGGCAACTTCCAGCGGGATAATCCCCTCTTCACTCAGCTGCGGCCGTTGATTCTCTAGGCCGACCATTTTCGGCAGGCTCGGCCCGTGCAAGTCGATATCGAGCAGACCGACCTTGCACCCCTGCTGAACCAGCGCCAGCGCCAGGTTGACGGCGGTGGTACTTTTGCCGACCCCGCCTTTGCCCGACATGACCATCAGCTTATGCTTGATCCCGCACATGCGGATCGCCAGATTCTGCTTTATCTGAGCCTGTTCATCCTGAACCGAACCCGGCTGTTTCACCGAGCAGGAGCTATCATTACAACTGTTGCAATCACCCATCGATTTTCTATCCTTTTGCTTGTCAGTTATCCAGATTGAGCCGTTGCGGGCCCAGGGCTTCGATCATTTCGTCGATCTCTTCTGCAGCGTAATCCGCCTGCTGCAGTGCCCGGCGGTAATTGTCCAGCACCTGCCGGGTCAGTCTTTTATCCCCCTGCTGCTGCGCCAGCGTCAACAGCTGCTGCACCAGCGCGTCCTCGGTCGGCTCCAACAACAACCCCTCCTGCAGCAACGGCAGCGCCTGCTTGAAATCACCGCGGCGGCTCAACAGGCGCGCCAGTTCGCCCAGCTGCTCCAGACGAAACTGGGTCAGCTGCTCGCGCCGGTAGGGGAGATCGGCATCCAGGTCCAGTCCGGCCAGGTACTCCCCGGACCAGAGCCCCTGCGCCCGCCAGAGCGCCAGCTCGGCCTGTTTGAAATTCTGCCGCTGCAGATGGTAGCGGGCCTCACCGAGAACACTGGCGTACTGAACACTGTCGATGCGGATATGGCGCAAGGTCAGAACGCTCTTTTCCAACACCAGATAATCATGGCGGATCTGCCCACCGAAACAGGCATCCAGCGCTTTGCGCAACCGGGAATGGGCGGTGTCGAAACTGTTGCGCGCCTTGTCGGTCGAGCTGTCCGGCCAGAGGGTCCCCATCAGCACTTCGTTACTTAACGACTGGTTCGGCGCGACGCTGAGCAGGGCCAGAATCATCCGCGAGGTCTGGCCGACTTCGTTGATGTCGAACTGCCGTCCGGCGTCGCTCAGGCGAAAACCACCGAGGGTCTGCAGCTTGAGCAAGGGGATCAGGCGACCGTCATCGGTCAGACCGGCGTTCAACCACTCGGCAGCCAGCTCGCGCAGTTGCGCGCTATTCCCGGACTGACAGCAGACAACCGGCAGCAGCTCGGTTAACAGTTCAGGAGTCAGGGCAAAAAAGAAATTGCGCTGCTGACGCTGCAACGCCTCAAGCAGCTGCTGAAAATAGTCGCTAGCCTGCGCCGACTCCCCGGCGCGATGACTGAGTAACGCCAGCCAGGCGTAAAAACCACCCCGGCAGCCCTCTTCCTCAAGTGCAAGTGAGTTTTTCAGACCACGCTGCAAAAGCTCACGCGCCTGCGACAGATCGTCCAGCAACAGGCGGGTGGCTCCGGCCAGCAACAGGTTCTGCAACTCGGACAGGGAGCCGCTGGCCTGCGCACATAATTCCAGCGCACGCCGGCAATCCTTGTCGGCATTGTCGCGCTGCCCGGTCTGGGCCGCCAGCAGACCACGCAGCTGCAGCAACACGCTCTGCAGGTGCGGCTGAAATGCGGCCGGCCCAGCAAGCAACGCCGTGTCCAAAAGCTCGCCGCTGGTCGCCTGGGCGCCCCCGGCCAGGCGCGCAAGCGCTGCAAGATAGCTCAGCAACGGACCAAACGCGGTTTTCTGCAGAACGGTAGCGGAGCAGAGCTGAGCGACCCGCCGGCGCTGCTGCTCAAAGCCAGCAAGATCACCGCAGGCGAACAGCAATTCGCAGCTGGCAACCGCCAGCGTCTGCACTGACAGACAGTGATCGGACAGCTCGGCGGCACAGGCTTCTGCCTGCTCAAGAGCCGCGCGGCCGACCCGCAACCGCCCCTGGAAAATCGCCTGCCAGATGCGCAGGATATGCAGGTCCAGCTGTGACTCGATTAATTTCTGCTGCAGAGCTTCAGGCAACGCCTGTTCAACAATCGCATCGACCGCGCGGAAAGATCCGGCCATGAAAAGCTCTGCCATCCCCTGCGAAAACTGCACCTTGACGCGATTGTCGGCATCGAGCAGTGGCAACTGCCCGACAGATAACTCGCGCAACCGCGGTAGTTTCTGTAGTCCGGCCGACAGACTGCCTTCCGCCAGCAGGGATTGAACCATCTGCCGGGAGAGGGTCAGCAGCTCGCCGCGCTGATCGCCGCTGGCGACAAAACGGGTCTGCGCCAAGTCCAACCAGGCCCCGGCATCGGCTGGATTCTTCAGCATCTGAGCCAGACCGGTGAACAGTGCCAGCCAGCCGCAGCCGGCGGCAACATCTTCCGGAATCTCAGCCAACACCTGAAACAACATGGGTTGAAAACGCGCATCCAACAACGCCAGGCCGGCCTGATTAAGCAGCTGCGAAACCGCGGCGTAGTTTTCCGCGCGGACCAGACAGGAAAGGGCGGCGGTAAAATCACCCTGCTGCTGATACCAGTCAGCGGCCTGCAGATAGACCTGCTGCTGTTCGGCCGGCTCAAGAATCCGCCGGGCGCGGTCGCGCAGCAGATCACGCAGCTGCGGCTTAAAATGGAGGCAATCCTCACCAGCCAGCGTCGGCAGCAGCGACAGGTTGTGCCGCTGCAGATAGGCAAAGACCGCCTCGATATCGGCGATTTCGCTCAATTTGCGCGCCAGCGGCAACGGGATGGCATCCAGCAGTGCCAGCTTCATCAGGCTGCGCCGCCAGGGGAGCGGAAATTCGCTGGTCAGTTTTTCGCTGAACTGCCGCTCATTGATTTCACCCGGTTCCGGCAGCTCGGCGGCCAACCGCTGCAGCAGCTGCAGATCCGGTTCGCTCAGCGCCCCATCACCGGACAGCAGTAAGCCGCTGACCCAGCGCAGCTGGCTTGAATGCTGCTCGACCTGCTGCAGCAGCTGCCGGTTATCCTGATGCAGCAGCTGCTGATTTTCAGCCAGCCGCAGCATCACCTTGATCCGGGCGAGCATTTCGACGTTGCTGATCGGCTGCGAAATGAAATCGTAGGCACCGACCTCAAGTCCCGCGGCGCGCATCTGCGGCGAGGCCAAGTGGGCGGTGATCAGTACCAGCGGAATATTAGCGGTCTGCGGATCGGCTTTTAACTGCCGGCACATATCCAGACCGCTGACCTGCGGCATCTGCACATCGATAAAGGCGCCGTCGATCCGCTGCTGGCGGGCCAGCGCTATCCCCTGCGCGGCATTGCCGGCGGTCAGCACACGCACCTGCGGCAGGTCGAATTCAACAATCTTCGCCAACAACAGCAGGTTGGTCGGATTATCATCCACCAGCAGCAGATTGAATTGCCTGTCAGTTTCCGCCATACGCCCCCTTCACAACCGTGATTCGCTAAACCGGCATCAGCCCGGCAAACTTGAGCAGCAGCTTTTTCGAGCCTACTGAGTTGAAATAGATCGTCACCTTCTGCTTGTCACCGACCCCTTCGAGCCGGCGGATGGTGCCGATGCCGAACTTGATGTGCCGCACCTTCGAACCCAGTCGAAAGCCACCGCCGCTATCGAGATCCGCTGACGGCGGCGAGAATCTGGCAGCGGGCTGTTGCACCGGCTCCTGATTCTCATCCTCTGCCGCCGGGGCGGTCAAGTCGAACAACGAGGCCAGATTATGCTGCGGCGCGGCAGTAACCTTTGCCGTGACCGGACTGCTGACCGCGTCGGTCAGCTCGGCGGGAATTTCTGCCAGAAAGCGGCTGGGCGGATTGAACTGATAGGTGCCGTAAACCCGCCGCCGCCGCGCGTGCGACAGGTAGAGCTTGCGCATCGCACGGGTCATGCCGACGTAGCAGAGGCGCCGCTCTTCGGCCAGCTCTTCACCGCCGTCAGCGCTGCGCGAATGGGGGAAAAGCCCCTCCTCCATGCCGGTCATGAAAACCACCGGAAACTCCAGCCCTTTGGCCGAATGCAGGGTCATCAGGGTGACCCGCTGCTGGCTGGGGTCATAATTATCCAGATCGGTGATCAACGCCACCTGCTCCAGGTAATCCTGCAAGGTTCCACCGCGGGACGCCTGCTCCTGCATGCCGATCAACAGCTGTTCGAGGTTTTCCAACCGGCCGCTGGCCTCGTCGCGGATCTCTCTGGTCAGCCCCTGTTTGGCTTCTTCCTGCAGGTTGGGGCCGTAGCCGCTCTGCTGAATCAGTTCGGCCATCAGTTGCGGATAGGGCAGGCGCTGCAGCTGCGCGGTGAAATCATCAATCAGCGCAACAAATCCGGCGACCCGCTTCGCGGCGACGCCGGTCAGCAGCGCAGAATCCAGCGCCAGCCGGCAGGCGGCCAGAAAACCACCGGCCTGCTCTTCGCAGCGGGCGATCTTGTCGACCGTGGTCGCACCGATGCCGCGCGCCGGCACATTGATCACCCGGCGGGCCGCCAGCGAATCGGCGGGGTTGACCAGCAGACGAAGATAGGAGAGCACATCCTTGATCTCCATCCGGGCGTAAAACTTGACCCCGCCGAACATCACGTAAGGCAGCTTGCGATCGACCAGCGCCTCCTCAAGCGCCCGCGACTGGGCGTTGGTCCGGTAGAAGACCGCCAGTTCGCGCAGCTTGTAGCCCTGCTCCTGCAGGCGGCAGATTTCGGTCGCGACAAAGCTGGCCTCGTCGCGGTCGTCAGGCGCCGCCTCGATGGTCAAAGGTTCGCCCGGCGGGTTGTCGGTCCAGAGCTCCTTGCTGCAACGATCGCGGTTCTGGCCGACCACCTGTCCGGCAGCCTTGAGGATGGTCTGGGTGCTGCGATAGTTCTGCTCCAGGCGAATCACCGCCGCACCGGGAAAATCTTTTTCAAAGCCAAGGATGTTGCCGACCTCGGCGCCGCGCCAGCGGTAGATCGACTGGTCATCGTCACCGACCACACAGAGATTCTTCTCCGGGCCGACCAGCTGTTTGACCAGCTGATACTGAACCCGGTTGGTGTCCTGAAATTCGTCAATCAACAGGTAGGCAAAACGTTCCTGCCAATGACGACGGACCTCGGGAAACTCGGCGAACAGCTGCACCGTCAGCAGCAGCAGATCGCCGAAATCGAGTGCGTTGGCAGCTTTCAGCCGCCGCTGATAAAGACTGTAGAGTTCCAGCAGCTTGCGTTCGTCAGCGCGGCAGTCAGTGAGCATCTCCGGCAACAGTCCGCGGTTTTTGGCGCTGTCGATAAAGGACGCCACCGCCCGCGGCTTGAGAACCTTTTCGGCGATCCCCAGCTCTTTGAGCAGGTCGCGCAGAATTCGCTGCTGGTCCTGGTCGTCGTAAATGGTGAAGTCGCTTTTAAATCCCAGATGGTGGATGTCGCGACGCAGAATCCGCACGCAGCTGGCATGAAAGGTCGCCACCCAGGGGGGTTCGCCTTCGACCAGCTGTTCCAGCCGTTCGCGCATCTCGGCGGCCGCTTTATTGGTAAAGGTGACCGCCATGATCCGCCAGGGCGGCACGCCGCGCTCACGGATCAGGTAGGCGACCCGGTGGGTCAGGGCGCGGGTCTTTCCGGAACCGGCGCCTGCCAGCAGCAACAGCGGCCCGCTGTCGTGCAACACGGCCTGCCTTTGCGGCTCGTTCAGATTTTCAAGAAGTTCAGCGTTCATGATCACCCAAAGATTTACTCATCAGTTCGCGGTTGTAGGCCGAAACCATGTCGCGCCGGGAGATGATGCCGACCAGCCGGTTGTTCTGCTGCGGGTCGACCACCGGCAGCTGCTCGATATTGCGATAACCGATCCGCTGCATCGCGGTATCCAGATTGTCGCTGGCGCCGACGGTAATCACATCGACGGTCGCCAGCTCTTTCACCACCACCAGATCCATCAGGTCCTGCTCGAACACCACGCCGAGGAAATCCTGCACCGAGATAATCCCCGACAGCTCACCCTCGGCGTTCACCAGCGGAAAGTTGGTGTGCCTGGTTGAGGCGATAAATTCGGCGAACTGCCGCAAGGTCATGCTCTCGGGGATCGATTCAGGGTCGCGGCTCATCACCTGACCGACGGTAATCGAAGCCATGATGTTGCGTTCCTTGCCGGCTTCCAGATCGATCCCGGCACGGGTCAGCTCAACCGTGTCCAGACTGTCCTTCTTAAAGTGGCGGGACACGGCGGTGCCGACGACACAGCTGAGCATGATCGGGACGATAACCTCATAGGAATCGGTCAGTTCCATCAACATGAAGATTGCGGTCATCGGCGCGTGGGTAGCGGCGGACAAAAAGGCGCCCATGCCAACCAGCGCATAGGCACCGGGGACGATCGACAGACCCGGGAACAACAGCTGCGCCAGCTTGCCGAAGGCACCACCGGCCACCGCTCCAAGATAGAGCGAAGGGGCGAACAGGCCGCCAGGCATCCCCGAACCGAGAGTAATCGAGGTGGCGACCGCCTTGACGATCACCAGCGCTGCGAGCAGCAACCACATCCCCTCACCATGAATGACCGAGTCAATATATTCGTAGCCGTTACCCAGGATCTGCGGAAAAGCGATGGCGATGATCCCGACCAGCGCACAGCCAAGAATCGGCTTGAGCAACGGCGAAACTTTGAGCTGGCTGAAATAATCCTTGATCCGGTAGTGACTGTCGATAAAAGCAGCTGCGAGGGCGCCGATCAGCAGACCCAGTAGCAGGTAGAGCAGGAGCTCCCAAGGATTGTTCAGGGCAAAGGCCGGCGCGGCAAGCTCACCATGATCGCCGATCAGCGCCCGCGACACCACAGTTGCCATGGCGCTGGAGACAACGATTGCTGTGAAGCTGGTCATCTCGAAGGAGGCCAGCAGGACGATCTCCTGGGCAAAAAAGACCCCGGCCAGCGGCGCGTTAAAGGTCGCCGCAACCCCGGCGGCGGCACCGCAGGCGACCAGCACCTTGAGCCGGTCACCGCTCATCTTGAACAATTGCCCGAACTGGCTGCCGATGGCTCCACCAAGCTGGGCGATCGGCCCTTCCTGTCCGGCGCTGCCGCCGGTTCCCAGGGTGATGGCACTGGCGAAACCGCGGGTGACGATAGTGCGGGCCGGCAGTTTAGCGCCGCGCAGATTGACTTTTTCCAGAAAGCTCGGAAATCCGGCCTTCATGTCTTTGGGGAAATAATAAGCGAACGGCAGCAGCAGCAAACCGCCGCAGATCGGAAACAGCGGTGTCAGCAATCGCGACCAGCTCCACTCGTCGAAAGAGATCGACAGCGCTTCGCTCCCCTGCTCGATGACCCCCCAGTGGATCAGCTCGATCAGCGAACGCAGCGCATAATTGCCGAGTCCGGCCAGCAGCCCGATCGCGACAGCCAGCACGGCCATGAAGGTATTTTCGCTGATTTTGAAATGGGTCAGCAATCTCAGATTGAGACGCCGCAAACTACGTGAAAAAAGCTTTTGTCTAGTAAATCGCACTGGTCTTCAATGTTTCTGGCGTTCTGCCTTTTCGCCCTGTTTCCGGCGATAAATTAATCAGCTCAAGCGCTTATGGCTCAAGCTGCCGGAGCCTGTCTCTATCCGGCAAAGAGAACCTACGACCCACAAACGAACAATCATAAATTTTATTGCCCCCTGTGACAACCGGCTTTCTGCCGGTGCGTTAAAAAACAGGGCCATTTTTCGCGCAATTGCTGCAACTGACGAAGATACGGTTGAATGTTCTGCCCCTGCCATGTGCAACGAAACAAAAAAAGACTGCCCGAAACCATCAGGGCAGTCTTTTTGAAAGTTCGTTTTGTGCCAGCCTCTCGACAGCACCAAGGCGAACCTGTCGCTGTCGGAGGACAGCGGCCTGAAAGATAGCAACGGCCAGTACCGCTACGTGAACCCGGCCCTTGCTGATGCGGCAGGACGCGCGCAGAAAAACTTGGTCGAGTTTAACGATTCCTACCTGACCGGCCACTCGCGGCCGATAACCATCAGCGCGCTAGAAGCGTCAAAAACCTCTACTGGTGGCCGTAACGGTTGAAGTTGCATCCTTCCTGTCACAGCTCGGCAAGTTGTTTGTCGCATCCGGCGTTTTTTGCTATGAAGCCATGAGATCGAAGCGATCCAGATTCATAACTTTGTTCCAGGCGGCGATAAAGTCGCGCAGGAACAGCTGCTGGGAATCCTCGCAGCCGTAGACTTCAGCAAGAGCTCTGAGCTGGGAGTTCGAGCCGAACAGCAGATCAATACGGCTGGCGGTCCACTTGAGTTTGCCGGTTACCCGATCACGCCCTTCAAACAGATCGCCATCTTCCGAGACCGCCTGCCAGGTCGTGCCCATATCGAGCAGATTGACGAAGAAATCATTGGTCAGCGCCTCTGGCTGCCTGGTGAAGACGCCCTGCTGAGATTGACCGAAGTTGGCATTCAGGACGCGCATCCCACCGACCAGCACGGTCATTTCAGGCGCGGTCAGCGTCAGCAATTGCGCCCGGTCGATCAACAGCTCCTCTGCCGTCACCGAGAATTTTCTTTTCAGATAGTTACGGAAGCCGTCCGCAGCCGGTTCGAGAACGCTAAATGATCGCGCATCGGTCTGCTCCTGTGAAGCGTCCGTGCGTCCGGCGGTAAAAGGAACCGTCACCTTACAACCGGCATTCTTCGCCGCCTGCTCGACAGCTGCGCAGCCACCCAGGACGATCAGGTCCGCAAGTGAAACCCGCTTGCCCCCGGACTGGCCGGCGTTGAATTGTTTCTGAATCCCCTCAATGGTTGCCAGCACTTTCGCCAGCTGCTCCGGCTGGTTAACTGCCCAATCCTTCTGTGGAGCCAGGCGGATGCGGGCACCGTTGGCACCGCCGCGTTTGTCGGAGCCACGATAGGTGGACGCGGACGCCCAGGCGGTCGAAACCAGCTGCGAGACTGTCAATCCCGAAGCCAGGAGTTTGGCTTTCAGCGCAGCGACATCCTTCTTGTCGATCAGTTCGTGATCGATCGCAGGAACCGGATCCTGCCAGATCAGCTCTTCTTGCGGCACTTCCGCGCCAAGATACCGCGAGCGCGGACCCATGTCGCGATGCGTCAATTTGAACCAGGCACGGGCAAAAGCATCGGCGAACTCGTCCGGATTCTCGTGAAACCGCTTGGCAATCGGCTTGTAGATCGGATCCATTCGCAGCGAGAGATCGGCCGTGGTCATTATCGGCGGCTGGCGCTTGGCCGGATCATGGGCGCCCGGTACCGCAGTCGCTGCCGCCGGATCACTGGGCACCCACTGATAGGCTCCGGCAGGGCTTTTCACCAGGTTCCAGTCGTAGCCGAACAGGGTGTCAAAATAGCCGTTGTCCCAGGTGGTCGGAGTCGGATTCCAGGCCCCTTCGATGCCGCTGCTGATGGTGTCATCCCCCTTGCCGCTACCGAAACTGCTGACCCAGCCGAGCCCCTGTTCTTCCAGGCCGGCGGCTTCCGGGTCCGGTCCGACATGAGAAGGATCACCGGCGCCGTGACATTTACCAAAGGTGTGGCCGCCAGCGACCAGGGCGACGGTCTCCTCGTCGTTCATCGCCATCCGGGCGAAAGTCTCACGAACATCTCGCCCCGATGCGACCGCATCCGGCTCACCGTTCGGCCCCTCCGGATTGACATAAATAAGGCCCATCTGCACAGCGGCCAGCGGGTTGTCGAGCTGTCGGTCGCCGCTGTAGCGATTGTCCCCCAGCCACTCATCTTCGGCACCCCAATAAATGTCCTCTTCCGGCTCCCAGATGTCTTCGCGACCGCCGGCAAAGCCGAAAGTCTTAAAGCCCATCGACTCCAGCGCACAGTTGCCGGCCAGAATCAGCAGGTCGGCCCAGGAGATTTTTTTGCCATACTTCTGCTTGATCGGCCAGAGCAGACGGCGGGCTTTATCAAGGTTCACGTTGTCCGGCCAGCTGTTCAGCGGCGCGAAGCGTTGCGACCCGGAGCCCGCCCCCCCGCGACCGTCGCCGACACGGTAGGTGCCTGCGCTGTGCCACGCCATACGGATGAAGAGGCCACCGTAATGACCGTAATCGGCCGGCCACCAGTCCTGGGAATCGGTCATCAACGCATAGAGATCCTGTTTCACTGCTGCCAGATCGAGGCTCTTGAACTCTTCAGCATAGTTGAAGTCATCCCCCAGCGGGTTGGACAGCGAAGAATGCTGGTGCAGAATATTCAGATTTAACTGGTTCGGCCACCAGTCACGGTTGGACGCCCCACCGCCAGCCACCTGTTTGGCAGTTTTTCCTGTAACCGGGCACTTGCTCGCATCACTCATCGTGTTACCCCCTTTTTGTATGAAATTGTTTCCCTGCTGTTAATGAGTATAGCCAATCAGGAGAATTTTTCAGGCACAGACAAGAATAATTATTATTAAGGAAAGATTATTTCTAAATGGGGAGGGTAACTGGACATACAGAGATTGTTTAGACACAACAGGTAAGATTCATACAACTACGGTGTTTGTGGTCTTGCCTCATCCCCTCTATACTGCTCAGAGAGAAAAGTGCAAACCTGATTGCTCTTCCGCGCAAGGTTTGCACCCGATCACTTTGACAGCCAGGATGACCTATGCAGCGCTACAAAATCCTTCATCGCACCTATTATAATTTCACCTCTACAGTCCAGCTCGAACCTCATGCCTTGCGGCTGCGGCCACGGGAAGGGCATGAACTGCGGATCGAATCCTTGTCTTTGGATATCACCCCTCGGGCGTCCCTGCGTTGGCATCGGGATGCGGAAGACAATTCGGTCGCCATCGCGACCTTCGCTGCTCCGGCCAGTCAGCTCTCAATCGAAAGCAATGTTATCATCCAGCAGTATAATCAGGCTCCTCTCGACTTTCTGCTGGCAGACTACGCAACGAACTTCCCTTTTGCCTATACCCCCGATGACCAGATCCTTCTGTCGCCCTATCTGAAAACGACGCACAACAACAGCGATAGTCCGCTGACTGAATGGGTCGCCAATCTCTGCCCGTCGGGCGAACAAATTCAGACTTACGCTATTTTGCAACGGCTTTGCAGTCAGATACAGCAAGAGATGAGCTACCAAGTTCGCGAAGAACCAGGCGTCCAAACGGCCATCGAGAGTCTTTCTTGCCGGACCGGCTCCTGTCGGGATTTTGCGAATCTGTTCATGGCGGCGGCGCGCCAACTTGGTCTTGCCGCGCGCTTTGTCAGCGGCTATCTCCACGCCCCGCCGTCAGCGCTCGATTTAGGTGCCACCCATGCCTGGGCAGAAGTTTACCTGCCCGGTGCGGGGTGGAAGGGTTTCGATGCCACCATCGGTCAAATTGTCGGAACCGATCATATTGCGGTCGCGGTGGCACGGTTGCCAGAATCGGTGCCGCCAATCGCCGGATCTTTCATCGGACCTCCGGGGGCGAGCCTTGATGTGGGGGTCTGGGTCTCCAAATTGGAATAACGCGGAGACGGGTGGAAAGCCAGATGAAGAGGGAGCTAAATATGACAAGGGCACCGCGTAACGGTGCCCTTGTCATTTACCAACTATATTTTATGGTTGTTCAGGGGGAATAATGTTGGCAAATGATGTTTACTATAATTTCAGATACTTACAAATTCTCAAAAAAATTCGTTCAAAATAAAGTTGGTAAATGAACATTCAGAGACAAACGTTCAGAAGAAAAATAAAGTTGGTAAATAA
>DATCYW010000084.1:0-2388 GCA_036526255.1 Malonomonas sp. | reverse complement strand
TAACAGCGCGGCTTCTCCGCCTTGCGACAACCCAGCCACATAAACTTCGGCATAATGCTCTTGCAGATATTTCGTCAAAGCCAGACTACTGACCAGATACTGTGCCGAGTAGGAACCGCCTTTATTCAGTAGGTACCTGAGAATAAAATCGTAATCGAGTTTTCGTTTACCATCGTGGATAGCTAGAAAATCCTCGTTCGGCTTGACCAGTACGTAACTATCGCAGCGCAGTTCAAACACACTGAGGATATCACCATGATAATTCCCGAGATCCTTCTGAAAAATCGGGGTTGACTGGTTTTTCCCGGAACCCGGAATAATCAGCGTAGCACATCCTGCCGCTGACGTCGGGCTCGCAGTATCACGGCGATAAGAAAAAGCGGAATACTGGCGACCCGCAATCTGATAATCGACCCTAAAAACATCTGCGTCGCGCTGTTCACCAATCAGGCGCAGCCGCTCATAAGCCGTAAAAAACTCTTCAGCAGGAAAATATAACGTGTCGAGCTGTGCGCTTATTTCAGACAAATTTGTAACGGCAGGATAAACCTGCTGCTTGATTATTGCTTTCTTAAACGCGTGGGGAAAAATTTCCGCGTTACGCTCGTACGGAGCTGTTTCCTTTGTTGCTGTAGTGTTGGAGATTTTCTGAAAAATACGCGCGGGAAAAACTTGATACTTGCCCAGCAGAAAACCATAAATTACAGCGAGAAAAAACAGTGCAAGGATCAGCCCCCAGCGAGCCGGGGAGCTAAATTTCAATTTTCTACTCATATATCATTACGTCTCTGTGCCGACCTGCTACGCACAAACCTTACCCGTCAGAGCTATTGAGATACTGTTACAAATTCTGACGATGTCGCGCTCTTCGAGATACGGATGCATCGGCAGGCTCAAAATTCTCCCGGCAACATTCTCCGCGACCAGGAAGTCGCCGGTTCCATAACCTAATCCAGCAAAAGCGGTCTGCAGGTGCAGCGGTTTCGGATAATATATTGCGGTGGGAACACCCTCGGTTTGAAGTGCGTTCTGCAGACGTTCCCGCTTATCGAGCAAAATCGAATACTGCGCCCAGGCGCTGGTATAGCCATCAGGGATGGTTGGCGTGGTAATCCCTGGGACCTTATCCAACAGCCGCGTGTAAGTTTCTGCAACACGTTGCCTTGCGGCGATTTCATCCGGAAAAATCTCCAGTTTCGGCAGCAGCACAGCGGCCTGCAGGGTATCCAGTCGACCGTTCATGCCGATGCGGACATTTTCGTATTTATCCGAACCCTGCCCGTGAACCCTGATCGAGCGTAGCGTCTCGGCGATGGCGTCATCCGAAAGAAAAATCGCGCCGCCGTCACCGTACCCCCCCAGGGGTTTTGCCGGAAAGAAGCTGGTCGTGGCGACAGTTGCCAGGCTGCCGGACGGCCTGCCCTGATAAACACCCCCAAGCCCCTGCGCGGCGTCTTCGAGAACAAACAGATTGAAGCGGCGGGCGATCGCGTTGATCGCATCATAGTCCGCGGGCAAACCGAACAGGTCAACCGGAATGATACCTCTGGCTATCAAGGTACTGCTTTTGTCATTCGCCAGGTCCGTAACCGCTGACTCAAGCGCGCGCGGACAGATATTGAATGTCTGCGGGTCGATATCGACAAACACCGGCGTCGCGCCGAGCAGCGCAATCACTTCGGCGGTCGCGAAAAAGGTGAAGGTCGTGGTGAAAACGACATCCCCCGGACCGACGCCATGTGCCATCAGCGCCATCAGCAAAGCGTCCGTGCCATTGGCAACGCTGACGCAATGCTTCACTCCGGCAAACGCGGCCAGGCGCGCTTCCAGTTCATAAACTTCAGGGCCCATGATGTACTTGCCATGGTCGAGTACGGCGAGAATGCGCTTTTCGAGCTGAGGACGAATCCTTTTCTGCTGCGCCTGCAGATCTATAAAGGGGATTTGTGTCATAGCGTTCAGGCGTCCTTGAACTCATCGTAGCACTTGTTGCCCACCGCCAGATTTTCCGGCAGCACCGCGTCCTCATCGAGATCAAGGCAACGCAACAGACCCGGTTGCGTCTCCTGATAACGCAGACCGCTCTCCTGGCAGACCATCACTCCGGCTGCGTCAGGGTTCTGCAGGCGATGACCGTGACGGCTCATCCAGCCGGCCAGCCGCCCGGGAACGCCGACGATCAACGCATAATCAGGCACATCCTTGGCGACAACCGCACCTGCCGCGACAAAGGCATAACGGCCGATCGTAATGCCGCAGACAATGGTCGCATTGGCACCGATGGAGCAACCGCGGCGCAACAGGGTTTTTTCGTAGAGCGCGCGCCGGACAACCTGTGAACGAGGGTTGGTGACGTTGGTCAGCACACAGGAAGGGCCGAGAAAGACA
>DATCYW010000083.1:0-4328 GCA_036526255.1 Malonomonas sp. | reverse complement strand
ACAGGTCGGGGCGTTCCTTTTGCGGTGATAAACGGAATCAAGATAAGCGGCTGGTCGCAGCAGGCTTATCAGACCGCGCTGGAAAATTAGCGAAAAAAAACCGCCGACCCTCTGCTGGGATCGGCGGTTTTTGTTTCAGTGTGAAAGCTCAAGCCGTCAGGCGTCGCTGTAGACCGGTGCGGTATAGTTGTTGAGAATCTGGCCGGTCAGGTAGCTTTTCTGTGGATTTACTTTAAACAGCCCGCTGATTTCTTGTGGAGACAGGTGCAAGCGAAAAGTCGACTCTTCCCGTTTGACCAGGGTCAGGTCGATGGTCTTCTTCAATGAGCCGATGCGCAGTTCAGTTTCGATGACATAGCACCATTCACGCTCGCCATCCGGCATGTTGACGATTTTGCGGGTTTTAACCGGCACGACCGAATAGACTTCAACCTCGTCAGTTTTCTGAATCGGATGAACACCGAAGCTGATCATCAGGTCTTCACCCTCTTTGAAAGTCGAAAAATCAAAGATGTTGAGGATCGACTGGCGTGAGTCCATCACGACTTCGGCCTCAATGGCCGGAATTTTCAGGGCTGGAAAGGAGACCCATTCGCACCAGCCGATATCGATTAGCAGAGAGTTCTTGTTTTTACGCATAGACTGGAATCTCCATTGGAAATGTGTAAATTTTAACTTTCCGAATCCTAGCGGCTGACGGATGATTAGTAAATGATTCTAATATTAGAATGTATCTGCTGAATCTGGAGGATCTTCAGTCTTTAGCTTTAACTGGTACGAGGAGGCGGTATGCAAGAGGCAAGCTATTATCGCTCTGAGGCGGGGCAGAGGGTTCGCTGTTTCCTCTGTCCACATAACTGCAGAATCGCCGAAGGTAAAAACGGTCTCTGTCAGGTGCGCGGCAATCGGGGTGGAGTTCTCTATGCGTTGACTTATGGACAGGTGGTTTCCGCTGCGCCCGACCCGATCGAGAAAAAACCGCTTTATCACTATTATCCGGGGGGCGCAACATTGTCGATCGGCAGTGTCGGCTGCAATCTGCATTGCCTGCATTGTCAGAACTGGCAGATTTCACAATGCAGCGCGGCAAAAGGGGAGAGCGCGCTGCAACGATTGACCCCAGCTGATGCGATCGCCGCGACGCGCGCCCGTGGTGCGGATATCCTGGTTTTTACCTACAATGAACCGAGTCTCTGGTTTGAATATATTCTTGACTGCGCCAGTTTCGCCAGAGAGCAGCAGGTGAAATTGGTACTGGTGACTTCAGGGATGATCAATCCGCAGCCATTGCAGGAGTTGCTGGCCGTGGTCGATGCCTACCGGGTTGATATCAAGGGGTTCAGCCATGAGTTTTACCAGAACCTGACCGGTTACGACGTACTCGACCAGGTGCTGGCCAATACCAAAGCCGCCTTTCAGGCCGGCGTGCATGTCGAGGTGGTGACCAATCTGATCCCCGGCTGGAACGATGATGACGACCAGCTGCGCGGCTTAGCGGGATGGATTCGTGATGACTTGTGCGATCAGACCCCCTGGCACATTACCCGCTATCATCCTTGTCATCGCCTGACTGCACCGGCTACGCCGCTTCATGCCTTGGAGCGCGGACTGCAGCTCGGCCGGGAGGCAGGGCTCAAGCATATCTACCTGGGGAACATCGCCGCGCATGCGACGGAAAATACCTGCTGTGCTGCCTGTGGCGAACTGCTGATCGCGCGGCGCGGATTTTCCCTGCTGAAGAATCGGCTGGTCGCGGGGCGCTGTCCCGCCTGTCAGGCGCCGCTTGGTTGTTATCGTGGTTAAAGCGCCGGTTGTAACCTTAAGTCTCTGCCTGCTCAGCGAACGCGTCGAGTTTTTCCATGATGGCATCGTAGGTCTGGTGGGAAATCTCCGGCAGGCTGCCGCCAAACGCCTGGGCCGCCTGCTGAAAACCATCCTCAATGGCAGCTCTCATCTCCTCCAGCTTTGCCGGGTCATTACCGAAAGCGTTGATCGCAAAGTCGACGATCCTGTTTGACGTCTGCTCCACGCCGAAATAACCATCCGCTGAAATCAGTTCCTGAGCTTTTTCCGGGGTCAACTGCTGTAGGTCGAGAATCTCGCTGCCGGTATCGATCAGCAGCTCAGCCCCCTGGTCCTGCAGGGTTTTGATCACCAGGCTGCGTAGTAGCTGGTAGGGTGTGCCGACCTCAACTCCGGGGATCGGACCGTAAGTCTGTTGCGCTTTTTCAGATTGGTCGAGAGTGACCCGATCCTCGCCGCTGTGGAGTCTCTTCTCGGTTTTGTGGTCGTCGTCTTTGGCTTTGGCGGCCAGTTCAGGTTTTGCCTCGAACATCGCTTTGCGGCTGCCGATTCCGTTCAGCTGGTCAGTCATAAATTCCTCCATCCGTGGTTGTTTTGTTACCGGCTGTGGTGTTCGCACAGCTAACCACTCTTTATCGACAGGGATGGCTTGGATCTTTAGTGGTTTTTGTTTAACAACCACAAAAGCCGCCGGATTGCTCCGACGGCTCTTGTGGTTCGTTTCAGTTTATAGCGTTGTCGCTTAGCCGAGAATCGCCTTCAGGTCGGCTTCGGCAGTGGTGACCGGGCCGATGTTGAAGTTTTCGACCAGGAAGTTCAGCACGTTCGGAGTGATGAACGCCGGCAGGGTCGGGCCGATCTTGATGTTCTTGATCCCCAGGTGCAGCAGGGTCAGTAGGATGGCGACCGCTTTCTGCTCGTACCATGAGAGGATGAACGACAGTGGCAGCTCGTTGACTTCGCAGTCAAAGGCGTTGGCCAGGGCGACGGCAATCTGTACCGCCGAGTAAGCGTCGTTGCACTGACCGATGTCGAGCAGGCGCGGGATGCCGCCGATGTCGCCGAACTCCATTTTGTTGAAACGGAACTTGCCGCAGGCCAGTGTAAGGATGACGGTGTCAGCCGGGGTTTTTTCAGCGAATTCGGTGTAGTAGTTACGCCCCGATTTGGCGCCGTCGCAACCGCCGACCAAGAAGAAGTGCTTGATGGCACCCGACTTGACCGCGTCGATCACTTTATCGGCAACGCCGAGGACGGCATTGTGACCGAAACCGGTGAGGATTTCCTGTCCGGGTGCGTCCGGGAAACCATCGGCGGCCAGTGCGCAATCGATGACAGCGGAGAAATCCCAGCCGTCGATATGCTTGACGTCAGGAAACTGAACGCGGTCCCAGGTGAAGAGGCGATCCTTGTAGTTGGCGGCCGGCTTCTGGATACAGTTGGTATTGAAGACGATCGCGCCGGGGAAACTCTGGAACTCTTTGTGCTGGTCCTGCCATGCGCCGCCCCAGTTACCAGCTAAGTGGCTGTATTTTTTCAGGCCGGGGTAGCCGTGTGCCGGCAGCATTTCGCCGTGGGTGTAGATGTTGATCCCTTTGCCTTCGGTCTGCTCAAGTAGTTTTTCGAGGAAACGCAGATCGTGACCGGAGACCAGAATCGCCTTGCCGGCTTTGGTGCCAAGCTGTACCGGGGTCGGGACCGGATGACCGTACTTGTCGGTGTGTGCGATGTTCAGCAGTTCCATTGTGACCAGGTTGATGCGGCCGCACTCCATGGCCATACCGACATAGTCCATTAAACCGAGGCTGTCATCGAGCATCGCTGCCAGAGCTTTGTGGGTGAAGGCGTAGATTTCATCGCTTTCACGCTCAAGAATCAGTGCGTGGTCAGCGTAGGCCGCATAACCCTTGATGCCGAACAGGATCGTCGAACGCATCGACTGGATATCTGCGTCGATACCGACATCCTTGATGCCGTGCAGCTGCGACAGGGCCAGCAGGGCGGTTTGGTCAGACGGCAGGCTCCAGTCTTGTGCGGCTGGCGGGACAGCGCCGGTGAAGTTGCCGGCCAGGGCCTTGGCTTTGGCTTTCAGGGCGATCGCTTCCTTAATAACTTCTGTGACCGAAGCGTCGGAAAAGTCGACGTTGGTGACGGTGGTAAACAGCGCCTTGATCATGAAACGATCGATCTCGGCATCTTTTGCGCCGTTGCCACGGGCCAGGTTTGCCCAGAATGCTGTACCTTTCAGGGCATATACCAGCAGGTCCTGCAGATCAGAGACTTGGGGTGATTTGCCGCAAACGCCGACTTTGTCACAACCGGTTCCCTGTGCAGCACCTTCACATTGGTAACAAAACATAACTTTTCCTCCTGAGATAAATAGTGTTGGTTCTCTAGCGCGACAGATTCTTTTCGTTTTTATGAACTAAAGATAAAACATAACAGAACTGCAGGATTTGACCAGAGTCAAGAAACCAGGAAAAAATTCAGTTAGGTTTTGTGTTGCAGTCGAATCTGTTAGAATT